>KV835914.1 GCA_001838165.1 Actinomyces sp. HMSC035G02 | reverse complement strand
TCGGGCTCGGCAACCGGCTCGGGTTCGACGACCGCGAGGGGTTCGGGTTCGACCGCCACGACGGGTTCCGGTTCGACGACGGGCTCGGGTTCGACGACCGCGATGGGTTCAGGCTCGACAACGGGCTCGTGTTCCACGATGGGCTCGTGTTCCGCGACGGGCTCCTGCTGGGCAATCGGCTCGGGCTCCGGCTCGACGATCGGCTCGGGCTCGGCCACCACGACGGGTTCGGGCTCGGCAACCGGCTCGGGGTCCATGACCGGTTCGGGCTCAACCGCCACGACCGGTTCGGGCATCGGGATGGCGACCTGGGGGACCTTCGGGATCAGCATCGTCTCGGGAGCGTCGACTGCGCTCGCGGGAGGCGGCGGGACGGGTGGGACGGGAGGTTCGGGCATGGGAACCGGCGTCTGCTGAGCCGCGGGTGCTTCGTCGGGTGCCGGGATAGGCTGCGGAACATGCGCGTCGTGGACCGCCTGACGCTGTGAACGTCTGCTTGGGAACGCTGGCTGAGCGGAGGCCGCCGGCTGAGCCCCCGACACCTGGCGTGAACGACGACGAAGCGAGGAATCAGAGGTGGACTCCGTGTGAGTCTCTTGCTGAGGTGCCGATGCTGCTGCGGCCTGCGGTGCCGGCACGACGGGCTGGGACACTTGCGTGGGTGTTGGAGTGACGGTCGGAGTAGGCGCGACGATAGGAGCCTGGGGGGAAACAGGGGGCGTGACAGGGGCGGCGGTGCGCTGAGGAGCGCCAGTGATCGGGGCCTGGAGGGAGCCGCTGGACATGCCAGCGGGAGGCATCGGCTGACCGGCCATCGGTTGCGCAGGGCGCTCGGGGAAGACCGCGGGCCTGTGGTCCTTGCGTGAGCGTCGCTTCTTGGGAGCCTCCGCGCTCCCAGCCGTGGGAGCTGCGGTGGGCTTCGGGCGCGACTTGTGCTCCCACGTGAAACCGGTGTCTCGCGGCGTCGGCTGCGGAGGATTCAGCGAGGCCGAAGGACGCTCGGCAGAAGAAGCGGCCGGGGTGGACGGTGCGGCCGGAGCAGGGGCGGGCGCATTCGGAGCAGGAGGAGCGTAGAGCTCCACGCCCTCGTTCCCGCGAGAAGGGGAGGGACGGCGTTCATGAGATACCGGGGCAGCGCCCTGCGTTTTGGATGTGGCTTTCTTTCCGCGCTTGGCCCGCACAACGTAGACGACAATGACGATGCCGATAACGAGAAGGATGAGGCCAACGATGAGACCGACGAGAAGAGCAATCGGCGGATCGGAGGACTCGGGTGCGGCGGGAGCATCTGCCGTCGGCGCGGCACTCGGGCTCGCCGAGGCCGAGGCAGGCATCGGGGTCGCGCCCCACGGATCCTTCAACGCATTCGTCGTCGCCGCGGCACTGGGGTCTCCGCCAGGGGTGAGAGAGCCCTTCACGGTGATCATTTGGGGCACGGTGTCGGTCCATGAAGTGACGGAGAATGTGCGGCCCTCGTACGTTGTCGCAGACGTGGAAGCACCCGCGGTGGAGGACTGCACCTCTCCCTCGACGCTCAGGGAGAGAGACTTAAGCGTCAGGTCCGGGTGGAACAATTTGCGAGACTCGGTGAGCGTACGCTCGGCGTGAGCGGTCATGATGAACTCGCCGGAGTCCTCGAGGGAGAACTCGGACTCATTCTCCGCATTCGTGTACATGAGCTGCATGTGGCACACGGTCGCGTCGTCGCGCGTCACGAACTCAACGTGCTGGTCCGACGACTTACCGGCGTATGGCTGGCACGCCGATTCGCTCATCGTCCGCGACGGATCGATGATCGTCAGCGTGTCGACGAGCTGGCCGTCCTTGGTCAGGACGAATGTCTCTGAGAGTGTCGGCGCGTCGGCGGCATAGGCCCCCGACGGTAGCGTCGACACGATGAGCAGTGCCCCGAGCGTGGCGCACAGGGCGCGAAAGAGTCGCATGCAGTCCTCCTGATATGAACCACTCGATTATCGTCCGTTCGTGGATACAAAGCAACGAGGGGGAGTGTGCGCGAGAATACCCGACCGATCGTCAAGTGAAAGAGTGTCGAGTGACAAAGAAAAACATACCTCGTTGACAAGGCTAGATCGGCGTCTATCCCGTAGGATGGCAGGTATCTACCTGCAGTTAGGTTTTCGATAGATAATCGCTCATATGTCCATGTTGATGAAGGGGGTGGCCCGTGAAGTGTCGACCTGCTACGCGCGATGATATTCCCGAAATGACGCGTATTATCACCGAGGGGTTCCTCGACTATCCGCTGCATATCATGCTCAAGCCCTACCTCTACCAGCCGGACCGTTACCCGCAATGTCTGGCCGCGATCAATCGGATGCTCGCCTCTTCCTATCAGTGGGTGCGTCATGCGGTTGTCGTGGAGCATGAGGGGCGCATTGTCGCAACGGCGCTCATGCATGATCGCAAGGTTGGTGTGGTGCGTAGCTTCGTCAGTGGAGGGTATGAGCTCTTCCGCTACGCGTCCCCGCGCCTCGTGGCTGATTTCCTCGACGTGACCGACCGATCCGATCAGATCGCCATTGATAATGGCGATTTTGACTGGTATCTCGAGGTGCTCTCCGTTGATGCGAGCATGCGCGGCCGCGGTGTGGGGCGTTGGCTGGTTTCCAAGGTCCTGCCGGATTATGTGGCTAAGCGTGGTGGGCGTGCCTACGGCTTCGTGACCTCGACGGAAAAGAATGCGCGTTTCTATCTGAATGGCGGTTGTGAACTTCTCGACCGCGTCGATGTTCATATGCGTGAGGAGACCTGTCCGATCTGGGCTTTCCAGAGGCGTGCAGAGCTTCTCTAACGCGGGTGCGCTGTGGCGTTTTGCGCCGATTCTCAACCCTGCGCGGCGATAGATGGGTGATTGCGCCTTTGTGCAGGTCGTAGCGCGTGATGCACGTCCCGCACTTCCGCTTGACTTCAAGGACTTGAGGTCTTTTAGGGTGAAGTCATGGTAGGGACTAGCTCCGGGCGCACGTACTCCATCAAGGAGGTAGCGGCGCTTGTTGGGCTGCCCGCGTCCACCCTGCGTTACTACGAGGATGTGAGCGTTATTCCCGCCATCGCGCGTGATCCTTCGAGTGGTCACCGTATCTATCAGGAAGACGACCTCGAGCTGTTGACGTGGGTATCGTGCCTGTCGGCGTCGGGCATGTCGATCGCTGATATGCGTGAGTATGTTCGCTCGGGCCTTGGCGGCGAGCGTGATATTTCCGAGTTCATTACCTTGCTGGAACAGCAGGATGAACGATTGCGGGAAGAAGCGCAGATTCTTGAGCTGCGGCGTGAGTTCTTGCGGACGAAGGTCGCCTACTGGCGTGCGGTCAAGGGTGAGGATGTCCAGGAAGCAGAGCGTCTGGACGCTGCGGCACGCGCTCTCGCTGAGCGTCTGAAAGCCTGGTCGTAGCACCTTCATAGTCCTAGTGGGGTGGGTTCATGCCTGCTCCGAATCCTGCCCTGCTAGGGGGCACGGGGCCGCGCATTCGGTTTGGGTGCGCGGCCCTTCACTATGGCTGCTGTGGATTCCAGTAGGGGACTGTGCGTCGCAGGTGTGCCATCTCGTGTTCGATGAGAGGTGCCAGTTTCTCCCAGGAGAGGGAGTTCTCCCCGTGCCACGCTGCTTCCGCGACGACGAGGAGGCGGGGGAGGAGATGGTAGAAGAGGAGGTCTGGGGTGGTGATGGTCGAAGACCATGCCACGGCCTCGACTCCTTTCAGACGCTCCCCGCGTAACGCGTGGGTGAGGCGGTCAGGCAGGGTGTGGCCCAGTTCGAGGGCGTTGTTGACGCGCCCCGGGTGGCTGAGGGTGAGGATGTCGGCGTCCGCCAGGACCCACGGCGCTCGAGAAGATTCGGCGGCCCGGCGTCCAGCGTCCCCGCGTCGGTGGGCGAGGAGAATGGTTCCCGGAGGAGGCGTCGGATAGGCCATCGTGAGGGTGTCCCACGCGGCCGCGCGCCTGCCGTGGAAGTGAAGGGCGCGCAGCGCCCGGTCGATAAAAAGCCGCTCGATCACTGCGCCGGAGCCGAGTCCTGCGCGCATCAGGGAGGAATCGGATTCCCACGCCCCCCAGTCGGTCGATGCTCCCCCGATGTGGATGGTCGGGGACGGGAAGAGGGAGCAGGCGTGATGGAATGCGGCTTCGACGAAGCTGAGGGAGGCGGCGCTGGGCCAGAGTGTCTGGTTGGTTCCGTGTGCAGCCTTATTGACGAGGGCGGGGTTTCCCAGGTGGGGGTACGCGCGGATCGCGGCTCCAGCGTGGGAGGGGATGGAAATTTCGGGGACAATGCGGATACCGCGCGCCGCTGCAAAGTCAACGAGGTGGCGAATGTTGGCGTCCGAGTAGAAACCTTGGGTCGAGTGGGCCGGGGTAAGACGCCATGATCCTTTCCTGCCGGGAGCGCATTCAGCGTCGTACCAGTCGCTGGGCTGTCGGGGGATGTTGCCGCCGATTGTGGTCAGCATGGGGTATCCGGGCACGCGCATGCGCCAGCCGGCGTTGTCGGTGAGGTGCCAGTGCAGGACGTTGAAACGGTAGCGGGCCATGACGGTCAGGAGTAGTTCCATGGTTGGGACCGGCCAGAATGTGCGTGCGGAATCGATAAGGAGGCCGCGCCACGAGCAGGCGGGTGGTCTGGTCGTGTCGTGCGGAAGGCTGGGGGGAGTGGTCGCCATGGTGGCTCCTTGGGCTTGGCTACGAAAAGTGTAACAAGCATCACTAATACTCTGGAGTGTTTTCGTTCGTCAATCTGCACAGACTATTGAAAGTCTGCGATTATCTCCCGTCTGTCAGGTTTGCTCAACGGGTCTACAATGGTCACGCTAACGTGAACCCAGTCATACTCAAAGAGGAGTGCTTCATGCTGTCGACCGACACCGTTTCCCTCAGTCCCAACCCCCTCGTGGCTGCCCTCGGAAAGCCGGCGAAGGAATTTACGAAAGCCGACATCATCGGCTATATCGAGGACAACGGCATCAGGATGCTCAACCTGCGCTATGTCGGAGGAGATGGTCGCCTGAAGACGCTGAACTTCGCGATCCAGTCGAAGGCTCACCTGGATCGTGTGCTGACGCTGGGGGAGCGCGTCGACGGCTCGTCGCTCTTCGCCTTCGTCGAGGCGACCTCCTCGGACCTGTACGTCGTGCCCCGCCTGGCCACGTCCTTCCTCAACCCCTTCTCGCACATTCCGACCCTGGATATCCTGTGCGGCTTCTACGACGTCGACGGCAAGCCCCTGGCCTCGGCACCGCAGGAGGTTTTGCGCAAGGCTCAGCGCGCCCTGAAGGAAGAGACAGGCTGCGAGCTACAGGCCCTCGGCGAACTTGAGTACTACCTCTTCTCCGACGAGGAGGACCTGTTCCCCGTCGAACCACAGCGCGGCTACCACGAATCGGGCCCCTTCTCGAAGTGGGAGAGCGTGCGCACGGAAACCCTGCTGCACCTGGTGTCCATGGGATGCGCGGTCAAGTACGCCCACTCGGAGGTCGGTAACTTCGTGTCCGACGGTCGCCAGATGGTCCAGCAGGAGATCGAGTTCCTGCCCGTGGACGCCCTGGATGCCGCCGACCAGATGGTGCTCGCCAAGTGGGTGCTGCGCGAAGTCGCCCACTCCTACGGCATTCACGTCTCTTTCTCGCCGAAGATCGCGGTCGGTCAGGCCGGGTCGGGCATGCACTTCCACACCCGCCTCGTCAAGGACGGTGTCAACCAGTTCTCGACCGGGTCGGGCCTGACAGAGACGGCCCTGAAGGTCATCGGCGGTTACCTGTCGCATGCAGCTTCCCTCACCGCCTTTGGCAACACGGTCCCCACCTCCTTCCTGCGCCTCGTGCCGCATCAGGAGGCTCCCACGGCGATTTGCTGGGGCGACCGTAATCGCTCCGTCCTCGTGCGCGTGCCCCTGGGATGGCAGAACATCGACGACTCGATGTTCCGTGACGCGAACCCCGCCGAGCCTGCCATTGACGAGCTGCCGAACGACTCTCAAACGGTCGAGCTGCGCAGCCCCGACGGTTCCGCGGCCGTCCACCTGCTGCTGGCCGGTATCGCTGTCGCGGCACGCATCGGCCTGACCGAACCTGGCATGGCCGACTATGCGCGCGAGCGAAAGGTCGACGGCGATGCCTCGCAGACCCCCAACCTCGATCAGCTGCCCGGATCCTGCTTCGAGGCCGCCGGCAGGCTTCTCACCCAGCGCGAGGACTACGAGGCGAAGGGAGTGTTCCCCGCGGGCCTCATCGATTCGTGGGCGTCTCGCCTGGTCGCGCTCGGGGACATGCACCTGCGCGACGACCTGGCCGACTCGCGTATTTCGGTGGAAGAGCTCGTCGAACGATACTTCCACATCGGCTAACGACACGTGCCCCGGCCTCGCGCAGAGGTCGGGGCACGTCGTTGCCGCAGACGAATAAAATTACTCGGGAGGAGCGAAACGCTCCTCGTCCGAAGGTGGCTCGGACTCGGTTGAGCCGGCCGCGCGGCGCGCGTAGGGGAGCGCGGAGGTCTGACGCGCATTCGCCTGAGCGCGGCGTGCATTCTTCAGCGAGGCGTCGCGATCGAACTGAGCGTCTGCTGCACGCCGTTGCGACGCGGCGCGACCCCGCACGAACGCCCCGATGACAACCAGAGCTAACACCGACCCAGTCAGCGCGAGGGCGGGCATCAGGGAACGCCCGAGCGAGCTTCCTCCTCGCTGCGCAGAGGAAGGTATGGGGGTGGCGCTCGAAGACGGGGAGGGTGACGGCGTCGGCGCGGAGGCGTCCGGGGCAACCGAGCCCGACGCGCTCACGTTGTTCGTCACGCTGTGCCACACGACGGTGCTCGCGTCGTTCTTCGTAGACGACGAAGGGGTGGACACCTCCCCGCCGTCAGAGGCCTCGACGATGACTGAATCGTGAGCGATGAGGGTCACCGACTCGATCGAGGCCGATGCCTCGGGCGAGGAAAAGCCCTCCAGCAGTCGGGCCGACGTCGACTCGAAGTGGAAAACCCCGCCGTCGTCGACCGAGACGACCTCGGCACCCGCGTCCTCGAGATTCCAGGTGAAACGGCATCCCATGACCCCGCCCGCATCCACCAGCAGCGAAGAAGTCGCCTGGGCGGCCGTGCCCATCGACTGACACTGCTCGCCGATTAAAGCGTGATCGGTCGACAGGGTCACCTGGTGGGTCGCGCTCACGCCCGGCGTCATCTCGTACACCTCGACGAGGCGGATCTGCGTCGGCTCGTCCGCATGCGCTGCAGCGCCACCCGCCGCCAGGGCGAGCGCCCCAGCGGTACCGAGCAGCGCTCGCGCGAACCTCATTCGGCCTCGTCCTCAGCGCGCAGCCGTGGCACAGACGTCTTCTCGGGGCGAATGCCCACCTTGTCGGCGTAAAACGCGCGGATGACCTCCATGTCGGCGCGCACGTCGCCCGTCAGCTGGTACGTCGGGCCCCAGCCAAACGTGCGGGTGTTGCGGTCGATGAAGCCCAGCTGGATTGGCACGCCCGCCTCCATTGCGATGCGGTAGAAGCCGGACTTCCAGAAATCTCGCGGCGAGCGTGTGCCCTTCGGCGTGATGCACAGCGTGAACGAGTCTGCCTCGCGGATGCGCTGGGCAACCTGATCGACCAGGCCGTGCGCGGCGCTGCGTTCCACGGGAACCGCGCCAATCTTCTTGACGAACCACCCGAGCACCGGAGCCTTGACGACGGAATCCTTCACCAGGAACGAGAACGAGCGCCCGGACTTCCACATGGAAATCGCCATGAAGACGCCGTCCCAGTTCGAGGTGTGCGGGGCACCGATGACGATGACCTTGTCCGGCAGGGGCTGCGTGGACAGCTTCCAGCGGGAAACGGACAGATACGCGGACGCGATCGCGGAAGTGAGAGCCATGAGGGCCTTTCTGGTCGTAGCTGGAGCCAATCCTACCCGTGGGGCGGTTAGTCCAGCGTCTCCACGGCAAGGGTCTGCGTCATGATGTGGGGGTGCCCCGGCCACAGCGTCAGCGCACGCTCGCGCACCGCCGCGGTTTCCACGCACACGAAGTTCTGCCACTCGCCCTCGCCGATGTCGCTCATCGTGGCCGCGCCCTGTGACCAGGGGTTCCACACGATCGTCGAGCCCGAACCGTTCTTGTCCACGATGATGCGCCGGCCCAGCTTCGGGTCGACGACCTGGACCTGCTGGGTGGAGGTGTAGACGCGGTCGGTCGGCCCGATGAACGTGACGTCGCCGGTCTGGGTGGCGTAGCGCTCGCGAACCTTGTCGTAGTAGCGCTCCCCGTCCAGGCCCTCCAGCGTCACGTCCTTCACGTCTCCGACGTGCAGGTAGGTGTGCAGGGCGGCCTCGATCGCGAAAGGATGGTCGTCCTCGTTTGTGAGGGTGAGGGTCATGTTCAGCTCGGCCCCGGCGGTGATGTCCAGACGCGCGCAGAAGGAGTGCGGGTAGAGGGCGGAGGTTTCGCCCGTGTGGTGCAGCTCGAAGGAGAACGAGGCCGGGGCGTCGTTCGCGGGTTGGGTGCTTCCCAGTAGCGTCCAGGGGCTCGTGCGCGCGAAACCGTGGGCACTCGCTCCCTGACCGGGCCTCGTCGGGGAATCGGTGGGGCTGCCGAACCAGGGCAGGCACAGGGGGATGCCGCCGCGGATCGCCTTCGTGCCATCCAGCACCGCGCGGGAGGAAAGCCACAGGACGTCCGGGTGGCCCGTGGGACGCCAGGACAGCAGGTGCGCGCCGAAGGGGGTGACAAGGGCCGAGGCCGTAGAAACGTCTGCGCTGAGCGTGGCGATGTCAGTCATACAAGCCAGTTAACGCCATTGCTTGTGAACGAGCAAATAGACCGGCCGATGGCCCCTCATATCTCCGCCACGTGTCCACGACGTGGTGGAATTCGCAACACGGGGATCGCGTTGCCCCTTGTTTAGCCGATATTCTTGAAGGCGTATGTGCGTGAAATCGGTTCGAACCGGTCGTGTCTGCGGCGTGCGCGCCCCCTCACACGCATAAATCTGTATCCACATTTGAGGAGTCCACATATGTCCACGCGTCCCGACCTGCGAAATGTCGCCATCGTCGCACACGTCGATCATGGCAAGACCACGCTGGTTGACGCAATGCTCTGGCAGTCCGGAGCGTTCTCCGAGCGCGACACGGTCGAAAAGACCGGCGAGCGCGTCATGGACTCCGGCGACCTCGAGCGTGAGAAGGGCATCACCATTCTCGCCAAGAACACCGCCGTCCACTACACCGGCCCTGCGGCTCAGTCCCTGGGCCTCGAGGATGGCGTCATCATCAACGTCATCGACACCCCCGGCCACGCCGACTTCGGTGGCGAGGTCGAGCGAGGCCTGTCGATGGTCGACGGCGTCGTCCTCATGGTCGATGCCTCCGAGGGCCCGCTCCCGCAGACCCGCTTCGTGCTGCGCAAGGCCCTCCAGGCTCACCTGCCCGTCATCGTCGTCGTCAACAAGGTCGACCGCCCCGACTCGCGTATCGAAGAGGTCGTCTCCGAGACGACCGACCTGCTCCTGTCGCTGGGCGAGGACCTCATGAACGAGGGCGTCGACATCGACGTGGACTCCCTCATGGACGTTCCCGTCGTCTACGCCTCCGCCAAGGCCGGCAAGTGCTCGCTGGAGAACCCCGGTGACGGCCAGCTGCCCACCGAGAATCTTGAGCCCCTGTTCGAGACCATTCTGAACCGCATCCCCGGCCCCACCTACGACGAGGACATGCCGCTGCAGGCCCACGTCACCAACCTGGATGCTTCGCCGTTCCTGGGCCGTCTCGCCCTGCTGCGCATTCACAACGGCACCCTGAAGAAGGGTGCTGACGTGGGCCTGGCGCGCCACGATGGCACCATCCAGCGCGTGCACATCTCCGAGCTGCTGGCCACCGAGGGCCTCGAGCGCGTGTCCACCGACTCCGCCGCCCCCGGCGATATCGTCGCCGTCGCCGGCATCGAAGACATCATGATCGGCGAGTCCCTCGTCGACCTCGAGGACCCGCGTCCCCTGCCGCTCATCACCGTGGACGACCCGGCGATCTCCATGACCATCGGCATCAACACCTCGCCCATGGCCGGCCGCGTCAAGGGCGCCAAGGTCACGGCCCGCCAGGTCAAGGACCGCCTCGACCGCGAGCTCATCGGCAATGTGTCCCTGAAGGTTCTGCCCACCGAGCGCCCCGACGCCTGGGAGGTCCAAGGCCGTGGCGAGCTCGCCCTGGCGATCCTGGTGGAGCAGATGCGCCGCGAGGGCTTCGAGCTCACCGTCGGTAAGCCGCAGGTCGTCACCAAGGAGATCGACGGCGTCCTCAGCGAGCCCATGGAGCGCATGACGATCGACATTCCCGAGGAGTACCTGGGTGCTGTCACGCAGCTCATGGCCGCCCGCAAGGGCCGCATGGAGACCATGGCGAACCACGGTTCGGGCTGGATCCGCCTGGAGTTCGTGGTCCCCGCCCGAGGCCTCATCGGCTTCCGTACGCGCTTCCTCACCGAAACGCGCGGCACCGGTATCGCCTCGTCCATCTCCGAGGGCTACGCCCCCTGGCAGGGCACCATCGAGCAGCGCCTCACCGGCTCGCTCGTTGCCGACCGTGCCGGCCAGGCCACCCCGTACGCGATGACGAACCTGCAGGAGCGCGGCTCCTTTATCGTCGAGCCCTCCTCCGAGGTCTACGAGGGCCAGGTCGTGGGCGAAAACCCGCGCGGTGAGGACATGGATGTGAACATCTGCCGCGAGAAGAAGCAGACGAACACGCGTAGCGCGACCGCCGACGTGTACGAGTCGCTGACCCCCTCGCGCAAGCTGACCCTCGAGGAGTCCCTCGAGTTCGCGGCCAACGACGAGTGCGTCGAGGTCACGCCCGAGGCCGTGCGCGTGCGCAAGGTCGTCCTGGACGCCCAGGAGCGCTTCAAGATCGCCGCTCGAGAGCGCCGCGCCAACCGCTGAACCGCGCTTCCTTCCCCCGCCTGCTAGATGGTGGGTGGGGGAGGCACGCGCTTGCCCGTCACCATCGTGCGGGCATCCACCCGAACCGGCCCACGCCTCGTCGCGACCGTGACGTGCGTGGGGGCCACCTCGAGAGCCTCTCCCAGGGCGTCGTGCAACCCGTCTGCCAGGCGGTAGCGGATGACGATCCTCTCTCCGACAGCGAAGCTCATCCACGGCAGCTGGGGAATTGCGCCAGGCGCGCGTGTGGAAATTTCTTCGCGCGCCACTTCGTCCCCATCGGGCTGAATCGGCGTGTTTTCGCCGCTTGTGGGGGCGTGAGGGGCGCGGGGTGACTGCGGGCTACTCATACGTGAATAATAGAATCAACGAGTCTTTAGAACTGACCAGGAGGAACGTCTCATGACCTACGTCATCGCGCAGCCCTGCGTGGACGTCAAGGATCGCGCATGCGTGGACGAGTGCCCCGTCGACTGCATCTACGAGGGTGCCCGCTCGCTCTACATCCACCCCGAGGAGTGCGTGGACTGCGGTGCGTGCGAGCCCGTGTGTCCGACCGAGGCCATCTTCTACGAGGACGACCTGCCCTCCGAGTGGTCCGACTACCTGCGCGCCAACGTCGACTTCTTCAATGACCTGGGTAGCCCCGGTGGCGCCCAGAAGACCGGCGTCCAGGACTTCGACGATCCGATGATCGCCGCGCTGCCGCCTCAGAATGAGGAATGGAAGGCCGAAAATCTCTGACAGTCGATAGGGTAGGGGTATGACAACGATCCTTCCCCGCCCTCTTGACCTGCCTGAATTCCCCTGGGATCAGCTGGCATCCGCCAAAGCGCGTGCCACTGAACATCCCGGGGGAATGTGCGATCTCAGCGTCGGAACCCCGGTCGATGACACCCCCGCGTTCATTCGCGAGGCCCTCGCCGATGCCTCCAACGCGCACGGCTACCCGACGGTGATCGGCACCATCGAGGTCCGCGACGCGATCCTGACGTGGGGTGCGCGCCGAGGCATGGTCGACGTCGGCATGAGCGGCGTGATCCCCACGATCGGCTCGAAGGAGGCCGTCGCATGGATCCCCGCACTGCTGGGCGTGCGCCCGGGCGACACGGTCCTCGTGCCCGAGGTTGCCTACCCGACCTACGACATTGGCGCCCGCCTGGCCGGCGCCACCCCCGTCGCCGTGGACCCGACGAACCCCGACGCCTGGCCCGAGGCCGCCCTCGTCTACCTGAACTCGCCGGGCAACCCCGACGGGCACGTGATGAGCAAGGACGAGCTGCGCGCCGTCGTAGCCTGGGCGCGCGCTCACGGTGCCGTCGTCGTCTCCGACGAGTGCTACGCGGCCCTGCCCTGGTCGGAGCCCTACGTGAGCGAGGGAGTGCCCTCCCTGCTCGATACGGAGGTGTGCGAGGGTGACGCGAGCGGCCTCCTCGTCCTGTACTCGCTGTCCAAGCAGTCGAATCTCGCGGGCTACCGCGGTGCCCTCATCTACGGCGATCCCGCTCTGGTCGCCCCGATCGTGAGCGTGCGTAAGCACTCTGGACTCATGGTGCCCGCCCCCGTCCAGCACGCGATGGCCGTCGCTCTCAACGACACTGAACACGTCGAGCGCCAGCGCAGCGTCTACGCCGTGCGTCGTGCACTCCTCCTCGAGGCGCTGACTGACGCCGGCCTCGACGTCGACCCCGACACGGCAGCGGGCCTGTACCTGTGGGTCTCGGACCCCGCCAACCCGACCGACTCGTGGGCCCTCGTGAACCGCCTGGCCGAGCTTGGCATCCTCGTGGCCCCCGGCGACTTCTACGGCACGGCAGCCCACGGGCGCGTCCGCATGGCCCTGACTGCCACCGACGAACGCATTCAGGCGGCCGCCAGCCGCATTCGCGAGGCCTGGAGCGCGCGCTGATACGTCAGCGACATAGACGAGGCCGGGGCCGCCCGCACGCACTGCGCGTGGGCGGCCCCGGCCCCGTTCGTAGAGAAAACTCAGTTCGACGCGTGCAGCGCGTCGTTGAGCTCGATGCCCACGACGCCCGCGCGGGCGATGGCCTCGATGCGGCCGGTCTGAGAGTTGCGGCGGAACAGGATGTTCGACGCGCCCGACAGGTCGCGCGCGGCAATCGTGCGCGGCTCGGCCTCGCCGGAAGAATCGATGAGCGTCACCTTCGCGCCGGCGGTCACGTACAGGCCGGCCTCGACGACACAGTCGTCGCCGAGCGCGATGCCCAGGCCCGAGTTCGCGCCCAGCAGGCAGCGCTCGCCCAGGCGCACGCGCTGCTTGCCGCCACCCGAGAGGGTGCCCATCGTGGAGGCGCCGCCACCCACGTCCGAGCCGTCGCCGATGACGACGCCCTGAGAGACGCGGCCCTCGACCATCGAGCGGCCCAGCGTGCCCGCGTTGAAGTTGACGAAGCCGGCGTGCATGACGGTCGTGCCCTCGGAGAGGTAGGCGCCCAGGCGCACGCGCGTGCCGTCGGCGATGCGAACGCCGGAGGGCAGCACGTAGTTGACCATCGGTGGGAACTTGTCGACGCCCTGCACGGTGACGGGGTGGCCGTCGCGAGCGCGCAGGCGCAGGCGGGTGGCCTCGAAGTCGGCGACGGCGCACGGGCCGGCATCCGTCCACACGACGTTGGGCAGCACCCCGAAGATGCCGTCCAGGTTGATCGTGTTGGGCTGAACCAGGCGGTGGGAGAGCAGGTGCAGACGCAGGTAGGCGTCCTCCGTGGAGGCGGGGGCTTCCTGCAGGTCAATCGCCGTTGTGACGACGACGGTGCGCACGCGGCGCGCGTCATCGACGCGCTCCAGCACGGACAGCGAGGTCGCCAGCTCCTCGTCGGTCCCGGCCTCGCCCAGGTGCGGGGCGGGGTACCACGTGTCGAGTGTCGTGCCGTCCAGAGTGATCGTTGCGAGGCCGATGCCCCATGCAGTGCTGTTGTCCATGCCCCTACAGTACGGTGCGACGGGTGACTGATTGGCGCTGAAACTCAGCGGCGCGGCGCATCCCACAGGTCCGGCCAGAACACCCCGAGCTCGGTGGCCATGGAGCGCAGCAGCGGCAAAGAGATGCCGACGACCGAGTGATAATCGCCCGTCACGCCCTCGATGAAGGGGCCGCCCAAACCGTCGACCGTGAAGGATCCTGCGACGTGAAGGGGCTCGCCGGTGGCAACGTACGCGTCGATCTCGGCATCCGAGATGTCCCCGAAGTGAACCTGGGTCGAGGCGGAGCGGGTGACGGTCGCGGTGACCGCGTGTTCGTGCCTCTGGTCGTCATCCGACGAGGCCGGGGCGAGGATCGCGGCCGAGTGGCCCGTCCACAGGGTGGCGCTCGTGCGGCGCATGGCGCGGATGCGCTCGCGGGCTACGTCGGGGGTGTGGGGCTTGCCGAGCATCTGGCCGTCGATCTCGAGCATGGAGTCGCAGCCAACCACGAGGACGGCCTCGCCCTCGGGCAGTTCGGTGTTGGTGTTGGGTGTACTCAGGGCTTTGCAGACGTCGGCGCACTTGGCTGCGGCGAGCGCCGCGACTTCGTCCGCCGGGGTGGTCGTGCCGCCTGAGAATGCGCGCCCGCCGGGCAGCGCAGCGAGGACGGCGTCCTCGTCGACGGTGGAAACCTGGACGATCGGTGTGATGCCCGCCGCAATGAGCGTTGCGCGGCGTGCGGGGGAAGCGGAGGCTAGAACAAGGCGCATAGGGACATTGTGGACCATCGCGCGAGAAGCGTGGAGACAAACTGAAATTTATTGCAAGACGGCGGGTTTTCGCAGGTAAACGTGCAAAACGCTGGTGAAAAACTCATCAGACTACTACAATTGTCTACGTACGAGGTCACAATCTCGATGTGACTTTGAAAAGTGATCTGATATACCGTTACCCGCTGATGTGGTGTTGAGTCAGCCCAAAGAGGAGGGATTTGCGATGGATGAGCGCGCGGCTTCGTCCCATGCAACTCCTGATGACCTGACCGCAACAAGCTACGTTCCTCAGCTACTCGGAGGTCATCTGACGTATTCGGCCCGCGATCTCGCGGAGATGACGAATACGCCTATCGAACGCGTCTTCCGTTTCTGGATTGCCCTCGGCTTCCAGGCTCCCACCGCAGACGACAAGGTTTTCTCTCAGCGTGACCTGGAAGTTTTTAGTCGCTGGCACGACCTCGTTGAATCTGGTGGCATTGACACGGCTACCTCACGCTCTCTCCTGCGCGCCAACGCTCACCTGGCCGATCGCCTTGCCCTGTGGCAGTTCGAGGCGTTGGTCGAGGATTCGATGCGTCGTCTGATGTTGGACGATACGACGGCCCGCATGTACGTGCTCGATCATATGCGCGAGTACATCGACGTCTTCCAGGAGATGTTCACATACGCCTGGCGGCGCCAGCTCGAGGCAGCCCTGTCCCGTTTCGACCGCGAGGTGTCTCAACGCGGGCATGAGGAACGGCATAACCGCTTCCCGTTGAACCGCTGCCTCGGCTTCGTTGACATGGTGTCCTACACCTCGTCCTCGACGATCCTCGGTGATGCCCTCGTGGGCCTCATTGAGCGCTTCGAGGAGGAGAGTCGTAACGCTGTCATCGAGGAGGGTGGTCGCGTCGTCAAGATGATCGGTGATGCCGTCCTCTACATCGCCGATGACCTGCCGACCGGCCTGCGCGTGGCCACGACCCTCATCGAGAGGCTGAATGCTGACGATGAGATGCTGCCCGTGCGAGCGTCCTTCGTGCGCGGAGATGTCTTCTCGCGATCGGGTGACGTTTTCGGGCCCACCGTGAACCTCGCGTCTCGCCTCGTGGACATTGCTCCGGTGGGCAAGATCCTCACCGATCCGACCACGGCTGCTGCCATCGCGGCCGGCGAGGTTGGCGACGGGTATGAGCTCGAAGAGTTCCCGACCGCAGACTTGCGCGGTTTCGGTCCTGTCTCGCCGTACCTGCTCTCAAGCGTTGTCAAATAACGTTCATCTCGCAGTGTGAACGAGCATCTGATCGGCTCGCATAACGGGTCAAGAAAGGTGCAAGTTTTGGTTCGGAATTGCTAAGATGCAAGCGTGACTACAGTTCTCCTCGTTGAAGACGATCCGGCCATCTCCGAGCCCCTTGCCCGCGCACTGGGCAGGGAGGGCTACGACGTGCGCGCACACGCGACGGGCGCTGAAGCCCTCGCGGATGTTCGCGGCGTTGACCTGGTTGTCCTGGACCTCGGCCTGCCCGATATGGACGGCTTGGATGTCGCCCGCGAGATCCGCTCCTCCGGCAACCGCGTCCCGATTCTGATCCTCACTGCGCGCACGGACGAGGTCGACATGGTCGTCGGCCTGGACGCGGGCGCAGACGACTACGTGACGAAGCCCTTCCGCCTCGCGGAGCTTCTCGCTCGCGTGCGGGCCCTCCTGCGCCGCCAGGCCGCAGAGCCTGCCGAGGGCGAGCTGCGCGCTCAGGACATCCGCATGGATGTCGCCGCGCACCGCGCCTTCGTGGGTGATGTCGAGCTGAGCCTGACCGCCAAGGAATTCGACCTGCTGCGCGTGCTCCTGCGCGAGGCCGGTTCCGTCGTCGCGCGCGACACCCTCATGCGCGAGGTGTGGGGCTCGGACCCGACCGGCTCCACGAAGACTCTCGACATGCACGTGTCGTGGCTGCGCCGGAAGCTTGGCGACGACGCGACCGACCCGCACTACATCACGACAGTGCGAGGCATGGGCTTCCGCTTCGAGAACGCGCGCTGAGCGCGTCGCTGAGACAGGCCCGCCATGCGCGCCCGCGCGGTGAGGATGATCGTCTCCATCGTCGCCGTCGTGTGCGTGCTGATGGGGCTCCCAGGCGCGTTTTTCGCGTCGGTGTCCATCTGGTCGTCCGAACAGCGTAACCTCGACGTTCAGGCACAGCTGATCCTCCAAAACATCGAGCGTAGGCGTGCCGTGGGGGAGGGTAATGACCCCGCAACCCTGGCCTCGCTCGTGGCGGATCAGGCGAACAGCCGCGGCGACGAACTCGGCTACCGCATTAAGGTTCCCGAGGCTAACCTCGTCACCAACAGCAAGGCGTTTCCTGGGCGGACCATGACCGCCCTGGCCTCGTCTCCGAGCGGCGTTTCCGTTCAGCTCACAGCGTCGGCATCGAACGCTCTGAACCGCATCGCGTGGACGTGCGCGATGTTCGGTGGGGGCATGGTTGCCTCCATGGTGATCGGCTGGGTGCTCGCGCGCTCGCTGTCGCGCGAACTGTCGGCACCGCTGATCTACCTGGCGGCCCAGGCCGAGCAGATCGGCTCGGGCGGCGTGCGCGCCCGCGTGGAGAAGTCCGGCATTGAAGAGATCGACCTGGTATCCGAAGAACTCGCTCGCACCGGCGAACGCATGGCGGGCCGACTCGCAGCCGAGCGACAGGCTGCCGCCGACGCCTCCCACCAGCTGCGCACGCCGCTGACCGCCCTGTCCATGCGCCTGGAGGAAATCGAACTCATCTCCACAGAGGACGAGGTGCGCGCCGAAGCCCGCACCTGCCTCGAGCAGGTGGAGCGCATGACCAACGTGGTCACGGAGCTGCTTGACGTTTCTAAGCGCCAGACCAGCCAGACAGAGGCCATTCACATTCTCGAGGTCTTCAACACGGCCCGCGAGGAGTGGGAGGACCAATTCGAGGCGGCCGGACGCGCCCTCGTTTTCCTCGACGAGGCCGAGCGTCCGATCCTGGCCGACGCTGGAAAGCTCGGACAGGTCCTGGCGACCCTCATCGAAAACTCGCTGCGCTACGGCGGCGGGACCACGCGCGTGTGGGCGCACGCAGGTACCTCTAAGCGTGGCGTCGTCATCGAGGTCAGCGACGAAGGCGAGGGCATCGACGAGTCCCTAGCCCCCGATATTTTCCAAAAAGGTGTTTCTGGGCACGGCTCCACGGGCATCGGTCTGGCCCTGGCCCACGACCTCGCGCAGGTGATGGGCGGACGCCTCGAGCTCAAGACGAACAAGCCGCCGATCTTCACCGTGTCGGTCGCCGCGATCCCCGCGTCCCTCGACCCCGATCGCGTCATGCCCGAAGGTCCCCTCATGTCCATGGGACGCCGCTCGCGGCGCTTTTAGCAGCGGAGTACATTGAAAGGCGTGGAACACGAGATGCTGACCCCTCCCACCGTTGCCGTCATCGGCGGCGGACAGCTGGCACGCATGATGCAGGAGAGCGCGGTCGCGCTCGGTATCAATCTTCGGGCCCTCGTCGAGGCCTCAGACGGGTCGACCGGTCAGGTGACCGTCGACAAAGCGGTAGGTGAGCCCGCCGACCTGGACGCGGTCCGCGCGCTCGTCGACGGCGCGGACGTCCTCACCTTCGAGCACGAGCACATCCCGGCCCCCACGATGGAGGAGGCCGCCCGCCTCGTCTCCGTTCAACCCCCGGCCAGCGCCCTCCTGTACGCGCAGGACAAACTGGCCATGCGCGAGCGCCTCACCGAGATGGGCATCCCGTGCCCCGCGTGGGCGCGTGCCGAGGACGAGGCCCAGCTGGAAGAATTCGGCGCGACGATCGGATGGCCCCTCATCGTCAAAACCCCGCGCGGCGGATACGACGGGCACGGCGTGACGATCGCCCACAGCCCCGCAGACGTGGCCTCCTGGTGGGGCAACGGCCCCCTGCTGGCCGAGGCCCTGGTTCCCTTCACCGGCGAGGTGGCGGCGCTCCTCGCGCGCACCCCCTCGGGTGAGATCGCCTCGTGGCCCGTCGCCTCCACCGTGCAGATCGACGGCGTGTGCGCCGAGGTCACCGCGCCAGCCGTTGGCATCCGACCCGAGACGGCCGCCGAGGCCCGCCACATTGGCGAGCGCATCGCCGACGAGCTGGACGTCACCGGCGTCCTCGCCGTGGAAATGTTCGTCGTCGGTGAGGGCGCGGACGAACGCGTCCTCGTCAACGAGCTCGCCATGCGCCCCCACAACACGGGACACTGGACCATCGACGGGGCCGTCACCAGCCAATTCGAGCAGCACCTGCGCGCTGTCCTCGACCTGCCGCTGGGCTCCACCCAGCTGCGCGCACCGGGCACGTACGCAGTGATGGTCAACCTGCTCGGCTCCTCCCACGCTCAGCCTGCGCGCGCCCTTGCGGACGCCTTCGCATCCGGGGGAGCGGGCGCGAAGGTTCACCTCTACGGCAAGGAGGTGCGCCCGGGCCGCAAGCTCGGCCACGTCACCGTCGTCGACTCGGATCCCCTCCTCGCTCTCGAACGAGCCCGGGCGGCCGTCAGCGCCCTGCAGGGCGAGGCCCCCACCGACTAACCCTCACACTGTCCGTGGCCGAAGGACCAGGTGCCCCGGCCTCGTTCCCTCTCGAAAGGACTGCCCATGACCACCGAGCTCGACATCCAGCTGACCGCCACCGGCGAGGACCCGCTCGTCGGCGTCGTCATGGGTTCCGACTCCGACTGGCCCACGATGGAAGCGGCCGTCGGTGCCCTCGCCGAATTCGGCATCGCCTGCGAGGTCGGCGTCGTCTCCGCCCACCGCATGCCCGAGGATATGGTCGCTTACGGGCGATCCGCGTCCGCGCGCGGCCTGCGCGTCATCATCGCTGGAGCCGGGGGAGCGGCACACCTGCCCGGTATGCTCGCCGCCCTCACCGAACTGCCCGTCATCGGCGTGCCCGTGCCCCTCAAGCACCTCGACGGCGTCGACTCCCTGCACTCCATCGTCCAGATGCCTGCGGGCGTGCCCGTCGCGACCGTGTCCATCGCAGGCGCGCGCAACGCGGGACTGCTGGCCGCGCGCATCCTCGGCGCCGGCGAAGGAGAACGAGCCGAGACCCTGCGTGCCTCGATGCGCGACTTTCAGAAGGACCTTCGAGACGTGGCCAGCGCAAAGGGCGCGGCCCTCGCCCAGCGCGTCTCCCAGGCACGCTGAGGCCGCGCAACACAAGCCCCGCGCGGGTAGCCGCGAGGGGGCGGCGCGTCGTATCCTGAAGCCATGAGCATTCTCGTTTGTGGCGGCGCCGGCTACATCGGCGCACACGTTGTCCGCCTCCTGCGTCAGCGCGGGGATCGCGTCGTCGTCGTTGATGACCTATCCACCTCCAACGCGGCCAGGATCGGGGACACGCCCCTGGTTCGCCTCGATGTCGCTACCGATGAAGCCCGTTCCGTTCTCTCCAACCTCATGGTGGACGAGGACGTCACGGCCGTCATCCACTTCTCCGCCCGCAAGCAGGTCGGCGAGTCCGTTGCGCGCCCCGCCTGGTACTACCAGCAGAACATCGGCGGCATGGCCAACGTGCTGGCCGCCATGGAGGACGCCGGCGTCGACCAGATGATCTTCTCCTCCTCGGCCGCCGTCTACGGCATCCCCACCGCCGAGGTCGTCACCGAGGACATGGCCGGACACCCCATCAACCCCTACGGCGAGACCAAGCTGATCGGCGAATGGATGATGGCTGACTGCGAACGCGCCTGGGACCTGAAGTGGATCGGCCTGCGCTACTTCAACGTCGCGGGCGCCGGCTGGCCCGACCTGGCCGACCCGGCCATCATGAACCTGATCCCCATGGTCCTCGACCGCATTGAGCGCGGCGAGAGTGCCAAGATCTTCGGCACCGACTACGACACCCCGGATGGCACCTGCGTGCGCGACTACATCCACGTCCTGGACCTGGCCGAGGCCCACATCGCCGCCCTGGACGTGCTCGCCGAGGGGCGCCAGCCCGACCACCACACCTACAACGTGGGCACCGGCCTGGGCACCTCCGTGCGCGAGATCATCGACGGCCTGCGCCGCGTCATCGGCTGGGACTTCCCGGTCGAGGAGCTGGACCGCCGCGCGGGCGACCCGCCCAAGCTGATCGGCGACCCGCTGTCCATCGGCGTGGATCTGGGCTGGAAGGCTAACAATGGCCTCGACGAGATCCTCACTTCCGCGTGGGAAGGCTGGCAGGCGGGTCCGCGTCCGATCACCGTCCCTGGCTCCTGAGCGCGTGTGCTCTGACTAAGCTCCGGCCTCGTTCCTTTAGTGGGAACGAGGCCGGGGTCCTTTGTTTGGTCGGTCGCGCGAGGCGTAGAGGCGAGCGCTACACTCCGTCGACCTGGTTGAGGTCGGCTGTCGTAAGGGTGCCCGCGCGGAGCTTGGCGAAGAAGTCGTCCGCCGTCGTGTCGCGCAGCAGAACCGCGGAGGCCCCGGCGTTCGTCGTGAAGTTCAGCGACTCGATCGGGGGGACGCCCATCATCTGATTCGACGATGCACCGCGCAGTGCCCACACGAGCGACGCGACAGTCACGACTGAGGAATCCTCGTCGATGGTGAAGGACTTGGAACCGGCGCGCTCCACGCGCAGGGTCTTCGCGGGATTAACGAGGGTCGAGGGCGAGGCTGCCGAGGAAATGACCTTTGAAATCACCTGGCGCTGACGCTTCGTACGGCCGATATCGCCCTCGGGGTCCTGGTAGCGCATACGCGAGAACTGCAGGGCAGTCGTTCCGTCCACCGTGTGGCAGCCCGCGGTCCATTTCAGGCCGGAATACTGGTCGTCCGCGTCGTTGTCGTAGCACAGCTCGACCCCGTCGACGGCGTCCACCATGTCGGGCACGGCACCCATGCCGATCTGCACGAAGTGATCGATTGTCAGGCCTGTCAGCTTCTCCACGGTTTCCACGAGCAGCTGTGGGCCGCCGTAGGCGTAGGAGGCGTTGATCTTGTCCCAGCCGACGCCCGGGATCTCTGCATAGGTGTCACGCGGGATCGACAGCGCGACCTTCTGTCCGTTCGGAGCGACGTTGACGAGCATGATCGAGTCGGCGCGTTCGGACTCGTTGAAGCCGTCCTGGACGGCGCCGTCGGCGCGCGAGTCGGAACCCGCCAGCAGGTAGGTCGTGCCCGGAGTGTCGGCGGCCCCCGACAGGGCGCTCACGCGACCCATGTTCGTGTTGGCATCCCACATGAGGAATCCGCCCCATGCGAGGACGAGAACCAGAAACAGGCACAGGGTCTTGAGGATCGGGTGGCGGCGCTTGCGTCGCCTGGGCTTCGCAGCAGGCGCTGTGGGAGCGACCGGCGAGGCCTGCGCGGGCGCCACTACGGGAGCGCTCTGGGAACGATTGATCGTCACCTGACGAGGGCCGTTACCCGACGGGGCATACGTGCCCGAGCCCGACGAACGGCCGGATCCCGGCGCGTAGGACGGCGGGTTGGCGGCCGAGGCCGGCTGGAACGACGGCGGCTGCTGGGCCGGGGTGCGGCGCGGGAAAATCGACTGAGAGTCCCTCTGCGGCTGATCCAGCGTGCGGGGCATCAGCGGGCGAGCCGCCGCGGCCTCGTCGTCCGAGATCCTCCACATCTGCGGGGCCAGAGCCTCCGGAGGGGGAGTGGGCGCGCCACCGCGCACCTCCTCACCAACGACGTGAGCGTCGTCGGATCCGGGGCGGCGTCGCTTCGGGTCGGGCGTAAACGAAGGAGGATTACTCATTGGTTCTTCGGCGGGCAGGTAGCGGCTGTCTGCTTGGCGGATTCTTCGTTCGCCGCGTTATTCGCGACGGAGGCGGACTGCTCGGTGTTATCCGTGGAGGAATCCTGCGAGCTGGGGTCGGTCGTCGGAGCCTGCGTCGGAGTGGGCGTCGAAGGAGCCGTCGTCGCGGTCGGATCGGGAACAACGAGCTGCGCGCCGTTGCCATCCGTGTAGGTCGTACCAACGGGCAGAGCCTGGTCGTTCTTCAGGGCGTTCCACACGTTGCGGGCCATCGGATCGGAGGGGATGCGGCGGTTCGGATCCCAGGAGGGCTCGTCGACGGGCATCGTCACGAACTGGATGTTGGAACGGTCGATGTTTTGCAGCACGTTGATGAGGAGGGACGCGTCCGAGCTGGCGTTGCCCAGGTTGGGGGACACGTTCACGGAGGAAATCGCAGCCTGCAGGAAGCTGATGAGCGCGCCGGGGTCCGTCACGTAGTTCTTGTCCTGCAGCTCGCGCAGCATCGCGGAAATCAGCTGCTGCTGGCGGCCGATACGGGAGATGTCGGAGCCGTCACCCTGACCCTTACGCGAGCGCATGTAGGCCAGCGCGTGCACTCCCGACAGCTTCCAGCAGCCCGCGTCGATGTAGAGCTGGGCAGAGTCATCGTCGATGCGATCGGGGATGTTGAACCAGACGCCGCCCAGGGCGTCGATCATGTTAACAAAGCCCGCAAAATCAACGACCATGAAGGCGTCGATGGACATGCCGGAGAGCTTTTCGACGGTCGAGCGCACGCACGCGATGCCGGGGCCGATGTCTTCTGGTTCGTCGCCGCCGTTCGCGCCGTAGACCATCGCGTTGTTGAACATGTCGTCGGTGGTCGGCTCGCTCGTGGTGCCATCGCGGTGCTTACACGCCGGGATGTCCACGAGGGTGTCGCGGGGGATGGAAACGATCTGCACGCGGGAGCGATCCGCGCTGACGTGAATCACCATCGTCGAGTCGTTGCGCAGGCCGGGAACGTCATCTGCGTCGCCCGCGCCCAGCTCGCCGCTGGCGCCGTTACGCGAGTCGGTGCCGACCACGAGGATGTTGACGGCGCGGCCTTCGAAGGAGTCCGGGGTGGCCTTGTTCTGTTCGTCGCT
This sequence comes from Actinomyces sp. HMSC035G02, assembly GCA_001838165.1. Taxonomy (GTDB): domain Bacteria; phylum Actinomycetota; class Actinomycetes; order Actinomycetales; family Actinomycetaceae; genus Pauljensenia. Next base: position 47,830 of record KV835914.1, on the reverse strand, counting down.
CGCGTAGGCGTCGATGCTGACGACGCGGTTGGCGAACTGGGTGCTCAGCTTCGCGTAGACGAAGCCTGCAGAGGACACGACAAACAGGACCCCGGCCAGGAGCACGGCGAGTGCGCCGCGCAGGAAGCCGAAGCGTCCGAAGTTGACGGCCGAGTGCTGGATCGGTCGCAGATTCACGTTACTCATCATTCGTAACCATATCGTTATCTGACGTATTTGTCGGTGAAGCAGGGCCGTTAGCGGCGCGTTCCACTTCGCTCGTATCGGCGTGTGAGCTGCCCGTCTCGGTGTTCGCGTCCCCCGAATCGTCGGGTGGAAGGACGTGCGCGAGGGCGAGGGCCCGGGCCAGTTCAGCCATGCGTTCCTCGGCGCGGGCCTCACGTCGATAGCCGGTCACCATCTGTGCGATCAACGCGATGACGAGGCCGTAGACGATCAGGTTGACCCCTCGCTCAACGCCGATTGCACGGGCGGCCGTGTTGGCCAGCGAGGGCACGAGGATGGCCACGATAGCCGCGGCGACGACCGCTCCAATGCCGAGTCGGCGCAACGCCAGGGATGAGGCCGAGGACACCGGGCGCACCAGCCACCACGCGGTGAGCGCGAGGGCGAGGAGCAGGAGGATGCGGATGGCGAGGTAGGTGCTCATCGTCCCCCCAATGCGAGGTCGACGACGATGTTGACGGAGTTGAGTAGAGGTTGGCCCTTCGCCCGCGAGTAGTCCGTGTAGGAAATCGTCACCGGGTGCTCGGCGCCGGGAAGGCCACAGGCGGCCAGCTGGGAGACGATCTGCGAGGCGTGGGCCATGCGCGCGTGGGTGAGATGCACGTGGGCGAGGGCGTCAGCGCGGATGACGCGCAGCCCGTTGTGTGTGTCCGTGAGATCCAAGCCCGTGCGCAGCCGGTCCACCGTAGCTCCCAGGCGCAGCATGGCGCGTTTGACCCTACCCGCCGACGACGGGGAACCCGACAGGAAACGAGAGCCGAGGAGGAACGCGAGGTCCTCCCGGCGTGCCCGCTCGACCATGGCGGCCGCCTCGGCGGGGTCGTGCTGGCCGTCGGCATCGAAGGTGACCACGTATCGCGCCCCGCGGGCGAGGGCCGCTTCGAAACCGGTTTGGAGGGCAGCGCCCTGCCCCAGGTTGAGCGGATGGCGCGCGGTGTAGGCACCCGCGGCGCGGGCGACGGCAGCGGTGTCGTCACTTGACGCGTCATCGACGACGAGGACACGCGGAAAAAAGGTGCGGACTCCCGCGACGACGCCCCCGATGACGGACGCCTCGTTGAACGCGGGGATCACCACCCACGTGTCGGAGCCGATCTGCATTTGATTAGTGTCGCACATCGGGATGGGCGCGCGCCTATAGTGTGGGGTATCCGGAAGGGCGCGCAGTGCCCCAGTGCTCGCACGCGCGCACGCAGACAACGACAGGGGGACCCAGTGATCGAGCCCAGCGCCGACGTCGCGCCCAGCGCGATCGTCGCTCCCAGCGCGCGCGTTTGGCACCTCGCCCAGGTGCGCGAGGACGCGCGGATCGGGGATGAGACGATCGTTGGACGTGGCGCCTACATCGGCGAAGGCGTGAGGGTCGGTGCGCGCTGCAAGATCCAGAACTACGCGCTCGTCTACGAGCCCGCGTCCCTGGCCGACGGCGTTTTTGTTGGCCCCGCGGCCGTCCTAACGAACGATCACGCTCCTCGTGCGATCAACGCCGACGGCACCCTGAAGAACGCGAGCGACTGGGATCGCGTCGGCGTTACCGTCGAGCGCGGAGCAGCCATCGGAGCGCGCGCCGTCTGCGTGGCCCCCGTGCGCATTGGCGCGTGGGCCTCGGTCGGCGCAGGCGCGGTCGTCACCCGAGACGTCGCGCCCTACGCTCTCGTCGTCGGCGTCCCCGCGCGCCGCGTCGGGTGGGTCGGCGAGGCCGGGGTGCCCCTCGTGGCCGCCGACGCCACCACCAGCGAGGCCTTGGAACGCACGTGGGTGTGTCCGGCCTCGGGACGCCGCTACGTCGAGCGAGACGGCGCCCTATCGCCCGAGGAGGCCCAGGCCTCGTCCCCGAATGGCGTCGAGACGCCTGACCAAACCCGTGAGGACCAGCAGTGACGCAGCCGTTCATCCCACCCGCACGCCCGCTCATCGGCGAGGAGGAGATCGACGCGGTCGCAGCTGTCATGCGCACGGGCATGATCGCCCAGGGCCCCCAGGTCGCCGCCTTCGAGGAAGAGTTCGCAGCCGCGTTGGTGCCCGGCACCCAGGCCGCCGCTGTCAACTCGGGGACCTCGGCCCTGCACCTGGGGCTGCTCGCCGCCGGGATTGGGCCGGGCGACGAGGTCATCGTCCCCTCCTTCACCTTCGCGGCCACCGCCAACTCGGTCGCCATCACGGGCGCGAACCCCGTGTTCGCAGACATCGACCCGCTCACGTTCACGCTGTCGCCTGCTGCCGCCCAGGCCGCGATCACGCCGCGCACGCGGGCCATCATGCCCGTCCACCTTTACGGCCACCCTGCCCCCATGGACGCCCTCCAGGCGATCGCTGATGCAAACGGACTCATGGTCTTCGAGGACGCCGCCCAGGCGCACGGCGCGAGCCTGCACGGGCGCGAGGTCGGCTCCTTCGGAACCTTCGCGGCCTTTTCCTTCTACCCGACGAAAAACATGACCAGCGGCGAGGGAGGCATGGTCACCTCGAGCGACCCCGACGTTATCCGCGGCGTGAAACTCGCGCGTAACCAGGGCATGGAGACTCGCTACGCCAACGAAATCGTGGGCCTCAACAACCGCATGACCGACATCCATGCGGCCATCGGGCGCGTGCAGCTCACGAAGGTCGGCGCGTGGACCCGCGCGCGCCAAAACAACGCCGCTTTCCTGGACGCCCACCTGCGCGGTGTCACCGTCCCGCACGTCGCGCCCGGCGCCACGCACGTCTACCACCAGTACACGATCCGCGTGGCCGAGGACAGAGACGGCTTCGCCGACGCCCTGCGCGAGGAATACGGCGTCGGCTCGGGCGTCTACTACCCAATCCCGAACCACGAGCTGCCATCCCTCGCCCGCTACGCCCCCGACGTGGAGCTGCCGGCCACGCGCGAGGCGGCCGACCAGGTCCTGTCCCTGCCGATCTACCCGTCCCTCACGCCCGGCGAGCTGGAGCGAATCGCGCACGCCGTGAACGCGCTCGCGGAAGCGGGGGCCTGACATGAGTATTCGCCTCGGCATCCTCGGCATCGGCTCGATGGGCCGACACCACGTGCGCAACGCTCGTGCCACTGCCGGCGTGGACCTCGTCGCCCTCGCGGACCCGGGCGGCGACCGCTTCGGCGTTGCCGGCGACCTGCCCGTCCTGGGCGGCGTCGAGGAACTCATCGAGGCCGGCATCGACGCCGCGATCATCGCCGCGCCCACCGCCCACCACGAGGCCGCAGCCCTGGCGCTGGCCGAGGCCGGGGTGCACACCCTGGTCGAAAAGCCCCTCGCCACGAGCGTGGAGGCGGGCCGCCGTATCCGAGACGCCTTCGCATCCGCGGGCCTCGTCGGTGCCGTCGGCTACGTCGAGCGCTGCAACCCGGCGCTCATCGACATGCGCAGGCGGATCGCGCAGGGCCAGCTCGGCGAGATCGAGCAGATCGCGACGCGCCGCCAGTCGCCCTTCCCCGCCCGCATCAGCGACGTCGGCGTGGTGAAAGACCTGGCCACGCACGACGTAGACCTGGCTGCCTGGGTGGCCGGCGCCCCCTACGAGAGCATCTACGCGCGCACGTCCGCGCGCTCGGGGCGGCCTCACGAGGACATGATGGTCGCCTCGGGCGTGCTCGCAGGCGGCATCCTCGTCAACCACCTTGTCAACTGGCTGACCCCCTACAAGGACCGCACGACGATCGTGACGGGAGAGCGCGGCGCCCTCGTTGCAGACACCGCGATGGGGGACCTGACCTTCTACGAGAACGGCCACGCGCCCCTGCAATGGGATGCCATCGCCGCCTTCCGCGGGGTGAGCGAGGGCCAGGTCGTGCGCTACGCGCTCACCAAGCGAGAGCCCCTCGCCCTCGAACACGAGCGCTTCCGCGACGCGATCCTCGGCGTGGGCGCCGAGCACGTCACCATGGACGAGGCCCTGGAAAACCTGCGCGTCGTCGAGGCCATCTTGTCCTCGGCTTCGTCCGGGCGTTCCGTCGACCTGTAGAGCGCGGCGCTAACGGGTCACGTCGGCGTAGATCGCACGCAGCTGATCCACGGATCCGCGCAGCGAGCGCTCCTCCTTCACCCACGCCCGGCACGCCGCCCCGCGATCCGCGCGCTCGTCTGCCGACCAGGCCAAGGCCTCGTCGATGGAGCGGGCCAGGGCCTCCGGCGAGCGCTCCTGCGAAAGCATCGAGGCGCCGGGCGTGATCATCTCCGGCGTGCCGCCCGTGGAATAGGCGATGACGGGAACGCCGCACGCCTGCGCCTCGAGGAGGACGAGTCCCGCGGCCTCCTGTCGTCCCTGCGTCGGCTTCGTGGGCAGGACGAGGACGTGGGCGCGGCGCATCCAGTCGCGTACGCCCTCGCGATCCAGCCGTCCCGCGAACGTCACGTGGTCGGGTGCATGCGCGCGCAGGCCCGCCTCCAGCGGGCCGTCTCCGACGAGCACGAGGCGGTGCGGGCGACGCCCCGCGAGCGTGGCTGATGCCCGTGCCAGGTCGTCCACCCCTTTGAGGCAGCTGAGCGCGCCCACGAACAGGACGATGGGTTCCTCTCGCGATTCTGCTGTGGTCGGGGCGGGCGTCCACCAGTGCGTGTCCACGCCCTGATAGTGCACGCTCAGGCGCTTCGGATCGGCGCCCGCTTCTAATGCGACGTCCGCCAGGTACCGGGAGACAGCCAGCAGCCGGCTCGCGCCCTCGAAGGCGGCCGTGCGGTTGCGCGCGTTCCACGCGGCACCCGCGCCGCGCCCGAGCCTCGGGTAGGCATCCCCGCCGTGCAGCGTCACCACGAGGGGTGCTCCCGTCTCCCGCGCGGCGCCCACGGCCGGCAGGGACCATGTCGCCTGATGCTGGTGGATAAGGTCCGGACCCCACGCGGCGATCGCGCGGCGCATCCGACCCAGGCCTCGTGCCTGCGCGGCCACGCGAACGGGGACCGGGCCGCCGAGCGCGCGGGGTGCGGCCTCGTCGACGGGGATCGTGACTGCCGGATCGGTAATGCGCGCCGCGAGCGTGAAGACCCGCCAATCGAGCTCCGGCATCGCGAGGGCGTGCGAGAGCGCGAAGTAGGTCGGGGGAACCAGCAGGGTCCCCTTCGTCAGGGCGACCCTCACGAGTTCCACCCGAGGGCGGGCGCGGATCGGTGAGCGGGCATGCCACCATCCTAGGGGCAAGCCGCGCGCCCCAGGTGATTAAATGAGTCCATGACGAACGCACCTGCCCGCCCCGCCCGCTCAGGCGTCCTCGCGCAGGTGCTCACCCTCCTTGGCGGTACCCTCCTCGCCCAAGTCATCGCCTTCGTCGCCCAGATCGGCATCGCCCGCCTCTACACGGACACGGACCTGGGGTATCTGGGCATCTTCACGTCCGCTGCGACGCTCGGTGCCGCCGTCGCGGGAGCCCGCTTCGACCTGAGCATCGTCCTGCCCGCCCCGGGGGACGAGGCCTCGGCCCGGTCCCTGGCCCGCCTGGCCTCGCGCTGCGTGCTGGTCGCCTCCGCACTGGCCACCCTGATTGCGGCCGCCGCATGGCCGTGGGTGCGCGCGCGCTACGGAAGCGCGCTCGCGGGCTGGATGCTCGCCGTCGGCGTGTCCGTCCTGTTCCTGGCGCAGGGGCAGGTGTGCTCCTACTGGCTGACCCGCCACCGCCGCTTCCAGGCGATCGCGAGTTCCTCCGTCGTGCGGGCGCTTGGGATCGCGGTCTTACAGCTGGTGTGCGGTTTCCTGGCTGGCGGCGGCTTGGGTGCGGCGATTGGGGCGACGATCGCGGGCCAGGGCCTCGCCGTCGCCTACCTGTCGTGGCGCGCCCGCGATGCCCGCGAGCGCGAGGCTGAGGATCCGACCCTGCGCGAGGTGGCCTCGCGCTACCGCAAGATGGCCCTCGTGGGAGTGCCCAACGTCGTCGTCGACGCGGTGCGCACGAGCGCGATCCCGATGCTCATCGCCACGTATTCCGTGGCCTCGCTCGGCCAATTCAACATGGCGTGGCTGGCCCTGCAGGCCCCGGTTGCCCTCATCGCGGGGGCGCTGTCGCAGGTGTACCTGCCGCGCCTGTCGGACACCCCGCCCGGTGAGATGACCCGAGTCGTCGTGCGGGTCGGCGGCGTCGCGCTGGCGTGCTCGATCCCCGTGTTCGCCCTGCTCGCGTGGGTGAGCCCCGCGCTCTTCCCCCTTGTCTTCGGGGCGCGCTGGGAAGCGGCCGGATACTTCGCGCGCTCCCTGGCCCCCTGGCTAGCCCTCACGGTCGCGACCTCGCCGCTGTCCAACGTGTTCGTCGCGACCTACCACCAGCGCCGCATGCTGGCCTTCGCGTGCGTGTACTGCGTGGTGCCGCTGATCTGGCTCGCGTGCAGCCCCTACGGCGTGGAGGCCACGGTCGCGGTGCTGGGCGGCCTCATGGCCATTCTGCTGGTGGGCATGTTGGCGATGGTTGCCCTGACGGCGCGTGCCTACGACCGCGGCGACGGGCAGCGGCTGCAGGCCTCGTGATGGCCCCTCCCCAAAAGTCGCACGTAATTCCCATGTGGTCCGAATCTATGGACGATCAAAAGTGCTGATATTCTGCAGTTTTTAGCGGCGCTAAGAAAATTTAGTGAACCCAAATTACGTGCGAGATTTTGGGGGAACTATTGATGTGTTGCTCGCGCGGCGAGAGCCCGCTCGTAGGCCTCGCGCAGGCGCGCCGCCCCCTCCTCCCAGGTGGGGATCGTGGGAGCGGTGAAGGATTCAATGTCCTCTCGCGTGATGGACTCCACAGCAGAAACGAGGTCGCGCTCCGGATCCTCCAGCACCCACGTGGCGGCCTGATCGCCCAGGTATCGGCGGGCCTCGGACAGGGGAGAACACAGCGCAGGCACCCCCGCCGCGAAGGCCTCCATCATCTTGTTGGGCGTGGAGATGCGGTGCGACAGGCACCCGGACTCGATGAGGCACAGCGCCACGTCGGCCCCGCGCGTCATGGCGAGGACCTGGTTCGGCTCCACGGGCGGCAGGTGGTGGATGTTCGGGTGGGCTGCTACGGCCCGCTCGACCTCGGGCAGCAGGGCGCCCGCACCGACGAAGACGATGTGCGCGTCGCTCGCCTGCTCAAAAGCGCGCAGAATCAACGGAATATTGCGCCCCGGCGCCAGGTAACCCGAATGCAGGTACAGCAGCGCTCCCTCCGGGATCCCCAGCTGCGCGCGCAGGTCGATGACTCCCTCCGCGCCCGTCGGAGCGTTCGTGACGACGACTGGATCCACGCCCGGGTAGGCCTCGCGGTACCACTGCGCGATCGACTCGTTGACCACGGACACCACGTCCGCCCGGTGGATATAGCGGCGCTCGATGACGCGCTGGAGGCGCTGGCGCAGGCCCGCCGACCCCACCGTCTCCGTCTCCAACTCGTGCGCGTTGTACGCAAACACCGCGCCCGTGCGCCGCGCCAACGCGTACGCGAGGGGCAGCAGGAACAGGTTCTGCGCGGACACCGCCGCGACGCGCTGCCTCGCGAACCGCCGGTACACGCGCACGCCCCACGCCACGACGACCCTCGGACCGCCCAAGGGCGCACCCAGGGATGCACCCCGAATCCGCGTGAGGCGCACGGTGGGGGCCACGGCCTCGTCCGCGGGGAGCTCGCCCTGGTCGATACCGACGACGTGGGTGCGCGAGAAAAGCGGGGACAGCGAACGCGCGATCTTGACCAGGCGACCGGGCGAGGCCAGGTTCGACGGGTAGAGCAGGAGATTGAGCGCGCGATCCACGCCCCCATTGTAGGTGGGGTGGGGCACTACACTGGAGGGGAACAACGAGGCCGGAGACGGAAAGGGGAGCCGCATGCGCATCGCGGTCGTCGGCATGGGCAAGATCGGTTTGCCGCTGGCGGTGCACTACGCGCGCGGCGGGCACACCGTCGTCGGCGTGGACGTGAACCCCCGCGTGGTCGCCCTCATTAACGAGGGGGTCGAACCTTTCCCGGGCGAGGCGCACTTGGGCGAGTATCTGCCCCCGCTCGCCTCCTCCGGCACCCTGCACGCCACGACCGAGTACGCCGAGGCGATCCCCGGCGCCGACGCGGTCGTCATGGTCGTGCCCCTCGTCGTCGATGACGAGAGTCGCCCGGATTTCACCATTATGGACGCCGCCACCCGCTCCATGGCCGCCCACCTCACGCCCGGCACCCTCGTCTCCTACGAAACGCCCCTGCCCGTGGGCACGACGCGCGGTCGATACAAGCCCCTCATCGAGGAGGTCTCCGGCCTGATCGAGGGCCGCGACTTCGACGTGGTGTTCTCGCCCGAGCGCGTCCTCACCGGCCGCGTCTTCGCCGACCTGGCCCGCTACCCGAAGCTCGTGGGGGGCCTGCGCGAATCCGGCGAGGCGCGCGGCGTTTCCTTTTACGAGGCCGTCCTCTCCTTCGATCAGCGCGACGATCTGCCGCGCCCCAACGGCGTGTGGCCCATGGGCGGGGCCGAGGCCGCCGAGATGGCCAAGCTTGCCGAGACCACCTACCGGGACGTCAACATCGGCCTGGCCAACCAGTTCGCGCGTTACGCGGATGCGGCCGGCATCGACGTCGCGCGCGTGATCGAGGCCTGCAACTCCCAGCCCTACTCGCACATCCACCGGCCCGGTATCGCGGTCGGCGGTCACTGCATCCCCGTCTACCCGCGCCTGTACCTGGCCGGCGATCCGGACGCGACCGTCGTGTCCGCAGCGCGCGCAGCGAACGCCGCCATGCCCGCCTACGCGGTCTCCCGCGCCGCCGCCCTGTTGGGGTCCCTGGACGGCCTGCGCGTCGCGGTCCTGGGCGCCGCCTACCGAGGCGGGGTCAAGGAAACCGCATTCTCCGGTGTTTTTGGTGTTGTCGACGCGCTACGCGAGGCCGGGGCGCAGGTGAGCGTGCACGACCCGTTGTATTCGGACGATGAGCTGGCAGCCTTCGGGTGGGACGCCTACCACCTCGGCGAGCCGGTGGACGTCGCCATCGTCCAGGCCGACCACGCCGCCTACCGGGACCTGACCCCCGCCGACCTGCCCGGCGTGCGCCTCCTCGTCGACGGCCGCGCCGTCACCTCACCCGAGGCCTGGGCCGGCACGCCGCGCATCACGATCGGCGGGGGAAGCGCCCCCGCATGCTAGTCACTCTGGCGACCCGCACCTTTACACCCGAGCCGACGGCCGCCGCGCTGCGCCTCGGGGCGCTCGCCCGCGCGCTCGCCGCAGGCGGCGACAGGGTCCGGGTCCTCACCTCGTGCCTGGCTCCCTCCGTCGCCCGCGACGCCCGCCAGCTCGTAGACGGCGGCGCTGAGCCGGGGGAGGGGCGCGGCCTCGTCGAGGTGCGCCGCGCCCCCGTCCTGCGAGACCGCACGGGAGCGGTGCGCGGATACGTCTCCTATATGTCTTTCGATGTCCCTCTTGTCGCCAGGCTGCTCACCGGCCCCCGCCCGGACGTCGTTGTCTCCGAACCTCCGCCGACGACCGGAGCTGCGGTGCGCATCGCCTGCGCGGCTCGCCGCGTCCCCTACGTCTACTACTGCGCCGACATCGTCTCGGACGCTGCCGCGCTCGCGGGTGTGTCCGGCCTCGTCGTGCGCGCGGTCGCGGGCCTGGAGTCCTTCGCGCTGCGTGGTGCCCGCCGCGTCATTGCTGTCTCCGATGGCGTCGCACGTCGTGCTCGTGACCTGGGGGCTCGGGACGTTGTGGTCGTCCCCAACGGCGTGCGCGTGCCCGACACGGTGGCCGACGGCACCCCCGAGGGATTCCCCGCCTGCGACGGTCCAGTCTTCGTCTACGCGGGCACGGTCGCCCAGTGGCTGGCCCCCGAGGCCTTCGTCGACGCCTTCGAACGCGCGCGAGCGCGGCTCGGGGACGCGCGCCTCGTGTTCGTGGGGCAGGGGAGTGGATGGGAAGCCCTTGCCGATCGCTCGCGCGGCGTGGCCGGCGTCGAGATGATCCCCACAGTCAGCGCCGCGGAGGCGGACCGGTGGATGGCGCGAGCCACCGCGACTCTCGCCTCGTTGCGACCGGGCGGATACGACTACGCGTATCCGACGAAGATCCTCGCCTCCCTCGCGCAGGGCACTCCCGTCATCTACGCGGGGCCCGGTCAGGCCGCCCGCGACGTCGCGGAGGCTGGGCTCGGGGTGGCGTGCGGCCTCGACGCTGACAAGATCGCCGAGGCTATGGTGTCCGTCGCGTCGGGCAGTGCTCCCTGGGCGGGGTCCGAGGGGGTGCGAGCCTGGGTACGCAAGCATCGATCGGTCGCGTCCTCCTCGGCTGCGGCGGCTGCGGTGGTTCGGTCGGCGCTCGCGTAGGCCCTGAGAGGCCCCGGCCTCGTCTCACATGCAAAATAGCTATCGCTTCAGTTTATGTCAGTTCGTGTGTGTAACTATTCTCATGTTTACAGTTACAACATAAGCATCTACAATCACGACTGTCACATCAGCAACATGAAGGATCACTATGCGCTCCTCGTGGAGGACCATCGTCGCCGGGCTTACCCTGGCCCTCGGCGCAGCCGCAGCGGCCCTCGTGCCGCCCGCGCACGCAGCAGGCATCACGATTGCCATCGACCCCGGGCACGGCGGCTCCGACAGCGGCGCGGTCGCAAACGGCCTGCGTGAAAAGGACCTGACCCTCGCGGTCTCGCTGGCCCTGAAGGAAGAACTGGAAAGCTACGACGGCGTGCGCGTCGTCATGACTCGCACGACGGACACCCGCCCCTCGGAAAACGTCAGCACCGACCTGTCCAGCCGTGTTGACATGGCCGCCGCGGCGGATGCGGACGCCCTCGTCTCCATCCACTTCAACTCGGCCTCGCCCATCGCGAAGGGTGCGGAGGTCTGGTACGCGAACTCTTCCTCGTACAACTACGGCACCCACACCCAGGGACGCACCCTGGCCAACGCTATCCAGAAGCAGCTGACCGGCCTCGGACTGGCTGATCGCGGCATCAAGACGCGTGACAACCCCTACTACGACTACCCGGACGGTTCCACCGGCGACTACTACGCGATCATCCGTCAGGCTCGCGAAGAGAATATGACGGGCGTCATCGTCGAGCACGCCTTCGTCACCTCGACGTCCGACGCGGCGCTCCTGCGCGATGAGAGCTTCGTGCGTTCCCTCGGCATCGCCGACGCGACGGGCATCGCCCAGGCGTACGGCCTGAGCAAGGGCGCCTGGCGCGCAGTCGGCGACTCCTGGAGCTTCATCTCTAACGGCACCGCCAAGACCGGCTGGTTCTCTGCCGGTGGCCGCTGGTACTGGGCTGGCTCCGACGAACGCACCATCCGCGGATGGTCCACCATCAACGGACGCCGCTACTTCTTCGATGACTCCACCGCCATGGTGACGGGTTGGAAGCAGGAAGGCGGCAAGTGGTACTACCTGCGTCCCGACGGTGACATGGCTACCGGATGGGTCAAGGTCGCCGGCTCCTGGTACTACATGAACGCTGACGGCGTCATGGTCACCGGCTGGCTCAAGGACGGCAACAACTGGTACTGGCTCCGCGCCGACGGTGCGGCCGCTATCGGCTGGACCAACGTCGACGGTGCCTGGTACCTCTTCGAGGACGACGCGCGCATGCTCACCGGCTGGCAGCTGACTGAGGATGACAACCGTTGGTACTACATGCGACCCAGCGGACAGATGGTCACCGGCTGGCTCCTCGACGGCGGCAAGTGGTACTACCTGGACGGTGACGGTGCCATGGTGACCGGCTGGACCAAGGTGGGCGACACCTGGTACTACCTGGGCTCCTCCGGCGCGATGAGCACCGGCTGGCTCCTGGATGGTGCCTGGTACTGGCTGGACCCGAGCTCGGGCGCGATGGCGACGGGCACGGTCACCGTCGAGGGGCGTGCATCCACCTTCGCTTCCTCCGGCGCGTGGCTCGGCTACGCCGACGGCAGCGAGGCTCCGGCGGCCTCCCGCAGCGCCTCGCGCAGTGCCTCCGTCACGAACGCAGCCGGTCAGCGCCTCATCATGAGTGCGCCCACCGCCTCACGCTCGGAGGTCATCGACGCCATGGAAGAGGCGTGGGACGAGGCCGGATACAGCTACCCGAGCGCCCTGAGCGCCGGTGGTGCACAGACGATCCGTGACTTCGCGTCCATCGTCTATGACGAGGCGGTGGCCGAGGGTGTGTCCCCCGAGCTGGTCTTCGTCCAGGCCATGAAGGAGACGGGCTGGCTGCGATTCGGCGGCGACGTGACCGTCAGCCAGTACAACTTCTCCGGCATCGGCGCGGTCGGTGGCGGTGCGAAGGGCGCCTCCTTCCCGGACGTGCGCACCGGCATCCGTGCCCAGGTCCAGCACCTGCGCGCCTACGCGGACTCCTCGGTGACCACGGCGTCGCTCGCGAACACGGTTGTCGACCCGCGCTTCACCTACGTGCGCAAGGGCGCGGCCCCCGTGGTCGAGTACCTGGGCATCCAGGAGAACCCCAACCGCACCGGCTGGGCCGCAGCCAAGAACTACGGCTACGACCTGGTGTCCATGATGAAGGCGTACTTCTGAGAGGTCTTCCGTGACGAGGCCGGGGCCGACTGCGCGATTCAGCGTGGCCGGCCCCGGCCTCGTTTATCTGCGGCGCGCACATATGTTGCGCTCCGGCGCGGTATCTGCGCGAGCGACTACAATCTCAAAGAGCGGTCTGTCCCCACGGCCTCGGGCCGCATGTGCCGGACAACTACGTGCCAACGACTTCGAATGGAGGTGCCCGGGCGATGAGCTCCTACAGCGAGACGTACGCGTCTGATCCTCAGCTCTGGGACGCGGACGCGAGCTTCCTGCTGAAGTGTCGGTACGCGGATGGGACGCAGGCAGTGATTCTGTCCGGATGGCATCGCCGGGCCATGGAGTTCGAGAATCCGATCGTTCTGCCCCTGCTGGACGACGGTGAGGGCTACCGGTACTGCCCCATCGATGCGCACACCCATCGTGAGGACCCGTGGAACGGTATCGACAGGTACGAGCTCGAGGTGTCGCTCGACGGCACGCACGACGGCGAGATCTCCTCGCTCCTCGACAAGCTCATGGCGCCGACCGTCGCTCACGCGCTGATGGCTTCCATGCCGGAGATGATCCAGCGGGTGTCTGCAAACAAAACGAACGTGCCTCTGCAGATCGACGCCGACACGAGGATCAGGTACGTCGATCTGCTGACCCAGAACCTGCCGGCCCGATCCGGTGATACCTCCGAGCCGCTTCGTGCCCTCCACCGCTGGTGCAGGATCTTCGACATGGGCAACGGCACCGTCACGATCTATCAACCGGTCTCGCCAGACCAGCTCGACAACCTTCGCTGGCCGCACAACGGCATCTGGCTGAACCGTGGGCAGGGGTACTTCACCGAGCCTTCGGATGTGGGCAACATCGTTGAGGCGTTCTCGATCCCCATCAAGTACGAGCAATACAACCTCGAGAACTGGCGGATTGAGTTCGAATTCTGGGAGAACGAGCCCTTCCAGATCATGATCAGTGACGATTCGGAGGAAGCCGCGCAGCGCCTCGGGCGGGCGCAGCGAGAAATCGGCGTGCTCTCGCAGTTCGTGACGACGGCGTTCCTCGTTTCCAGGAACCTCGAACGCCGTTCCAAGGTCAACGAACTCGTGACTGGGAACGAGGCCCTGCAGGGCCTCGCGACGCGCAAGGTCGCCGAACTCAAGGCGACGATCGAGGAATACCGACGGCTGCTCGAGCGGGCGTCCGGCCTGCTTGCGAACACCGCTCAGTCCGTCCAAGCCGTCGCAAACCAGGAAAACGCCGAGGCCGCAGAACGAACGAATACGTTCCTCACCTTCGCCTCTGCAGTCTTTTTCGTCCCGACGCTCATCATTTCTTTCTTCTCGATGTCCATCATTGGCCTCAACCAGGGCGAGACTCTTCCCTCGCTGTGGTTCGTACTCGCCCTGTGCCTGGCGAGCGTGGTCGTCGCGATCGGCGTTCTCATCGTCTTGAGGCGCCAGCTGAGGAAGAGTCGACACAAGGCCCCAAGGAGGCGATGACGATGTTCTCCACCATCACGTCAGGCGAGATCCGGCAGGCGCTGGAGCAGGTGTCGCGCCAGTACCTGGCGGGCAACCTCTCTCGGCCGCAGGCGGTCGCTCACTACGACACAAGCGATCTCGAAATCGGGATCACGTCCTATTCCGATGATGCGTGCGAGCAGCCGCACTTTCATACGCAGGCCACCGAGTATCAGTACATGCTGTCCGGGTGGACGCAGTACCTGGATACGGACACCGGCGAGGAATATGAGTTCCGTGCGGGCGACTTTTATGTCATCGAACCTGGGACGACCTACGCGCAGCGCTCGAAGCGGGGGACTCAGATCCTCTTCATCAAGGTTCCCTCCACGAACGACAAGAACGTCGTCACCCCTGGCCCGGATGTCGAGGCGTGGCTGGCTTCGGCCCTGACGACGACGCGCGTGGACTACTCCCACGCCCCCGATGCGCCGGCGGCCAACTCGATCGTGCCTGCGGCAGCGGTCGCCATCGAGCACGAGGGCCACATCCTCATGCTCCAGCGCCGGGATAGTGGGAATTGGACGCTCCCGGGTGGCACCCTCGAATTTGGCGAAAGCCTCGCCGAGTGCGCGGTCCGCGAGCTCAAGGAGGAGACTGGCCTCGACGTGCAGGTGACCGGGATTGTCGGCACCTACACGGACCCGGACGTGCGCATCGCATACTCCGACGGGGAAGTACGCCAGGAGTTCACCGTCGTGTTTCACGGGGCGTCCGTGGGCCACGAGGTGTCTCTCGACTCTGAATCCACGGGTTTCCAGTGGGTACGCAAGGACAAGCTCCTCGATCTGCGCCTCGCTGACTCTCAGCGTCGCAGGCTGACGGATCTCCTGCGGTATCTGGCCGACGGCACGCAAAGGATCGCATGATGACTGACTCGAAGCCGGCAATTGGCATGGACGAGAACCGGCTGCGCCACTGCCGCGGGGTGGGGATGAAAGCCTCCGAGCTGGGGCGGACCCTGTTTGGCTGGTCGGATGAGAAGTGCCGCGAGATGTTCGTGATGGGCTACCTGCACGATGTGGGCTATCAATTCGCCCATGAACAGTCCGAGCATGAAGAGCTTGGAGGGGCCCTGCTGCGCTCCCTGGGGTTCACGTATTGGGCGGAAATCTTCAACCACGGCAACCCCGACAGTACCTACCGGTCGGAGGAGCTCCTGGTGCTCAACTTGGCGGACATGCTGACGTCCAGGGACGGCAGCGCTACCACTATCCCTGCGCGTCTTGCGGACATTGCGAGCCGCTACGGGGTTGAATCGACGCAGTATGTCGCGGCGAAGAGGCTCGCAGACGTGCTCGTCGCCCAGGTGCGGGAGATCGGTGGTCCGCAGGACGTCCTGAGCCAGCTCGTCTAGGCCTCTCAAGGGGCTAGCTTCTCCAGGTATCTCGGGGGGCTTTTCATCTCGTTCGACGAGGCCGGGGTCTCTCGGGCGGGAACGTGCAGTCACGAGTGGCTGGCCCCCGCCTTTCATCTCGCACGTAATTCCCATGAGCTTCGTTTTACGGCGCCAAGATAACGTTGGAATATCAACGTTGCGGTTTCAAAAGTTGAAAGAGCTGCCGGGAAATTACGTGCGGAATTGGTGGGGATGCGTAGCGGTGCTCTGAGGTGTCCCGGTGTTGTGGGGTGCTCCGGTGATGCTGCGCTTCGGTGCTCGAACGTCCACAGCTGCTCTCGATCATGTGCGACCGGATAGGGCGTGCGCATCTGGATAGGTTGTGCGCATCCGGATAGGTTGTGCGCATATGGATAGGTTAATTAGCTATCCGGATGTTCGTAACCTATCCGGATGTTCGTATCCTATCCGGATGCGTCGCCCCCCATTCGCAACCGTCGCCCCTAGGGCGTGCGCGGGCGGCCCCGGCTACGCGGGCAGGCGCCGTAGCCCCCACGCGCACGCAGGGCGCACGCGGACATAGCAACGGCCCCGAGCACCTGTCGGCGCCCGGGGCCTGCCTCGTCAGTGCGGCGATCAGCCGCGCAGGGAAGCGACGTAGGAGTCGATGCGCTGCGAGGAATCCTCGGGGGTGAAACCCGTGGCCTTGATCTTCGTCAGGTCCAGGACGGAGGACAGGGGACGAGGAGCCACCTCGCGGCCCGCGAAGTACTCCTGAGTCGTCACCTCGGTGACGTCTTCCGGATTGCGGCCGCACAGCTCGAACACGCGCTTGGCGACCTGCGCCCAGCTCATGACCGGGCCCTCGCCCGACAGGTTGTACGTGCCAAACGGGGCGTTGCTGGTCAGCAGGTGAATGATGCCCTTGGCCAGGTCGGAGGTGAAGGTCAGGCGACCCACCTGGTCGGACACAACCGAGGGGGAGGTGCCCTGATCCGCCAGGGACGCCATGGTCTTCAGGAAGTTCTTGCCGTCGCCCACGACCCAGGAGGTGCGCACGATGTAGTGCTTCGGCGTCGAGGCCACAGCCGCGTCTCCGCCCGCCTTCGACTGGCCGTACGCGCCCAGGGGAGAGGGGGCCTCGTCCTCAACGTGCACGTCCTGCGTGCCATCGAAGATGTACTCCGTCGAGATGTGGACCATCGTCACGCCGTGAGCCGTGGCCTCGCGGGCCAGGATCGCCGGGCCAGTCGAGTTCGCCTGCCAGGTCGCGCGGCGGCCCTCGGGGGTCTCAGCGCCGTCCACGTTCGTCCACGCGGCCGCGTTGATCACCACGTCGATGTCGTCCCATGGCAGAGCGGCGACCTGCTCGGCGTTGGAAATCGACACCTCGGGCAGGTCCACGCCCGTCACCGTGAAGCCGGCCTCGGGCAGCGCGCGCATGAGCTCACGGCCCAGCTGGCCGTTCGCGCCCGTCACGAGTGCGCGGCGCCCCACGGGAGCCGGGGCAGGGAAGGGGGTCACGTCCGCCATGCGCGGGTGAGCCTTGTCCTTGTCGGACAGGATGGCGCGCTCGAGCGGGATCGGCCAATCCACGGCGGCCGTCTCGTCGGCCAGGTTTAGGAAGGTGTAGTGCGCGTCCGGCGACCAGTGGTCGTTGACTAGGTACGTGTAGGCCGTGTTCGGCTCAAGGGTCTGGTAGGAGTTACCCACGCCCTTGGGGACGAACACCGCCACGCCCGGATCGATGATCGTGGTGTAGACGGTGCCAAACGAGGGACCCTCGCGCAGGTCGACCCACGCGCCGAACACGCGGCCGGTCGCGACCGACACGAACTTGTCCCACGGCTCCGCGTGAATGCCTCGCGTCACCCCGACCTCGTCGTTGAACGAGATGTTGTTCTGCACCGGCTGGAAATCCGGCAGGCCCAGCGCGACCATCTTCTCGCGCTGCCAATTCTCCTTGAACCAGCCTCGGTTATCGCCGTGAACAGTCAGATCAATGCGCAAAAAGCCGGGGATCGGCGTGGTCGTAATCCCCAGGGGCTTAGCGGTGGGCGCCATGGTTCTTCCTTACGTGCGTGGTTTTTGTGCGGACGCAACATTCCATGTAAATACTATCCGATCTGCACCCCCGCGGCGGTGTGCGCCGCCCCATGGGCGCGCGCGGGGGCAAAGTTGTGGAAAAATACTGTTGTATAGGCATAATTGTCAACGACGCGCGACCCACACGAGGACGCGCCGGGAAGCGGAGGCAACATGAAAGGCATCATCCTGGCGGGCGGCTCGGGCACCCGTCTCAACCCGATTACGCTGGGGACATCGAAGCAGCTCGTCCCCGTCTACGACAAGCCGATGATCTATTACCCGCTGTCGACCCTCATGCTGGCGGGCATTTCTGAGGTCCTCGTCATCACGACCCCTCACGACGCTCCGTCGTTCCACCGCCTGCTCGGCGACGGCAGTCAGCTCGGCGTCAGCATTTCCTACGCTGTCCAGCACGAGCCCAATGGCCTTGCGCAGGCCTTCGTGCTCGGCGCCGACCACGTGGGCAACGACAGCGCCGCCCTGGTCTTGGGCGACAACATCTTCTACGGCCCCGGCATGGGCGCCCAGCTGCGCCGCCACGTCGACCCCGACGGTGGCGCCGTCTTCGCCTACCACGTGTCCAACCCGCGTGAGTACGGCGTCGTGGAATTCGACGAGGAGTTCAACGCGCTGTCGATCGAGGAGAAGCCCGAGCACCCCAAGTCGAACTACGCGGTGCCCGGCCTGTACTTCTACGACAACGACGTGGTTGAGATTGCCCGCAACCTCAAGCCGAGCGCGCGCGGCGAATACGAGATCACCGACGTGAACCGCGCCTACCTCGAGGCTGGCAAGCTCAAGGTCGAGGTCCTCCCGCGCGGCACCGCGTGGCTCGACACCGGCACGTTCGACTCCCTCGCGGACGCCACCGCATTCGTGCGTACGGTCGAGGCCCGCCAGGGTATGAAGATCGGCGCCCCCGAAGAGGTCGCGTGGCGCATGGGCTTCATCGACGACGAGGGCCTGCGTCAGCGCGCCGAGCCCCTGGTCAAGTCCGGTTACGGCGCTTACCTGCTCGAGCTGCTTGAGCGAGAGGGTTGCTGAGTGAGCCGTCCCAGTGCTCAATCCCGCCTACTCATCGTCATTCCTGCGTGGAATGAGGAGGAGGTGCTCGGTGATGTCCTCGAGATGGTGAAGGCTGAGAAGCCTTCCTTCGCGGACATCCTCGTGGTCTCCGACGGGTCGACGGACGCGACCGCCGACATCGCGCGCGCCGCTGGCGTGGCCGTCCTCGACCTGCCGCTCAACCTGGGGGTCGGTGGTGCGATGCGTGCCGGCTTCCAGTACGCGCGGCGCATGGGCTACGAGTACGCGTGCCAGCTCGACGCGGACGGCCAGCACGATCCGCGCGAGATCAACACGCTCATCGAGACGGCCTCGAGCGAGCATGCGGACGTCGTCATCGGCTCGCGTTTTGCAGGTAAGGGGAATTACCACGCGCGGGGCCCGCGCAAGTGGGCGATGAACCTCTTCTCGGTCATCCTCTCGCGCGTGTGTGAGACCCACCTGAGCGATACGACCAGCGGTTTCAAGCTCTACGGCCCCCGTGCGCTTGCGCTGTTCGCGCACAACTACCCGGCCGAGTACTTGGGCGACACGATTGGTGCGCTCGTCATCGCGGCGCGCTCGCACCTCGTAGTGCGCGAGGTCGGCGTGCAGATGCACCCGCGCGCGGGTGGCGAGCCCTCCCACAATCCGATCAAATCGGCGCTCTTCCTGGTGCGCGCGACGATGGCCCTCGCGGTTTCTCTGTCGCGCCCCGGTGAGAAGGTCGCCCAGGCGCCGGAGGAGAACGCATGAGCCCCACGTACGTGCTTGGACTGGTGTTCGCGATCATCATCCTGGTGATGGTGTTCGTCAAGATGCGTAACTCGGGTCTGAAGGAACGCTACGGCCTGTGGTGGTATTGCATCGCCTTTTTTACGGCGCTGCTGTCCATCTTCCCGCCGATCCTGAAGTGGAGCGCGATGCAGCTGGGCGTCGTCGTCCCGCTGAACCTCGGGTTCTTCGTGGCGGGTGTGGTGCTGCTGCTCCTGTCGTTGCGTTTCTCGGTGGACCTATCCCGTGCGGATGAGGATCGCCGTCGCCTGACCGAGGAGGCCGCGATCCTGCGCCTGCAGGTGGAGGATCTGCGCCGTCGCGTCGACGCCCTCGAGGCGTCTCGCCCGGGGGATGATCAGTCTCACTGAGGCGCGCGCCTTCACGACAATCAACGAGGCTGGGGCTCGTCAGGTGGAAACCTGACGGGCCCCGGTTTGTTACGTGGGAACGCCCCTGGGCGGTCGGTCCGCGGGCGGCGCGGCGCGGTTAGCGCAGCAGCGTGCCGTCGGGGCCGAGGGTGAGACGCTCGGTGGGGGCGGCGGGGTCGACCTCGCCCTCGGCGAGCTTGCGCTTGAGCGCGGAGGCCGGCCGCGACACGGGGACGGTGGGCTCGTCGGAGTCGTCGGCGTCGTCTGCGGTGCTCGGCGTTGGCTCCGAGGCCTCGATCGGAGAGGCGCCAGGGGATGCGACGGGAGTCAGGGAGATGCGAGCCCCCATCGCGGATGCATGCGAGGGCAGCAGGGGCTCGCCGTCCAGGTCCTTGGCCAGGTCGTCGAGCATCGCGCGGGCCTCCTCGACGATGGAGGAGTCTTCGGCGTGCAGACCGTGCACGAGCCAGCGCACGAGCGCGATCTCGCTCAGGAGCTGGGCGCGCGTGAAGACGTGCAGGTCGGTGGCGCGGCGTTCGTGGCCGTAGGTCTCGCGGAAGCGGTCGAGGAACGCGTCGGAAGCGGTGGCCTGCACCCACGCGATGTCGAGGGCGGGATCACCGACGTGTGCGCTGGTCCAGCCGCCGATAGCGAGGAGTGAGCCGCGCTTGACGGACAGGCAGCGCTCTTGGATGTCGCCGTGGATGGGTGCGGAGGGGAAGCGCCACAGGGAGAGGTCCTCGAGGGCTGCCTCCCAGCGGCTCCACAGGGCGGCGGGGATGGCGACCTCGCGGGCGGCCTCGTCGAGGAGGGCGAGGTTCCGGTCTCGGCACTCGATGGCCGTGTAGGTGGGTAGGCCGATGGAGGAGAAGACGGTTTCGGGTAGGTTGTGCAGGGCTGCGAGGGCGCGTCCGAGGGACGCGGGCAGCAGTGGATCGGTGTCGAGGTCCTCGTCGGTGGGGGCGGTGCCGCCCGGGTCACGGTGGACGTAGACGGTGCCACCGCCGCTGGTCTTCACCTGGCCCGCCAGGCGGGGCACGTCGAAGGGGATGTAGTCGTGGTCGTGCGCCTGGCCCAGCCGATCCAGGATGCCGGAGGTTGCCTCGAGTGCAGGGCCGGAGACCTCCTCGTGGGGGCAGGTGACGATCCAGCGGTGTCCGGCGGCGTCTTCGATGCCGGTCACGGTGGAGAGCTCGTCGCTGTAGGTGGGCGGGCGCAGGGCGGTGACGCGCATGCCGGGGACGGCTGCGGTGGCCAGGGCTGCCAGTTCGAGGGGGCTCTTGCGGGAGGTCATTGCCTTAACGTATCGCGGCCTGGGCCCAGGCGCTCTTCCCCGCGCGGGCGCGAGGAGGATTGGATGGATGTGGGTTTGCTCCTTGCCGAAAAACTCTGTTACTTTCGACACATTGGCTCGGTCTGTAGCAAGGAGGCACAGCGATGGAAGCCACGACGCGCGTGCTCGCCGCACGGGTGCGCGAGGACTTAGCCGCGAGCGGAGTCGACGCGGCCCGAGACCCCAAATCCGTGCGTCTGCTCATTCACCGTGCCATCGACAGGTTTGCGCCCGACCTGCTGCCCGCGGCCCGCGAACAGGTCGAAGCGGACCTTATGGACGACATCTGCGGCCTTGGCCCGCTTCAGGCGCTCATGGACGATCCTTCGGTCGAGGAAATCTGGATCAACGCGGCCTCGCGAGTGTTCGTGGCCCGCTCGGGCGTTGCCGAGCTGACGAGTCTGATCCTCACCGACGAGGATGTGCGTGCCCTCGTCGAGCGTATGCTCCACCACTCCGGGCGCAGGCTCGACCTGTCCAGCCCCTTCGTGGACGCGATGCTCGCGGGAGGGGAGCGCCTCCACGTCGTCATTCCGCCCGTCACGGGATCGTCGTGGAGCGTCAACATCCGCAAGCACATCCAGCGCGCCCGCACCCTGGATGACCTGGTCGCGGTCGACATGCTAGCCCCTCCAATGAGGGATTTTTTGGCTGCCGCCGTCTCCGTGGGACTCTCCGTCCTCGTCTCGGGCGGCACACAAGCCGGCAAGACGACGCTGCTGCGCGCGCTCGCGGGGGAGCTACCCAGGTCGCGCCGCGTCATCTCCTGCGAGGAGGTCTTCGAGCTTGGCCTGGCCAACTGGGACCACGTCGCGATGCAGACGCGACCGGCCGGCGCAGAGGGGACGGGCGAGATTACGCTGCGCGACCTCGTGCGCGAATCGCTGCGTATGCGCCCCGAGTACCTGATCGTCGGAGAGGTTCGAGGCCCGGAAGCCCTCGACCTGCTGGTGGCCCTCAACGCGGGGGTGCCGGGAATGGCGACGGTGCACGCGAACTCGGCTCGCGAGGCCCTCGACAAGCTGTCGATTCTGCCCCTGCTTGCCGGTGAAAACGTGACGACGGGATTCGTGACCCCGACCCTGGCCTCGTCCATCGACCTCGTGTGTCACGTCGAGCGCGGCGCGGACGGGCAGCGCCACGTCGCCGAGATCATGGCGGTCCCGGGGCGTGTCGAAGGAAACCGGATCGAGACTGCCACCCTCTTCCGCTTCGATGGGTGCCGGTGCGTCCGAGGCGCCGGCGGCCTGGACCTGCACGATCGTTTTGCTGCCTGCGGCTTCCACCTTGCTTCCCTTCTGGATTGGAGTCCGGCGTGATCGCGATCGTGTGCGGGCTCGTGTTCGGGATCGGCCTCGTCCTGGCCGTGTCCCCCTGGTTCACGCCGCCCCCGGAGTGGCGTCCGTGGGGGCCGTGGAAGCGCCTGCGCGAGGATGTGTCCCGTGCCCGCATCCCCGGCCTGACCGCCCTGCGCCTCGTCGCGCTGAGCCTCGCCATCGGAAGCGTCGTCGCGCTCATCATCCTGGCCGTCACGGGAGCCTGGCCGGTCGCCCTCATCGTCTCCATCGGCGTCGCGTTCCTGCCCTACGCGTGGGTGGTCTCCCGCCTCGGCGCGCATGCGAAAACCGTGAGGGCCGCCTGGCCGGAGGTCATCGACGCCATGGTGTCCGGCGTGCGCGCGGGCACGGCGCTGCCCCAAGTGCTCTGCGACCTTGCCGAGGAGGGGCCCGTCCCCGTGCGCTTCGCCTTCGACGCATTCTCGCGGGATTACAGCGCTAACGGCCGTTTCGAGCTCGCCCTTGACACGATGAAAGAGACGGTCGCCGACCCTGTCGCCGACCGCATCGTCGAGGCGCTGCGCATTGCTCGATCCGTTGGCGGGGCGGACCTGACCCGCCTGCTTCAAGACCTCGCCTCGCTGCTGCGCGAGGATGCGCGCGTGCGCGGAGAACTCGAGGCGCGTCAATCCTGGACGGTGGGTGCCGCCCGCCTTGGCCTCGCGGCCCCCTGGATCGTCCTGCTCCTCCTGTCGGGAGGTGGGGCCAGCGCGAGCGTCTGGAACTCGCCGGGCGGTATCGCGGTCCTGTGCTCGGGGGCCGGCATCTGCGTCATCGCCTACCTGATCATGAAGGCCATGGGCCGCCTGAGCACCGACCCGAGGAACCTTGGGGGCGCGCGATGAATCCGTGGACATTGCGAGCCCTCGACTTGGCCGCTGCCCTCGTCGCCGGCGCGGGCCTCGTCCTTATCCTGGCCGCCGCCCTCGCGCGCCGTCCCTCCTTCGTTGATCGCGTCGCGCAGGGGCGCGTGCAGGAGCGCCCGCCCTCTGCGCTCGCCGCGTGGGCGCGCCGCGTGGGCGCCTCCACCCTCGATACTCTGGGATCCACCAGCGAATCCGTGGCCCGCAGGCTCGCCCTGGCCGGCATGAATCCGGACGTGTCCGTCTTCCGGCTGCGCCAGGCGGTCGCGGGGGTCGCAGGCTTCGTCGCCGCATGCGCTCTCGTTGCCGCGCGCCACGCCTCATCCCTGCGCGCCTCCCTCGTTCCCCTGTGTGCCTGCGCGCTCGTCGGAACTCTCCTCGGGGTCGCCGGCATGGACCGCTTCCTCACCGTGCGCGCCCGAGCCCGACAGCGCGCGATCGATGCCGCCGTGCCCGACTGCTCGGAACTCCTCGCGCTCGCGGTGGCCGCCGGCGAGTCGATCCCCGCCGCCATCGAGCGCGTCGCCGGGTGCGCGGGAGGCCCCCTCGGAGCAGAGCTGTTGCTGACCGCCGGGCACATCCGCAACGGCACGCCCTCCGTGCGCGCTCTCGCCGACCTCGTCGAGCGCACCGAATCTCCGGCCCTCACGCGCCTGAGCCGCACGCTCACCACGGCGATCGAGCGCGGTTCGCCCCTGGCTGCTGTCCTGCACGACCAGGCCCGGGACCAGCGTGAACGATCCCTCGCCGCCCTCATGGAGGAGGGTGGGCGCCGCGAGATTGCGATGCTCCTGCCCGTCGTCTTCCTCATCCTGCCCGTCACCGTCATGTTCGCCCTCTACCCGGGGCTTATCGCCCTGGATTTCACCCCGTGAAGGAAGGAAATAGTCATGAAGAAACTCTTTCTCAGGAAGGCTCCCCTCGGGGAGCGTGGCGACGTGCCCGGGTGGGTCCTCATCACCCTCATGACGGCCGCGCTCGTTGTCCTCATCTGGGGCGTCGCCTCGGAGCGGCTCGTGGAGATCTTTAACCGTGCGATGGACTCGATTGCGGGCATCTGAGGAGGGATCCGAGGTCGTCTCGACGGTCCTCGTCCAGGGCCTCGTCGTCCTCGTCATCCTCCTGCTCGTTCAGCTGGCCTTCGCTTCGCACGTGCGCACGATGAGCGTGAGCGCGGCGTCCGAGGGTGCGCGCCGTGGCGGCCTGCTCGGAGGGGACGAGGACGAGGCCCGGGCCCGCACGGGCGAACTCCTCGACTCCCTCGTGGGGGCGGCGAAGGACCGCGAGATTACCGTGGATCGCCAGAGCGACGCGGGCGTCGACGTCCTCACCGTCACCGTGCGCACGCGCCTGCCGCTCGTCGGAGGACTCGGGCCGAGGTGGCTGACCGTGCGCGGGCGCGCCCTGGTGGAGGGGCCGTGAGCGAGCGCGGAGACGCCAGCGTCGAATTCCTCGGGATCCTCGTCGTCGTCGTGATCCCGGTGCTCTACATCGTGCTCGCGATCGGCCAGGTGAGCGCCGGTGCCATGGCGGTGGACGCGGGGGCCCGCGAGGCTGCACGCATCCTCGCCGAGGACCCGGAACGAACGGCTGATGCCTCCCATGCCGTGACCCTCATCGTCGAGGATTTCGGCGTGAACGCGGAGCCCGAGGTGGCCGCGACGTGCGATGACTGCCAGGCGGGGGATGGGGCTGTCGACGTTCGCGTGTCCGTGCAGGTCCCGCTGCCCTTCATGCCCTCCTGGCTCGGCGGAGTCGGCGTGGGTGTCTCCTCGAGTGCCCGCGCGCCCGTGCGGGAGGTGGTCGCCCGTGAATGAGGGAGAGGACGGACGCGTCGGTATTCTCATGTGCGCGGGATGCGCTTTCGTGTGTCTGCTGCTCGTCGTGTCGATCGCGCTCACCGAGGTTGCGATGCAGGACCGGCGCCTCGTGTCCTGCGCCGACGCCCTGGCGAGCGCCGGGGTGTCGGGCGCCTCCGCGTCCACGGTATTCGCGGGAGGAAACCTTGGGGTTGACAAGGAGACGGCGAGCTCTCGCGTCGACCGCGCGCTCGCGGCGCTGTCGGACTCGACGTGTCGGGTTGGGGACGGGGTGAGCGTCTCCTGGGTGAGCATGAGTAGCGGGGAGCTGGAGGTTGGCGTGAGGGCGCATCCGAGGGTCTCCCTCCTGCCTCCGGTGCTGCGCAGCGCGGTGGTTCCCGAGCTGGTGAGAACCTCGAGTGCGCGCCTGCGTGGGGTGCAGGGGGCGCCCTAAAGTGACGTCCGAGACGGTCACATTGTGGGATGGTGAGGGAATGATGGGTAAACGAAACGTAAACTTTAGGCCATGAGCACCTTTGATACTTCTCGTCTTTCTCCCGCGCTGGCCTCCGTTTTTGAATCCGTTCAGCGCCGTGATCCCGCCCAGGCCGAGTTTCACCAGGCCGTCTACGAGGTCCTCCTGACCATCGCGCCCCTCGCGGAGCGTCACCCCGAGTACGCCGACCTGGCCATCATCGACCGCATCGTGGAGCCCGAGCGTCAGCTCCAGTTCCGCGTCCCGTGGGCAGACGACAAGGGCAACATCCACGTGAACCGCGGCTTCCGCGTCGAGTTCAACTCTGCGCTCGGCCCCTACAAGGGCGGCCTGCGCTTCCACCCCTCCGTCAACCTGTCGATCATCAAGTTCCTCGGTTTCGAGCAGATCTTCAAGAACGCCCTGACCGGCCTGCCCATGGGTGGCGGCAAGGGTGGCGCGGACTTCGACCCCAAGGGCAAGTCCGACGCCGAGGTCATGCGTTTTTGCCAGTCCTTCATGACTGAGCTCTCCCGCCACATCGGCCCCGACACCGACGTGCCCGCGGGCGACATCGGCGTGGGCGGCCGCGAGATCGGCTACATGTTCGGCCAGTACAAGCGCCTCAAGAACCGCTTCGACGCGGGCGTCCTGACCGGCAAGGGCCTGACCTGGGGCGGCTCCTACGTGCGCACCGAGGCCACCGGCTACGGCCTCGTCTACTTCGCCGCCGAGATGCTCGCCGCGAAGGGCACCAGCTTCGACGGCAAGCGCGTCGTCGTCTCCGGTTCGGGTAACGTCGCGATCTACGCGACCGAGAAGGCTCAGCAGCTGGGCGCGACCGTCGTGGCCGTGTCCGACTCCTCCGGCTACGTCGTGGACGAGGCCGGCATCGACGTCGCGCTGCTCAAGGACATCAAGGAGGTGCGTCGTGGACGCGTCTCCGACTATGCGGCCGAGCGCCCCGGCGCCGTCTTCGTGGCCGACGGCTCCATCTGGGACGTCCCCTGTGACGTGGCCCTGCCCTGCGCGACCCAGAACGAGCTGCCCCTGTCCGGTGTTCAGAGCCTCATCAAGAACGGCGTCCAGCTGGTCGCTGAGGGTGCGAACATGCCCACGACCCCCGAGGCGATCGAAGCCCTGCAGGCCG
Source organism: Actinomyces sp. HMSC035G02 (assembly GCA_001838165.1). Taxonomy (GTDB): domain Bacteria; phylum Actinomycetota; class Actinomycetes; order Actinomycetales; family Actinomycetaceae; genus Pauljensenia. Next base: position 21,053 of record KV835914.1, on the reverse strand, counting down.
CCGGCGTTGCCTACGCCCCCGGCAAGGCCTCGAACGCGGGTGGCGTGGCCACCTCCGGCCTGGAGATGCAGCAGAACTCGGGCCGCACCCAGTGGCCCTTCGAGGAGACCGACGCCAAGCTCCACCAGATCATGGTCGACATCCACGCGAACACCGTCGCCACCGCCGAGGAATACGGCGTGGCTGGCGACTACGTGGCCGGCGCGAACCTGGCTGGCTTCCGCAAGGTGGCCGACGCGATGGTTGCGATGGGTCTCATCTGATCCGCTTCTTGTGGGTGCCCCGGCGTCGTATTGGCGTCGGGGCACCGTCGTATCTGCCGCTGGCGGGGGAGTAAGCCCTGCCACCACAGCGCCGTAGCGTTCCTCGTTGGCGGCCCGATCCGCTACCCTGGATGGGTGGCCATTGAATTTTCTGAAGAGATCCCGTCCCTGCGCACCACGATGGAGAACATCCTCGCGGTCGTGCAGCCGGACAAGCTGCGCGCTCAGATCGCCGAGCTGAATGAGAAGGCGGCCGCGCCCGACCTGTGGGACGACCCGAGCGCCGCCCAGGCTGTCACGAGTGCGCTCAGCCACCGCCAGAGCGAGCTCGACCGCGTCACGCAGATGAGCGAGCGCATCGACGACCTGGAGGCCATGGTGGACATGGCCGCCGAGGACCCGGACGAGAGCGCTGACATCCTTGCCGAGGCCGAGGCTGACCTGGAGAAGCTGCGTAAGGACCTGGGTGACCTGGAGATCCGCACGCTGCTGGACGGCGAGTACGACGAGCGCAACGCCGTCATCACGATCCGAAGCGGCGCGGGCGGTGTGGACGCCGCCGACTTCGCCGAGATCCTGCTGCGCATGTACCTGCGCTGGGCGGAGCGTCACGGCTACCCGACGAAGGTCATGGACACCTCCTACGCGGAAGAGGCTGGCCTGAAGTCGGCGACCTTCGAGGTTCAGGCCCCCTACGCCTACGGCACGCTGAGCGTCGAGGCCGGCACCCACCGCCTCGTGCGTATTAGCCCCTTCGACAACCAGGGTCGCCGCCAGACGTCCTTCGCGGCCGTCGAGGTCATCCCCCTCATTGAGACCACGGATCACATTGAGATCCCCGAGTCCGAGCTGAAGGTGGATGTCTTCCGTTCCTCGGGCCCCGGCGGCCAGTCCGTGAACACGACCGACTCGGCCGTGCGCATGACCCACATCCCCACGGGCATCGTCGTGTCCATGCAGGATGAGAAGTCCCAGATCCAGAACCGTGCGGCCGCCCTGCGAGTCCTGCAGTCCCGCCTCCTCGTGCTGCGCCACGAGGAAGAGCAGGCGAAGAAGAAGGAACTCGCCGGCGACGTCAAGGCGTCGTGGGGCGACCAGATGCGCTCCTACGTCCTCCAGCCGTATCAGATGGTCAAGGACCTGCGCACCGAGTATGAGTCCGGTAACCCCCAGTCCGTTTTCGATGGCGACATCGACGGCTTCATCAACGCCGGCATCCGCTGGCGTAAGAACGAGCAGAAGGCCGCTCAGGACTGAGTCTCACCTTCGCGCAACCCGGCCCCGGCCTCGTCGATTTATGAACGAGGCCGGGGCCGCGCGTATGTCCAAGCCCCCTCAGGTGGAGGGCTGAGCGCCACACCGCCTGTTTTCCGCGTGTCGCAGCCGGGTCGTGACCCGATCGTTACCTAATCTGACAGGGACTATTGACCCCGATCGGACGGTCCCATGATTCGTTTTGAAGATGTCACCATGGTGTACACGCCAGGTGCCCAGCCCGCGCTGGACCACGTCTCGCTGGAGGTGGAACGCGAAGAATTCGTGTTCCTCGTCGGCAAGTCGGGTTCCGGCAAGTCCACGTTCCTGCAGCTCGTCATGCGCGAAATGAAGGCGACCAGCGGCAAGGTGTGGGTGCTCGGCAAGGACGTGTCCAAGCTGTCCACGTGGGCGGTTCCGAAGCTGCGCCGCCAGATCGGCACGGTCTTCCAGGACTTCCGACTGCTGCCCTCCAAGACCGTGTACGAGAACGTCGCCCTGGCCATGCAGGTCATCGGCAAGCCTCGTCACGCGATCGAGACGGCCGTCCCGGACGCCCTCGAGCTGGTGGGCCTGTCCGGCAAGGAATCGCGCCTGCCGCACGAGCTGTCCGGCGGTGAGGAACAGCGTGTCGCTATCGCGCGCGCCATGGTGAACCGCCCCGAGCTGCTGCTCGCGGACGAGCCCACCGGCAACCTTGACCCGGAGACGTCGCTGGGCATCATGCGTCTCCTCGACCGAATCAATCGCACGGGCACGACCGTCGTCATGGCTACCCACGATGCGGACATCGTGAACCAGATGCGTAAGCGCGTCATCGAGCTCGCCAGCGGCGACGTCGTGCGCGACCAGAACCGCGGCGTCTACGGGGCCGGGAGGTAAGACCAGTGAAGCTTCGTTTTATTCTGTCCGAGGTCGGCAAGGGCCTGTCGCGTAACCGCGCGATGAGCGTCGCCGTCATCCTCGTGACCTTCGTGTCCCTTCTCTTCGTGGGCATCGCGGGCCTGACCCAGATGCAGGTGTCCAAGATGAAGTCGGAGTGGTACGACAAGATCGAGGTCACGATCTACATGTGCGCCATCAACGACGCGGCCGCGAACTGTAACGCGACCGAGGCGACCGACGCGCAGATCGACGCGGTGCGCCAGAAGCTGGCGTCCGCCGAGATGACCCCGTACGTGGCTCACGTGTACGAGGAGACGAAGGAAGAGGCATACGAGAACTTCCAGCGTCTCAACGGCAACAACGCGCTGACCCAGTGGACCACGCCGGACATGCTCCAGTTCGCGTTCCGCATCAAGCTGGTCAACCCCGAGCAGTACTCGGTGGTCAAGGAGGAGTTCTCCGGGACCGCGGGCGTGTCCGAGGTGCGCGACCAGCGTGAGGTCGTCGAGCCCCTGTTCCGCGTGCTGGGCGCCGCCCGCACGGCGGCCCTGGGCCTCGGTGCGATCATGGTCGTTGCCGCGATTCTGCTGATCTCGACGACGATCCGTCTGAGCGCGATGAGCCGTGAGCAGGAAACCCAGATCATGCGTTACGTGGGTGCCTCGAACCTGTTTATTCAGGCCCCCTTCATGATCGAGGGCGCGCTCGCCGCGCTGGTGGGCGCCGGCTTCGCGATCGGCACACTGTTCGCGGGTGTGCACTTTATCGTCCAGGGGTGGATGGCCCCCGCATTTAAGTGGACGAACTTTATCGGTATGGGTGAGGTCGCGATCATGACGCCGATCCTCGTCCTGGCGGCGGTGGCGCTGGCGGTTATTGCCTCGGCGTTCTCGCTCGCGAAGTACACGAAGGCGTGAGTCTCATGTCCCTCTCCTCGCATCGTCCCGGTCGTCGCGCGCTGCGCGCCGGTGCACTGGCCCTCGCGATCGCCTCGTTTGCGGCGATGAGCCAGGCGCTGCCCGCGCGCGCGGACGATGAGCGCGACGCCGCCGCGAACGCGGCCGCCGAGGCCGAGGCGACGGTCAACGCTCTGCAGTCGCAGCTGGAGGGCATCGATGCGTCGCTCGCCCAGGTGTTCATCGACCTGCAGTCGCTCAACGCGCAGATTCCGGTGGCCCAGGCCGCCTACGAGTCCGCGACCGCGACCTACGACCAGAAGTCCCGCGAGCACGCGACGATCGTGGGTGAGCTGAGCGCCGCTCAGGGCGAGCAGAGCCGCATTGACCAGTCGCTGAACCAGGCGACCACGCAGGCCGACGACGCGCAGCGCGCGATCGCCGACCTCGTGCGGCGCAAGTACCGCGAGGGCAACGTCGACCCGGTCGCCGTCGCCCTGACGGCGGGCGGCACGGAGTCGATCACCGACCGTGCGGCGGCGGCCGACATGGCGCTGCGCACGGAGAGCCAGACCATGACGGCCGCGCTGGACGTGTCCTCGTCCCAGCGGACCCAGGCTACGCGCCAGGACGCCATCACGGAGCGTATCGCCGACCTCGAGGAGAAGGCCGCGAAGGCCGAGGCCGAGGCTGAGGCTGCGAAGAATGAGGCCGACTCCAAGCTCACCGAGCTCAACAACCTGAAGACGCAGGCGCAGGCCAAGCAGGCCGAATGGGACTCTCAGAAGGGCCAGGTTCAGGCCTCGCTCGACCAGGCGGAAGCCGACTACCAGGCACGCAGCGCGGAGCTGGCCGCCATCGACGAGGCGAACCGTGCGTCGGGTGCCTCGTACGTGTCGGCCTCGGGCTTCCGCAGCCCCCTCGACATTCCGATCGTCGTCACCAGCCCGTTTGGTATGCGTTACCACCCGGTGCTGGGCGTCATGAAGGGCCACTCGGGCACCGACATGGCTGCCGACTGCGGCACGATCATTCGTGCCGTTGCCTCGGGCTATGTCAATGCGGTGTCTTCGGACTATTCGGCGGGCAACTACGTGGATATCAACCACGGCCTCGTCGGCGGTAACTCCGTCATCACTGAATATCTGCACATGCAGGCTCAGTACGTGTCCCCGGGTCAGTACGTGAACGCGGGCGACGCGCTGGGTGAGGTTGGCTCGACCGGCTACGCGACCGGATGCCACCTGCATTTTGGTGTCATTCAGAACGGAAGCTACGTTGAACCGATGGATTATTTGTAATCCGCGTTAGGATTGACCCCCGTAGCGACTTCGCTGCGGGGGTCTTTCCGCAAGTTGTACGGAAAACGAGTCTGAAAGGAGGCAGCATGCCCAAGGATTGGAAGAAGCCCAAGCCTACGGAGGGGCAGCGCGCTAAGGCTGCCTCCGACGCGAAGAAGACGATTGCCCGTAACAAGAAGGCGCGCCACGACTACACGATCGAGGACACCTGGGAGGCCGGCCTGGCTCTCATGGGTACCGAGGTGAAGGCGCTGCGCATGGGTCGCGCGTCCCTCGTGGATTCGTGGGTCGAGATCAACGGGGGAGAGGCCTGGCTCTACGGCGCCAACATCCCCCTGTACTCGCAGGGATCGTGGACGAACCACGCGCCCATGCGCAAGCGCAAGCTGCTGCTGCACCGCGCTGAGATCGACCGTATGCAGGACCGTGTTGCCGCGAAGGGCTACACGATCGTGCCGCTGGAGCTGTACTTCATCGGTGGCCGCGTCAAGGTCGAGATCGCCCTGGCTAAGGGCAAGCAGGAATGGGATAAGCGTCAGGCCCTGCGTGAAAAACAGGATCAGCGCGAGGCCGAGCGTGCGATGCGCCGCTACGTGAAGCAGGCTCGCCGATAGGGGAAAGAAGGCGACCCTGTGCGAGGTTCCGTCAGGATTTTTCGTCGTGATCTTTTGAGGCTGGTGCGTGTTCCGGCCGCGTGGATTGTCATCATCGGTATGGCGTTCGTGCCTGCGCTCTACGCGTGGTTCAACATTGCGGGATTCTGGGATCCGTACTCGCAGACCTCCCACATCCGGGTCGCCGTCGCGAACGAGGACGAGGGCGCGACCAAGGATCAGATCGGCACCGTGAACGTCGGTGCGATGCTGGAGACCCAGCTGAAGGAGAACGATCAGCTGGGCTGGCACTTCGTGAGCGCCGACGAGGCGCGCGCCGAGGTCGAGCGTGGAGACTCCTACGCGGCATTCGTGATCCCGGCGTCGTTTTCGCGCGACCTGACGGGCATCGTCGATGGCACGTATGTCAAGCCGAATATCCAGTATTACGTCAACGAGAAGAACAACGCGGTGGCCCCCAAGATCACGGGGGCGGGCGCGACGTCTCTCGACCGCCAGATCAACTCGGCGTTCGTCTCGACGGTGGCCAAGGTGCTCTCGGAGAAGGCGTCCGAGGCCGGTATCAGTATCGCGAACAACGCTGACCAGAAGCGTTCGGACGTGTCCGCGTCGGTGTCCGAGGCCTCGGCCAAGCTCGGCAGCGCCTCGCAGACCCTGGACGGCATGGGCGCCAAGATTGACGCGGCGAAGGCCTCGGTGGCCTCGGCGCGCGCGACCCTGAGTGATCTGGACGCGGCCGCCTCGGAGCTGTCGACGTCCCTGGACCAGGCGGACCAGCTGGTGAGTGACTCGCGCACGTCGCTGGCGTCCTTCTCGAGCCAGATGGGTGGGGCTCTTGATGGCCTGTCCTCGAATGCGGCGAGCGCCCTGGCGGGCGTGTCGGCGAACGCGGGGACCCTAGACGGCGCCGTGCAGGGCGCGTCCGGGCGCGTGGGTGGCCTGCTCACCGAGGGAACGTCGATTAACAACTCGGTGGGTGACGTGCTCGCGGAGCTGAATGCCCTGGGGATTGGCAATCTGCCCGCGGCGGGCACCGCACTGACTGATCTGACGAACCAGAACGCCGCGCTGTCGACGGCTCTGGGTGACCTGACGACCCTCAATTCCGACCTGTCGGCCACGTCCACGTCGATATCGGACGCGCTGACGAAAGCCTCCGACGCGTCCGCGGCCGTGTCGACCGCGGTCACGAACGCGCGCAGCGGAGTGTCCTCCCAGCTGCCCGCGATCTCCTCGGCGCTCGACGACTTCTCGAGTGCGTCCTCATCGATGCGCGGCTCTCTGGACACGCTGCGCAGTCAGCGCGACCAGGTGTCGGGCCTGCTCGACCAGCTCGATTCCCTCCTGGATGGGGCGAAGACGGCGACCCAGACGAGCTCGACGAATGTCGCTGCGATCAAGACCGACCTCGACTCGGTGGCCACGGATATTTCGTCGCTGTCCTCCTCGAATACGCTGCGCGACCTCGCGGACTCCCTGGGGGTCAACGCCGAATCGATCGCCTCTTTCATGGCCTCGCCGACGAAGATTGAGACGAAGGCCGTGTATCCCGTGGCGGCCTACGGTTCGGCGATGGCTCCGCTGTTCACGAACCTGGCCCTGTGGATCGGTGCGTTTTCGCTCGTCCTCCTTCTCAAGCTCGACGTGGATGAAGAGGGCATCGGGCCGACGTCCTCTGCCGCCAAGTACATGGGGCGGTGGATGCTGCTCGCCTTCTTCGGCGTCATCCAGGCACTCGTCGTGTCGACCGGTGTCCTTGTCATCGGTGTGCAGACGGTGTCCCGACTGGGTTTCGTGGGGACGTCGATGGTGATCTCGATGGTGTTTGTGTCGATCGTCTACATGCTCTCGACGTGCTTCCAGCACATCGGCAAGGGCCTGTGCGTCATCATCATGGTCGTGCAGATTCCGGGCTCGGCCGGCTTGTATCCGGTCGAGATGCTGCCCTCCTTCTTCCGGTTCCTGCATCCGCTGTTCCCCTTCACGTATGGCGTTAATGCGCTGCGTGAAATCGTCGGAGGATTCTACGGGCACACCTACCTCTCCTGCCTGGCGGTTCTCGGCGCCGAGGCTTTGGTTGCCTTTGCGATTGGCCTCGCGCTGCGCCCGTTCCTGGTCAACCTGAATGCGATGGTCACCCGTGATCTGGCATCTTCCGGTCTTTTCCTCGCCGAGGCGACGCGCGTTCCCTCCAACCGCTACCGCCTTAGCCAGATAGTGGCGGCCCTGGCGGACCACGATGGCTTCCAGCGCTCGGTGAGCGGGCGGGCCGCGCGCTTCGAGCGTCGCTACCCGAGGATCCGCCGCGTGGCGATCGTCCTCGGCATCATCGTGCCCGTGGCGCTCGCCGTCCTGTCGGTCGCGAACGTCGCGGAGGCGCCGATTGTGCTGGGCGCGTGGATCGTGTGGGTCCTCCTCGTCATCATGTTCCTGATCGGCCTGCAGTACCTGCGCGAGGCCTTGGCGCGTCAGCAGCTCCTCGGCGCTATGGAAGAGCAGGACGTGCGTTCCCTGCTCACACGCCGCGTTCAGGGCGCGCGCTCGCGTCTCGCGCTGGGTGCCGCCGCCGTGAGCGCGTCGATCTCGTCGGCGCTGGCCTCGTCCCTCGGTGAGCGCGGGGGAGAGGATACGGACGAGGCCGACCCCGGCCTCGGAGATGAGGACCCCGAGGGCGACGCATCGGAGGCGGCGAAGGGAGACGAGCAATGAGAACAATCTGGGCAATTTACCGCGCGGACCTGCGCCGCGCGCATCGTTCCCTGATCGCTAGCGTCGTTGTCTTCGGCCTCGTTGTTATTCCGTCTCTGTTCACGTGGTTTAACGTAGCGGCCTCGTGGGATCCGTTCGGCAACACGAAGAGCCTGCGCATCGCGATCGCGAATACGGACGCGGGCTACAAGTCGGACCTGGTACCGCTCCACGTCAACATTGGCGATTCTGTGGTGTCCGCGCTGCGTAAGAATGACAACTTCGACTGGGTCATTGCCTCCGAGGATGAGGCGGTCGAGGGGACGCGCTCGGGCGAGTATTACGCGGCTATCGTCATTCCGTCGGACTTTTCGCGAGAGATGCTCACGTTCTTCGACGGGGGTGCCTCCTCCGCGCCGATGACCTACTACGTCAACGAGAAGAAGAACGGTATTTCGCCGAAGATCGCCGGCCAGGGCGCCGAGGCGGTGAGCGCCCAGGTGAATCAGATCTTCGTTCAGACACTCTCCGAGGTCGCGTTGGATACCGCGACGTCTGTTGGGGGCGCGCTGTCGTCGCCGACGGCCGTCAATACGGTGACGGCGCTCGATAACCGCGTGCAGAACGTCGCCTCGCGCCTGCGCACGGCGGCGGACAGTGCGGACGCCTACGCGTCGCTCGTGGGCTCCTCGGTGACGCTCATCGACTCGACGAGCACGCTCGTGGACGGGCTGGGGAGCGCGAAGGGTTCCGCGCAGTCCGCGGTCTCGAGCGCTCAGGCTGGAGCGGGTGGACTAGGATCAGCCGCGTCGGCGGCGGTCTCCTCGGTGTCCGACGCGATCTCCTCCTCCCAGTCCTCGCTGTCCTCCCTGTCAACGGCCGTTGAGAACGTGTATGCGAACGGATCCACGAGCGCGTCGGACGCGGCCTCGACGCTGCGTTCGCAGGCCTCCGTGCTGGACACGCAGGCGACCAGCTTCGCGTCGATCAAGTCGACGCTCGAGGCGTTGCCGGGCTCGCCTGTCTCCCAGTCCTCGCTGGATCGCCTGCAGGCGGCCTCCGACCGGCTGACTGAGGTTGCGAACGGGCTACGCGCCGCCGCGTCCGAGCTCGACTCCAAGGTCGCGAATGCCGAAGCTGGGCACGCGACGGTGAACGGCTTGATCGCCCAGGCGCGCTCAGCGGTCGATGGGCTGTCCTCCGACTATGAGAACAACCTGCGTCCTCAGCTCGAGTCCCTGGCCGCCACCCTGGCCTCGGCCCAGTCGTCCCTGAGCGCCGCCCGCACCTCCCTGGAGGGCGCGACGTCCACTGCCTCGAACGGCAGCGGGAGCGCGCGCGAGGGACTGACCCAGCTGCGCGACAACCTGACCGGCGCGGCCACGAGCCTGCGCGAGGCGGCCGGAAAGCTCGACTCCCTGCATGCGTCGATCAGCGAGGCGCTCGCCGGGGGCGACCTGACGACGCTCGGGACGATTATCGGGAATAATCCCGAGGCCCTGGCCGCGGCCATCGCGGCACCCGTGGGCGTCGAGAAGACCCCCGTCTACCCGGTGGCGAACTTCGGCTCCCAGATGGCGCCGCTCTATTCGATCCTGGCCCTGTGGGTCGGCTCCGTGCTCATGATCGTGTCGATTCGCTCGGATGTCACGGACTCCAACGTTGCTGAAGGCCTGCCCGAGGGTGACTCGCTGCGCGCGACCCTCACCGCGAAGCCCGTCGGCCTGGCCGCCGGCTACCTGGGCCGCTACCTGATTTTCGGGACGATCGCGCTCGCCCAGGCGACCGTGGTGGGGTTGGGGGACCTGTACTTCCTGAAGGTCCAACACGCTCACCCGCTGCAGTTCATGGGCACCCTGTGGCTGACGGCCGTCGTGTTCTCCTCCCTGCTGTACACGTTTATTGCGACGTTCGGGAACGCGGGCAAGGCCCTGGGCGTGCTCTTCCTGGTCCTGCAGATTTCGGGTGCCGGGGGAACGTTCCCGCTGGCGATCCTGCCGTCCTTCTTCTCGTCGGTTTCGCCGTTCCTGCCGGCCACGCACGCGATCAAGGCGCTGCGCGCATCGATCGCCGGATACTCGGGGCACGAGTACGCGGACGCCATGTGGTTCCTCGCTTCCTTCATCCTGTTCGCCGCGTTCCTGGGGCTGGCGCTGCGCCCGCTGCTTGTGCGAAATAACCGTCGCATGGCGGAAAAGTTGGAGGCGACGAAGCTGCTCTGATGCTTCTGTTTTCCCTTGACGGCTTGTGGGTGGCGGCGTAAACTGATGTGTCCGACGGTCTGCGGTAACGCGGGCGTCGGGGAGTTGAAAACTCAAGAGGGGATGATCGGTTTCGACAGTGGTCGTCGATCGAAGTGAAGCGAGCCGAGAATGTACGCTCATCTCGTTAACGATGCGTGCAAACCAATAGGTGCCGAACAGAATCGCACCGACTACGTTCTCGCTGCCTGATATTGCAGCCTGAACCTTTAGTCCGTCAGCCCGGGAGTTGCTTCCGGCCCGGTGTCTGGCGTCGTCTAGGGAGCCACTGGGAGTCGCCCATGTTGGTGGGGCGCCTCCGACGCTTAATCAACTGAGCCTATCTGGCGGTGTGTCTACGCAATGCTAGGGGCTGAGAAATAAAACCGTAGACTGCGCTCGGAGAAGAATTCGGGGCCGGCCATTGGACGGGGGTTCGATTCCCCCCATCTCCACTCCAGGGGGAAGTGTCGAACTCTCGCTTTCGAGCGTAGGTTCGCGCTTCCCCCGCTCTGTATCCGCTGGTGAGCGCTTCTTCTAGCTCCTCGAACTCGGCGGGTGCTGCGCTGTCATGGAAATAGGACGCGATGATGATCTGCTCGCGCCCGATGAATACCTTATCCACGAAGTACTCGAAGAGCTGGTCGCGGGTCTCGGGTGTGTCAATGGTGGCCTCAGCGAAGCGCTTGTAGAACGCGCCGATGCTCGCCTCGTCCTCGTAAAGTGTGGCCTTCACATGCTCGGCCTGGATCGCTGCGTCAAGCTCACGCTTTTGCTCTTCTAGGGAACGCATGGCTTCGGCGGTGGTCTCGTTGAAGATGCCTTGGGAGATGGCCTTGACGAAGTTTGCTTGCTTCTTTTCCACGTCTGCGCGCCGAGCTTCCAATGCCTTGAGGATGTCATCTCCACGCCCGTGGGTCTGCTGGTAATGATCGGCTAGATCAACAGCGAGCGAGGCCAGCATCTCAGGGTCTGCGAGGAAAGAGGTGACGATCTCCTCAATCCGTAACTCGATTTCGTCCTTGCGGACGGTCTTGGCTGAGCACTTCTTTTTGCACTGATTGAGGCAGTAGCAATACCGATACGTCTTGCCGGTCTTCGAGGTGCCACTCACGCCCTCCATCGGCCCGCCACAGGTGAGGCAGTACGCCCTGCCTGTGAGCCAGTAGTCGGGTGCGTTCTCGCCTTGAGCAGCGAGCTCGGCTTTGGTCTTTGCCCCACGACGCTTGTTGATTGCGAACCGGCGTTGGACTTCATTAAACGTGAGGTCATCAACGAGGCGAGGCATCCCGTCCTCATGGACGTGCCCGCCATAGGCGTACTCGCCAATGTAGGCGCGATTCTTGAGCATCTTGTTTAGGCCCTTTGGCGTGAAGTGGTAACCCCGCGTCGTGCGCATCGTCTTGTCCTTAGGTAAGCCAGAGGTAATCCTGCTCATCACCTGCTCGTCCACGCGGAGATCACATAGATGGAAACTGTCAGTTGGCAGTGTGTCCATCCTATTCGAGTCAATCGTCGGAACTAGAATAGAGTGGACACGAGCACGTTCAAATTGAGCCCACACTGGGCGGACAACCAAGGAGTTCCCAACCTTCCATGAGAATCCGTACACTTCGGCTCAAGAACTTCCAGTCGTTCGGGCCAGATCCAGTCGAGATCAAGCTCAACCAGCTCACGTTCCTCCTCGGCCCGAACGGTGCAGGCAAAACAGTTGCTCTTGTCGCGCTAGCTCGGCTTTTCAGTCCGTCGCCTGCGCTCCGCCATGTACAATTTGAGGACTTCCATGTCCCTGCGACTGTCGGCCGAGATCCGGTAGATAACGAGCTCTGGATTGAGGTCGACATCGAGTTTGAGGAGACAGTCGACGAGGGTGAAAAGCATCCGTTGATTCCGCCCTTCTGCGCCCACATGGCGATAGAGGTGCCAGGCGAACTTCCTCGCATTCGAGTCCGCCTTACGGCAGTCCTTGACTCTGACGGATACATTGACGAGAGAATCGAATACATCACCCAAGTCGATGATCACGGCGAGCCGACTAAGCGATCGAACATGTCGCGCCATGACCGGGCAGCCATCGAGGTGCACTATCTGCCGGCACGCCGTGACCCCCTTGACCACATCGCGTACACGACCGCCTCTCTTCTCGGGCGGATGCTTCGAGCTGCCGACTGGACGCAAGAGCGATCCAGTATGGCGCGTTTGATGGAAGAAATCTCCACCTCGATGGCTAACAACGATGCCGTAACCGATATCAGTTTCGAGATCCAGCGAGCTTGGGCTGTTCTGCATAAGGGGGCGTTCTTCAAGGAGCCGACCATTGCCTTCGGACGCGGCGAGATTGAGGGTGTGTTGCGTCAGCTGACGGTCACCTTCACACCGGGGCCGGTAGATGACGTGGTCGGCTTTGAACGACTCAGTGACGGTCAGAAGTCACTGCTGTATATCTCGCTCGTCCTGGCATGGCAAGGGGTCACGCGTAAGGTGTTGGGTGACAAGGAACCTGCCTTTGATCCCAACAAGCTGCGGCCACCAGTTCACATGGTTATCGCGCTTGAAGAACCGGAGAATAGCCTAGCTCCGCAATACCTTGGCCGGATCATCCGGCAGCTCCGGGAGGCATGCGACAAGAAGGACGTGCAGGGTGTCGTTGCGACGCATGCCCCAGCGTTATTGCACCGTGCCGAGCCGGAAGACATCCGGTTCCTGCGGTTGGCTGAGGACCGCACAACGACAGTCCACACGATCGTGCTGCCTCCCGCCACTGGCGAGGCAGCAAAGTACGTGCGCGAAGCTGTGCTGGCCTACCCTGAGCTCTACTTCTCTCGTCTCGTTGTCTTGGTCGAGGGTGATAGTGAGCAGATTGTTCTCCCGCGGGTTTTCACTGCTACTGGCATTTCTGAGGATGATGTTTCAGTGTCGGTTGTCCCACTCGGTGGTCGTCATGTCAATCATTTCTGGCGCCTGCTTGAGCAGCTAGGGATTCCGTACATCACGCTGCTCGACCTTGACTGCGGGCGTTACCAGGGTGGTTGGGGGAGGGTGAGTTATGCCGCCAAACAACTGAACAAGTTCCGACCTGACGCGATCAAGGGCGAGGATATCGACGATATTCCAGCCTGGAATGAGAATTGTGACTTCCCGCGATTTGACGACACGCGTTTGCTCAGAGTGCTGGAGGATCATGGCCTTTTCTTCTCATACCCGCTCGACCTCGACCTAATGCTGTTGGAGGCCTACCCCGATGCGTACAACGTCACCACGATGACTCCAGAGGAGGCCACTAAGGAGGCAGTTCTTGGCAAGGCGCGTGCTAACGCGGACCGATTCGACGACGGCTACCTTCAACTCTTTGATGAGTATATGCGGCAGTTCAAGAGGGGCAGCAAACCAGCCAGTCACATCGCTGCCATGTCTGAGCTTACAGACGAAGAGCTGCTTGAGACCCTGCCGGGGCCGCTTCAGCGGTTGGTGGAGGCCATTCGGCAACGGCTGGAATCGATCCCAGAATGATCCGACCAGAGGACTGGAAACCGACAGACGGCATCACGCTGGAGCCAAATGCCATACGGGCAGTCAAGCAGTTGGTGTCTAATGTCGTTGTGGCTGCCGGTCCTGGAGCGGGGAAGACTGAACTGCTGTCCCAGCGGGCGCAATTCTTGTTGACGACAGGTACCTGTCGCTATCCGTATCGGATACTGGCGATCTCGTTCAAGGTGGATGCGGCGCGGAACATTCGTGATCGCGTTCTTCTGCGGTGCGGCGAACAACTTGCCTTACGATTCGACAGTCTTACCTTCCACGCGTTCGCCAAGCGGATCATCGACAACTACCGCCCCGTGTTGACGGGGGCGAAGTCCCTCGATCCGGACTATACGATTGGCGAAAAGCATGTTCCCCGCAAACAGATAACCTTCAAGCAGATGGTGCCGTTAGCACTCGAAATCCTACAGAAGAGTCCGTACGCGCGAAACGTGATCCAACAAACGTACACCCATGTCTTCCTCGATGAGTTCCAGGACGCCACAGGCGACCAGTACTTGTTACTCAAGGAAGCATTCCTCGGCAGTAACACCATTCTCACGGCTGTCGGTGACACCAAGCAACGTATCATGGGCTGGGCAGATGCACTGGACGGGATCATGCAAACCTTCGCCACGGACTTCCACGCTCAAGCTCTGACTTTGTACCAGAACCATCGCTCCGCCCCGGCGCTGCGCCGAATGCAGAACCGCATGGTTCAGGTGATGGATCCACAAGGCGCGGTGCCACTTGGAGAGCTTTCAGGCAACGAAGGCTCGATCAAAGTTCTACCTTTCGCCTCATCCATGGATGAGGCAGTGGAGATCGCACGTCGAATCAAGGTCTGGCTCGACGCAGGAGTTCCGGCGAGCGAGATTGCCATTTTGGTACGTCAGCAGCCAGAGCTAGTGTGCCAACTGCTGATCGGTGAACTGAACGGTCTTGGCATCGCGTCGCGTAACGAGCAGTGCTATCAGGATCTGACGGCTGAGCCAGTAGCCGCTTTGATCCTGAATCTCATCCGGGTGGTGGCCGATGATCGCAGTTCAACTGCCTACGAGGACCTTATGCGGAGGTGCATCCCCCGCAGCCTGGCAGAGGAGAAAGCGTTGCGTAATTCTAGAGCTATGACTCGTTTTTTGGCGGCGAGGCGCGAGCAATTCCGAGAGGGGTGGCCGGCGCGGTCGAATCCGGCAGATTGGGAGAGAACCATCGCTGAGTTCCTGGAGATGATTACCTTGCCGGTCCTGCATGCCCTGTCGCCCGAATACCAGCGTGGGCAGCGGCTCGAGGAAGTCATTGCGGATACCATCGCCGTGTTCAAGCAAGAGCTCGACAAGGATGGTGATCCCGTAGCGGCTATGGTGCGGCTTTCTGAAGAGGATGCTGTCCGGATCCTTACGATTCATAAGAGCAAGGGACTCGAGTTCGAGAAGGTCGTGGTCTTCGGTGTCGAGAGCCAGCTCTTCTGGGGAAAAGACAAAATCAAAGACCGCCGGTCGGAGTTCTTCGTGGCGATCTCAAGGGCCAAGAACGAATTGGTCTTGACCCATACGCAGCGACGCCCTCGTCCGGCGGGAGTGCTGTCCAGATGGGAAGAGCAACGCCATCCGATGCAGGAGTTCCTAGGCTACGCCAATCAGAATTAGCGGATCTGTGTAGGACCTTGCGCGGGACAGGTGGAAACGTAAGATACGCCAGGCTAGCCCGAGTTTATTGGAGAATGGCGTGGTTGCGTTCGGTAGACGAGTTCACGGGATCGTTGAATAACATCGAGGGTTTCACACAGGGAACTGGCGAGAAGTCCCCCCCTTGACCGCCTTACAGTGGGGTGAGCTGTTCGATGAGGTTGGAGAAGCGCAGTGACCTGCACTGCTGGCCAGGACCGAGAATGGCTCATGTATTCTCGACTCCGACGACCTCCCGGACCCGAGCTCGTTCGAGGATCGCTACTGGAGTTGCTGACCGTCCTGCCGGGACTACCTCTCCGACGAGATCGAGGAGATGCAGCGGAACTGGCCTGACGAGGATATGCGTTATTTCAATGAGGGCGTATCTTAGCGCGAGCCTCGCTTCGACTATGACGTGCTTAATGCCCCGGATGGCGAGGTCTTCGTCTTCCTGAGCTGTTGACTTCTAGCCTGACCCCAGTGCCTGATGAGGGGATCGGGGTTCTTTTTCTCTGCTCGCATCCCCACTATGAAACCCGATGGCGAACAGGGCACACCCAGTCTAGCGCTTTTGGTCTTAATGGCACGTTTGCAGCGCTCTTCTCGGTTCTCCTCGTATACGAGCAGAACTGCTGTTCGCCTAGCGTTACGGTGCGTGTGCTACGGTCGCAAACAGCAGATGATTGAGCAGGGGGATAGCTCAACACTGCCCCTGTATTATTGCCTCCAGAGGGTCCTCGCTGCGGTCTTGGCACTCCTGTTGTTAAGTAGTCTGGTCGTAGGGAAGGAGACTCACATGGAATTGAAGCGGGAACACGTCGAGTGGCTGAGCCTCGTTAGATACCAGTCTGATCTTGCAGAAAACCAAGCGAAGGAGCCGGAGCCGCTCAACGCGGTAAGCATCTCGACCATCCATGATGCAGTCGAGTCGATGCTGAGCCTTATCGCGGAGGCCCATCAAGTGGCCACTTCGAGCAAGGACTTCGCGAAGCTGTTTGACACCGTCAGCGCTCGAATAAAAACTCAGGGCGGTGACCTGTCCGGCCATCGCAGTGCGATGATTGCTCTGAACAACGCCCGTGTCGGTTTCAAACACCACGGCAATCAAAGCAACAAGCAGACGATCGGCAGACACATCGCGAACGGACTCAACTTCCTCGCTGACGCAGCCGAGCAAGGGCTCGACACCGCGTTCGCCGAAGTGTCACTGCTCGGCTTTGTGCGTGATCCCAAGGTGTGTGAGTACATACGCCGAGCGGATGACTGCAGCTCTGGCGCAGCCGAAGAACGCACGCTCGCTTTTCAGTACCTGCGCCTCGGCTTCGAGACGCTGGTGCAGGGGTACCAGCAAAGTAAGAGCTACTACCCGGGAACGCCTCTCATTACGACAAAGCCGAGCCTGCTTCCTTCAGTTTTCGATATCCGAGATCATGGTGGGAGGGTTGGAGAGAAGACATTCGAGTGGTTGGAGAACTTGGATAGTTGGGTGAAAATTCTCGTTCTGGGAATCGACGTCCAAGAGTACACGTTCTTCTTGGCATATACGCCAGCGGTCTGGATGCTATCGGGTGGGCAGGCGATGTTCTACTGGCGTCCCGGGTCTGACCTTTCCGACGATGTCTTCCGCCGTTGTCGCCAGTTCGTGGTGGAGTCGGCGATTCGGCTGGGACGCAGAGACTTTGCCTACGACGCCCGGAACGCGAGCCAGTCTTTGCCGGAAGATCAGCGATACACCAGTGAAATAAGCTTTGTGATGGTCCGCGACGAGAACGGACTGTTGACCCCGCCTGAAGATTATGGTGACGTGACTTCCGGAGAAGAGACATCCCAATAGGCCTCCCGTCTGATGATGTCCAGCGGCGACAGCCGATATCGGTATCCCCGAGACTGCTGGCCACGACCTACTCGACCTCGCTTGGGCGGCGAAATCACCAATTTGATGCCCGTTGCCTTACGCAGCTAGTGAAGGACTGGAGCGCAGAATCAGATGTGAGCGGAACACGACAAGTTCGACACGTGCCCCCTGAGCTCCACAACAAAAACCGCATGATTCTGCGGTAAATCGGGGCATGCCTTGATGTCTGACACGCGTGCGTGACACACACCGAGGCATGTCCCTGCTCTATGCTCTGCGCTACTAGCCCAGTGCCACATATGTATCAATAGCTCCCTAACTCGAAGTGGGTGGTGTGTATACACCGCAACCTTGTGTCGAAGAGCTATGGTTAGAAGAGAACGTGATGACGACCGATAAGACTGCGTCGGTAGGTTCAAAGAAGAAACGCGTGCTCGGCAGCTGAACGTTGAACGGCTTCGGCCTGCAGGGCGCAGCTGGCCTGAATACAAGCGAAGATATGGAAGGATATGGCTGTGGTTTACGGTAAGAAAGAACTGCGTGAGTTCGCTGAACGCTGGCGTGGCAGGGGCTATGAAAAAGGTGAAACGCAGCAGTTCTGGCTGCAAGCTCTTCGTTCCATTGGGTATCCACATGTAGATGAAGTTCTGTTCGAATATCATCTTCCTTCTGGAGGATTCGCTGATGTGTGGATTCCTGATGCTAACGTGCTCATCGAGCAGAAGTCTTTCGGCGTAAGCCTTGACGATTATGAAGTTAGGCAAAAGAAGAAGAAAACGCCTCTCATGCAGGCGCTGGACTATGTCGAGGAACTTCCTAGGCCGAAACAGCCTCGCTTCGTCGTTACATGCAACTTTGGCATCTTCCGTGTCTACGACCGAGACAAGTGGAGTAAGAGTCAGCTAGCGGATAATGCCTTTGAGTTCACGCTGGATGAACTTGCTGAACATCCCGAGTACATGAGTTTTATAACGGATCCGGACAATAGTCGCCTTGAAAAAGAAAAGCAAGTTTCAATTAGGGCTGGCGAGCTCATTGGAGAGCTCTATGACATGATGCGTGAAGGGTATATTGACCCCGATAGTGAAGAGTCAATGCATGCGCTAAACGTGTTGTGTGTTCGACTCGTCTTCTGCCTCTACTGCGAAGATGCGGACCTCTTTGAAAAAGATTCCTTCTATAACTACCTCAAGGATGTTCCTGCGAGTCAATTCCGTACGGCACTACGGAGACTATTTGTCGCCTTGGATACGGACTTAAAGAAGCGGGACCCCTATGACGCGGATGTGAAGGTTTTTCCGTACGTCAACGGCGGCTTGTTTAGAGAAGATACTGAAATTCCAAACTTTACGGAAGAGGCCAAGCAATTCCTTCTTGAGAAGGTAGCTCGTCCGGTGAACTGGTCTCAAATTTCACCGACGATCTTCGGCGGTATTTTTGAGAGTACGCTGAATCCCGAAACGCGGCGGTCCGGCGGTATGCACTATACGTCACCAGAGAACATTCATAAGGTTATTGACCCGCTGTTTCTAGATAAACTCAAGGCGGAGTTTGCTGCTATTCGAGATGAGGAAGGGGCAACTCCCCGCAAGAAGAAAAATGCCCTGGCTCGGTTCCATGCCAAGCTCTGTAGTCTCAAGTTTTTTGACCCCGCGTGTGGCAGTGGTAATTTTCTCACGGAGACTTACATTTGTTTGCGAAAGCTCGAGGATGCTGTTCTAAATGCGCTGCGGGAGGGGCAGACTGAACTGGGCTTCAGTGATGATGAAGATCGAGGTCTTCGTGTTAGCCTGAACCAGTTCTATGGAATCGAAATCAATGACTTCGCAGTTAAAGTTGCAGAGTCTGCGCTATGGATTAGTCGACTCAAAGCGAATGGCGAAAATCTCATGTTTTATGAGGTGGGAGATGATGATTTCCCGCTGAATGAGTCTGCGAACATAGTCGAGGGTAATGCGCTGCGTATGGACTGGAGTGAGGTTCTCTCGGCAGAGGAGTGTTCATATATTATTGGAAATCCGCCATTTTATGGAGCTTCGCTTTGTTCTCCGTCGCAGAAACAGGAAATTGTTGATCTGTTCGGTAAGATACGCCTGTCAAATTCTCTTGATTATGTGACTGGTTGGTACTACAAGGCTTGTCAGATGATGAGTCTTAATCCTCGTATTCATAGTGCATTGGTGTCAACTAATTCTGTTACTCAGGGGGAGCAAGTATCTCCGTTGTGGGGCACGCTTCGCCAGCGGTTCGCTGTTGAGATTAATTTTGCATATCGTACGTTTATTTGGGATAACGAGTCTGCAGATCGAGCTCATGTTCACTGTGTAATTATCGGGTTTTCCGCTTGCGGTGAGAGTGTGTTGCCAAAGCGCCTTTACTATGCTGATGGGCGTCATGATGTGGTTGACAGTATTAGTCCGTATTTGCTCGCGGGTTCCTTCGTGTGTATTGACTCGCGATCGTTCCCGTTGAGTGATGTCCCAATTTGTTCCCTTGGTAATACGGCGAAAGATCGCGGATACTTAACGCTTAGCGCATCAGAAAGGGATGACTTCGTTAGTCGTTATCCTGATAAAGCTCACCTGATTCGTCGGTTCGTTGGCGGAAAAGATTTCTTATCAAATAGAGATTTTCGTTATTGTTTCTGGTTGCGTGACATTGATGAGTCTGAATATTCTGCTATTCCAGAGCTGCAAGAGAGAATTCAAAATGTTCGGGCGTTTCGTTCTCTTAGTTCGAGTCCTGATACTCGCAAGTTTGCTGAGATGCCACATCTGTTCTTCCGTACTCCGCATGTTGAGGATAGTTATCTGATTATTCCTCGGACGACCAGTCAGCGTAGGCGCTATCTCCCTGTTGCCTTCGTTAATGGGGATAATATTGGTAGTGATGCTGTGATGGTTGTTTATCATGCCTCGCTCTTTCATTTTGGTGTCATTTCGTCTCGTATGCATGCTTTGTGGCTAGGGGTAGTTGGTGGACGACTCAAGAGTGACTATCGTTACTCTAGTGTCGTTGTCTACAACAACTTCGTTTGGCCGAACGTCGATGATGATTTGAGGTGTGAAATCGAGGCTTGTGCTCAGACTGTTATTGATGTGAGAGCTGCTCACGCTCCCGTTTCACTCGGAACCCTCTATGATCCCGAATCGATGCCTGTAGATCTGCTTGCTGCACATCGGGCCCTGGATGCTGCAGTGGAAAGGGCTTATGGTGTGGACTTTGGGCGGGATGAGGATAAGCTCATTGCTCATTTGTTCAAACTCTACGAGGCTGCCACCCTGGATGAGTAGACGTCAGTTTTCTTGTCGCTAGAGCTTTTGGTGGCTCTTCGTAATTGGGCAGGCTTAGGCTGGTGTTGTCGATACTTCGTTAGGCGGCTCTTCAGAATCAGCGGTGTAGTTTGCTTCTGAATCCTCCGGTTACGAGGAGTGATCGGGCGATGTAGTGGGTGAGGTTTGGCAAGTCCTGGGGCGGAGCCGCGTAGGTGTTCGTGGCGTCCGTTGATGACTTCGGTAGGGCCATTGGAGGTGTGGGGGTGGCCGAAGTAGGCCAGGATGTCCCCGGCTCGGCGTTGGAGTGTCCTGCCCAGCGTGATGAGCTCGGTCAGACCCCTCGGTACGCGCGTGGAGGTCAGCGTGTTGATTTCGGCTCGCACCATGGCCTTACCCGCGGCCGTGTCGGGCGCACGGTAGGTATCAATGATGTTCTGATAGCCGCTCCAGGTGACCTCGAGTGTGACGTGCTCGTGACTGGCAAACAGGTCGAGTAGTTGGTGTTGCTGGCGCGGTGTGAGTAGGCAAGATCTGGTGTGTAACATCCTGCGGGAGTAGTGTCCCGCATAGTGGTGTAACCGTGGGTGGTCGGC
>KV835913.1 GCA_001838165.1 Actinomyces sp. HMSC035G02 | reverse complement strand
CTCGGTCTATCGGAAACTGTCAGTGCGCGTGCGCTGCAGCGGAGTTGTCGTGCTCGACGAGGTCATGCTGTGTCTCATTAATCTTCGGGGATGACGATAGCGGAGAAAGTCTTTTGGTTGCCGAAGTAGAAGACAGAACAGGTGAAACGAGTGTTGACGTTCTTCTTCGTAATCTTGTCCGTGCCGGTGACTGTTCCGGTGTAATCCCACCACTGGGAATCACCGTAGCTTTCCTGCAGCTCGAGCTTTCCACCAGAGACGCTTGCATTCGTGTAATCTCTGTCGATTGCCTTGTTGCACTCGGCGATGGCCTGCTGTTCCAGATCGGAGTTAGAGCCGCCACCAGGCGCGGAAGGATTGGTGCCCACCGGAGGCTGCGAGGGGTTGGTGCCGCCAGGTGCGGAAGGGGTGGTGCCCGCGGGCGGCTGCGAGGGGTTGGTGCCCACCGGAGGCTGCG
>KV835912.1 GCA_001838165.1 Actinomyces sp. HMSC035G02 | reverse complement strand
ACGCCAACACTGCATGGTCTGCCTCAACGCGCTGACCCGTCACCTCCAACCCCAGGCCATCCAGGCGCGTGAACACGCTCAGATCAGGGCGATCAAAGATAGTATTGGCCGTGTCGAGGTCTTTCAGATGGACGGTGTAGGAATCTCCATCATCGGAAGACCTCGACCCCTACCCGGCCACGACACGCCCAACCCCGCCCACAACACCTACACCCTCAAATGCGAAGAGCCAGTAAACGACACATAGTTGTGTTTGAAATAGCGGGGCCGCGGACGCCGAGAGGTGGACCTCCAACTCCACCATACTTAAAGTGCGAGAGCACGTGGAATTCGGACGCTACTCAATTGAAATCTTGCGTATTGCCCGAAGAATCGATGGTCGGTGGCGCATCAAAACAATTGCGTAAATCCTCCAGGAGCTCATCGGGAGGGACTGTACCAATTCGCGAAATGTCAATCTTCTGCTTCGACAACTGATCTTTGAGTCGCTTCAGAAACTTTTTACCCACGACTGTGCTAAGGGATACTGGCTCGGAATTAGGCCACAATGACTGATTAGTTGGGGAGCCACCTGCGGGCAGGTAATTAGCCTTATTGTTCGACTTTCGTTTGTGAATGAAGTCCTCGCGCGCTTTAGATTCAAACTCTCTTAAAATTTTGTCATAGAGGGCTTTGATATTTGGTACATCGTGATAAATGTGTGAAATGTATGACAAGCTACAATAATACGCCTCCATGTCGCAGTACCTTGTAACGAATACCTCGGGACGCGCAGCGGACACGGGAAATGTCTGTTCTAGCCATCCTTCGATTTCGTCATCAATGAGAAAATCGCGATCCCGGTGTATTGCGATGCGGGTGCAATTTGGCATCTGCTCTTTGAGTTGAAGAAACGTGTTAGCGATGCCTAGATTGCTTACTCCGTTGACTCGAATAACATTGACGTGGTAGCCTTCTTCACCAAGCACATTAATTGCCGTGGTTAAGTGATGAACGTTTTGGTCTTCTGTTAGAAGAATTATTTCATCTCTGTTTGGGCTAACTGAGTCAAGGCATCCTAGGTGCATGAGTAGGGGGATCAGCTCTTCCTTTTCGTATGTTTCGGACTCTCCATCGCGCATCCAAATGAGCTTGGTGTTTTCAGGTCTTGCGCTGATCAGGTGTTCGCTATGTGTTGCTGCAATGACTTGACACCCGTAGTTTTCTGCGATGTCATCAAATGCTGAGGCAAGAAGCCTCTGACGAGAAGGGTGTAGATGTGCATCCGGCTCGTCTGCAAGAAATACGGAAGGTTGGAATAGAATCACATATGAGTATAGCTGAGTGATTTGAAGGAGACCGGTACCCCATAGTTCTACAGGCACATAATGGTCTTCTTCACCTATGGCTGCTTCGACAGTTATATAAAAATCCTGTTCTTCGTCCGCACCAATATAAATAGAGATATCTTCGCCAATCAGGTTTGATACCGCATTTACGAGCTCATCTAGCTTATCGCGTTCAGCGATGAGGCGGAGGATATTTCTAAAGACTAGATTAGCCTCGCCTCCAGCAGCTCTTTGGAAGACTGAAGCATAACTCATATACTCTTCACGAAGGGGAATGCCAGAGAGGCCAGGTGTGTAGATCGAAAATAGTTTCCCGGGGTCCTGAATTCGATCGGCAAGACGTCCTTGCTTAGGTTCGCGGTCGACGCCAATAGAGTCGAAGTTTCGACCGCGATAGATTTCTACTCGGTATCTGCTGTCTTCGGTTGGATTGTCGGTCTGGCTAATAAATTCGACTACTGCTCGAAGTCCATCTGCTTTGTTTTCGAGTGGCCTTCCGTGTCCGATGCTCTCAAATTCGGCTGCGGGCGAGTAGCGGAGACTTGATGTTGGGATCACTTGCTGCCGTCGTTCGCGGCCAACCTGTGCGGCTGTCACAGCGGTGTGAATGGCCTGGATTGCAGAACTCTTTCCTGAATTGTTGCCTCCGACTATGTAAGTGACGGGTCCAATTTCGAGTTCAGCTTCTTTGATCCTCTTGAAGTTCGAAATCCTGACCTTAGTCAGCATGTGTTTAGTGCTGGTCGTCTGGCTTTCAGAGCCGTCATCAAGATAGTCTTCGTCGTTGGTAACGTATGTATCAGTCATGGTTACTCTCCTTCTGGAATCTCTAGTTTCGGCAGCGTCGCCAGGAGCTCCTGGGTGCGCATCGAGACCGTCACCAGGCGCTTGATCAGGTCCACGACCGCGTCAGGGCGGCCCTGCTCGCGCAGGAAGTCGTTCGGGTCATTGACGATGCCCGACGCCTTGTCCGTCTTCACGTGGTAGCGGTCGATGATCCACTCGAGCGGGCTGCGGCCCGAAATCGAATAGCCCTGCGCCTCCGCAGGAATGCCTGTCAGCGTCACGTAGTCGTTGTACTCCAAGCGCGTGAAGTCCTTATCGCGGCGCCCCAGCTTCGGGAAATGCATCTTGCGCTCACCGATCCGGTAGCGCTCCCACGGGTCCGCGGGCGCGTGCAGGCTCGCCTCCTCCTGTACCGACGGATACGGCTCCACCCGCTCGTAGTTCACGTGCAGGTCCGCCAGCTCGCGGCCGACGCTCGCATACGTGTGGAAACCCGCCGCACGCGGGATGTGCGGCAGCATCTTCTTCAAATCATCCGCGTAGCGCTCCCGATACTCCGGGTGATGCAGCAGCGCGTACACGTAGAAGAAAATGTCCTCCTTCGTGATCCCCGCATCCCCGTAGTGTTCACGGTACGAGGCCAGCGTCGCGTCCGTGACGTTATCGACGCGGCGATATCCGTCCACGATCACGGGGATCTGATCGCCGATCGGCCGCGAGAAATCCAGGGACGAGGCCGTGGCCGCCCCATCCGCCCGGCTTTCCGAGGTAGTTGCTAGGTCAGCGAACAGGTCAGGCTCGCTCCCCGAGGTGGGGGAGAGGGGCTCCCAGGTGTAGAGAGCGAACATTTGGTTGCCACCGTTAGGGGTTACGGCAGGTATTAGCGTGTAAACAATTGGCGAAAATTGTGCTGCTGATGGTCCTGCAGGTAACACAAGAGTAATGTTCTGATGTGCTTCTGTTGGGAAAAAATGGGGAACCTGGTTTGTGTATTCAATTAGATCTGAAGACCAATATAGATATTGCCGGATGTATGGTCTATATGCGCATTGTCGTATAGATCCATTATCTTGTTTGAGTTGCTTATTCTGTTCGTAACGTCTTCTTAGGGAGCGTGTCCATGAGATCTTGGTGGCATCAAAATCAGCTTCATTCTTTTTGATCCCTTCGTTATAGTTTGTGATTAACTTGCATATGTTGGCGATGATGTTGTCTGCGGAAAAACCGCAGCACCATGCATCTCGATTAGTTTGGAGTCCAGCGGAATACTGTCGGAATACGGCGGGCGTTGATTCTTTGCCCTTTAGCGTCTTGTTTCCAATCTCCTGGAAGGTTGTGAAGCGCTCGTCGCGTGTACTGATCCAATCGCCGTGCTGGTTCGGCGTGATGGTGCGGAATGCGCCAGCCTCGCTGATACCTTCGATTGATTGGTAGGACCTGATCTGATCGAGCTTCTCCTGCCGCGTCGCATAGTCCTCTGCTTCCGCGTAGAAGATTTCCGCGATGCCTGTGTGCGCTGGGTCTTTGATGAGCACACTAATAGCGACACCCGTCATGATGGGGAAGATATTTCCACCTTCACGTTTCGCGGCATCTCCCATTTTTCCTCGGATACCGCCACGCAGGTTATAGATGAAGATCTGCGAGAATTCTTCCTGCAGCGACAGGCGAACGCCGTCCGCAGAATTGCCATCTACGAAAGAGCTGTTGGAGATGAAGGCGATGACGCCGCGTTCCCCGATGCGGTCCGACGCCCAGCGCAGGGCACGGAAGTACGAGTCGTAGAGGCTGTTCTTGTTTGCTCCGGTTGACTGAGCTGCGTAAGTATCCGCAATACGCTCGTCCAGGCATGGGTATGCAAGGTTCTGGTTGTTGTCGTTCGCACTGTTCTGACCCGCCGAGTAGGGCGGGTTCATCACGATGACAGTGATCGCCGAATCCTTCTCCGCCTTCGCGCGCTCGTTGTTGGCGGCCAGGCCCTCGAAGTCCTCGGTGATCGTGCCGTCGCCCTCGTGTAGCTGGAAGGTGTCCGTCAGCGTCATGCCCGGGAACTCAACGTAGCCCTCGTCCACGCCCCGCTCGGTACGCACCTGGTGGTACACCTGCTCGATATTGATCGACGCGATGTAGTAGGAGAGCAGCACGAACTCGTTCGCAAAAATCTCGTTCTTATACTTGCGTTCCAGGGCCTCGGGTGGGATGACGCCCAGCTGCAGCAGGCGCGCCACGAAGGTGCCCGTACCGGCGAAAGGCTCGATGATAGCGACCCCAGGATCTCCCAGGCTCTGGCCAAAAGCCGTGCGCATCGCGTCATCGGCGCTGCGGATGATGAAGTCGACGACCTCGATGGGCGTGAAGACGATGCCCAGGCGCTCGCTCATGCGTGGGAAGGCCTGCGAGAAGAAGCGATCGTAGAGCGTGCGCATGATCTCCTGCTTGCCCGTCAGGGTATGCACGGCCTCGATGCGCTCGATCATCGCCCGGTAGAAGGAATCCAGATCGCGGCGCTCGTTCTCGATCATCGAATGATCGGTGAGCATTTCGGCGATCGTGTTCATCGCGCGGCTCACCGGGTTCTGCTTCGAGAACGAATGATCCGGGAACATCGCGTCAAAGAGCGGGGCCGTCAGGATGTGCTGGGCCAGCATCTCCACCGCGGACTCGTTGTCCACGGCCGGGTTCAGCGTCGCACGCAGCGCGTTTACGAACTCCTGGAACGCGTCCTGGCGCTCTGGATCCTCCAGCAGGCGATCGATCAGGTGAATGTAGCGGTCCGCGACCGTCGCGATGTCCTTGGACCAGTCCTCCCAGTACAGAGACGAGCCCACCTTCTTCACGATCCGTCCGAACACCGACTCCTTCCAATCCGAGGGCAGCAGCGTCAGCTGACCCTGGATCCCCTGGGCCACCCCATCCGCGCCCGACCCCGAGGACCCGGCCCCGGCCTCGTCCCCATCGGGTGCAGAACCCGCCAGCGGATCGTCCTGCTTCTTCGCCTTCTCGAGCGAGACCTGCTCGACAATGATGTTCTCCGGGCCCTGGCCGTTGAGCTCCATCGAGTTAATCGCCGCGTCCAGGCGCTCGTCGTGCGCACGCAGGGCCTTGAGGACCTGCCACACGACCTGGAAGCGCTTGTTGTCATCCAGCGCGCGCTCCGGCGCCATGCCCGCCGGCACCGCCACGGGCAGGATGATGTACCCGAAATCCTTACCCTCCGCGCGCCGCATCACGCGGCCCACCGCCTGAATGACGTCCACCTGCGACTTGCGCGGCGACAGGAACAGCACCGCGTCCAGCGTGGGCACGTCCACGCCCTCGCTCAGGCAACGCGCGTTCGTCAGGATGCGGCACACCGGGACCTCGTCCGTGCCCGCGCCCTCGGTCAGCCAATCCATCTCGCGCGCACGCACCGCCGCGTTCATCGTGCCGTCCACGTGGCGGCACTCGACCTGCAGGTTATCCGACGCGTCGTCGTTGCTCAGGTCGCTCAAGCCAAAGGGACCGTTCACCAGGTCCGGGAACTGCGTCGCAACCGCCTTCGAAGCCTTGATGTCCTTGCAGAAGGCCACGGCGCGGCGCATCGGCGCGCGATCCTCGCCGTAGTCCACGTCCGAGCCGCGGTTCTTACGCTTGGCCAGCGCGTTCCAGCAGCCCGTCAGCTTTGCGGCCGTGTCGAGGTTCAGCTCACCGCCCATCTCCGCGATCGCCTGATAGTGCTGCGAGACCTCCTCCTCGCTGACCGTCAGGATGATGACCTTGTAGTCCGTCAGCAGGTTCTCCTTCACCGCCTGGCCGAAGCCCAAGCGGAAGAACACCGGACCGTAGGTGTCCTGATCATCCATCGAGGTGAGGATCGCGTCCTTCTCCGACGCCCTGTTCTTCGCGTTCTCCGCGAAAATACGCGGCGTCGCCGTCATGTACAGGGTCTTCGCGCGGCGGATGAACTCGTCGCTGTGGATCTTCGTGAACGCGCTCTCGTCCTCGCCCGTCAGCGTCGCGCCCGTCGTGCGGTGGGCCTCGTCGCAGATGATCAGGTCGAAATCGCGCCAATCGTCGCCCGCGATCTCCTGCGCGCGGTGAATGACATCGATCGACTGATACGTCGCGAAGACGACCTGCAAGCCCTCCGTCGCGTTGTTCGCGTTCAGGGAGTCCGCGAGGCGCTGGCCGTCCGTCGTCGCCGGAATCGGCAGGTCCACCGCCGACTCCTCGGCCGTGTCGTTACGCGCCGACGAGGACACCTTCGTATCCGAACACACCGCCCACGCCGTGAACGCACCGTCGGCCTCGGCCGCCCAATCGTCCAGCGTCTGCTTGAGGAGCGCGAGCGAGGGGACCGCGAACAGGATGCGGGCGGTGCCGCCCTCCTTCTCCACGAACTCGCGCGCGATCGTCAGCGCCGTGAACGTCTTACCCGTGCCGCACGCCATGACCATCGTGCCGCGGTCGTGCTCCTCGAAGCCCGACATCACCGCGCTGCGCGCACGTACCTGATGGTCGCGCGGAACCTTGCGCTCGCGGGTCTTCGGCGCCTGCGTCGACCCCAGCGAATACGTGCGCCAATCAATGTCCGAATCGCGCAGATCCGCCAGCGTGATGCGGGAGACCGGGATCTGCTGGCCCTCGATTGCGTCCTGCGCGTTCTTACCCCACGACGCGCCCGACGTGTCCACGACGATGCGGCGGCCGAACGGCTCCTTGCCCGACGCCGACAGGAACGAGTCAATGTCCGCCTTCTGAATGCGGTGACCCAGCGCGTAGAACTTGCACTGAATGGCCACCGGACCCTCGCCGTCGCGGACCGGGATCGCCACCAGGTCGATGCCCGTGTCGCCCGTGCGACGCTCCGGCCACTCACTCCAGAGGTAGATCTCCTTGAACTGGTGCGCGAAACGCGCGTCGTGGAGCAGGAACTGGCGCGTCAGTTCCTCGAAGAGCGTGCCCTTCTCGCGCTCGCTCTTTGCGCGCGCACGATACTCGTCCAGGAGGGCGTCCAGCGCGGACTTGGAGGAGGCCGGGGCCGTGTCATCCGAGCGGTGTCGAGCCGTGTCGTGGGCGTTGGAATCCGCTTCCATACCGGGCAGAGCCATGAAGTCGTCGTCGCGCGCAGCAGTCATGCGACCAAGAATAGCGGGTAATCTACGACACACAAGCTAGGTGGGTGCTGCGGTGTGCGTACAAGGAGATTGCTGCAGGAATGCAGGGGTGCGGACTTACCCGCGGTGCGAGCTTGTGACGTGGGGCCTTACCCCTGCGCGACCTCAGCCCGGATGAGGGGGATCGGGTAGGCCGCCGCCGAGATGGGGGAGAGGAGCGAGTCGGTGATGCCTGCCGTGAACGCGTCGATGCCGAGGACCTTGTACAGGGCGTTGCGGCCGAACTTCGTCGAATCCGCGACGAAGTAGGCGGTCGACGCGATCGAGCGGACCTTCTGCTGCAGCTCGATCGAATAGCCGGTGGACGCGTAAATGCCGTCCTCCATCACCGAATTCGCGCCGAAAACAGCCGTGTTGACGCGGATGTGCTCCAGCTGATCGATGGCGGTCGGCCCCCACATGTGGGTCCGGTTCGGCAGCAGCTCGCCGCCCACGAATACCAGGTTCAGGGAAGGCTTCTTCAGAATCTCGAGGCCCACCAGCAGATCGTGCGTCACCACGGTCACGCGGCGTGCGTCGAGCGCCCGAGCCACCTCGAGGCACGTCGACCCCGAATCGATGAACACGGACTGGCCGTCCAGGATGCGCTCCGCCATGGCCGGGCCGATCGCACGCTTTTCCGCGCGGTTCGGGGAATCCTGTAGGAACTCCTCGGTGTCCTCGTCCTGGGGGATCGGGATTGCGCCACCGTGGGTGCGGCGCACGAGGCCGGCCTCGGCCAGGTGCTCCAGGTCCCTGCGGATGGTTGACACATTGACGTCGAGAGCCTCTGCCAAGGAGGACACGGTCTCGAAGCCTGTTGCCTCAATCATGGAGACAATGGTGTCTTGCCGGGTCACGATGGTTCCTTCTGCTGGCTATGGTCTACGCGGGGTGCGGCTAGGGGAAAAATGATGCTCGCAATGGTGCATCGTGATCGCCGCCCGCTTGACACTGTACCGAACTTTCGGCGCGAATGTGCGCGATACCGCGCAACGAGGGCATTTGCCTAAATCACCAGTCCACAGGGGCGTTTTTCGCTCAGCATTTGCGTATAACCGTGCGTTGGGCTGCGCGCCCGTGAGCAGTTATCGGCGAATCAAGCCGTCAGATATGCGCGAAAGCGAGTTGCCACTGCGCGAAACCGCGTGTAATGTAAGTGATTGCGACGCGGGTCACGCCATGATGCGTGCGTCATCGCAGGAGATGGCGAACCCGGAACGTCCGA
Source organism: Actinomyces sp. HMSC035G02 (assembly GCA_001838165.1). GTDB lineage: Bacteria > Actinomycetota > Actinomycetes > Actinomycetales > Actinomycetaceae > Pauljensenia. Next base: position 10,522 of record KV835912.1, on the reverse strand, counting down.
CAACTAGATCACGAGGAAGTGACGACATGAAGATCGGAAGACTGACGGCAGCATCGGTGTCTATTGCATCGATGCTTGCTCTGACTGCCTGCTCGACCGTCGGTGGGACGGCAGGTGATAGCTCCTCATCAAACACCGGCTCCGCCGCGGGTGATTCCAGCAAGACGATGGTCACCGTCGTCAAGGTCAAGGGCATCGCATGGTTTGATCGCATGGACGTGGGCGTCAAGGAATGGGGCGCCGAGAACGGATACGACACGCGAACGGAGGGTGGAACTGACGTCGCGCCGGAAAAGCAGATCCAGATCATCCAGGACCTGATCGCGCAGAAGCCGGTCGCCATCACCGTCGTTCCCAACTCGCCCGAGGCACTGTCCTCCGTCCTCGAACAGGCGCGGGCACAGGGCATCAAGGTGGTCTCTCACGAGGCGACCGGCATCAAGAACGTTGACGTGGACATCGAGGCATTCGACAACGCCTCCTACGGCGTCGACATCATGAAGAACATCGGGGAGTGCACGGGCGGCACCGGCAAGTACGTGCAGTTCGTCGGTGGTCTGACTGCCAAGACCCACATGGAATGGGTCGAGGCCGCCTACGACTACCAGCAGAAGAACTTCCCCGGCATGGAGCGCGTCGAGACGCCCATCGAGTCCACGGACAACGAGACGGCCGCATACGAGAAGGCCAAGGAAGTCCTCGGCAAGTACCCGGACATCAAGGCCTTCCAGGGCTCCGCCGGTAACGACGTGCCCGGCATCGCCCGCGCGATCGAAGAGGCCGGCCTGTCCGATCAGGTCTGCGTCATGGGCACCTCCATCCCCTCGGCCTCCGCGAAGTACCTGGCCACCGGATCCATCGACAAGATCTTCTTCTGGGATCCCGCCCTCGCCGGCAAGGCCCAGCTGCAGATTGCGAAGATCCTCGCTGACGGCGGCACCATCACCGAAGGCACGGACCTTGGCATCGAGGGTTACAACAACCTCCACAAGCTCGACGGCTACGACAACGTCTGGGTCGGCAACGCCCAGATTGCCGCGGACGCCGAGCAAGCGAAGAACTACGACTTCTGATCACGCAGCCCCGGCCTCGTGACACATCGGCACGAGGCCGGGGCGGGCGTCCCACGACAGCGCAGTCGACAAGACACTCGAAGGAGAGCACATGCGCAGCAATGTGGATGAAGCACCGCGCCCCCACGGAGAAGGCGTCAGCGTGCAGGAGAACCCCTTTCTAGAGGTTCGGGATATCGTCAAGAACTTCGGCGGTGTTCGCGCCCTCGATGGCGTCAACATGGCCGTCTGGCCGGGAGAAGTGCTGTGCCTGGCCGGCGAGAATGGCTGTGGAAAGTCCACTCTCATCAAAGTCATCTCCGGAGTGCACGCGCCCGACGCGGGACGCATCCTCATCGATGGTCACACCGTCTCCTCGCTGACGCCGCTGAGCGCCATGGACGCCGGCATCCAGGTCATCTACCAGGACTTCAGCCTGTTCTCGAACCTGACGGTCGCCGAGAACATCATGATGACCTCCTCGGTCACGGAAAAGAAGAAGTTCTTCAGCTCCACGAACGCGAAGAAGCAGGCCGCGCAGATCGTTGAGCGCCTCGGCGTCCCGCTCCCGCTCGACGCCGACGTCGAACAGCTCTCCGTCGCGGACAAGCAGCTCACCGCCATCTGCCGCGCCCTGGCCGGCAACGCGAAGCTCCTCATCATGGACGAGCCGACGACCGCCCTCACCCAGCGTGAGGTCGCGCGCCTGTTCATGGTCGTCGAAAAGCTGAGCGCGCAGGGCGTCGCCCTCATCTTCGTGTCGCACAAGCTCGACGAGGTCATGGCGATTTCGCAGCGCGTCACCATCATGCGATCGGGACGCAACGTCATCGATTCACCGGTCGAAGACCTCGACCGCGAGAAGATCACCCACTACATGACCGGCAAGGAACTCGACCAGAGCCGACGCGTCCCGCCCCTCGCGGAGGACGCCGAGGAGCGCCTGCGCGTCGAATCCCTCACCTCCCAGGGTGGCTTCGAGGACGTTAGCTTCTCCGTGAAGAAGGGCGAAATCCTCGGCATCACCGGGCTCCTCGGATCCGGCCGTACCGAAATCGCCCAGGCCCTCTTCGGCCTCCTGCCCATAGACTCCGGACGCGTCTACATCGACGGCGAACACGTCGAGCTGGGCTCCATCGGACAGGCCATCAAGGCCCACATCGGATACGTCCCCGAAGACCGACTCACCGAGGGCCTCTTCCTCGACAAGTCGATCGCCGACAACGTCATCGCCGCGTCCATCGACCACCACACCTCGAAACTCAACACGCTGCGCAAAGACAAGATCCGCCAAACCATCGCCCACTACTTCGAGTCGCTGCGCATCAAAGCCCCCGACGTCCTCGCCCCCGTGCGATCCCTGTCCGGCGGCAACGCCCAGCGCGTCGTCCTCGCGAAGTGGCTCGCGCGCAACCCCAAGGTCCTCATCCTCAACGGGCCCACGGTCGGCGTCGACGTCGGCTCTAAAGCCGAGATCCTCGACATCCTGCGCGAACAAGCGGAAGCCGGCATGGCCATCGTCATCATCTCCGACGACGCGCCGGAACTCGTCTCCTGCTGCCATCGAGTGCTCATCACCAAGGGCGGCCACATTGCCGCCGAACTGGCCGGCGAGGACGTCGATGCTCGAACGATTAGAAAGATGGTCGTGTCATGAACATGAATACCGTCGCACGGCGCGTCCTGCGCTGGATCTGGGGACCCAACCGTGAAGGAATCGTCCTATCCGTCCTGGTCCTCCTGACCATCATCATGTCCGCGATCAGCCCCGCGTTCTTCACGGTCTCGACGCTCTTCTCCCTTCTGCGTTCCTCCATCGTCCCGATGATCTACGCGCTGGGCGTCCTCCTCGTCATCATCTCCGGCGGCATCGACGTGTCCTTCGCGGCCATCGCCTCGTTCGCCTCCTACGCCACGATCGTGTTCCAGCTGAGCCGAGGAATCAACATCGGCCTCGTCGGATCCTTCGCGATGGCACTGGCCATCGGAGCACTCCTCGGCCTGCTCAACGGCTACCTGATCTCCAGGTTCAAGCTCCCGACCCTCATCGTCACGCTCGGCACCCAGGGAATCTTCCAAGGCTTCCTCCTGGCGTACATCGGCTCCAAGTACATCGCCCAACTGCCCGAGGGCATGGCGTCGGCCTCGACCGCGAACCTCGTCTCCGTCGAAACATCGACGGGCGTCGCGCTGCTGCACTCCATGATCATCCCGGCCATCATCCTCGCGATCGTCATCGCGCTGGTGCTCAGCCGGACCATGTTCGGGCGCGCAATCTACGCGATCGGCGGCGACACCGAATCCGCCCACCGAGCCGGCATCAACGTCAAACGCACCCAAATCTGGGTGTACGTCATCGCCGGAACCCTCGCCGCAACCGCCGGCATGGTCTATATGATCCTCGGCAGGTCCGCCAACCCCCAGGAACTCGTCGGCCACGAACTCGACATCATCGCCGCCGTCGTCCTCGGAGGCGCATCGATCTTCGGCGGACGCGGGTCCGTGCGCGGAACGATCCTCGGTGTGCTGCTCGTCCAGCTCATCAACAACTCGCTGATCCTCATCGGCGTGCCCAGCGCCTGGCAGCGCGCCGCCGTCGGCCTGCTCCTCGTCGCCGGTGTCGGCATCCAAGCGCTCGCCGCAAAGCGCAGCACGCGAACGATGCGCGCCAAGAGCGCCCAGGTCGACCACAGCAACGCCGTCCCCCAAGCCGTCGAAGGATGAGTCCCATGAACAACACACTCCGCGACACAAACTCCCGGATTGATCAATTCAGCGCCTCGATCCTCTCCCGGCTGCGCCGCGACCGGTCGATCGCCCGCATGGTCCTCATCCTCCTCGTGGCCATCGGAATCTTCTCGGTCCTCTCCCCGAGCGTGTTCCTCACGGGCCTCAACCTGCAGAACATGCTGCTCGCCGTCGCAGAAATCGGCATCCTCTCCATCGCCATGATGATCTCGATGGTCACCGGCGGCATCGACCTGTCGCTCGTCGCCATCGCGAACCTCTGCGCGATCACCGTGTCGACCCTGTACACCTCGAGCGCGCTGGGCGGAACCGAACAGTGGGGCCCCGTCATCATCCTCATCGGGCTGGGTGTCGGACTCCTGTGCGGCCTCGTCAACGGCGTCCTCATCGCCTACGTCGGCGTCACCCCGATCCTCGCCACGCTCGGCACCATGCAGATCTTCAACGGCCTCGCTGTTGTGTGGACGGGCGGCAAAACCCTCTACGGATCCCCCGAGGCGCTGACGGCGTTCGGCAAGACCGCAGTCGCAGGAGTTCCCCTCCTCTTCATCGTCTTCGGACTCGTCGCCCTCCTCGTCGGATTCATCCTCAACCGCTCCCCGCTGGGACTGTCCCTCTCCCTTGAAGGATCCAACGGGACGGCCGCCCGATTCTCCGGAATTCGTTCCTCCCGAATCCTGCTTAGCTCCTACCTGCTCACCGGATTCCTCGGCTCCCTCACGGGCATCGTGTTCATCGCACGAAACCCCACGGCCTCGGCGGACTACGGCGCCTCCTACGTGCTGCTCGTCATCGTCATCGCCGTCCTCGGCGGAACCAACCCGAACGGCGGTTTCGCCACCGTCGGCGGCGTATTCCTCGCGGCCCTCACCCTCCAGGTCGTCCAAAGCGGCTTCACCTCCATGCGCCTATCCGCCTTCCAGTACGCAATCGCCCAGGGCGTCATCCTCATCGGCGTCCTCGTTCTCGACTGCGTCGACTGGAAAGACGTTCGAACACGCCTGACATCGACGTTCAGGCGCCCACAACCAGCAGCCGCCCTCAATAGCGGCGCAACAGAAAGGAAATGATCATGAAGAAGATCATTAACGACCCCGACCAGTTCGTCGATGAGATGGTTGAGGGCATTCTCCTGGCACACCCCGATCAGGTCCGCACCCCCGGAGACGACAGGCGTGTCCTCGTCCGCGCCGACAGCCCCGCACCCGGCCGGGTCGGCATCGTCACCGGCGGCGGCTCCGGTCACCTCCCCCTCTTCAAGGGCTACGTCGGCAAGGGGCTGTGCTCCGGCGTCGCCATCGGTAACGTGTTCTCCTCCCCGTCGGTCCAGCAGTGCGCCGACGCCGCCAAGGCCGTCGACGGTGGAGCGGGCGTGCTCTTCCTGTACGGCAACTACGGTGGCGACGTCTTCAACTTCGACCTGGCCGTCGACCTCCTCGAACTCGACGGCATCGAGACGCGCACCGTCCTCGGCTGCGACGACGTGGCCTCCCAGCCCAAGGAACGCGCCAAGGACCGCCGCGGCGTCGCCGGCATCTTCTTCGCCTACAAGGCCGCGGGTGCCGCCGCCGAGCGAGGCGACAGCCTCGACGAGGTCGCCGCCGTCTCCCAGAAGGTCGTCGACAACACGGCCACCATGGGCGTCGGCCTGTCCCCGACGATCCTCCCGACCACGGGTGCCGCATCCTTCGACCTGCCCGAAGGGCAAATGGAAATCGGCATCGGCATCCACGGTGAACCCGGTATCCACCGCGGACCCCTCGGAACCGCCGACGAGATCGCGGACCAGATCCTCGACTCCGTCATCCCCGACCTCGGCCTGGGCGAAGGCGACCGTGTGGCCGTCCTCGTTAACGGCCTCGGCGCCACGCCCCTCGAAGAGCTCTACCTGCTCTACCGCCGCACCCACCAGAGGCTCGAGGAACTCGGAGTCGTCATCGAACGCCGCTACATTGGCGAATACGCGACGTCCCTCGAAATGGCTGGTGCCTCGATCTCTCTGCTCAAGGTTGACGACGAACTCCTCGAGCTCCTCGACGCCCCAGCCCAGTCCCCGTTCTTCAGGGAGGCATGACAATGCGTTCACCCGAACTCATCCAGCGCATTCAGGATTCGATGACGCTGCTCATCGAATCATCGGACGAACTGCGTGATCTCGACCAGGTCCTCGGTGACGGTGACCTCGGCATCACAATCTCCGCGGGAGCCCGTGCGGTCATCGAGGCGCTCAAGGCCATGCCGACCGAGCCCGAACCCGCCCCCTCCGATGTGGCGCGCGCCTGCGCGAAGGCATTCGCGAACGCCAACCCGTCGACGATGGCGGCGCTGGTCGCCGGAGGCCTCCTCGCCGGATCGAAGGTGTGGGTCGGCTGCGAGGACGTCACCGCCGTCGAGGCCGAGGCATTCATCCGCGCAGCGGCAAGCTCCATCTCGCACCGCGGCAAGAGCCAGGTGGGCGACAAGACCATCCTCGACGCGATGGTCCCCGCCGTCGATTCTCTCGCCCGCAGCATCGAGGCCAACCCCGAGGTCGCTTCGGACAGCGCGCTCGCGGCGGCGGCCCTCGATAGTGCCATCGCGGACGCCGCCGAGGCTGTGGTTGCCACCCGCGACCTCCAGTCGCAGCGCGGACGCGCATCCTGGCTGCAGGACCGGTCGATCGGCCTCCAGGACCCCGGCGCCACCGCGTTCCTGCGGGCTCTCGAGGCCTGGCGCGACGCATCCACCGGCGAGCGTGGCCCCCGCGCGGCGGTCGTCGAAAACCTCTGAGGCTGCGGCTTAATTGGTGGGGGGTGGGGTTCCCGGTTGGGAGCCCACCCCCTTCCTGTGGATATGGTGGCCTCGTCCTACCAGTTACCCAAGCCCAGGTAGTACAGCGGGTGGGTGAGGATCGCGACGACGCGGTCTCGGTATTCGAGGGGCAGCATCGGGAAGATGACGATGCCGGCCAGAACCGCGACGATCAGTGTCACGAGGATGCGTTTCTTGGTGCTCATGTGTGGCTCCTTTGTTGGGTTGTGAGTTCCATGTGGGCCTCGGCGAGGATGCCGTTGACGAGGTCGACGCCCTGCGGCGTGGCCAGGAGTGGACGGTCCTCGGGGTGCTCGTTGAAGTGCCGGATGAGCGCGTCGAGGCCGGTGAAGGGGATGCCGATCGTCCGGCAGCACAAGCCCCACGGCCCGTCATACGTGTCCGGATCTGCAAATAGATCAACATGATGCTTGTCGGTGTCGATGTCAAATATTCGCACGTTCTGGTCCCATCGGAAGGAGGCGTCGCTGCCGCATCCGTCAGAGGCGGATTCCAGATACTTATGGATTGACAGATGAGGAGCCGCGTGAAAGTCGATGCTATCTGGGGATAACACCGTCATTGAACGATCCTTGATGGTGTTTTTCAGGTCTTCCATTGGATTCTCAGAAAAGAGATGATAGGCAAAAAATGCTGCTACCACCGCAATACCGATAGTTGTCTTGAAGGCGTGCGTTAAGAAACCGAGCATGAGTGCTCCTACGACGGTCATGCAGAGGATCGCGTAGCTAGTGAGGTATCCGATGTTGGTGAGACGCTCACCTCGTATGACAACGTGGCCGTTGACGAATCGAACATGGGGACGCAGATAGGGAACTATCGAGTTACATGTCACCTGGGGCACTCCAGCTACTACCGGAATTGAAGCCAGATAGACGGCGAAACGGAAATCCCCGTAGTGTGTCAGGCGATAGATTCCTTCAACGATCGCTATCATCAGAGCGAGGATCACGGTCGCAATTACTGCGCGTTTCCACTCGTTGCGCCGCCATCTATCTTCACCCACGAGCGACTCGGTGCGATTGGAAAAGATGCTGGAGAGGAATCCGCCGAACCCCCTACGTCGCGATCGAGTCATGGTCACCAGCCTAATCCGACGTAGTACGGCAGATGCCAGAGAGTGTTGTCGATGCGTTCACGATATTCAAGAGGTACCTGTTTGTAAGCAACGTCGGCTAGATAGGCGGAACCGGCCGCAGCGGCCGCGGCAGCCAATACCTCACCGCCAGCTAGAATGGCAGCAGGAGCAGTGAGTGTAACGGTAATTTCCGCTGCAAGCGATGACCCGATGTATCCCCCAACGATGCCAGCAACACCAGATACTGCAGTCGCAGATGGCTCGTCGCTCGTTGCTACTTCGTAGGCAAGCAAAAGATTATTGATTCGGTTGATGTTCTTTGCGGTTGTAGACGCAACGTTGGAAGCAGTGCGGTAGTCTTTCCTTGCTTCCATAGCGTCTGACAATCTCCGATTCATTAGGGGTGGAACCCTCTTCATTGACGGATTCTGCGCTACTCTAGTGAAGCGTGAATTAGCCTTTTCAAGTTCTTTAAGCCTTGTTTTTTGCTGTGCACTTGTTGAACCTTCGAGTGTCATAGAAGCTAAGGTCCAGTGGGTCTTCAACTTCTCCAGTGTTCCGTCCTGTGTTTCTTTCATAAAAGGCTCTGGGGCATTGGCTTGCACGCTCTGTAGATGTTTAATTACCCATTGCTCGAGATCGTATCGAACGAGGCGAGCTCTCTCGCGGAGTTCGGCAAAGTCCCTTAAGCGCTGCTTGTGCTGCTCATATTCGTAAATGTCAGCACGGTATTGGTCTTGTTCTTGCATCGACGCGTTGGGTGCGGGCATTGGTGGTTCTTGACCGAGAAGTGGAGGGGCAGCGATATCGTATTCATTAATTACGTCGAGTCCACATGCTCTAGCATCATTGCGAATTGTCTCCATGTCGCGATAGTGGTAGTCGAGCTGTTGCGCGTAAGCGCGCATTGCTTCCCATGATCTGTATGCGAAATCGGAGTTTTCTTCGGTTTTTAAACGAAAATCAAATAGTGCTTCTTCGTAGGCGTCAGCACTCTTTCCTGCCCAGTATTCGGGCATGGGAACGAGGGAATTCATCATCTCGATAAATGCATCGTAGAATGTATTATGGAGCTTTTCGATGACTGCCGCAGCTTCGCGGATCTCTTCGGGGTTTCCATAAATTCTAGTGTCAATGAGGCCGACGGCATCTTGAGGATGCCCTCCGTTTCCTGCCACCATTCCCATTAGCTGAGCTCCTCTTTCAAATTTAAGAAATAATTTGTTACTTCTTCTTCCTCTTCTTTATGTTGTGTCACCAATAATCGTAGATTGTCGGCAGTGCTTTGGCATTTTTCGGCAAATGTTGTTGCTGCAAAGTCAAGAGTGCCTAGTATGTCGATGATGATGTCAGTGGCAATGCCGGCATCGACAGATATGGGTAGTTCCGGTGGAATGCTTATGGATGAATCTGCAAACTCTGCATACTTCCTTGCCATGTTGAAGATCATATCTTCGGTTATTACGAGATCTGCTGTCATTGTGGCTTCCGTTCGCGCGCTTCGGGTTCGAAATATCGATCTACTTCGATCGCGTCAAATCCAATTTCCTCTTTGAGTTCTGGGAGACGCTTCGTTTCGATGAGGCCCCATGGTTGCGTTTCGCCCAGTCCGTCGAGAAGACGATCGAGGGATGTGTACGCCAGAAGTACGCGTGCTTCGTTGAACATGTGAGCCAAGGAAAAACCGTATTCGCCGTCAGGCCGTTGGTCGATTGGGACGTAAAGGACGGGAGGTGCGACCTCGGGATGCGTGTTCACAGACATGTGTTCCATGACTTGACGCTAGCAGGAGTGTGATCGGCGACGCAAGTATAGGCGAAGGATGCAAGCAAGCATGAGCGCATGAGGGGATCCCGGCCTCGTCCCTGAGAAGAGAAGCGAAGCCTGGGTCAGCGAAGCCGCAACGGCGACAGTCAGCGGCCCGACGCGAGCGCCGCGCGGGCGACCTCCTCGAAGGTGAGCGGGTCGCGGCCCGTCACGTCGCGCACGGTCGTGGAGACGACGTCCATCTCGCCGCGCGCGATCGACGTGTAGGTCGACACCCACGAGTCGTACTCCCACTGGGCGGCCGGCCACTTCTTGCGGGACTCGTACGCCTCCTCGACGGTTTCGCGCACGTAGGTGACGGGCCGACCCCGCACGCGGGTGAGGATTGCGGCGATCTCGTCGAGGGTCAGGGCCTCGGGGCCCGTCACGTCGAGAGTCTGATTCTCGTAGCGCCCCGGATCGGCCAGGACTCCCGCGGCCACGCGCCCCGCGTCCTCGCGCGCGACCACGCCCACGCGCCCATCGCCCGCAGGCCCGAGGATGCGACCCTCCTCGTCCGGCAGCGCCACGAAAAAGTCCGCATAGAAGTTGTCGCGCAGGAACGTGTACGTCATTCCCGACGCCTTGATGCGCTCCTCCGTGTGGAAGTGCGTGCGCGCCAGCGTAAACGTCGCGTCCGGCGCCGCGTTCATGAACGACAAGTACACGATGTGGCGCACCCCGGAGGCGGCCGCCGCATCGACGAACGCGAGGTGCTTGTCCAGGCGGTCCTCGCTCTCGGGCGCGGACACCATGAAGAGGACGTCAATGCCCTCCAGCGCGACGCGCGTCGTGAGCGTGTCCTCGTAGGAGCACTTCACCGCGATGGCACCCGGCAGCTCGGGCGCGTGCGACGGCGTGTTCGCGAGCAGGCGCAGGGGTAGGCCGCGCTCGGACAGGAGTCGGGCGGTGGTGCCTCCGACGTTCCCGGACGCGCCGGTGATCGCCAGGGATGGGAGGGACGAGGGCTGGGCCGGCTCGTTCGTGCGGGCTTCGGGAGTAGCGTCCCGCATAGTGGTGTAACCGT
>KV835911.1 GCA_001838165.1 Actinomyces sp. HMSC035G02 | reverse complement strand
GACTCGTGCGCGTCCATCCCGGGCAACCAGAACTCCGTGTGTCCCTTCGCCATTCAGAGCGATGCGGTCACCGCGGTCTCCGGTGCCATGCCGAAGGCCCTCGGGCCGGTGTCGCCGGATCAGCCAACGTTCTTCCGTGCCGCTGTCACCTTCACGGCGACGTACTCGAACAAGTACTACATGGAGGGTACTCGCGACGTCGAAGCCAAGATAGAGATCATCGCGCAGCTGGATGACAACGACGTGCTCATTCTGGATAAAGACGGGAAGCCCGACTTCTCGGTAGGTTTTACGCGCTAACGCGCACACCTCGTGAGCTTCCTGCGCCGTGCCCGTCCGTGTCTGCGGACGGGCACGGTTTATCCGCAGTGTGATCGCTCTTTGACTATGGGCATCTGTGGCGTGATACTGAGCACGCCTAAATGGCCGATTGTCCGGACACGCGGGGTGTGGCGCTGGCTCGGTCGTGGATTGTCAATGGGTGTGAGGAGCACATGATGGGCACTGAGAAGAACGAGTCGATGGACGCGCCGATTCCGGCTCCGCCGGCGGGGGTGAGCCCGGCGGTTGCTGGCAACGGTGGGGTGGCTTTCACGCCGATGTCTGCGGCGGGTAGAAAGCGTGTGAAGCTGATTGGGATTCTGGTCGGTGTCCTCCTCGTGCTGGTGATCGCTGGTGTGGTGGCGATCAAGGTGGCCAATAGTTCTCGTACGCCCGAGGCGCAGGTGCGTCAGTACCTGGATCTGTTGGCGGCAGGTAATGCCAGCGCCGCAACTGCGATGGTCGACCCGGGCGTAGCCAACGACGAGCGCGTATTTTTGACGGATTCGGTGATGTCGTCGGCTCAATCGCTGCTAGTCGTCGAAGACATCAGCGCTGGCGAAGGCGATAACGATGGCAAGAAAAGCGAGTCTGATACGCGTACGGTGACCGCGACCATGCAGGTCAACGGTGAGCGTTTCGTTCACGAGTTCACGGTGGCGAAGACGAAGCCCACGATGGGTGTCTTGGACAACTGGCAGGTCAAGGATGCTCTGGTATCTAAAGTGAGCGTCGATGCCCGCGGGTACAACCAGTTCACCGTCGGCGACGTGAGCGCCGACGCCCACCAACAGGGAAAGGACGGCGATGATGCGACCTTCATCTTCTACCCGGGCGTCTACACATTCACACCGGTCGCACCGAGCGAGTATGCCGATTCCAACCCGGAAACCGTGTCGATCCTCGGTGATTCGTGGAGCGGAGACGGTACCTCCGTCTCGATGACAGCCACCTACAACACTAAGCTCACGGCGGCAGCGCTCGATGCTGGCAAGGAGGTCGTCGACTCGTGCGCGTCCATCCCGGGCAACCAGAACT
>KV835910.1:105523-105937 GCA_001838165.1 Actinomyces sp. HMSC035G02 | reverse complement strand
CACACGGTGCTACGCAGGGGCGATCTTTCTTTCATGCAACCCCCGGGAGCACCCCCAGCGTGGCGGACACCCGAGAAACCGAGCCCACCTCGAGACGCAGCGCCAGGCCGCGGCACCGGCGGGCGGTGGCGGGTCCTGGGCTTCCCCAAAAGTCGCATGCAATTCGATTGGATGAAGATTCAATAACGTCTGAAAACGTTGCGATTTCAACAATCTAAATTCATGGTTTGAAAGAGCTGTGAGGGAATTGCATGCGAAATTGATTGTGGACTCAGCAATGAGGGTGCAATGGCCCGGATATGAAGTGAGCCAGGCCGCGGAGCCGCTGGGCAACGGTAGGGCCAGGCCGGGCTACTCCAAGCGACACAAGTGCCGCCGGAGTGAAGGGCGCCGGAGGGACCGGAGGGCACGGGC
>KV835910.1:46980-105423 GCA_001838165.1 Actinomyces sp. HMSC035G02 | reverse complement strand
GCGGGCGGCCGGGCCCTCCGGCGCCCGGAACACCCGTGGGGCCACAAGCAGCAGCGGCGCCACAAGCAACAACACAGCACAGGGGCGCGGGCCCGCAGGCCCGCGCCCCCAGCGCTACAACGCAGATACTCAGAAGTACTTGCGTCCCGTTTCGCTCAGCTCGCGCAGCTCATCGATCGAGGCGATCCAGCCGCAGCCCTCGCCTTCGGCGGCGAGCAGGTCCACGCCGCTGATCGCGAGCATGTCGCCGCCCGTGGTGCCGATGCGCACGGCGTCCACGCCCTCGGCTTCGGCGGCCGCGAACACGGCCTTGACGGCCGCCTCGGGCACCGCGACGAAGGCGCGGGCCTGGGACTCGGACAGGAGCATCTCGTGGTCGCCGACGCAGTCGCGGCGGGCGGCCCCGGCCACGTCGAAGACGCCGCCGATGCCGAATCGCAGCGCGGAGTCCACGAGGGACTGCACGAGGCCGCCGTTCGACAGGTCATGCGCCGCGCGCACGAGGGGTCGGCCATCCGGCCCGTCGGCGGCGCTCAGCGCGCGCACGACGTTACCGAGGGCGACCTCGGCCTTCAGGTCGACCTCGGGCGGGAGGCCACCCAGGTGCGAGCGGGCGATGCGCGCCCACGCGGACCCGTCGAACTCCTCGCGGGTGGTGCCCAGGAGGATGACGGCGAGGCCCTCTTCGGTGAAGCCGGAGGGGTTGGCTCGCGTGACGTCGGGGAGGATGCCGAGCATGCCGATGACGGGCGTCGGGTTGATCGACGAGTTCGGCAGGCCCTTCTCGGTGCCGGACGAGTTGTACAGCGACACGTTGCCGCCGGTCACGGGGATCTCGAGCTCGATGCAGCCGTCCGCGAGCGCGGTCATGGCGGTCACGAGCTGCCACATGGCGTCCGTGTCTTCGGGGTTACCGAAGTTCAGGCAGTCCGTGATGGCGACGGGTTCGGCGCCGACGACGGCGACGTTACGGTAGGACTCGGCGAGGGCCTGGCGGGCTCCCGCTGCCGGGTCGAGCTTGGTGTACCAGCCGTTCGCGTCGGTCGAGAGCGCAACGCCCAAGCCGCTTTCCTCGTCGATGCGGATGACACCCGCGTCGTCGGGCTGGGCGAGGGCGGTGTTGCCCTGCACGTAGCGGTCGTACTGGTCGGTGACCCACGCCTTCGAGGCCTGGTTGACGTCGGAGAGCACGGCGCGCACGTCGGCGATGAGTTCCTCGCGCGTGGCGGGACGGGCAAGCGTCTCCGAGTTCGCGGCCTGCAGCTCGTCCTGCCACGCGGGGCGCGCGTACGGGCGGTCGTAGACGGGGCCCTCGTGGGCGACGGTCTTCGGGTCGACGTCGACGATGCGGTGGCCGTGGTGGTCAATCGTCAGGCGGCCGTCGCCGGTCAGGTGGCCGATGACCGCGGCCTCGACGTCCCACTTGTCGATGATCTCAAAGAAGCGTTCGCGATCCTGCGGGGTCACGATCGCCATCATGCGTTCCTGGGACTCGCTCATGAGGATCTCGCCCGCGGTGAGCGTGGGGTCGCGCAGGAGCACGTTCTCGAGGTCGACGTGCATGCCCGAGTCGCCGTTGGAGGCCAGCTCGGAGGTCGCGCACGAGATGCCCGCGGCGCCGAGGTCCTGGATGCCCTGGACGACGCCGGCCTCGAACAGGTCGAGGCAGCACTCGATGAGGACCTTCTCCATGAAGGGGTCGCCCACCTGGACGGAGGGGCGCTTGGCGGGCATGCCGTCTTCGAAGGTCTCGGAGGCGAGGATCGAGGCGCCGCCGATGCCGTCGCCGCCGGTGCGCGCGCCGAAGAGGACGACGAGGTTGCCCTCACCGGTCGCGTTGGCCAGGTGGATGTCGTCGTGGCGCAGCTTGCCGATGCACAGCGCGTTGACGAGGGGGTTGCCCTGGTAGGAGGGGTCGAACTCGGTTTCGCCGCCGATGTTGGGCAGGCCCAGGCAGTTGCCGTAGCCGCCGACGCCGGAGACGACGCCGTGGACGACGCGCGCCGTGTCGGGGTGGTCGACAGCGCCGAAGCGCAGCTGGTCCATGACGGCGATCGGGCGCGCGCCCATGGAGATGATGTCGCGGACGATGCCGCCCACGCCGGTGGCCGCGCCCTGGTAGGGCTCGACGAAGGACGGGTGGTTGTGGGACTCGACCTTGAAGGTGACGGCCCAGCCGCCGCCGATGTCGACGACGCCGGCGTTCTGGCCCATGCCGACGAGGAGGTTCTTCCTCATGGCGTCGGTCGTGCGCGCGCCGAACTGTTCGGCGAGGTGCTTCTTGGAGGACTTGTAGGAGCAGTGCTCGGACCACATGACGGAGTACATGGCGAGCTCGGCGTTGGTGGGTCGGCGTCCGAGGATGTCGCAGATGCGCTGGTATTCGTCCTCTTTGAGGCCGAGTTCCTTCCAGGGCATGTCCTGGTCGGGGGTCGCGGCGGCGTTTTCGACGGTGTCGGGCAGCTCGCGGGTGTTTTCGGAGGTCATTCGTGTTTCCATTCGAAAGGTCTGGGACGAGGCCGGGGCTCCCTCACGGGTGAGGGCGCGGTGGCGTCGTCAGCCGACGAGGGATGCGAGGACGGAACGGAAGATGCCCAGGCCGTCGGTGCCGCCGTGGTGGCTGGCGCCGTCGGGGCCGAGGGAGAGCGGGCCGAAGCCGGCCTCGGTCGCGTGCTCGGGGTGGGGCATGAGGCCGACGACGTTGCCCGCATCGTTGGTGACGCCCGCGATGTCGTTGGCGCTTCCGTTGGGGTTGAAGTCGACGTAGCGGAACACGACGCGGCCTTCACCCTCGAGCCGTTCGAGCTCGGCGGGGGACGCCTGGAAGTTGCCTTCGCCGTTCTTGAGGGGAACCGTGATGGTGTCACCGGCGCTGTATGCGCGCGTCCACGCGGTGTCCGCGTTCTCGATGCGCAGCACCTGGTCGCGGCACAGGAACTTCTGGTGGTCGTTGCGGATGAGCGCGCCGGGCAGCAGGTGCGACTCGCACAGGACCTGGAAACCGTTGCAGATGCCCAGGACGGGCAGGCCTCGTCCGGCTTCGCGCACGATTTCGCTCATGACGGGAGCGGTCGCCGCGATCGCGCCGCAGCGCAGGTAGTCGCCGTAGGAGAAGCCGCCGGGGATGACGACCGCGTCGACGCCGTGCAGGTCGGCGTCCTTGTGCCACAGGGACACGGCCTGCGCGCCCGCGATTTCAACCGCGCGGGCGGCGTCGCGGTCGTCGAGGGTGCCGGGGAAGGTGACGACTCCAATGCGGGTCACTGCGCGCCTCCCGCGTAACGGGCGTCGGCCTCGTCGATGGCCTCGACGCGCACGACGTCCTCGATGATCGGGTTGGACAGGACCTCTTCGGCGGCCTTGCGGGCCTGGTCCAGGAGCTCGTCGGTGACGGGACCGTCCACGCTCAGGTGGAAGCACTTACCCTGGCGCACGGCCTCGAAGCTCGTGATTCCGAGCCTGGGCAGCGCCGAACCGACAGCCTTACCCTGGGGATCCAGGATCTCCGGCTTCGGCATCACTTCCACGATGATTCGCCCCACGGCGTTCCTCCTTGTGTTGTTGGTGAGGATCCCGCCGTGCATCTTGCCCGGCGGGCAAGTCTATTTACAGGATGGGGTCCGACCCGGTGAGTCGGCGGTATGCCTCGACGTAGCGCGCGGCGGTCGCGGCGGCCACGGATTCGGGCAGCGCGGGCGGGTTGGTGCCCGAGGAGCGGTCCCAGCCGGACTGCTCGGAGACCAGCCAGTCGCGCACGTACTGCTTGTCGAAGCTGGGCGCGACCTGGCCCTCCACCCACTGGTCGGCGGGCCAGAAACGCGAGGAATCGGGCGTGAGGATCTCGTCGGCGAGCACGAGCGCACCCGTGGTCACGTCGATGCCGAACTCGAACTTGGTGTCCGCGATGATGATGCCGCGCTCGGCGGCGATATCACGGGCGGCCCGGTACAGGGCGATCGACAGGTCGCGGATCGCGGTCGCGAGCTCCTCGCCGATGCGCTCGACGGTCTGCTCGAAGGTGATGTTCTCGTCGTGTTCGCCCAGCTCCGCCTTCGCGGCCGGCGTGAAGATCGGCTCCTCGAGGCGCGAGGCCTCGGTCAGCCCCTCCGGCAGAGCGATGCCGCACACGGAACCGGACTGGCGGTACTCGGCCAGGCCGGAGCCGGTCAGGTAGCCGCGCACCACGCACTCGATGGGAATCATGTGCAGGCTGCGGCACACGACCGCGCGCCCGTCCACCTCGGCGGGCACCGTGAAGCGCGTGGGCTGGGCACCCTCCAGGGCGCGCGAGGCCTCGGCCGGGGCCTTCGTGCCGACGGCCAGCAGGTGGTTTTCCACGAGGGGACGCAGCTGGCCCATCCACCAAATGGCGAGCTGGTTGAGGACCGCGCCCTTGCCGGGG
This sequence comes from Actinomyces sp. HMSC035G02, assembly GCA_001838165.1. Classification (GTDB taxonomy): domain Bacteria; phylum Actinomycetota; class Actinomycetes; order Actinomycetales; family Actinomycetaceae; genus Pauljensenia. Next base: position 101,021 of record KV835910.1, on the reverse strand, counting down.
ATCAGCGTGGGCAGGACGTAGTCGTAGGCGCTGATGCGATCCGAGGTCACCATGAGGAGTGCCTCCGGTCCCGCCTTCGCATGGCGCGGGCGGCCCGCCGGGGTGGCGGTCTGCGGCGCGGGGCCGACCACGGCCTCGTCGGGAGCGTAGATGTCGCGGACCTTGCCCGCGCTCAGCGGGGTCCAGCCGTAGAGGGTGGTGGTCATGATGCTCCTCAGTGGGTTCTCAGTCGAGGGTGACGACCAGGTCGGCGGGCCACGTCGCGATGTCGCTGCGGTGGTGTTCCCCGTCGAAGTGGATGAGGTCGACGCCCCGGTAGGCCAGGGCACGGGCCTCGTCGAGAGTGGCCGCGCGGGCGACGACGTCAAGGACTCGGCCGCCGGAGTTCACCAGCGCGTAGGTCGGCTCGAAGCCGCAGCATCCCGCCGCGACGTCTGTCGGGTCGTCGGTGATCTCCTCGGACGTGCCGGCGTGGATGACGTGGACGCCGTCGAGCTCCTCGGCCGCTTCGATACCGGTGATCTCATGTCCGGTATCCGTGGGGCCCGGGTAGCCGCCCGAGGCCATGACGACCGTGACGGCAGCGTCCTGACTCCACACGGGGGCGGGGACCTTCGCCAGGGTGCCGGTCGCGGCCGCGTACAGGATGGGAGCCAGCGGGGAGTCGAGGCGCTCGAGGACCGCCTGGGTCTCCGGATCGCCGAAACGCACGTTGAATTCGACGACGCGGATGCCTTTCGAGGTCATCGCGAGGCCGCAGTACAGGAGGCCACGGAAGGGGGTGCCGCGACGCGCCATCTCGGTGATAACGGGTTGGGCGACCTCGTCGACGATGCGCTGCGTGGCCTCTTCGGGGAGCCACGGGAGGGGGCTGTAGGCGCCCATGCCGCCCGTGTTCGGGCCCTCGTTGCCGTCGCCCACGCGCTTGAAGTCCTGCGCGGGCTGCAGCGGCACGACGGTGGCGCCGTCGGCGAAACAGAACAGGGAGACCTCGGGGCCGTCGAGGTAGTCCTCGATGACGACCGCTCCCCCGTCGCGCGACAGGCAGGCGCGCGCGTGCTCCGAGGCCTGGGCGCGGTCGGTGGTCACGACGACGCCCTTGCCGGCGGCGAGCGCGTCATCCTTCACGACGTAGGGGGCACCCAGGTCATCGAAGGCGGCCTCGACCTCGTCCATCGTGGTGCACGTGAAGGCGCGAGCCGTGGCCACGCCGGCATCGGCCATGACCTGCTTCGCGAAAGACTTGGAAGCCTCGAGGCGCGCCGCATCCTTCGTCGGGCCAAACACGGGGATTCCGTAGTCCAGGACCGCATCCGCGACGCCCGCGACGAGCGGGGCCTCGGGGCCGACGACCACGAGGTCGACGTTCTCGGACGTGGCGCGACGGACGACGTCCTTCGGGTCCAGGGGATCCATGGTCAGGGAGCGACCCAGCTGCTCCAGCGCGGGGTTACCCGCCTGGACGACCAGCGACACGGGATGCTCGGGGGTGGACGTTCGTACAAGCGCACGGGCGATCGCGTGTTCGCGACCCCCGTTACCAACGAGAAGAACCTTCACAATTCAAGCCTATCGGTGTTTGGCGGCCTGCCGGGCCACCGCGGTGTTTTATGGGTGCACGTCACAGCGAAAGTGAGACGGGGTCGCAGCCCTCACCAGGCGCCATTCGGGTTGCCGCTGCGGCGGTCGTCCTCCTTGTAGCGCTGGTCCTTGTTGCGCTGATCGTTCTTGTGCTGCAGCTCCTCGCGGCGCTGCTTCTCGGCCGGGGTCTCCCCCTCGTAGGGGTTCGGCGTGGGGCTCGGGCTGGGACTCGGGTTCGTCTGCTGATCCTTCGATCCCTTGTCCTGCTGGTCCTTCTGCTGATCCTTCTGCTGATCCTGCTGCTGGTCCTTCTGCTGGTCCTTCTGCTGGTCGCCCTGCTCCTGGGACTGCTCCTCAGCCTTCTGCTTTTTGTCCTCGACGCGTTCCTTGTTCTGGTCGGCGGGGTTATCGGACTTGTTGCCAGACTGCTGCTGATCGCCGGACTGGTTCTGGTTGCCCGACTGGTCCTTGTTGTCGGACTGGTTCTGGTCGGACTGGTTCTGGCTGGAGTTGGAGGCCGTCTGACAGGGGGCGACCGTGTCTTCGGCTTCCTGGTATGTCGTCGCGGCACCTGCGTACGAGCCGGCGGCAGCCTGCGCGTCGCCCTGAATCTCGATGCCGATAGCGAGGTTGACGCGAACGCGGCATTCGTAGGAGAAGGGCTCGAGTCGGCCGGGCTTGACCTCGGTGGCCTTGGGGACGAGGTCGAAGGCGGTACGCAGCTCCGTCACGCCCTCGTCGGTCTGCCCCTGACGCACGAGAGTGGTGCCGCGGTTGTAGTGCGCAACCCAGCGCTCAATGCCGATCTTCGTCCACGTCATCTGACCTTCGTAGCCCGTCAGGGCGACGTCGTATTCCTGCGCCTTCCAGTGGCTCAGGGACGAGCGCGACCAGAGCGAGAGGCCGATCAGGTACGCGGCGACGGTCAGCACAATGACGAGGATCGGGATTGAGTACCACAGCGGGCGCAGCGCCCGCGGGTTGCGCTCGATCTTCTGCTTACCCGACGAGGCCTTGGCGAGCTTCGCACGAACGGAGGGATCGACGGGATCGACCTGGGGCGCGCCAAAGGGGAGGAGGTCTGCTTCGTGCTGCGAGTTCTCAGATGGCATGGGAGTTCCTCAACTGTTGGGCGCGCAGCGCCAGCGTGGCACCCTCCCACGCGAGGAGACCCCCGAGTAGGAGCGCGAAAGGCCAGATGATGTAGCGGTACGTGTCTTTCAGGTTGCGCGACTCGGCGAGCGTCGACGCCTTGTCGAACATGGAACGCGCGTGCGATTCGATCGCAGACTTGTCGGGCGAGTGCACGTAGTCGATGCCCACGCGTGAGGCGACATCCTTCAGAGCGGCCTCGTCGATCTTCGAAATGGCGATCGGGTCACCGGGCTGCGAGGAGTCGTGGATGTACTCGGGTTCACCACCGCTCTGGGAGCCGCTGTCGCCCAGGCGCAGGACCTTCATGGGACCGCCTTCCTCGGTGCCGTAGCCGAGGATGAGGCCGCCGTCGATGTACTCCTTCACGGCATCCCAGTCGCTGGCCTCACCGGAGGGCGCGCTGGTCCAGTGGTTCTGGTTGGAGGTCTCGCCGTCGGAGAAGACGAAGAGGGCGCGCACGTTCTGGGGGTGGCGTTCCTTGTTCTTCTTCAGGAGCTTGGCGAGGTCTTGGGCGGGTCGGTTCACCGACGATCCCTGGGAGGAGCTGGAGAGCTCGCGGTCGAAGGAATCCATGTACGCGACGACCGCGGACGCGTCGGAAGTCAGCGGCAGGTCCGTGTGGACCTTCGAGTCCCAGGACATGATGGAGAAACGCGAGCCGGTGAGGATGTTCATCATGATCGCGACGTCGTTGCGCACGCCGTCGATACGGGGCTTGTTGCCGTCCCAGTCCTCGGCGGCCATGGAACCGGTGCGGTCGATGACGAAGTAGACCTCGAGGGTCGAGGTCACTTCCTGGGCCTCGCCGGGAATCGACGGGCCGGCACCCATGATGATGACTGTGACGACGATGAGGAAACGACGCAGGACGTCCATGACGTGGCGGCGGGTGGCGCGCTTGGCCGACAGGAACACGAAGAGCGCGCCGAGCACGGCGATGATGCCCAGGAGGGCCAAGTGAAAGACGGGGCGAAAAATCATGTCAGAGCCTCCCGAATGCCAGCAGACCAAGCAGGGACACGACGCCGACGAGAGTCCACCCCAAGGCGGCACCGGGGCGGTCCGTCTCGATCATCTTTCCAGCGGAGTCGAGTTCTTCTTTCTGTTCGGCCTCGATCTGGCGCACCACGCTATCCACGGCTGACGGGGACGAGGCGTCGTAGAAGTCGCCACCGGTCTTACGGACTTCGTCACGCAGCTGCAGGGCCTCGGAGCTCAGGCTGATATCCGATCCCGGGTACAGGGCCGTGACCGTCACGCCCTGACTCTTCGCGAATTCGATTGCTTCGCTCAGGTCGTAGACGCCGGAGCCGTACACCTCGTTGTCGGTGGCGAGCAGGATGGTGCGGGAGCGCTGCTTGTCGTTATGGTCGAATCCCATGATGCACGAGGCCAGACCGTCGCCAACGAGCGAGGAGACCTCCTGCTTCTCGTCCAGGACGGGCTCCAGGTACTCGAAGAGTTCCCTTGTTCCAGATATCTTTCCGCCAACTTGGATGAGGCCGGTGTCGATCGTGTCCGACATGTCCTGGAGGACGTCGGTGGCCATGTCGTAGTCGTCGGTGAGCGGGAACATCGTCATCGAGTAGGCATCCCACAGCTGCAGCGAGATCCTCTCACCCTCGAAGTGGGAGATGATTTGCCGGAAGGCCCCGCCGATCTTTGAGTCGTAGGGCAGCATCGATCCGGACGAGTCCAGGCACAGGACGATGTCGCGGCTCGCAGACTTGTCGTGCTTGACGTAGCGGTCGACGGGCGCGCCCGCCGACACGGAGGTCGCGATGACGGCGATCAGGAAGCAGACGAAGGCTATGGCCAGCGAGGCGCGCGTGCGACGCACGAGCGCCTGGTACTTCGGCAGACCCCGCAGGTAGCCGGTGTTAGCAACCCACCCCTTCTTTCCCGAGCGTACACCGGCGCGGCGCGCGAGCATCCAGCCGACGACCGTCGCGACCGCGACGACCGCCAGGACGACGGGGATTAACCACCAGAACCTCATACGTTCACCGCCTCCACGGCCATGGTCAAGACGTTGGTGACGGCCTCGTGAGAGGGCTGCCCCTGCGGGATGTCGTCGCCCGAGAAGCTCGGAATTTCGCAGGCCTGCAGGACATCGGCCAGGCCGGGCCACACGGGGACGAGCTCGCGCACTTCGGATACGGTTGCGACCTCGAGGTCTCGGCCCGTTCGCTCGGTGCCCAGGGCGCGCATGAGGCCCGCGAGCGCCAGGTGAACGCCGCGCGCGTCCAGGTCGCCGTCGGCGTAGCGGTCGGCAATCTGATCGACGTACGTGAGGTACTTCTTGCGGCGGGCATCCGTGATCGTCTGAAGTTCCATGACCTCGCCAATGCGCGATGTCCACCAGCGCCAGATGCTGTAGACGATCCACCCCAGGACGGCGACGACGAGCACCGTCCCCAGGATCCACATCCAGTTCGGGTACAGCGCGGGATCGTTCAAGCTACTGCTGAGATCACCGGACATGTACTCCCCTTTCGAGGGCTCGCATGAGTGCGCGCGGAACGTCCTCGCTGGAGCCCACGTCCACGCGGATCACCCCACGATTGTCGAGCATTTGGGCGACCGCCTGTCGGCGCATCGCCACGAGATTGGCGGCTTCCCCGGCCAGCTGCGAGTCGCGCAGCAGGAAGTCCGGAAGAGGCCCTTCGGTCACATCGACCACGTTCGTGCCCTCCTCGAGGGAGGTCGGGTCGATGTCCTGGACGCTCACCACCATGACCTGGTGGCGCACAGACAGGGACTTGATGAGGTCATCGGAGAGGCGCGTCGGCTCCGGCTGGGTGGAGTCCGTGACGATGACGATGAGGCTGCGGCGTCGGGTCACCGTCCGCACGCGCGCCAAGAGCTTGGGCACGTCCGAGTGCGGCGAGGACAGGGTGATGTCCTCCTCGATGCGGCGCATGATCGTTTCGGCGTGGGCATTCCCCGATCGGGCGGGCATGAAGCGCACGCGCTCGGCATCGCCGGCGACGAGGCCGATCTGGTCTCCGCGCGCCACGCTCAGCCAGGCGATCGCCTCGCATGCGGTGAGGGCGATCTCTTCCTTGGTCTCACCCGACGGGGCGAGAGCACCCATTTCGCGGCCCGTGTCGACGACGAGCATGACCTGCAGGTTCGCCGTGGCCTCGTGCCTCTTGATGACCGGCGAACCGGTGCGAGCCGTCGCCGCCCAGTCGATTTCGCGCACGTCGTCGCCCGGCTGATAGGGAGCCAGGTCCATGAACTCCCAACCGCGTCCCTGCCGCAGCGCGGAGTGCTGTCCATCCATGATGGACAGCAGCTTGCGCATGACGGGCAGCTGGATGCGCGTGGAGAGCGCGTGGATTTCGCGCGAGCGTACAGGCATTGCGTTCCTCGGAGGAGTCGGCGGCGGGCGGGAGAATCGTTACGGCACGGGCACCGCGTTGAACACGGCGTCGATGAGGCCCTCGATGGAGACGTTGTCCGCCAGTGCGTCGAAGGTGCGGATGATGCGGTGGCGCAGGATGCCGTAGCGCATTTCCTTGATGTCGTCGGGCATGACGTGGTTTCGCCCCGCCATGAGGGCGATCGCCTGCGCGATCTGCATGAGGGCGATGCCACCACGGGGGGAGGCACCCACGCGCACGTGCTTGTTCCATCCGGGCAGCGGGTTCGGGCCGGCACCACGGGTGGTGTTGACGATGTCGACGATGTAGGCCTTGAGGGTCTCATGCACGAACACGCGTCGGCGCGCTTCCTGCAGGGTACGCACGTCATCGAGGGTGATGGGTGCGACCGAGGCCTGCGAGGTCATCTGGCCGGAGTCGATGCGGGTAAGAACCTCAAGCTCCTCGACCGGCGTCGGGTAGGTGATGACCTCCTTGAGGAGGAATCGGTCCATCTGAGCCTCGGGCAGCACGTAGGTGCCCTCTTCTTCGATGGGGTTCTGGGTGGCCATGACCATGAAGGGGCTGGGCAGCTTGTGGTTAACGCCACCGATCGTGGTCTGGCGTTCCTGCATGGCCTCGAGCATGGCGGACTGGGTCTTCGCCGAGGAACGGTTGATCTCGTCGAGGAGAACCATGTTGGCGTGGACGGGGCCCAGCTGGGTAACCATCTCGCCGCGCTCCTGGTTCCAGATCTGCGAACCGACGATGTCGTTGGGCATCAGGTCGGGCGTGCACTGGATGCGGTGGAACGTTCCGGACACCGCGGACGCGAGCGTCTGCGCAGCCGTCGTCTTCGCCAGGCCTGGCACAGATTCAACCAGGACGTGGCCGCCGGCGAGGAGCGAGGCGGTGAGCGCGCGGCGCAGACCTTCCTGACCCACGACGGTGTGCTGGTAGATGGTGGTCATACGATCGAGCAGGCTCTTCGCGTGGGCCAGCTCGTCGTTCGTCAAGTAGTTGGGCACGGGCTCTCCTTGCGTGCGCGGTCGGATGCTGTTCCAGTGTAGCCCCTCCGACTCCTCGTTGACGCAACCCGGTCAGTTTTCGCATCGTCATCGACGAGGCGGGGGCTGGGTGCCGCTCGGAATCTTTCCTCGTCAGCGTCAGCAGTCATCCCGCGGGAGAAAAAGGGGTGGGCCCCGGAGTTTCCTCCGGGGCCCACCCTCAGATCCGCGTGGATCAGGCCTGCTTCGCGGCGGCGATGCGCTCGCGGAACTTGGCCAGCTGCTCGGTGATGGCAGCGGGGAGCTTGTCGCCGAACTGCGAGAAGTACTCCTCGGTGTCATCCATCTCGGCGGCCCAAGCGTCGGGGTCGATCGCGAAGAGCTTCGCCCAGATGGCCTCGTCGATGTCCAGGCCCTCAAGGTTGAAGTCCTCGAACTTCGGGTAGCGGCCGGTCACGCCATCAATGGCCTCGACCTCGCCGGCGGCGCGGCGAACGATCCAGTCCAGGACGCGGGCGTTGTCGCCGTAGCCGGGCCACATGAAGTTGCCGTCTTCGTCCTTACGGAACCAGTTGACCTGGTAGACCTTCGGGAACTTCTCGCCCAGCTTGTCCTGCATCTCCAGCCAGTGGCCCCAGTAGTCGGCCATGTTGTAGCCGCAGAAGGGCAGCATGGCGAAGGGGTCGTGGCGCAGCGAGCCGGCCTTGACGTCGGTCGCAGCAGCGGTGACCTCGGAGGCCACGGAGGCGCCGATGAACACGCCGTGGGCGGGCTCGTACTGCTCGGCGACCAGCGGGACGTTGGTGGCGCGGCGGCCACCGAAGAGGATGGCGTCAATGGCGACACCCTCGGGGGCTTCCCAGTCGGGGCAGATGATGGGGCACTGCGAGGCGGGGACGGTGAAGCGGCTGTTCGGGTGAGCAGCCTTCTCGCCGGACTCGGGGGTCCAGTCGTTGCCGTGCCAGTCGATCAGGTGCGCCGGAACGTCGCCGTCGATGCCTTCCCACCACACGTCGCCGTCGTCGGTCAGGGCGACGTTCGTGAAGATGGAGTTGGCCTTGCCGGTCTCCATGGCCATGGGGTTGGTCTTGTAGGAGGTGCCGGGGGCAACACCGAAGAAGCCAGCCTCGGGGTTGATGGCGCGCAGGCGGCCATCCTCACCGGGACGCATCCACGCGATGTCGTCGCCGACGGTCTCGACCTTGTAGCCGGGGATCGTGGGCTGGAGCATGGCGAGGTTGGTCTTGCCACAGGCGCTCGGGAAGGCGGCGGTGACGTGGAACTGCTGGCCGGTGGACTCGCGGGTCAGGCGCAGGACGAGCATGTGCTCGGCCATCCAGCCGTCACGCTTTGCCATCGTCGAGGCGATACGCAGGGCGAAGCACTTCTTGCCGAGCAGGGCGTTGCCGCCGTAGCCCGAACCGAAGGACCAGATCTCGTTGGTCTCGGGGAAGTGGGTGATGTACTTCTCGTCGTTGCAGGGCCAGTTCGAGTCTTCCTGACCGGGCTCGAGGGGAGCGCCGACGGAGTGGACGGCGGGAACCCACACGCGGCCCTCGTTGATGAGGTCCATGGCAGCAGCACCCATGCGGGTCATGATGCGCATGTTGACAACAACGTAGGGGGAGTCGGTGATCTCAATACCGAGCTGGGAGATCGGGCCGCCCAGGGGGCCCATGGAGAAGGGCACCACGTACATGGTGCGGCCCTTCATGGCACCCGTGAACTTCTCGTGCAGGGTGGCCTTCATTTCCTTGGGGTCGGCCCAGTGGTTCGTCGGGCCGGCGTCCTCTTCCTTCTCACAGCAGATGAAGGTACGGGACTCAACACGCGCAACGTCGGACGGCTTGGAGCGAGCCAGGAACGAGTTGGGGCGCTTCTCCTCGTTGAGCTTGGTGAACATGCCACTCTCGACCATCTGAGAGGTCAGGCGATCCCACTCCTCCTGGGAGCCGTCGGAGAACTCGATGGCGTCAGGGGTGGTCAGCTCAGCAATTTCAGCAACCCACTTGATGACATCTTCGGGAGCGTTCGCCGGAGCGGCTGCACGCACGTCCTGTTCGGTCACGGACATTTTGCCTCCTGAGGCATTTCGGATTGTCGAGGCCGCGATTGCGTCCCCGATTGACAGAATCAATCATGCCGGACCCCTCACCCGCGCTTACGGGCGCTTGGTCCCGGTCACACCACAATCGTAGTCGAACGAGTCACACACCGCCTGGCCGATAGGGACCTTCAACCCACCCACAAGGGTCTCTATGAACGCCTAACTCCGCCCCGACCTCGTGAATGCGACGGAAGTCGTCCATTCACCCAGCGTCGTGAGATAGAACACCGAATATGGGGGCGCAATTCCATTTCTGAACTTGAAGTCTCACCGCCCCATGACCGACGATTACAGGTAGCACAACAGTGCTGCCCACCATTGGAAGGACCGAATACACCATGGGATTCCGAAACAAGACCCAAGGCCCTGACTTTTTTGAAGACTTCACCTCCCAGGCCCGCCAGCTCGTGCAGGCCGTCGAATTCCTGACGCACATCTACGCCGCCTCCCCCGAGGAGCGCATCGCCCTGCGCGATCAGCTCCACGAGGTTGAGCACCGCGGTGACGAGCTGAACCACGCGATCGTTCAGCGCATCAACTCCTCGTTCATCACGCCTTTCGACCGCGAGGATCTGCAGTCGCTGGCGTCGCACCTGGATGATTGCCTGGACTTCATCGACGAGGCCGGCGACCTCCTGGTCGTTTACGGAATCGCCGACATCCCCTCCTCCCTGGTCTCCCTGCTCAACGAGCAGATCGCGGTCATCAAGCACTGCGCAGACCTCACTGCCGAGAACATGCCCAAGCTCAAGTCGCCCGTGGACATGCGCGACTACTGGATCGAGATCAACCGTCTCGAAAACGAGGGCGACCTGGCTTACCGTCGCACGCTGACGGCCCTGTTCGACTCGGGCCTCGACCCGGTCACGATCATCAAGCTCAAGGACATCGTCCAGGGCCTCGAGTCCTGCGCCGACGCGTTCGAGGAGCTGGCCAACGTCATCGAGTCCCTCGCACTGAAGGAATCCTGAGCCGTGGATCTGAATCTGATCCTCGTCTGCGTCGTCATCGCCGTCGCGCTGTTCTTCAGCTACACCAACGGCTTCCATGACGCGGCGAACGCGATCGCGACCTCCGTGTCGACGCGCGCGTGGACTCCCCGCGCGGCGCTCCTCATGGCCGCGACGATGAACGTCATCGGCGCCATGATGGGCACGGCCGTCGCCAAGACGGTCGGTAAGGGCATCATTTCGATCAGCGACTACGCCGAGTCTCCCCTGCCGGAGATGCAGCAAAAAGGCCTGGTCATCATCCTGGCGGCCCTGCTGGGCGCCTGCATCTGGAACCTGATCACCTGGTGGTTCGGACTCCCCTCGTCCTCCTCGCACGCCCTCATCGGCGGCATGGTGGGCGCAGGCCTCATGAGCGGCACGGTCGTGTACTGGTGGGGCATCATGAGCCACGTCGTCATCCCGATGTTCGCCTCCCCCATCATCGGCTTCGTCATCGGCTACATCGCCATGAAGATCGTGCTGTCGCTGCTGCGCAAGGCGCAGTATCACCGCACGATGCGTCGCTTCCGCGCCGCGCAGCGCTTCTCGTCGGCGGCTATGGCCCTGGGCCACGGCATCCAGGACGCACAGAAGACGATGGGTATCATCATCATGGCGCTGCTGGCCGGCGGTTACGGCGAGACACACAACATCCTCGATCCCGTCACGGGTGAGATGAACGTGCCGCTGTGGGTGAAGATCTCGGGCGCTCTGGCGATCTCGCTGGGCACGATGGCTGGCGGCGGGCGCATCATGCGCACGATCGGCCGCAAGATCATCGACCTGGATCCGGCTCGCGGCTTCACCGCCGAGGCCGTGTCAGCCTCGATCCTGTACCTGTGCTCTTACGTCATCCACGCCCCGATCTCGACGACGCAGGTCGTGTCAACGGCGATCATGGGCGTGGGATGCACGAAGCGCTTCTCGGCAGTTCGCTGGGGCGTCGCAGGCAACATCGTCATCGCGTGGTTCCTCACCCTGCCGGCCGCCGCGCTGGTGTCGGGCATCGTGTACCTCATCGTGGCACTGCCTCTGGGAGTTCACTAATGCGTGGTCGCCTCGTCGCGACGGCTGCGGTCGCCGCTCTTCTTGCTGCCCCGCTCGCGGCATGCTCGGATTCGTCCGTCATGCACATGCGGGTCGGGCAGTGCATCCTCCTGCCCGAGGATAAGAGCGCGACGACGGCGACGACAATCGACAAGACCAGCTGCACGCGCGAGCACGACGCTGAGGTCTTCGCTCTGGCATCCGCGCCGGACGGGGATTTCCCGGGCGCCGAGGCGCTCAACCGGCAGGCCGAGACCGAGTGCATTTCCGCGTTCGACGCGTACGTGGGCTCGGATTACTTGACCTCGACAATCGACGCGACCTGGATGATCCCGACGAAAGATTCGTGGGCACAAAACGATCGTTCGATCGTGTGCCTGGCGCGTCCGTTGGATCATTCGAAGCTCACCTCGTCGGTGAAGGGGTCGGGCCTGTAGGGTCCGTCGAGTCTGTGACCGTCATCGGGTGGTGCGTGGCCGCTGGGCACGCACCACCCGATACTTCTACCATCCGGTATCTTGATTGTTATCGTGCGTCTCGCGAGTCCTCCTCGACCAGCACGCCCCATCGACCACGCCCCATCAAGGAGAATCATGTCCCAACGTTCATTCACATCCCGCGCCGCGCGCCCAGTGCTGATCCTCGGTGTCTCGGCAGCCATCCTGAGCCTGGGGCTGTCCGCATGCTCCAAGCAGAAGTCCGGATCCCCCAATCCCTCGCAAGGCACGCCCGCACCCGCGTCGTCAGCAGCAGCGCCGCCGGCCTCCGCGACTGCGGAAGGCACGCCCGCACCCGCGTCGCCGACCTCCGCGACTGCGGAGCCTATCACGCGTCCGCGTGCCGGTGATTGCTACCAGTTCCCAGCGACCGACAACAGTGACGACCTCACCATTGTCAGCTGCAACCAGCCGCACGACGCGGAGACCTTCCATGCATTCGAGTTCCGCGGCGACCAATTCCCGACCGATGACGAACTAAATCAGGCCAGCGACGAGATCTGTGGGCTGATGTTCGAGTACTACGTCGGCAAGCCCGTCGCGGACTCCACCCTTGACTACGAGTGGGTTGGCCCCGACCAGGAGCTTTGGGCGCAGGGCGATCACATCGTCGAATGCTACGCGTTCGCGAAGGACGACAGCAAGCTCAATCGGTCGATCTGGAACTCCAACATGTGACCTGCACTCATGCGCGCTAGAGGCGGTTCGGTGACAGCCGGACCGCCTCAGTGCTTCTTGGAGGCCTTACGCGCGTGCACGGTGGGATCCTTCGTGGTGACGCCGTGGGTTTCGAGGGCGGCGACGGCCAGCCCATCGGGGCCGTGTTCGACGTGGGCGACGAGGACCTGCCCACGTGCCAGGCGTGGGGCCTCAGCGCCGGCGACGGGAGCCGACGCGTAGGCTCGGATCTCCTCGATGATGGCGTCGCGCGCGGAACCCGCGACTGACAGGACCGTGGGGGCCGCGTGCTCGCGCAGGCGCTGCGCCGCGAAGGCGCGGACGCGTCCGAGGCGCGCCTCTACATCGCCGTGAGCGTCCGAACCTGAGGCCGCCAGGTCGAGGGCCTCGACGAGGGTCACCGATCCCCCACCCATCGACGCCCACGGGGTCAGGCTCTGGCGCGAACGAGCCGCCGGCGACGCGAACGCGCGCGCCACACCGAAACTGGAGAGCAGATCGATAAGGTCGAAAGCCTGGCGCACGCCGAATCGGCTGAGCGGCGGGTCGACGATTTCCGGCGCACTCTCAATCTTCTTCGCCGAGGCCTGCTCCACCCGGGCGGCCCTCCTGGCCGCGGCGGAGGCCACCATCGCGGGGGTCGGCGCGGGGCGAGGCTCGGAAGGAACCGCTACCTCAGCGGGCGCCGCGGAGCCGCCGGAAGAAGCGGAAGGAGAGGCGGGCGCGTGGGCATCCCCGGCCTCGTCGAGGCGCGGGGTGAGGCCCTGCCCGGGACGCAGGACGAGGAGCGTCGTGGTCACGAGGCGGCCTTCGCGCGCGCGGGCGACGATGTCGGCGAGGAGGCGGCGATCACCTCGGCGCGTGAGCATGTCGGCGGCGCGCTCGGGCGAGGCCCACGTGGTCTGGTCGATTTCGGTGCGTGGGGCGCGCGCCACGGGGGCACGCAGGCGCTCCGAGGCGTCACCCGCGGGGACGGGGGTACCCACCCAGTAGTGGACTTCCTTGGTCTGTCCGCTGCCCAGGCGGTAGCGCTGGGTTGTCAGGGGCGCGCCGAGCGTGATGATCTGGCCGGTTTCCTCCTCGACTTCGCGCACAGCGGCGGCGACGAGGGACTCGCCATTTTCGGTCTTGCCTTTGGGCCAGGACCAGTCGTGGTAGCGCGGCCGGTGAACCATGAGGACTTCGATATCCGCGGGGTCGATGGGCTCGCCGGGGACGGCGACGCGCTCGGGGTCCGTGAAGCGCCAGACGAGCGCGCCCGCGGAGCGAACAAGTCGCTGGGGGCGTGGGGCTGGCATCGGACGCATAGGGACCAGGGTAGTCGCCCGCGCGCGCCCGTGCCCTGATGGGCGCGCCACGTCACCCCGGTTCTGGCCCGCCGAGGGTCCATCCAGAGCACGCCGGGATCAGCACCGACGCTACGAAAGAGGGGTCAATCGAGGGTGCCGACGGCCGCCTCGCGCGCGGCGACGTCGAGCTCGTCGGCGGTGACCAGCAGCGCGGAGTGGCGCATCGTGACGCGGTGGGCGAGCGGGTCGGCGGGGTCTTCGATCCACAGGGCCCCGGCCTCGCCGGCGGCGAGCACGCGCATGGCGCGGGAGGCCTCGCCGAGCACGTACTCGAGATCGTCGTCGGTGAGGTCGCCGCGCAGCAGCGAATCGACCTCTTCCATGATGAGGCTCAGGGGCCGCAGCTCAACGGGGGCCTCGAGGCCCTGGATGATGGGGGCGCGCGACCCCTCGGCGTAGCGCTCGGCGACCAGGAGCGGATCGCGGTGGTACCACTCGTGCAGCAGGTAGACGCGCCACAGCGCCCCGGGGAGGGTGAACTCGGGGCTGCGCGACCACACGTGCGCGATCGTGTCGACCCCGCTAGTGCGCACGGTCTCGCGCAGGCGCGCGACGTCGGCGTCGGTGAAGGTCTCGTCGCCCACGCCCATGAGGGCCCAGGCAGCGGTGTGCGCAACGGCCGCGGTGGCCGCGGGGTCTTCGTCGCCAATGATGGCGTCAGCCCTGGCGGCGTCGAGCATCGCGGGGCGTCGCGGCATCTTCGATTGGGCCATGGGGACTTCTTCCTCCTACAATGGGGCTGCTGGGCCTATAGCTCAATGGTAGAGCAGCGGACTTTTAATCCGTAGGTTGGGGGTTCGAGTCCCCCTGGGCCTACTGGTCGCCTCGGAACGTTCCGGGGCGTTCACGCTATCTGCGGGCGCGCGCCCGCGTTCGGAGGTGCAGCATGGATCCTCGTCTTTCTCGCGCGTACGGTGCCCTGGCGGGCCTGGCTCTCGGAGACGCGCTGGGCATGCCGACGCAGGCGATGTCCCCGGAGCAGATCCGCGCGGTGTACGGGCGTATTACGGGCCTCGTGGACGGGGACGCCTCCCAGCCCTACGCGCCGGGGATGCCCGCCGGGTCGACGACAGATGACACGTATCAGGCGCTTGCGCTCGCGTCTTTCCTGGGACGAGGCGAAGGATCCTCTGCGGGCGGCGTGACCTTGGAGCTAGGCGGCTTCGCGCGTGAGCTGCTGAACTGGGAGGAATGGATGAAGGCCCAGGGGTCGCTTGACTTGCTGGGCCCGTCATCGAAGGCGGCTCTGGAGCGCGTGCGGCTGGGCGAGGACCCCCTGCGCGTACGAGGCATGGGCACGACGAACGGCGCGGCAATGCGAGTCACCCCGATTGGTATTGCGGTCTCGACGGAGGATCCGGAAGTGTTCGCGGATTCCGTATGGTCTACCTGCCAGCTCACCCACGCGACGCACCAGGGCTTCCAGTCGGCCGCCCTCGTAGCGGCGGCCGTGTCGTTTGGGATCGACTGGGACACTCCATCTCCTTCGGACATGACGGCCCTGCTGTGGAAGGCGCTCACCTACGTCGATTCCCTGCCCGAGCGGGGAGCGTGGACCCCCGACCCGGACGTCGTGGCGGCGACGCGCAGGGCAATGCAGCTGGTCGCCAACCCCGTATCTTCCTCCCTGGAGCACCTGATCGAGCAGGTGGGCACATCCGTCGCCTCGGCGCACGCGATCCCCATGGCTTTTGCCCTGCTCGCGCGCGACCCCTCGCCCCGCGCCCTCCTGGACGCCGCCAACATCGGTGGGGACACCGACACGATCGGCGCGATCGCGGGCGCAATCCTGGGCGGTTTACTCGGTGTCGAAGCCTTCGATGCCACCATGCTCGCACAGGTAGAGAGCGCGTCCGGACTTCACTTGACCGAGGCCGCCACAGCGATGCTCTCGCTGCGCGGGCCCAGCGGGGGTTCAGCGGACACGCAGGCAGCCTCCAAGCCCGCGACGTCAACCACCGTGGATGCGCCAACGGACACCCGACCCACTGAGGAGACCACAGCCTCGTCCCCGACGGCCACACCCTCGGACGGCCGCGTCGTCCTCATGGGGCAGATCCTCGTGGACCGCGTACTCACGATGACGACTGAGTTCTACAGCACCCACACCAAGTGGGTGAACGACAAGGGCCCCCATGTGGGTGGCGGTTTGAACGCGCTCGTGGCGGCACGCCGCATGGGGGCCGAGGCCATCTCCCTCAGTCCAATCGGCGAGGGCCCCAACGCCTCGCTCATCGAGCAGGCCCTCGCGCGCGAGGGAATCGTCGACGCCGGTCCCCGAGTGGAGGGTGTGGACAACGGCTTCTGCATTGCTCTGATCGATAGCCGAGCCGAACGTACCTTCATCTCCACGAAGGGAGCCGAGACGATGGCACCCGCGAATGCGTGGGCGGACTTCGTGCGCACGATGAGCCCTGGCGATGTGCTCTACGTCGACGGTTACCTGATGGATCACCCGGCCAACCGTGAGGCCGCGGAAGCAGCGCTGCGCGTCCTGCCCGAAGGCGTGCGTGTCGTCCTGGACGTCTCCCCCATCATCGGCATCCCGGACACGTTGCCCTCCGACGGAGTCATCGTGTCGATGAACCACAGGGAGGCCCAGGAGATCGCACACCAGAGAGGTGACGCGAGTGTTCGTGACCGGTGCCGTGAGCCTCGCGAAGCGGCCCGCGCGATGCTCGGCCTGCTAGGCCGTCCCGTTCTCGTCCGTGCAGGTGCCGAGGGCGCTTATGTTGGCAGGCCCGCACAGCCGGCAACGAACACCACCGCGGATGACGTGACCGCGATACCAACACCAAGGGTCGAGGCGATCGACACGAACGGCGCGGGCGACGCGCACTCCGGAGTCCTGGCGGCCGCACTTGCACAGGGTATTCCCCTGGAGAGGGCGCTCCTGCTAGCCAACTGCGCGGGTGCCCTGTCCACGACGGTCGTCGGGCCAGCCTCGTGCCCGACGCGTGACCAGATAGAAGCTGCCGCCGACGCGCTGGCCGCACAGGAGGGATGACCGATGGATCTTCGTTTCAACCGGGCCTGCGGGGCAATGGTAGGCCTGACGTTCGGCCACTCGATCGCAGCAGACACAATCGGTGATCCTATCGAGGAATCAACAAGTATCAGCGAACGTATCCTCACGCTGCTCACAGCCGATGATTCCGACGGAAATCCCGTCGAAGCATCCTTCGGCGGGAGCCACAATCGATCGTATGATCTGATCATCTCCGCCATCAAAGCAGGCATTGCGACACCGACCGGCAACCTCCAGACATTCTCGAACGCCGTGTGGGACTACTGTGCGCTCTCCGACATGACACGTCCGGAGTTTCAGGGGGCCGCCCTGGTAGCGGCGGCAATCTCTCTGGGCATTGACAGCGCGAACTTCCGTGTCGAGGAAACGCTCATCCGGGCCGTCAACCTTGCGACTTCCATGGAGTCGTATGGCTCATGGAGCCCGGAACCAGACGTGCTGGCAACAACGCGCAGAGCTCTGAACACGGCGTGCGGGATTAACGAGTATGCCGACTCCCCTATCGACCTTTTGGTTGCGCAGATCGGGGCCTCGGCTTCAGTCACTCAGCTCATCCCTCTGGCCTTTGCTCTGGCCTCGCACTATCAGGACAGTCGCCTTCTGTCTGCTCCCCTTCGCGTTGGGTCACAAAAGCGCGCCATTATGGCCCTCATGGGTGCCTTGGTCGGTTCCGTTCGGGGTGCCGATTTCTTTGAGCCCTACGGGTCCGCGCGGGTCGACGCCGCCTTCTCAGGGAAATTGACGCACTTCGCAGAACAATACTTCTCACAGCGCGTCCCCTACCCGGACTATATCCCCGATGCGGATGAGAAGATCTCGTCCTGTGTACCCCCAGCCCGGGCCTCGTTCATCGACCTGGCCTCCTCCCTCCGCTCCCGACAGAGCTACTTCGAGCCCGTCGCCCCTCCCGCTCCTCTCGGCGCCCTGCGCGGGAAGACCAAGCCCGGACGAGTGCTTGTCCTCGGCGAACTCCTCATGGATCATGCCCTGCGGTCCGAGAAGTATCCGAGCTTCGGTAGCGACGTCTGGGCACGGGACCTTGGCCAGTCCCCGGGAGGCACATTCCGTGCACTGATCTCGGCGCAACGCATGGGGGTGCAGGTTATCTCGCTGTGCCCGCTCGGCCAAGGTCCGATTGCCGGGGCACTCTCACAGGCCCTGGAGCGCGAGGGCATCGTTGACGCCGGCCCCCGCCTCGCGGAGGGCGACAATCGATACCAGCTGCACGCCACCACCGAGGACGGCCGGGGCCTGAACATCTCGACGAACATTGCTCTGCCTGACCATGCAGCCCGCACGTGGGCACAAGCAATCGCGGCGATGGGCCCCTCGGACGTACTATTCATCGACGGGTCTCTCCTCGCCGACGAATCTTACGCACATGCGCTGAGCGAGGCCGTGCGGTGGCTGCCTGAGCACGCCCGCGTGGTCTTCGATGCCTCTTCGCACGAGGGTTTCGTGCCAGGTCTCCCCCTCGACAACCTCATCATCTCGGTGCGCGCCTCGCGGTTACCCCAAGGCAGTGATTTCTTGCGGTATTTCATTGCAGGGCATCCCTATTCCTCCCCCCTCTATGACCACAAGGCTCGGCTCGAGCATCAGGCGTCAGCCTTGGCCCTGTTGACCCAGCGGCACGTCGTGGTGCGTGCAAATAGCGGCGAGGTGTGTTTCGCGCGTCCGACGCGTGACGATCAGCGAGTCATCCGTCCTGCTGTCACGCGCATTGCGGCACCTTCGTTGACCGAGGAACAAGCCGTCGAGACCTCAGGGGTTCACGCCAGCACCCTGGCGGCTGCCCTCGCGCTCGGCATACCGGCTGAGCGGGGGATTTTGTTCGCCAATTGCGCGGCCGCCCTGGCGACCCCCACCTCATTGTCCGCGCGAGACGCCATTGAGGCGGCCGCCGACGAATTACTGGCACGCGACCTGGCCTGAGAAGGAGAGAACCCATGGATCCACGACTTCCCTACGCGCTCGGGGCACTGGCCGGCATGGTTCGCGCGGACGCGGCGAATGAGGCCGCGTCCGGTTCTCCGGATGGCACAGTCTCGGACGCGCTGAGGTCGGCACTGACCGTCGCCGACCAGCTGCGACGAGGCCCGGGCGGCGTACACGCCATACGTTCGGGTCAATGGAGCGTCCCGGCCGGGAGTGCTCGCGACAGACTCCTGTGCGCGGTCCCCATCGGTATCGCGATGTCGACGATCGACCCCGAGGCGTTGGCCGAGACTGTGTGGATCGCCTGCGGTTGTACGAATCGCAACGAATTCCAGTCTGCCGCACTCCTCGCCGCGGCGGTGTCCCTGCGCATCAACAACTGGAACAGGTCCATCATCACCACCCTGTGCGACGCCGTTGATCTCGTCTCTGCGATGAAGCCACGAGGAGAGAGCCAAGAAGGGCCCGATGTCCTTACTGCGACCCGGCGCGCCCTCAACGTCCAAGCGAACTCGCACTCACCACTTGTCCGCGTACGGACACGGACGACTGTCCTCATGGAGAAACTCGCCGATGTCTCCCCTTCTCACCGGATCATCCCCCTGGCTTTCTTCCAGGTCCTCTATCTCTGGGCGAAGGAGTTGCCTCCCGTATGCCGCGAGGGGAGTGGTGACCCCGCGCTATACGATGCTGTTTCCGCTGCGTTGGCCGGTGTGTGCGATACCCGCACGACGCTGCGGGATCTCGACGTCATCCCCGTCGAGGGGGTGTCGCACGTCGACGTTCTGGGGATCGCCGACCAGCTCCTCGTGCTGTCCGCGCCCACTCCCCTCGAGTGGATCCGTCGAGCGGCGGGGCTTGCTCCCGATCGTCCGCCGAGGAGCGGGCCATCCTCTTTCGAGGAACCCGATTCCGATCTCCTCAACCGATACGCCCCCTTTGAGTCCGAAAGCGCGCCCACCCCTCTGGGCGCGGCACGCGGCAACGCTCCCGCGGGGCGAGTCGTCGTCATGAGCGAGCTTCTGCTCCGATTCGACCGCCAATCCGAGGACGACACCGCTCCCACCGAGAACGAGTGGGCCACCCGAGAGGATGTCCACCTCGCGCTGCCCTTCACGGCGATGTGCGCCGCCCGCGCCATGGGGGTCGAGGTCATCTCCCTCAGCCCGATCGGACAGGGCCCACGCGCCTCGATCATCGCCGAGGCCTTGGCGCGCGCGGGGATCGTCGACGCTGGGCCACGCGTTGAAGGATGCGACAACGGCTTCCTGTCGCCCCCTCTGAAACAGTACGGTGCGAGCGTGAGCTCGGGCATGACGGAGATGCCCGAAGATGCGTGGGATGAGGCGATCCGCACGCTGGGCCCCTCGGATGTGCTGTACGTCGATGGCGGCATCGTATCTCAGGCCGTTCTGGCGGCGTGCGAGCATGCACTCGCCCACTTGCCCGATCACGTGCGCGTCATCCTCGACGCGTCGCAAGGACACGTCCGCCAGCACTCCCTCCCCAACGACAACGTCCTGATCATGGTGGGGTATGACTCGGCGGAGAGCCTGTGTCGGAGCGTCTCCTACGAGAGGCCGTCCGGCGATTGCACGAAAAACCCTCGCCACGGTGCTGACAAAGTTCAGAGGGAGTTCCATCAAAACACGCTGGTCCGCGGCCAGACACACGAGTCCTACCTCGCACGTGCGGCGGGCGAGGAGTATTCGTCCGACAGGGTGGCCACCCGTTTCCCTGCCCCCACGGTTACCTCCACTGATCTGCGCGGCGCGCTACACACCTCCATGGGCGTCCTGGCGGCCGGTTTCGCCCTGGGTTGCTCCCTCGAGCGGAGCATCGTTCTGGCGAATTGCGCCGGAGCGCTGGCCTCAACCATGCCCGGCGCGGCCTCGTGCCCGACGCGCGAGGAGATCGAGGCCGCGGCGAATGCCCTCAAGGAGCGTGGAGACGACTACATGAGACGACGCGACCGTATCTACGGGGCGTTGGCGGGAGTCGCCGTGGCAGACGCGGTCGCCCTTCCCGTCCGGGGCATGTCCCCCGAAGAAATCACGAAGTTGTACGACGGACGCGACCAGCTGGTGAACGCCAGCTCGTCACACCCCACCATGCCGGGTGCGCCTGCGGGGAGGATCACGCAGATCACGCGCGAAGTCCTGGCGGCGACCTCTCGACTGCTGGGCGAGGCCCCCTCCGAGCCCGCGGACGAGGCCAGGGCCGAGGACGGGGATTGGTTGGCGGGCTCTCGCTACGTTCTGCGAGCAATCCCTGTCGGCCTCGTGACCTTGACGGCTGATCCGGAAGTCTTCGCCGATGCCGTATGGCGGGCCTGCGGAAGCGACGACCTCACAAGCCAGGAGTTCCAGGCGGCAGCACTGATCGCCGCGGCTGTGTCACTTGGTTTGGACTGGAAGTTCGACTGGAACAGCAACGAAAAGTCTCTGCTCGGTGCAGCTTGCGAAGTCGTGGCCACTCTCCCTCCACGCGGCATACCGACCCCTGGAGCAAATGTGTTGGCCGAGACCCGCAGGGCGATTGGTCTCGTCACAACCTTCGCAAAAGATACCTTTGAACGCTTGCGTCATCAGGTTGGTACGTCGGCGGATCCGATGCAGTCGGTTCCGGCCGCCTGTGCCGTCAGCATTCAGTTCTCCGACAGGTTTTCTGCTTTCCAGTCTGTGGCTCTCGGAGGAGAATCTGGCATCATCTCGGCGATTGCTGGATCGGTCATCGGTGCACTCTATGGGGTCACAACGTTCTCTGCGCACAACCTTGCCGCGATTGAGAAGGTTTCCCACCCGGACCTGGCACCTCTTGCCGACCGCCTGACCGACCTACGCCTCGGCGATCTGACCAGCGCGAACGCGACTGGCGAGGCGTCGGCGGACGCGCTGGAGGCACGCGCGGACGAGGAGTGAGCGCGGTCGAGGAGTTCGCGCGTCAGGAGCGCTGCCAGCCAGTGCACATGTGTGCACGCCAGCCCCTGCGGCGTTCGAGATGCGTTAAATATTTAACCGAGTCGTCTATTATGTGCCCTCGAGGGTGCACAATGACATCATGACGACAAACGACACCCAGAACCGCGGCGGAATCGTCGGCGGGGCGCTCACGGTTGCCCTGCTGATCACGCTGGCCGTGCAGAACGCCGTGCCGCCAATGGCGACCGACATGTATTCGGCCGCGTTCCCGCAGATCACAGCGGACCTGGCGACGAACTCGACGATGCTCGGGTTCACGCTCACGGCCTTCTTCGTCGGCTACGCGTCCGGCCAGGTCCTGGGCGGAGCCATCTCGGACCAGATCGGGCGTCGCCGCCCCATCGTCGCGGGTGGCATCATCGCCCTCGTCGGCTCCATCATCTGCGTGTTCACGCCCAACATCTGGGTGCTCCTCGTGGGCCGAGTCTTCCAGGGCCTCGGCGGCGGCATCGCCTCCTCGGTGGGCCGCGCGATCCTCGTCGACGTCGCGCACGGCAAGACACTGGCTCGCGCGATGAGTCTCCTCCAGGCGATCGTCGGCTTCGCGCCGATGCTCGCCCCGGTCCTCGGCGCCTTCATCATCACACACGCGACGTGGAGGGTCGTCTTCTGGGCGCTCGCCGCCTTCACGCTGCTCATGGCGGCCCTCGCGTGGTTCGTCGTGCCCGAGTCTCTGCCCGAGGAGCGCCGCCACCCCGGCGGTATTCCGCGGTTCTTCCAGGGCCTCGTCCAGGTCGTGCGCATCCGCCCCTTCGTGGGCTTCATGCTGACCAACGCCTTCTCGAGCTTCTGCATGTTCGGCTACATCTCGAACGCCACCTACGTGCTGCAGGGGCCGCTGGGCCTGTCCCCCATGGCTTTCGCGTGGGTGTTTGCGTTTAACGCGCTGCTGTCGACCGGCTTCGCGCTGGTCAACGTGCGCTTGATCTCCCACTTCACGCCACGCACACTCATCATCGCGGGCCTCACGATCGCGGCGACCGGCGTGGTGACACTGGCGATCTCGACGTTCCTCCTCGACCTGCCGCTGATCCTCACGTGCGTGGGCTTCGCGCTCATCATGACGGCGAACGCGTTTATTTTCGGCAACTCCGGCGCACAGGCCATGAGCGAGGCACGCGAGCACGCGGGCACGGCATCATCCGTGATGGGTGTGTTCCAGTCGATCGCGAACGGCATTGCCGCTCCCCTGGCGACCTCGGGCGGCGACAGCGCCGTGCCGATGGTGCTCGTCATGATCGTCGGCTCGGCCGGCGCGTGGTTCGCGTTCTGGGTGATCGCCCGCGGCGGCAAGCGCGCGCCTCGCCACCTCAGCCTCGACTGAGGGGCTCCAACACCCCATCCACCATGTTGCGGTGCCACCCCGCATCCGTTTCCTCCACCGCACCCGACACGAAGCTCATAGGAAGCCCTGGCAAGGCCGCCGCAGGCGGATGTTGTTACAAACGTCGTCAATCTGCAGGCGAAAACGCCAGAAAAAGCCAATTTCGGGCTCGGATTGACGACGTTTGTAACAAGGAGCGCTAATCTCCCTTGAAAAACGGGGTGGTTTGACGACGTTTGTAACATCGCAACGCACTTGCATCCGGATAGGTAACGCGCATCCGGATAGGTTGCGCACTTCCGGATAGGTAACACGCATCCGGATAGGTTAATAAGCTATCCAGATCGTCACAACCTATCCAGATCGTCACAACCTATCCGGATCGGGCGCCTTATTGCGACGACATCAGCGAACGGCGCCAGCTTTGCCGCCGACAGGCTGCCCCTGTCGGCTGACATGGCATATCGCGCCCCACAAAGCCCGCTCATACGCCCTTACTCCCGCGAGGCCAGCCACACCGCAACCGACACCAGGACCAGGCCAATCAGCTCGAAGACGCCGGGGATCTGGCGCAGCATCACGGCCCCGACCAGCGCGGACGTGGCCGGCAGGATCGCGGCGAACAGCGCGAAGGTCGACGCGGCCAGGCGTCGCATCGCGAGCGCCTCGAAGGTGTAGGGAATCGCGGTGGACAGCAGGCCCACGCCGATGACGATGGCGATCAGCTTCCACGAGGCCGTGGCCGCCAAAGCTCCCGGACCAAGGATGGGCGCGAAAAATAGGGTGCCCCACGCGCATCCGAGCGCCAGGTTCGTCACCCCGTCGCGCGTGGTCGAGGCCTTCTGCCCGACGACGATGTAGGCCGACCAGGCGAGAGCCGCGAGGAGGATCCAGGCGACACCGACGCGCACGCTGGGCACGCTCAGGTCGAGGGCTAGCCCGCCGATGCACGCCACCCCGGTGAACGCGAGAACGGCGGCGATGCGCGGCCGCCAGCCGTGGCCCCTGATGACGGCGACGGCGACGGGGCCGATGAACTCGATGGACACGGCGGTCCCCAGGGGGATGCGCGCGATCGACTCGTAGAACGAGGAGTTCATCGTCAGGATGATGACGCCAAACAGCGCGGAAATTGCCAGGTCGGAGCGCGTGAGGCCGCCGCGCCACGGGCGCTTCCAGGCCAGGAGGACGACTGCGCCGGTCAGGACACGCCACCAGGCGACGGAGGCAGGCTCGACGGACGCGAAGGCGATGACCGCGAGCGCAGCGCCCACGTACTGGATGAGGCCGGACCCGACGATGTAGAGCTGGGGCGGGATGCGGTCGGTGACGGGGCGCTGGGCGGGCGCGTTCACTGGGCGGGCGCGAAAGTGAGGGCCGCCGAGTTCATGCAGTAGCGCATGCCGGTGGGCTGATCGGGCGCGTCGGGGAAGACGTGGCCGAGGTGGGAGTTGCAGGTCGCGCAGCGCACCTCGGTGCGGATCATGCCGTGGCTGGTGTCGACATTCTCGACGGTCGCGCCGTCGTGGGCCTGAAAGAAGGAGGGCCAGCCGCAGGAGGAGTCGAACTTCGCGTCGGAGTCGAAGAGAGCGGATCCGCAGGCCGCGCACGAGTAGGTGCCGACGCGCGCCTCGTCGAGGAGCTCACCGGTGAAGGGGCGCTCGGTGCCGGCCTCGCGCAGCACGTGGTAGCGCATGGGGCTCAGGAGCTTCTTCCACTCGGCGTCGGTGCGGGCAGCGGGATTAGTAGCGTTCATGCCTCTATTGTCGCGGACCGCCCGCGCCCGTGCACATCTGTGCGTGGGCGCGGGCGGTCCGTTTTCCTCGCGCTGGCCTCAGTGACGAGGCCGTGGCCCGTTCACCTGTCCCCATCACTCATCGGTGGCGGGCTCTGCGCTGGAGGCCTTCTTCGCCGCCGCCTTCTTGGGAGCCGCCTTCTTAGCGGTGCCCTTCTTGGCGGCAGCCTTCTTCGTGGCGGCCTTCTTGGCGGGGGCCTTCGCGTCCTTGGCGGGGGTCGCGTCGCTTGCCTTGTCCCCTCCCTCATCCTTCACGGTCTTCGTCGCCGCTGCTGAGGACTTTTTCGCGCCCTTCTTCGCGGTCGAGGCCTTCTTGGCGGCCGCCTTCTTCGCGGGAGCCTTCTTCGCGCCGGCCTTGGTGGAGGCCGCCTTCTTGGCGGTCTCCTTCTTCGCCGGGGCCTCCTCTTCCGCCGTCGCGGCCTCGGCCTCGGCGCCTTCGTCGGCCTCCGCGGCCTCAGAAGCCGGCTCGGCGATGGCTGACGCGGGCATCACGAGGGTCTCGTCCACGGACTCATCGGCGGCAGGCAGGACCTGCGTGGCGTCGGAATCGAGCGCCCCGGCTTCTGCGGCTTCCACAGGATCCATGACGACCGTGACCTCCGCAGCGGGCTCGTCGTCGGCCGCTTCCTCCTGCGCAGCCTCGTCCTGCGCAGCCTCGTCCTCGGGGGCCGGGTCCGTCACGGCCGCACTCTCAAGTGCCTCGACCTCATCAGTCGCGACCTCGTCCGTCGCGGCCTTTTCCACCGCTGCGGCCTCGGTATCCTCGGCCTTCGGTTCACGCGGCTCGACGGCCGGAATCTGGCCGGTGACGGCGCGCAGGACGTCGGCCTCGGCACCGGTGGGGGCGACGGCCGGGAAGAAGTCCATGATCGACACGCGCGCGGGCTTCACCGTGGGCGTGGGGCGGGTTTCCGCGTCAAGGCGCGCCTCTTCGGCGACCGCGTACCAGCCGGGGTGGACGGTCGGCTCGTCGGGGGTTTCCTCGTCGGCGAGCGACGCCGCCATCTCGGCGGGGGTCGGCTCCGGCGGCGGCACGAGCGCGGGGGCGATCGCCTGGACCGTGTCGGTCATGACGGGTCGGCCGGTGCGCACGGGCGGGGGCACCTGCACGGGATGTTTCACGGATGTTTCACGCGCGGGGATCGGCGTGGTCTCCTGCTCGTCCGGGCGCAGTTCGACGTCCGACGAGGCCTGGGCCCCCTCCTCCCCGCCCGCTTCCTCGGGCGCGTCGGGGGCGGGCGCGCCCTCACGCTCAGCGTCCTCGGCGAGAGCGCTGTCCTCCTGGGTATCGGCGGCGCGCAAGTCGCCGGAATCGGCGGACGCGACATCGCCGGACTGCGCGTCAGCTTCGGAATCAGCAGCTTCCGGGTCGGTTTCGGGCTTCTCGTCGGCGGCCGCATCGACATCATCGGCCGCATTGACAGAGTCAGCCGCGCCGTCCTTCACGGTCGCATCGTCCGCGCGCTCGGCACCCGCAACCTCCGCAGAATCGGCGGCCGCAGAATCGGCGGCCACATCCTGAGCCGCCTCGGGCAACTCGCTGTCGGGCGACTCGCTGTCGGCAACGACCGGCTCGACACCGACGGCCGCCAGGGCGAGGGTGGTCTCGGGGTCGAGGGCCTCTGCTTCGCGGCGCTTGTAGGCATCGCGGCGTTCCTGGGCGCGGCGGGCCTCGGCCTCGCGCTCGGCGTAGGCCTCTTCGCCGGGACCCTCGAGGGCGGCGGCGCGCGCATCGGCCTCGGCGGAGCCGGAGAAGAAGCGCTCGCCTCGGCCGATGGAGGTCGCGGTGAGGGTCTGAGTGAGCTGCGGGTTCGCGTTGCCGGCGGCCTCGATGATCTTGCGCAGCGCGCTCTTGGAGATCACCTGCGTTTCGTCGCGGGAGACGCTGGGGCCTCCCTCAGCAAGTTCGCGCTGGCGGTCGGCCATGGCGCGGCGACGGGCGCGCTTGGCCTTGCGGCGGGCGGCGACCATGCGCGCGGCGTGGACGGGATCCTTGGGCGCGGTGGCGGCGTCACCGGACGCGGAGATAGCGGAGGCTGCGCCACCCGTCGCGGCGCCGGACTGCTCACCGGCCGACGCGGGCGCACCCGCGTGGGAAGCCGACGCGCCCGAGGCGGCCCCGGCCTCGTTCGTGCCGGAGATTCCGGCGAGCTCGGCGGCCAGGCGCGCGATGCGTTCGCGGCTCATGTCCTTGTTGACCGTGACGATCTCGCGGGGCTCGATACGCTGGGCGGGGCGCGCCCACGGCTCTTCGGTGACGATCCACGAGATGAGCTGCTCGCGCAAGTATGCGCGAAGGTCGGAGAGGTGGCCGGAGTTCTTCGCCGAGACCAGGATGCGCACGGTGACCGTGTACTCGTCGGAGTCGGTGATCTGCACACCCCACGTGCGCCCGTCCCACAGGTCGGTGGCGGTCAGGAGCTGCTCGACCTTGGCGCGGATGAGGGCCATGGGGGCGGACCAGTCGAGCTTGAGTTCGACCGTGCCGAGCTGGGCGGCGGCGCGACGCGTCCAGTTCTCGAAGGGCGTCTGCGTGAAGTAACGGCACGGAATGATGAGGCGGCGCTCATCCCAGATGCGCACGACCACGTAGGAGAGCGTGATTTCCTCGACGGAGCCGGTCTCCTGTTTGTCGCCGGCGACGACGACGTCACCCACGCGGATCGCGTCGGTGAAGGCCAGCTGCAGGCCGGCGAAGACGTTACCGAGGGTCTGCTGGGCCGCGAGACCGGCGATCACCGAGATGACGCCGGCGGAGGCCAAGACGGTGGTCATGGCTTGGCGGGCGACCTCGAAGGTTCCGATGATGGCGACCACGCCCACGACGACGATGATCGACTGGGTGAGGCGGCGCAGCACCTGGGCCTGGGTCTCGAAGCGGCGCGAGCGTCCCTGGTCAGAATCCTGGCGCGCCTTGGCGGCGTCCTCGAAGACCCACGCGGCGGCGTAGGCCATCCAGGTCAGGCAGGCGAGGGCGACGATGAGCAGAACGTGCATGAGGAACGTCGTGATCGACGTGCCGTTCCAGTCGGACAGGTGGGGGTTGACCAGCGCGATGCCGAGTCCCGCCCACGCTCCCCAGGCCGCGAACGTGAAGTGGCCCGGGCGGCGCACGCGCGCCAGGATCGACGAGGCCGTGGCCGCCTTGGAGAGCGCCTTACGTGCCAGGGCGGACAGGAGGACCGAGAGGACGATACCCACGAAGGCGCCGACGAGCGGGCCGAGGATCAGGAGGGTGAGGTCAATGGTCGTGGCCACGGCGGCCTCCGCCCCGGATTGTGGGTCTGCGACCGCGCGCGTGAGGGCGTCCGAGGCCTGGGCGAGGGCACCGAGTGCTGGTGTCATGTTCATGCATCAAGGGTAGGTCGCCTAGCTGATGAAATCCTGTGAATTCCGCACAATTGCAACGTTTTTCGGTAATGTGTCACCTGTCACCCAATTTCGTTTTGACGCACCGCGCGCGTTCTGCCTAAACTATCTCCCGTCTTCGGACGCCAGTTCGACGGCCAAGCAGGCCCCCATCGTCTAGCGGCCTAGGACACCGCCCTTTCACGGCGGCGACACGGGTTCGAATCCCGTTGGGGGTACCACCGGTCGCTTATGTGATTGGAACAATTCAATAGGTCTTACCTGTTGTAAGGCCCCGTAGCGCAGTTGGTTAGCGCGCCGCCCTGTCACGGCGGAGGTCGCGGGTTCAAGTCCCGTCGGGGTCGCCGACCAGACCTTTTGGTTCAGGTCTTGGCTCTGTAGCTCAGTTGGTAGAGCGTTCGACTGAAAATCGAAAGGTCACCGGATCGACGCCGGTCGGAGCCACCAGCAAGTCCCCGAAGCTTTTGCTTCGGGGTTTTTGTTTTGCCCATGCGTTTTACCTGGGGCGAAGGCCGCTCGCAGGAATCCCCAGCCGACAGCCCCCCCACACGCGCGACCAGACAAATTTCGCACATAATTTCCAACGGTCATTTTTCAAGCACGCCAGAAAGCGTTGCAACTCCAACGACCTTCATTCAACTCTTGAAGCACCGTCGAAGGAATTACGTGCGAAATTTCTGGAGACTGCGAGACTCTGCACCACATCCAAGAAGCGAAGCACCTCATATGCGCTTCATCACACGCAGGGCTAGACGACAAGTAATAGTAACGCCAGTCAATTAATTACCGAACAACCAGAACGCCGCCCAAATGCTCACGTTTCCCCCCACCTTAATGGGGGATGAATTGCTGGACGACCAAGACAAACCCTCCATAACGTGGACAAATAGACGACATTGAAGACGCGGACTGTGACGGACAGGCGTAGCCTTCCCATCGGCACCATTACTTGCTAACCGAGCGGATGGGCGGACACCCGACGCGCACGCCACGGCCTCGTCCCCCATCCATGACGAATGGAGACTCACGTGCACCCACGCAGTATCGGACGCCTTTTCCCGCTCGTTGTCGGGCTGATCGTCGCCGGCCTGCTGGCCGCGTTCATCGCGATCGCCCCCTCCTACGCCAGCTCCGTCGGCGTCGTCACCAAGATCTCGCTGGCGCGCGAGGACAAGGAAACCACCGCGCCTACCGTCGGCATCCACGTCATGACCATGTCCTTCGACATCGACACGACCGGCAAGGACGTCGCGCCCGGCGACACGTTCACCATTCAGATTCCCCCCGAGCTTAAGGTTATCTCGGACTCGGGCAGCTCGACGCTGAACTTCAGCATGCTCAACGACGACAAGGTCCCGGTCGTCGACTGCTCCGTTCCCGCGGGCGAGGGCGTCTCCATGACCTGCACCTTCGGCGAGTACGCAAGGGACCATCACAGCATCATCGGCCACGGCACCGTGCGCACGAAGGCGGTGCACGCCACGACCTCGTCGACTGTGTCCTTCCCGGTGAACGGCACCGCCATTGTCGTGGACCTGCCCGGCGGCTCGATCTCCGGCACGTACGAGCGCACCCTGCCCAACACCCAGAAGTGGGGCCTGCCCAAGGAAGGCGACTCCTCGCGGATCATCTGGGAGATCGACATCAAGGGATCCCAGCTGCCCGAGGGTGCGACCGAGGTCGAGATCGTTGACACCTTCGACATGAGCTCCGGCGGCTACTCGCTGGTGCCCGGGTCGGAGAAGCTCTACTACTACAACAACGACGCCGAGTACCAGGCCGAGCAGGCGCCCGCCCTCAAGGCCGGCGCGTCGATCGGGGACGGCACCTTCACGATGGAGGCCACCGCGGACGGCACCGGTTTCACCGCGACGTTCCCGCGCCTGACGAACAACGGCACCTACGTCCTTCAGTACGAGGCCACGATCAACAACATGGCGACTGTGCGCAACGGCGTTACCTTCCACAACGACGCGCTCATCAACGCGAAGCTGTACACGGGCGGCGTGGACATCCACTCGGATGGCTCGGGCGACGCGAACGGCGACGCGAATCCGACGCCTACGCCGTCGGTGACGCCGGAGCCGACTCCTTCCACGACTCCCACGCCGGAGCCGAGCCCGACCCCGTCCGAGACCCCGTCTCCGTCTCCCACGCCGTCGGTGACGCCCAAGCCGACGCCCTCGACCACGCCGACTCCTTCGGCCACCCCGACACCTTCGGTCACGCCGACCCCGTCGGTCACCCCGACACCTTCGGCCACGCCGACCCCGTCGGTGCCCTCGACGCCGAGCTCGTCCACTCCCCCGGCCACGCCGCCCACGCCTTCGACTCCCGCGCCGAAGCAGCTGGCTCGCACGGGCGCCGACATGGCCGGCGTCCTCGCTGGTGCCGGCATGCTGGGCCTGCTGGGCACGCTGGCGGTGGCCGCTCGCCGACGCCAGGCCTGACCGTCCTGCCCTCCGCGTGAGGGGAGGCATCTGAAGCACCGTGCCCCGGCCTCGTATCGACGAGGTCGGGGCAAGTCATACGCTCAAGGTGTCCCTAGTGACCCCTCAGGAGTTCCTCTCCGAGCATGTCGTAGAAGGCGGTCTCCGGGAGGATTTCGATTCCAGAACCCTTGAGGGCCCACTTTTCGGCCTTCTTCTGTTTGTTGCTCTTGCCGTCTTTGATCGCACTGCAGTAGTCGTTGTTGCCGAGGATCAGATAGCGCGTCGTCTTGGTGACGCCGTCCTGGTTGATGCCGCCCAGGTCGGCGACGATCTGCATGGCTTCGGCACGGCTGAATTTCTCGAGCTTGCCCGTGAAGACGCAAGCGCACCCGAAGATCGGGCTGTCCTCGTCGATTTTCTGGGTGTCGCCCTGAATATCGGCGGCCTTGACGCTGTGGTTGCCACCCGTGTGACGTCCCTCAGACACCGAGCGACGCCTCGTATGCTTCGAGCGGAATAGTTCTTGAAATCCCTCTTCGCTTCCGTGACGTTCGAGGGCTTCAGCCTTAAGGCGTGCGAAGCACTCGGCGGTTGCCTCGACATCACCCATGGCGCGGTGAGCGTCGTTGTGCGCAACATCGAAGAGCTCAACGAGGTCAGCCAGGCGATGATGGGACATCTCGGGATGCAGCTTGCGCGAGAGACGCAAGGTGTCAATGTAGTCGTTGGAGAACGGCCGGTCCAGGTAGCGGTCGAAGGAATCGTAGATAAAGTTGATGTCAAAGCCGACGTAGTGGCCGACGACGGGCACATCCCCAACAAAGGCTGCTAACTCCGCGAGCACGTCGGGAGCAAATGGAGCACCCGCGAGCATCTCATCGGTAATGCCCGTCAGCGCCGCTATAAACTCATCGACGTAGGTCCCGCCCGGCATGCTCGGCGGTTGGATCAGCGAGCTGAAACGACCAGTCTCCCGACCGTCGGAGATCTTGACGGCTGCCACTTCGATGATGTGGTCCCACTGGGGGCTACGCCCAGTGGTCTCGACGTCGATCACGCAGTACGTGTCAGGGAAGGCGATGATACTGCGTCCCTTCGATTCGCGGATCGTTTGCGCGTTCGACAGGGCTTGCAGGTGCGTATCTGGCATGAGAACTCCTTTGTCCGGGCCAGTATACGCTTCCCATGTAACCCTATAGTCGGTTCTGGGCAACAATTTCAACGACTCTTTGCACAGATGCCACCGCCAGTCCTAACATGTCCGTAACATAGCCATTCAATCTCACCTCGTAACGAACGCGAAGATGCAGGCTGCGACCAGTTTCCAAGAGATCACAGCCATCCACCCCACCCACTTCCGCGCGCCACTGCGACACATGGGGCGCGATCCTGAAACAATGGGGGCATGTCGAATGACCCGCGTGAAAACCTGCATGGCTCGGACAGCCGGGAGCTGGCCGACGTGACGGCCGACGCCGCGCGCACCGGTGCCGAGCGAGCCGCCTCGACCCCCGCCCACACCTCCGACGAGGTGCCCGCCCAGCGCAGCGCCCTCTCGTCGTTCGAGGAGATCCTCAGCGGCGCCACCCACGAGGCCGACGCCCCCGCCGCCGCCGACGGCGTGCAGGACCCTCAGGAAACCCTCGTGTCCGACGGCCCCCTCCTGCCCCAGAACGAGGCCGAGGCCACCCCCGCCGCGCTCGAAACCGCAGCGACCACAGCCACCGCCGAGACAGTCACCGACACCACCGAGACCACAGATGCACCCGCGCACGCACAGAACGCGGACGCGGTCGCGGACCCCGCCCCAGCCTCGGCGACGCCCCGCAACGAGATCGCCGTCGCCGCCCCCGTGCACCTGCCGCCCGTCGAGCCGCGCCCCTGGTACCGCTCGCGCCGTTCCTTCTCCGCGAAGGGCCGCGGCGGCCGCGTCCAGGTCGCCGGCCTGGGCCTGACCTACACGGACCACGTGACCGGCGCGGTCCTCCTCGCCAATGTCGACCTGGGCTTCCGCGCCCGCTCGCTGAGCGCGATCCTGGACCCGACGGGCCGCCGCGCCCGCGCCCTCTTCCTGATCCTCGCGGGCCTCGAGGAGCCGCAGGCCGGCCGTATCGTCGCCGCGCCCTCGCGCTCCCTGGCGGCGCGCCTCGCGGGCCGCATCGGCTCGGTCGCGCTGATCCGCGCGGACTCCCCGCTCGACGAGTCCCTGACGATCCGCCAGAACATCCTCGCGCCCCTGTCCGCGACGGGCTCCGTCGCCGACTGGGACAACCTCGTGGGCGCCCTGCAGATCACGGGCCTCGCCCAGCGCGTCGAGGTCCACCCCTCCGAGCTCTCCGAGTGGGAGCGCTTCAAGGCCCTCATCGCCCGCGCGATCGTGTCCGGCGCCGAGGTCTTCCTCGTCGAAGACCCGGTCTCCCTGCCCGCCGCCGCGCGCGAAGAGCTCGGCCCCCTCCTGCGGTCCCTCGCGAACGCGGGCTGCGCGGTCGTCATCGCGACCCCGAACGCCGAGGTCGCGGCCGCCTCCGACCGCGCGATCCTCCTGACGAACGGCCGGGTCGCCCTCGACGCCCCCAACCCGTCCGCCGCGATCATCGCCGCCTCCCTGGAGGCCAACCCCGAGGACCCCAAGGCCCTCCTCGGCCCGATCCCCTCGGCGTTGCCCGCCTCCTTCGACGAGGTCATCTCCCCCACCGAGGCCGCCTCGGCCCCCGCGTGGCACCCGCTCGCCGCCACCGACGAGGCCGGGGCGCAGACCGCGAACGCGCAGCAGCCCTCCGAACCCGAGGAAACCGACCCCGCCGAGGCCGCCCTGGACGCGGCGACCACCCGCGTGGAGGCAACACCCGTCCACGCAACCCAGGCAACCGAGGTCCCCCAGGCCTCGCCCGAGCCCCGCACCGAGACCGCGATGCGCGGCATCCCCGTCGTCGAAGCCGAGGACCCGGCCCTGGCCGAGCCCGAGGTCTCCGACCTGGTCGTGCGCGCCCGCAAGATCCTCTCCGACCTGCCCGGCTCAATCGCCCCGCAGGAGTAACGTAACGGTCACTGCGAGCCGCCATTCTTCGTGAGACACTAGGCGTATCAGGCGAGGCATCGCCTCGTTCACCCGTACGCACAGGAGCATCCATGACTCAGCCCACCCCCCAGCCCGGGCAGTACCCGCCCGCTGCCCCCGCACCCGCCGCCGGCGAGGCGCGTCCCAGCATCGGCGCCCTCTTCGCGTCGGTCACCGGCCAGATCTCCAGCATCATCCGCGGCGAGATCGAGCTCAACAAGGCGAAGCTGCGCGCCTTTGCGTCCAAGAGCAGTAAGGGCATCGGCCTCCTCGTGGCCGCCGCGGTCTTCGCGCTCTACCTGCTGGGGTGGGTCTTCCACACGATCGAGGTCGCCCTCGAGCTCGTCGTCCCCGCGTGGGCGGCGTCGCTGATCGTCGTCGGCATCCTCCTCCTGATCGTGCTGATCCTCGCGCTCGTGGGTGCCAGCTCCCTGAAGAGCGCGCAGGCCCACCGCCCCGACCCGGCCGCGTCGGTCGCCGCCACCAAGGAAGCCATCCAGAAGGGACTGGGCAAGTGAGCACCAACCTCGATACGCGTAACGTGACCGTCGGCGAGGCCGCCCCCGCCGAGCAGCGCACGGAAGCCCAGATCACCGCCGACCTCGAGCGTCAGCGCGCCGAGCTGGCCGCCACGATCGACCAGCTGTACGCGCGCGTGCAGCCCGCGGCCCTCGCCCAGGAGGCGAAGGAAGAGGCCAGCGCCCGCTTCGCGTCCTTCAAGCAGTCCGCGTCGCTGACTCTGCAGGACGCCGCCGGTGGTAACGCCGAGGCCATCAAGAAGGTCGGCGTCGTCGCCCTATCCGCAGTCGGCGCCATCGGCGTGATCGTCCTGCTGGCGACCCGCTCGTCGCGTCGCTCCCGTCGCGAGGCCCGCCGCGCCGCCCGCGAGGCCGCCGCGCACACGCTTCAGGCCCTCAAGTCCGATGTGACCGAGGCGCTGTAAGCACCAACTGAC
The DNA here is from genome assembly GCA_001838165.1 of Actinomyces sp. HMSC035G02. Classification (GTDB taxonomy): domain Bacteria; phylum Actinomycetota; class Actinomycetes; order Actinomycetales; family Actinomycetaceae; genus Pauljensenia. The sequence goes on along the minus strand of KV835910.1, from coordinate 66,360 downwards.
GCGAACCGGCGTAACTCCGGCCACACTGGCCACGGGTTGCGCCGGTTCTGTTTCCCCAGTTTCGTGGGCTTCCGCGCTCCTGGACTCGCTCCGCTGAGCGCGCAAAACCCAATCCAAGGTGAGGTCAAGGCCTGTCATTAGCTATGATGGTCCCACGAAACATTTTGAACACCCAGGGAACCGCTTCACGCGGACCCGAACGACGCGGAGGGGGTCGACGCCATGGGGCGCGGCCGTCAAAAGGCTAAGCAGATGAAAGTCGCTCGGAAGCTGAAGTATTTCAGCCCCGACACCGACCTAAACGCACTTCAGCGCGAGCTGGCGGATGAGGACTCGTACCTGGCACACGTGCCGGCGGACGAGCCCGAAGAGGACGATGCGATCGACGACGACCTCTACTCGAAATACGCCGACTTCGCCGAGATGCCCGCAGAGGAAGACGACATCGATCCGAAGCAGCTCGATGAGTCCTTCTGGACGGGCGGATCCTCCACTAAGTAACGGCTCAGCCACACGGCGGACCGGGAACCGGTCCGCCGCTTTGGCGTACCCGCTCAGCCGACGCGGTACTCGCCGTGCAGCAGCACGGCGCCCGCCTGGACGCCCTTCGTGCCGGAGATGAGGCGCACGCCGGAGGAATCCGCGCTCAGGTCAGCCACCGGGCCAAACCCACTGACCACACCGTCGGCGCCGGCCGACGTGACGGAGCCCATGACCCACGCGGCCACCCCGGCCTCGTTGATCGCGGACAGGACCTCGGAGGCCACGGAGGCCGAGACGACGGCGACCATGCCGACGCCCAGGTTCAGGGAGTCCTCCATGCCGACCCAGGTGACGTCGCCGCCGCGGCGCACCCAGTCGAACACGGCGGGGATGGTCCACGTGGAGCGGTCGACGGTCGCGATGGCCCCCTGGGGCAGCACGCGCGACAGGTTCGCGGCCAGGCCGCCGCCGGTCACGTGCGAGTAGGCGTGAATCCCCTCAACGCCGAAGCGCTCGACCAGGTCCAGGCACAGGCGCGTGTACAGGCGGGTGGGCTCGAGGAGCTCCTCGCCAAGGGTGCGGCCGAACTCGGCCACGTGGGACTCCAGCGAGGCACCGACGCGGGAGACGACCGAGCGCACCAGCGAGTAGCCGTTGGAGTGCAGGCCGGAGGAGGCCATGGCGATGACGACGTCGCCGTCGGCGACGCGCTCGGGGCCGAGCAGCTTGGAGGCGTCCACGACGCCGGTCGCGGCGCCCGCGATGTCGTAGTCGTCGGGTTCCATGACGCCCGGGTGCTCGGCGGTCTCGCCGCCGATGAGGGGCGTGCCCGTGGCCTCGCAGGCGCGCGCGATGCCGGTGACGATCGCGGCGATGCGCTCGGGGACCACGTGCCCGCAAGCGATGTAGTCGGTCATGAGGACCGGGCGCGCACCGATCACAACGATGTCGTCGACGACCATGCCGACCAGGTCCTGGCCGATCGTGTCGTGCACGTCCATGGCCTGCGCGATCGCAATCTTCGTACCCACGCCGTCCGTGGAGGTCGCGAGCAGCGGCTTCTCCATGCCCAGCAGCGCCGACGCGTCAACCATGCCGGCGAATCCGCCGGTCGCACCCAGGACGGTGGAGTCGTGGGTGGCGGCGACGGCGCTCTTCATCAGTTCGACGGCGCGGTCGCCCGCAGCGGTGTCGACGCCAGCGGTCGCGTAGTCCAGGGGGGTGTCGGTCATGGGTGGTGCCTTTCGCGGATGGCGCTCGACGAGGCCGTGTCTGGGTTTTCGGGTTGAGAACAGCGCCCGCGGCGCAGGGGTTGCGTCGCGGGCGTGGAGGTTAGCAGGGGGTGGCTTCGGGGGTTCCGGGCACGGGCGTCCCGGCGGGGATCGTCTCGGGGTATTCGCCCGTGAAGCAGCCGATGCACAGGGACGTGCCCTGTCCGGTGGCGCCAACCATGCCGTCGATCGACAGGTAGGCCAGCGAGTCGGCGCCGATGGATTCGCGCACCTGTTCGACGCTCATGGACGAGGCGATGAGCTCGGCGCGCGTCGGGAAATCGATACCGAAGAAGCACGGCCACAGCACCGGCGGGGACGAGATGCGGATGTGCACCTCGGCGGCCCCGGCCTCGCGCAGCATCTTGACGAGCGCGCGCTGCGTGTTACCGCGCACGATCGAGTCGTCGATAACGACCAGGCGCTTGCCTTCGATGACCTCGCGCAGCGGGTTGAGCTTGAGGCGGATGCCCAGCTGACGCAGGGACTGCGTGGGCTGAATGAAGGTGCGGCCCACGTACGCGTTCTTCACGAGGCCCTGGGCGAAGGGGATGCCGGACTCCTGCGCGTAGCCGATCGCGGCGGGCGTGCCCGAGTCGGGCGTGGGGATCACGAGGTCTGCCTCGACAGGGTTCTCGCGCGCCAGGGCGGCGCCCATCTCGTGGCGCGCGGCCACGATGCGGCGCCCGCCGATCGTCGTGTCGGGGCGGGCCAGGTACACGTACTCGAAGACGCACGTGTTCGCGCGGCGCACCGCGAAGCGGCGCGAGTGCACGCCCGAAGCGTCGATCGAGATGAGTTCGCCGGGCTCGACCTCGCGCACGAAGGTCGCACCGCACAGGTCCAGGGCGGCGGTCTCGGAGGCGACGACCCAGCCGGAGGCCAGGCGGCCGAGCACGAGCGGGCGGTAACCGTGCGGGTCGCGCGCAGCGTACAGCGTGTGCTCGTCCATGAAGACCAGGGAGAACGCGCCCTTGATGCGCGGCAGGACCTTCAGGGCGGCGCCGACGAGGGGCGCGGGCTCGAGGTCGTCAGCAACCGACGAGGCCTGGGCGGCCTCGTCCGCACCCGTGTGCCCGGGCGTCACGGACGGGGACGCAATGAAGGGGGTCGGCCCCGGGATGCGGTCAGCCATGCCCAGCAGCGCGGTCACGAGGGAGGTGTCGGTGGAGGCGCCGCGTTCGAAGTCCTCGCCGTCGTCGGCGATCTCGGAGGCCAGCTCGCGCAGCTCGACCGTGTTGGTGAGGTTGCCGTTGTGGGCCAGGGCGAGCGTGCCCGTGGGGGTGGGGCCCAGCGTCGGCTGGGCGTTGCGCCACACGTCCGCGCCGGTCGTCGCGTAGCGGACGTGACCCAGGGCGATGTGGCCGCGCAGGCCCTGGAGGGACTGCTCGGAGAACACCTGCGAGACGAGGCCCTGATCCTTATACACGAGGATCTGTTTGCCATTCGACGTCGCAATACCGGCGCTCTGTTGGCCGCGGTGTTGCAAGGCGTAGAGGGAGAAGTAGGTCAGGCGGGAAACGTCCTCGCCCGGGGCCCATACTCCGAAGACCCCGCAGTGATCGTGCGGGTGATCGTCTCCGAAGAGTTCCTGGTCGGACAGTGTCATGTCTGGCTGCGAGACGGGAAGCACGCTCTCACTCTCCCATACTTTTCCCCTCCTCGTGGCATATATCCACGTTGTGGCGAGCACACGCAGGCCCGGCCAACCCGCCGCGCAGCGCGTAATTGCGCACGCTTTGCGGCGCAGAATCGGTCTCTCCTGGGTCGAGGTGACACAATGGAGTGCAGCAATCTTGAGGAGGAAACGTGGCCAATCCGACGCTGAGCGCCATCATGTGGGGACTTGCCCTACTGGTGAGCGCTGTGGCCGTCCTGTCGTTCGTACGAGGCCTGACGCACATGTGGCGCACGGTCTCGGCGGGCACGCCCGACCCGGGGCGCCTGACCCCCGTGGGCAAGCGCCTCTGGGGCGTCGTCTCCGCGGCCCTCACCCACCGCGAGTTCAAGGGACGCCCGTTGATCAAGGCCGCCCACTGGCTGGTCATGGTGTCCTTCCCGATCCTCTTCCTCACCCTGGTCACGGGCTACGCCCAGCTGCGCGTTCAGACCTTCACGCTGCCCCTCCTCGGCCACTTCGCACCGTGGGAGTGGCTCACCGAGGTCTTCGCGTGGGGCGGCCTGGTTGGCATCATCCTTCTGATGGTCGTGCGCCAGCGCGCCGGGCGCGGCACGGCCGCCGAGGCGGCCCTCTCGAACGACGACCCCGACGCCGCTGCTGCCGCGGCCGACCCGGAAGGCACCCCGCCCTCGTCCCTGGCCAAGCCCCACCCGCGCGACTCCTCCCCGCGCGGCCCGGCCTCCCGTTTCCTGGGTTCGACCCGCTGGCAGGCGCTTTTCGTCGAGTGGGTCATCCTCATCGTGTGCGCGTGCGTCGTGGCCCTGCGCGGCCTCGAATACGCGCTCTTCAGCGTGACCCCGGGCCTCGAGGCCCACGCGTCCGCCCTGCACTTCCCGCTCACCGCCTGGCTGGGCGCGCTCTTCGCGGCCGCCACCTCCTCCTCGGCCGCCTCGCTGGCGAACGCGATCGTGCTGGTCAGCGCCCTCAAGGTCCTCACCTCCGTGACCTGGTTGATGGTCGTGGGCATCCAGACCGGCATGGGCGTCGCCTGGCACCGCTTCGTCGCGATCCTCAACCTGTACACGCGCCGAAACGCCGACGGCACGAAGTCGCTGGGACCGGCCGACCACATGCTCATCGACGGAAAGCCCGTGACCAGCGAGGACGACTTCGACGACGTCCCCGAAGACACGGTCCTCGGCGTGGGCACGATCGACGACTTCTCGTGGAAGGCCCGCCTGGACCTGTACTCGTGCACCGAGTGCGGCCGCTGCCAGGAGCTGTGCCCCGCGTGGAACACGCAGAAGCCCCTCTCCCCCAAGCTGCTCATCATGGGCCTGCGCGACCACATGGAGTCCGCCTCCAACGTGCAGATCGTCGAGCAGGAGGAGGGCCACCAGAAGCTCGAGGATGGCGAGGTCCTCCTCGACAAGGGCGTGCCGGCCTCACCGCACTCCTTCGACCTGGTATCCGCCCTGTCCCTGTCGGGCGCGACCGGCCCCGAGGGCGTCTCCGCGGTAACCGCTCCCCTGGTCCCCGAGGTCGTCTCCGAAGAGGTCCTGTGGGACTGCACGAACTGCGGCGCCTGCGTCGAGCAGTGCCCCGTCGACATCGAGCACATCGACCACATCCTCGATCTGCGCCGCCACCAGGTCCTCATGGAGGGCGCCTTCCCCCGCGAGCTGGGCCGCGCGTTCCGCGGCATGGAATCCAAGGCGAACCCCTACAACCAGCCCGCCCGCAAGCGCATGGAGTGGGCGAAGAAGCTGGACTTCGACATCCCCGTCGTCGGCGAGGACATCGAGGACGCCTCCGAGGTTGACTACCTGTTCTGGGTGGGCTGCGCGGGCGCCTACGACGACACGGCGAAGAAGACCAGCGCGGCCATCGCCGAGCTACTGCACACGGCGGGCGTGTCCTTCGCGGTCCTCGGATCGGGCGAGTCCTGCACGGGCGATCCTGCCCGCCGCGCCGGCAACGAGGCGCTCTTCCAGATGCTGGCCGCCCAGGCGATCGACACGCTCAAGGAAGCCAAGCCCCAGAAGATCGTCGTCTCCTGCGCGCACTGCTTCAACACGATCGCGGGCGAGTACCCGGAGCTGGGCGGCTCCTTCGACGTCGTCCACCACACGCAGCTCCTCAACCGCCTGGTGCGCGACGGCCTGCTCACGCCGGTGGCCCCCGCTGCCCCCACGGGCGACGACACCACGGACGAGGCCGGGGCGCAGACCGCGGGCAACGCTCCCTCGGTCGGCGCACCCCTGAAGGTCACCTACCACGACGCGTGCTTCCTGGGACGCCACAACCGCGTCTACGAGCCGCCGCGCGAGCTCGTGGGATCCCTGCCGAACGTGGAGCTCATCGAGATGCCGCGCAACCGCGACCGCGCGATGTGCTGCGGCGCGGGCGGCGCGCACGCCTGGTTCGAGGAGACGCGCGGGACCCGCATCGCGGACGCCCGCATCGTCGAGGCCGCCTCCACGGGCGCGGACGTCGTCGCGACGGCCTGCCCCTTCTGCTCCCAGATGCTCGGCTCGGCCTCGGGCACGTCCGCCGGCTTCGTCTCCTCCGACGCCGACCAGGGCGGCGCGAACAACGACGCCGCCACGGCCTCGTCGGGCGCGAAGCTCCCGGAGGTGCGGGACGTGGCCGTCATGCTGCTCGAGTCCGTCAAGCGCGGCCAGTAACGCACGCGCACGGCGCGCGCCACAGTGCGCACCGCGCGCAAACCCCACAAACAAAAGGGTGGCCCCGCAGGAAAACCTGCGGGGCCACCCCTTAACGAAAGAAAATCAGTCCTCGACGCCGACGATGACGTTGGAGGCCTTGATGACGGCGACGGCCTTGGAGCCGACGGTCAGGCCGAGCTCCTCGATGGCGGAGTTCGTGATCGACGAAGAGATGACCAGGCCGGGGGCGACCTCGATCTTGACGATGCCGTTCACGGCACCCTGAGAGACCTCAACGACGGTGCCGGGGAGCTGGTTGCGTGCAGAGAGCTTCATGGTGTGCCCTTTCGTTCATTCGGATATGTAGACACAGACACACTACCGGGCGATGCACGCGCCGTCTACGGGTGGCCTATTCCCCCCTCGTCCGGGGAGATTTCCTCGAGGCCGACGAGGAAGCCATCCTCGTCGATGACGTTTCCGCCCACGAGGGTCGCGATCATGCCGGCGGCCTTCTCCACGTCCTGGGTGGAGCGCAGACGCTCGAGGCGCGCGGTGCGGCTCATCGCGCCCGCGCCGGGCGTCGGCGCAGAGGTGGGCAGCCAGCGGACCTGGTATTCGATGATGGCTCCGGCCGTCCACGGCTCCCAGCGCAGCACGCGCGGCGGCGTGGGCACGGCGTGGACCTCGATCATCATGTCCGAGCGGTGGCCGATCGGACTCATGAGGGCGTAGCCGTCGACGACCTGCGGCTGGTCGCGCTGGGCCTCGAGCTCCTCGCGAGCCTTCGCGATCTTCGAGGCGATGTCCTCGCGCACCGGGCCGAGCTCGGCCCTCAGTTTTTCGATCTGCGCGATCTGCGCGGGGGTGAGCGGCGGGGGCTTGGGGGCCTCGGGCGTGATGTCGCGCGCGTCCTTCATCTGCTCGAACCCGGCGCGCTCACGCATCGCGGAGAGCAGATCCTCGGGGTTGATCCAGCGCGGCGAGTACACCGTCAGGTTCACGGCCGAGTCGGCGTCGGGGACCATGACGTAGCCGCTGCCCGCGATGCGCAGGCCGCCGGCGAGGCGGCGGGCCATGCGGCGCAGCGCCTCGAGCACGCGGTACTCCAGGCCCGTGGGCAGGCCGTCGGGGAACGCCTTGTCCCACTCGCCCATAACGCCGTTGTTTTGCTGGCGGGCGGGCGCCTGCGGGCAGCGCAGGACCCACGCGTTCGCGAGCGAGGCCGGGGTGCCCAGCGCCGCGCGCGTCGGCTGGTCGAGCGTCCACGGCCCTTCCAGCTCGGCGTCGGAGGACAGGCGCAGGCGACCCGGGGCGATCCATCCGGCCTCGTCCCACATGGAAATCGCAAGGGCCTCGAGCTCGGCGGGATCGACGGCGTCGGAGACGAGGAACAGGTGATGCTCGCGCGCGACGTCCAGGTCGATGACGCCGGCGGGCTCGCTGACCTCGATGGCGGCGGCGATCGGGATGGCGGCCTCAGCGCTCGTGACCTCACCGTCGGCCGCGATCTGGAAGGCAGCGTCCGTCGAGGTCATCGTCGTCAGGCCGACGTTCGTCTGGGTGAGCGGGTTGTCCGCCGCGCTCATCGGCGTCGGGTCCGCGAAAGAATGAGGGGCCGAGGCCATGCGCTCCTTGAGGGAACGCCTCACCGGTGAGGCCTGGGGGGCCTCGTCCCTGTTGGTGACCTGCTCGCGCGGGGTCATGCCCGGCAGCGCGACGCCCTGGATGACGCCCGTGCGCGCCTGGCTGGGAGCCACCGGGGGGATGCCCATCTCGGCCGCGTGGGGGGCGCTTCCCTGCGGTGCGGCCTGTACCTGAGGCACACCCATGACGGGCGTCGGCTCGGGCGGCTCCGGCGGGGGCGGTGCCTGCAAGTCAGTCGGCTCTGGGGCGGGCGGCTCCGGCAGGCCTACGGGATCCGGCGCAGGCGGATAGCCCATCTCGCGGGCCGCACGCTCGGCGCGCTCGGCGCGCATGCGTTCAAGCCGGGATGGAGGCGGAGGAGGGAGAGCCGACATCGGGAATCACCGTTCGATGCGGGTGCGCGAGAAGCGCTCGTGGGTGCGCGAGGGCGTCGGCCCGCGCTGGCCCTGGTAATGCGAGCCGAGCCCCTGCGAACCGTAGGGGTGCTCAGCCGGCGAGGACAGGTCGAAGAAGCACAGCTGCCCGATCTTCATGCCGGGGTAGAGCAGGATCGGCATCGTCGCCGTGTTCGACAGCTCCAGGGTCACGTGGCCCGAGAAGCCGGGGTCAATGAAGCCCGCCGTCGAGTGGGTGAGCAGGCCGAGGCGGCCCAGGGAGGACTTGCCCTCGAGGCGAGCAGCGATGTCGTTGCCGAGGGTGACGAGCTCGTAGGTGGCACCCAGGACAAACTCGCCGGGGTGCAGCACGAACGGCTGATCGGGGCCCACATCCACCTGGTGGGTGAGATCCGACTGGTCCGCCGCGGGGTCGATCACCGGGTAGCGGTGATTATCGAAGAGGCGGAACAGGCGATCCAGGCGCACGTCGATGCTGGCCGGCTGGACCAGGTCCCGGTCCAGCGGGTCGAGCTGGATACGTCCAGAGTCCAGGGAGGCCTTGATGTCGCGGTCACTGAGCAGCATGACTCGATTGTCGCATACTCAGCGCCGCGACAACAGCCTCAGGGGGTCACTGCAGGGGCTGGCCCTGAGCGTCGGTGGCGTAGGAGCCGGAACGCATGATGAGCATGATGAAATCGATGAGCGCCCAGGGGCCGGAGACGAAGATACCGATGACGGTAATCGTCAGCACCAGCTGGATGATGCCCTTCGTGGTGTAGCCCAGGTAGAAGTTGTGAATACCGAGGGTGCCCAGGAAGAAGGCCAGGAGCACGGCGACGATCCACTGCTTGGGAGCGCCAGCAGCGAAGGGCTGACCATAGGCAGGCTGACCGTAGGCAGGCTGGCCGTAAGCCTGCTGGCCGGCCGCGTAGGCGGCCTGCTCGTTCGTGTCGGGGCCGGGGACGCCGTAGCCCTGCTGGGCGTCGTACGCGGTGCCGTAGGTCGTCGAACCGGGGGTCGCGGTCGCCTCGTCGTAGCCGGGGGTCGAGGCCTGGGGGAAGGCGGGAGCCTCAGCGGCTTCCTCGGGCTGGAAGGGGGTGGCCTGCGGATCGGGCGTCGTCATGGGAAAGCCTTTCGATAGACGTGGGGGCCGAATTGGCCTGACGGGTACAGGGTAGCGTGCGGTCGGCATTCAGCGGTAGCCAGTCCATCCCGGAGATACCCCTGATTAATCCCGGATCACCCCTGCTGGGTCCGCGAAAGGCGCGGGGCTCGGCGCGATATCTCCTGTGTTGATGGGACGCCACGGGGGCACTTTTCACAGGCGTGGCGCGAATAGCGAACACTTTCAATTGTGCACAACATTCTCCCATTTTATGTCACAGCTCACAGGTCAATCTCTTTCGTTCGTCACGACGAAGTTTTGTTCCCTAGACTGACTGAGTGTTCATAAATCCATCGGCAGAGACCGCACGCGTACTCCACTGCGACCTGCCTCAGTGGTTCGCGGCACACAAGCGCGACCTGCCAATGCGCGCAGCTGACGTCTCCGACTGGGGGACCCTCGTCTTTGAGATCATGAGCCAGCAGACGCCCATCGCACGCGTCCAGCCGATCTGGCTTCAATGGATGGAACGCTGGCCAACTCCCGCGGACGTAGCTGCCGCATCCTCCGCCGATATCATCGTTGCCTGGGCAAACCTCGGATACCCCTCCCGCGCCCTGCGCCTCAAGGCCTGCGCGGCCGCAATCGTCGAGAAGCACAGCGGGGAGGTCCCCCTCTCCCTCAAAGAGCTGACGCTCCTGCCGGGCGTCGGCACCTACACCGCATCCGCGCTGCTCGCCTTCCGCCACGGAATCCGCGTGCCGGTCCTGGACACGAACGTGCGTCGAGTGCTGGTCAGATTTCTGGACGGCCGAGAGTTTCCTCCCCACACCACGCCCTCGAAAGCGGAAACAAAGCGGGCCGACGAATTATTGCCCGAAGACGGGCACCGCGCGGCCGAGGTGAGTTTGGCGCTCATGGAATTCGGGGCCCTGGTCTGCACGCAGCTCAGCCCGTCATGCGATGAGTGCCCGATCTCCAACAACTGCGCGTGGGCGCTCGCCGGATTCCCCAAGGACGAGAAGCGGCCCACGCCCCAGCCCTACGCAGGCACGGACCGCCAGGCGCGCGGACGCATCATGAAGGCCCTGCGTACCGCCCACTTCGAGGGCACGGACGGCCTCACGAAACGGCGAGTCCTCGACGCCGCCCGCATCGACGGGGGCGACCGCTACCAGCCCACCCGCGTCTACCGGGCACTCCTGAAGGACGGCATGATCGTCTACAACGAGGACACCAAGCGGGTCACACTCCCCCAATAACGTTCGCGACGAGACCGGGGCACCCACGCCGCCGCGCGCGGACCCGGGAGGCAGCCACGGCCTCGTCGATGAATCAGTACCGGATCGCGTCGATCGGCTTGATGCGCACGGCCGCGAACGCCGGAATGATGCCGCACAGGGCGCCGATACTCGTGGAGATGGCGACGCCAGCGATGGCGGCGCCGGCGGGGAAGGCCGGGGTGTCGCTCAGGGTGATGTTGAGCGCCTCGAGGGGCAGGAAACGCACGACGACGACCGCGATGCCCACACCGATAACGCCGGCGACGAAGGTCGCGACGACCGACTCCATGAACACCGCGAAGAAAACGCGCGCCGCGGAGGCACCGACGGCCCGGCGGATGCCGATCTCGCGCACACGCTGGCGCACGGTCACGATCGCAACGTTGAGCAGGCCGAGTGCGCCGAGGAACACGATGATGCCACCGATGACCATGATGACGTTGGAGATGGTGCCGAGCTGCTCCTCGCCGATGTCCTCGTGTTCGCCGCCGGAGACGGAAACCTTCCAGCCCTCTCCGAGGATCGAGGCCAGTGCGCGCGGCAGGGTCTCGCGGGCCTGGTCAGCATGTTCGGTGCCCACCCACGCGAACATGGACGGGGAGCCCATCCCCGGAAAGGAGACACGCGCCGCGTCGTAGTGCGCGAACACGGTGGGCATGTCGAAGGAGCTCTTCGACTTGGTGACGCCGACAACGCGCATCGCCGTGCCCTCGCTCGTGTGCAGGACGATCGGAACCTGGTCGATGGGGGCGCGCCCCAGCTGGTTCCACAGGCTTTCAGAGATGACGACGGGGACCAGGCGCTGGTCGGCGTCGCTGCTCACGACCCATCGCCCGGCGAGCATGCGCGTGCGGAAGATGACCTCGTAGGAGGGGTCCACGCCCTGGAATGCCACGCCGTCGACCATGTCGGAGATGTTCGTGAGCGGGTAGCCGCGGAATTGCCCGCTGGAGCGGGCCTGTCGAGTTTCGACGATATCGCCACCGCCGCTGGAGAAGCGCGACCAGTAGTGGATGTCCGTGCGTTCGGCCAGCGTCCCCATGGCCTCGCCGAGCGTGTCCTTCTCATCGGGGCGCTTCGCCGTCTGCGCGGCGGCGGCCGACGCGGGATCGGAGGCGTCCTGATAGGGGCCGCCGTCCGCCGGGCCTTCCGAGGCGTTCGAGGAGCTTTCGGGGTTCAGGCGCAGGGTGACGGAGCGCCCCTCGTAGAGCTCCGCCAGCTCGCGCGAGGACTGCAGGAGCAGGTCGCCGAGCGCGATGACGATCGTCATGGCAGCGACAGCCGCGACCACGCCCACGAGGGAGAGGACGACGCGCGCCTTCTGGACCTTGACCTCGCCCCAGGCCTCGATGAGCGCGCCCAGGAGCTGACTAACGGCGTTCACTGCTCACCCTCCTCCGACGTCGCGAGGGACGAGGCCTGCTCGGCCCCGGCCTCGTCTCCCGAGTGCCCGGCTTCCGCGCGGTGCGCGAGAGCGGAAGGATCCTCGACCTCGTGCAGCGTGCCGTCGTAGAGCTCGTAGGCGCGCTGCGCCCGCGCGGCCACCGCCATGTCGTGCGTGATGACGATGAGCGCGGCATTGGACTCGCGGGCGACCTCCTCGAGGAGGGCCATGACGACGCGGCCCGTGTCCGGGTCGAGGGCGCCCGTCGGCTCGTCGGCGAGGATGACGCGCGGGCGGCGCACGAGGGCGCGCGCGATCGCGATGCGCTGCTGCTCGCCGCCACTCATCTCACCCGGGTAGGAGTCCGCGCGCTCACCCAGGCCCACGCGCTCGAGCATGTCGACGGCAATCGAACGCCTGCGCAGCAGCTGCGGGCCGGGGGCGTACAGGAGGGGAACCTCAACGTTTTCCGCGGCCGTGCGCGCCGAAAAGATGTTGAACTGCTGGAACACGAAGCCGAAGTCTTCCCCGCGCATGCGCGCGCGCCGCCCCTCGCCCAGGCGCGTCGTATCCACGCCGTCCAGCTCGTACGTGCCCGAGGTGGGGGCGTCCAGGAGTCCGATGATGTTGAGCATCGTGGACTTGCCCGTGCCCGAGCGGCCCACGATCGAGACGTGCTCACCCTGGGCGACGTCCAGGTTGACGCCACGCAGAATGTGCAGGTCCTCCCCATCGGGCAGGGTCACCGTGCGGGTCACGTCCCGCAGGCACACGAGACTCATTGCGTGCCCGCCGCGTCGCCCGGGCCCCCGACCATGCCGGAGTCCATGCCGCCGTAAGGGCCGGTCTGTCCGTCCTGATTGTCCTTGTTCGAGGTCGGGGTGAACTCGAGGATCTCCTCGCCCTCCGTGAGGCCCTCCTTGACCTCGACCATCTTGCCGTCCGTGATGCCCAAGGTGACGGCGCGCTTCTCCGGCTTGGTCGGGTCGTCGGTCGGCAGGTAGACGGAGCCGGACTGGTAGCGGCCCTCGACAGCGGAGATCGGCACCGCGAGAACACCCGTCACCGAGCCCGCCGTCATCTCGAGGGTGACCTGCAGGCCCGCGAACACCGTCTGGTCTCCAGGAATCGCGCAGCGCGCCTTCAGATCCGTCGAGGACGAGGCGCCGTTATCGGACCCGGTGTTCGACTTCGGGTCCGTTTGTTTGCCGGTTGGGCTCACCAGCTTGACACCCGTGCACTCGAAGGGCGCAGGGCCGTTCTTGATGGTGACGGTCGCGGTCGACGGGGCGTCCTGGAGGCGGTACATCTGGTCCGCGCTCAGGGACGCGACCGCGGAGAAGGTCGCGGGCGCGACGGTCGCAACCGTGTCCCCGATCGCGAACTGCTGGCCAACCAGCACGCTCGTCGACACCGTTCCATCACCGGGCGAGACGACCGTCTCGTACTTATAGGTCGGATCGGCGGTCTCGACGCTCACGTTGCCTTCTTCGTCGGTGACCTGGCGGGTCTCGCCGGGGATCTCCTTGCGGATCTGCACGATGGCGTCGCCCTTGGAGATCTTGTCTCCGTCGTTGACGAAGGTACGCACGACGTTGCCGTCCAGGGTTGCGCGGGCCACCACCGGCTCGTCGGCCTGGATTGTGCCCGTGACACTCACGGTGTTCGTGATGTCGGCGCGGCCCACCTCGATCGTCATCTGTCCGAAGTTGCCGCCCGGGTCCATACCGTCGGTGCTTTGATCCTCCTGGACGGCGGGGAAGAACGCGAACTTCACCAAGGCCACGGCGATAACTACCCAGGCAAGAACCTTGACAATGTCGAGCACCTGGGCGGTGCGGGTCTTGTGTGCCACGTGCGTCTCCTTCGATGAACGGCGTTGCCCAATTGTAAGGTGCGCCTCATTCACGCAGCAACGCTATCCCCGTCTTCTCAGGGTTTTTTCAGGGTCCGTCCCGCCGGGTGGGCCGTGCACGTCCTCGCCCCTACGATGGGTGCTGAACCAACGAAAGGCAGCCATGATCCGCCGCGCCACCCCCGCAGACGCCGAGGCGCTCTCCGACCTCTCGCGCACCTGCTTCACGCAGACTTTTGGCCACCTCTACGATCCCGCCGACCTGGAGGCCTTCCTCGACGAGGCCTACGCGCCCAACGTCCTGCGCACCGAACTCGAGGACCCGGATCGGGCGACGTGGCTCCTCTTCGAGGACGCGACTGACGAGGCCCCGGCCTCGTCGGCGCCCCAAGCCCCGATCGGCTACGTGACCGCATGCCCCGCGCACCTGCCCCACCCGGACGTCGCGCCCGGCGACGGGGAAATCCAGCGCCTCTACATCCTGCAGGGGCACCAGGGCGGTGGTCGCGGCACGCTCCTGCTCAACACGGCGCTCGAGTGGCTCGAGCGCGACGGACCCCGGACTCTGTGGATCGGCGTATGGAGCGAAAACTACGGGGCGCAACGCCTCTACGCGCGCCACGGCTTCGAGATCGTCGGCGAGTACTCGTTCATGGTGGGCGACCACGCCGACCGCGAACTGATCACCCGCCGACCGGCGCGACTCCCGGTCGAGTGACCCGCCACCACATAGACGAAAGGCCCCGAGGCAACGTGCCTCGGGGCCTTTTTACGAGCTGATCACTCGGCAGATTCTTCAGCCTCAATCTCGGCGATCTGCTTGCGGACCTCATCCATGTCGAGGTTCTGGACCTGAGAGATCAGGTCCTCGAGCGCGGACAGCGGCAGAGCACCGGACTGACGGAACACGACGATGCCGTCGCGGAAGACCATCAGGGTCGGGATCGAGGTGATCTGAGCGGCCATCGCCATCTGCTGCTGATCATCCGTATCAACCTTGCCGAACACGATGTCCGGGTACTTCTCGGAAGCCTCTTCGAAGATGGGGCCGAACTGACGGCACGGGCCGCACCAGGTCGCCCAGAAATCCACCAGGACGATGCCGCCGGCGGACACGGTCTGCTCGAAGTTCTCCTGCGTGAGGGTAACGGTAGCCATGTTTCTCCTGTTGTCGCCGGCGCTTTCACCGGTCTGTTGGTCGGGGCAAAAGCCCCTTGAGTGAACTATACGTTTCAACGGGCGCGACGCGCCCTCTATTCCCCCGAAGCGAGAGAAGAAGCAGTGACCTGGCACACATTCTCCTCCGAAGCGCCCAAGCCGCGCAAGATGAACGTCTCAACCAACAGCAGCGCAGACTCACGATGCGCCGGATCCTGAGGCAGACGCTGCCCCTGCAGCGTCGCATGAATCAGGTGCACCGCGCCCAGCGTATTCTGCTCGACGATCAACCCGCGCTCCATGGCCTCGTCGAGGATCCCAATGAGGAGCTCACCAACCATACCCGCGTGATCATGCAGATGCGAGGCACCCTGGCCCGACATCTGACGGCGCAGGCCCGTGCCAGCCTTGACGTGGTAGCGGCTAATCATCTGCAGGTGCGCACGAATGTAGATGCGCAGGCGCATGAGTGGATCCGGCTCGGACTCGAGACGGGCCGTCAGCACCCGCGTGAACTCCTCTGTCACCTGCCGCATGTAGGCCAGCAGGAGCACTTCCTTGTCCGCGAAATGGTTGTAGACGGCCGTGCGCCCAACGCCCGCGCGCTCAGCGATCTGACTCATGGTGATCGACTCGAAGGACTGCTCCCCCATCAGTGATCCCAGAGCCTCAAAGAGGCGTGTACGAGTCAGCTCGCGGTGAGAGGCGAGCGACTCGCCAATAATCTTCGGCATGCTCTCATTCTGACACTCTGCCCCTATGTGTCGTCAAATTATGACTGCGTGCCGGGCGCCCGTCCTCAGCGAGCGCAGCGGGCGACCACGGCCTCGACAATCGGCAGGTCAGCGACGATCCACGGCAGCGCGGCAAGGTTCTCGAGGGGCACCCACATTGCCTCAAGGTGCGACGCGCCCGCGCGCGGCTCTTGCGAGTTCAGCGCAACCTCGGCGAGCCACACGCCCATCACGCGCCCGCCCAGAATCGGCCACCACTGCCCACCCTCGGGGCACACGCGCTCGCCGATCGTCAGGCGCGCGCCGAGCTCCTCGATAATCTCGCGCGTGAGGGCTTCGACCGGATCTTCAGCGCCCTCGACCTTTCCGCCGGGCAGCTCGAACTGGCCGCGCAGCTCCTGCGGGTAGGCGCGCGAGCAGGCGAGCAGCATCGTGGGGTCGCTCAGGGAATCGACAATCGCGGCCGCCACCACGGGACGAGGCATGGGTACTCCAATCGGTTGGGCGACCTCAGTGTATCGGGCGTGTCCGGGTGTCGATGGTGCAGGGGTGAGTACATGGCAGCACCGCCACCCACGCACTCCGCCCAGCTCCATCACGATTCGTTACCACTCCCTCCGCCCAACACTCCCACGCTTGCCCAACCAACGCCGGTTGCGCGGCCATCCGGCGTGACGATATGATCGACGGGTCGATTCCTTCGGGACGATGAATTGCGGGCGTAGTTCATCGGTAGAATGGAAGCTTCCCAAGCTTCAGAGGCGGGTTCGATTCCCGTCGCCCGCTCCATTTTGGCTCCGGATTTGATAAGTCCGGAGTCTTTTCGTTTGCGGGTGTCTGACCAATGTTGGTCGGCAGTGTCATGGGGTGTAAGCGATTTGTGCGGTAGTGGCGCAGGTGGCCAGGCCAGTGCGTGCGCGACCCTGATCGAACGCACCACCGGCTAGCAAGGACGTTCAGGAACGTATAGTGTCGGACAAATTGTTCTCCCGCTTGGAGGTGTCACGATGGGTTCCCGGTTAGGTGTTTTGCTTAAGACTTACTCTGGTTGGGAGATCTACTACAACCACTCGGCGGCCCAAACGGTCGGACTGGACATTGCGATCGACGGTATGGAAGCCACCTACGAGCGTGTGCGTCGTATGTCTCCGATGGGTGTTGATGATCCGCATGCTTGGAAGGGGGCGACGTGGATTGAGGGCACACTTCTGATCGACGAGACCAGGAAACTGGTGGTGTGGGCAGAGGAGAGTGAGGCACTCTACATGCCTCGACTTATCAACTACCTCGTTGAGCACACCTGGCCTGGGTGGACGGCCGCCTGGTCAGCCGAAGGAACCCGTGGAACTCTTCGAGCTGCGGGCGTCGATCCGGCCACCATCTTCACACACCGTTCTGATCGTTTGCCGTGTGATCGCGCGCCCGGTCTAGAGCCATGGGATGAGTGGCACGGAGTTGATCCCATCACCGTGCGCATGACAGACGGTACCTTGGTCACCTGGCGCGCCTACGGCTTCCTGGATGATCTTACTGGATGCGGTCCTGAGAATTTCCTGGCTTTGGCTCGCGAGGTCGCCTCCCGGCTACCGGATGAATCGGATGCGTGGGAGCAGACCACGGATGACTATGTTCCGACCACCGGGATATTCGTGGACTACCAAGCACGCTCGTTGCGTTGGTGGTCGCTCCAGGACAGGGACATGCACCTGGAGGATTTCGATGCGCTGTGGCCGGGATGGACACTAACCAGCAGTTCGGACGACTACTCCTGGCACCAAGAACTCACCGGGCAGGTATTCCGTACCTGGGCTGACGATGTCAACGAATGTCGCTCCTGGATCGTGAGAGCTATTGAAGAAGGTACACGAGCCAACCCGCTAGCAAGCTTGGCTAACACCCTGTCAGGTAAGGGTCATGAGATCAGTCCGTACGCGTCCGCTCTGGAGTTCGTTCCCTCCAAACGTCACGCCGCGATGGAAACCTTCGACCGGCTCCTCAATGTCGTTCGAGACGCGCCGTTGAAGCCCGCGCGATTTATCGACCGACACGGAACTATCACACCCCCGTTCGAGGAGGGAGAGGCCGGATTCTAGGGTTGGTTGCAAGACGGGTTATGTCCTGAGCAGCAGTTCGAGGCGTTGCTTGGGTGCGTCCCAGTGGGGCGTTTTGCCGGGGCACTCACCCCAATCGTCAGCGATGACGTCCAGGTTTGCGTCGCTCGGGGTCCAACGATCAGAGCCTTTGGGCATGTAATTGACGCAGTGACCGCACCCATAACAAGCAACAGGCCGACCACCCACGATTACACCACTATGCGGGACGCTACTGAAAACGTCTGGGTGGACAAGAACCTCATCACCGCCAACTCAGCCGCCGGACTGGACCGAGCAAGAGCCATACTGGAGTACCTTGACGTCTACCCGGTAGAGACAATCAACACCTGGTACCAGTACTACTCGACAGGAAACCCAGAATTCTTTTTCAAGTTGATGGCCAACTAGACCGAAACAGAAATTGATGCATACAGCACCTCCACATCAACTTACCTGTCGCACTTCCGCCGTGACTCAATTACTTCCTGTGCTGCAAAAGTAGCGTTCAGTGCTCGTGGAAAGCCACAGTACACTGAGGCGTGCAGGATAGCTTCCTGAATTTCCTCTTCGGAAATCCCGACATTGAGTGCCGCTCCAACATGAACTTTAAGTTGAGGTTCGCATCCGCCTAATGCAGTCAATACGCCAATTGTTACTAACTGGCGACTGCGCGCATCCAGACCGGGCCTATCGTAAATATCCCCGAAAGCAAATGCGGCGATGTGGTGTCCTAAAGCAGGGTTTGACGCGGAAAGTGATTCGATAACACTCTGACCAGCGTCTCCGTCGATACGGGAGAGAACCTGCAATCCAAGATCACGACGTCGCTGGTTATCGACGGAATCAATATCGTACTGATCACTCATTATGGACGGGAACCTTTCTGATACATTGCTATCTTGAATTCGGTAGCTGCCAGCGATAACTGAAGATCCTCTATTCGTTGCCGAAGGATGTCGCGATGCTCCAGCATCAAATCAAGACGCTCCTGCACTGTTTCTGCACCTTGTTCAACCAAGGAGATGTAATGCTGGAGTTGGGCAATCGACATTCCAGAGACCCGCATTCGGGTAATAAAAACCAAACGCCGTACAGCCGCAGCATCGTAAAGCCGATAGCCGGATGCGTCGCGTCCTACTTTCACCAGCCCTACGCGTTCGTAATAGCGCAGCGTATGTGCACTGATTCCCAAATACTCGGCAGTGGTAGCGATATCCCACTGAGTGTTCTCGTCATCTCTAATCAGGTCGCGCAACGCCGCAGTATTTAGCCCTCCGGGTGGATCGATCGCGAGCCTAAGGGCTTGCTCTAACCGTTCTTCCAACATGTCTATTACGCTAAACCTTTGAGTGCGCTCGAAGGCAAACTGGCTCTTCCGAGTTGAGTATGGGTGACCGGGTGTTGGTCGGGGGTTGCGGGTAGAGGTCGAGGTCCTTGATGATGAGCGGACTTCTACCCCCGCTGTCTTCAAGGACCTCGGGCGGTGTCTCACCCAACCTGCTGTTGCTCTGAGTCGCTTGATCGTTGTGGTCGGTGTGATCTGCTCGTTGACTTGGAGGGCTTCCATCTGATGAGCGTGGCTCGCACCCCACAGGCTCTGGTGCTCGATGTTGAGTCGTGCAACCAGCTGGTTGGCTGCCCGGGTTGTGGGGTGATCGCTCACGGTCATGGGCGTGTGGTGGTGGAGGTGATCGACG
>KV835910.1:36140-46880 GCA_001838165.1 Actinomyces sp. HMSC035G02 | reverse complement strand
ATGGGCGTGTGGTGGTGGAGGTGATCGACGCGCCTTCGGCCGGGGTTCCGGCGCGTATCCGGTGCCACAAACGACGCTGGATATGCCGCGAACACACCTGCGAAACGGTGACATTCCTGGAGCACAGCGAGAAGGTGTGCGCACCCATCAACACACGAGGGAAACCCGGTGTGCACACAAAACCGGATGCGGCACTGAGCAGCGGGGGGAATTGCACTACACGAGGGTCCAACACGCCGGCGACACGCCACCAGAAGGCCTCGTGTAGTGAAAAAGCCCCACCACTGCCGACATGGAGGGAGCCGCTCCGCCTCCGACACTCGGGCACAGTGCCAGTCGGCGCGACAAAGTTCGCCCAGCACGGCCCTCCAGCGGCCTTTCCGCGAAAAATCTCGCCCAGCACGCACAAAAACGCCGAATTTGGGGTGTTTTGAGCGCGCTGGGCGAACTTTTTCGCGCTTTCGCGATGACACAGTGCCGCAGGGCGAACTATTTCGCGCCCAAATGAAACCACCACCGCCTTTGCTTCCTCCTTCACGGGTGCGCATGAAACCAGCGACACCTTTGCTCGCCCGCAATGCCGCAAAAACACACATTTCGGGCGAGCAAAGGCGACGGCGGTTTCACCCACGCACAAAGACCGGGATGCAAAGGTGACAGCGGTTTCAGCCCGGCAACGCGTTGCACCGAAAAGGCAACCAATGCACCAGTTCACACACCATTGCGGAGACGCGCCCCTCCCCAAAATCTCGCACGTAATTCGATTGGACGAAGTTTCAACAAACTCTGAAAACGTTGCAATTCCAACGATCTAAATTCAGGATTTGAAAGAGCCGTGAGGGAATTACGTGCGAAATTTCAGAGACGGCGGAGGGGCCAGGCCGGACGACGAGACGACGCGCCGAGCCTCCGATCAGAGACCCGGCCCCACTGGTGTGGAGGGCGCCGGAGGGACCGGCGGGCCTGGCCGCGGTGCCGGTGGGCGGTGGCGGGGCCTGGCCGGGCTTCGAGACGACGCGCCGAGCGAAGCTCGCAGCGCGGACGGCTCGCGGGCGGGCCGCCGCCCACCGGCACACACAGCGGCCGAGCCCTCCGGCGCCCAGAACACCCGTGGGGCACCAAGCAACCAAGCAACCACGCAACGGAAACGCGCGGCAGCCCGCCAGGGCCGCCGCGCGTTCACGCAGTCAGTGGAACACTCAGCGCAGGCGAGAAGCCACCACCTCGGCGACCTGGACAGCGTTCAGGGCAGCGCCCTTGCGCAGGTTGTCGCCGGAGACGACCAGGACGAGGCCGCGGTTGCCGTCGACGGCCTGATCCTGACGGATGCGCCCGACGAGGACCTCGTCGCGGCCAGCGGCCTCGAGCGGGGTCGGGACGTCGACGACGCGCACGCCGGGGGCCTCGGCCAGCAGGACGCGGGCCTGGTCGGGCGTGATGTCGCCGGCGAACTCGGCGTGGATGGTGAGGGTGTGGCCGGTGTAGACGGGGACGCGCACGCAGGTGCCGGACACGGCGAGGTCGGGGGTGTGCAGGATGCGGCGCGACTCGTTGCGCAGCTTCTGCTCCTCGTCGGTTTCCTCGGAGCCGTCGTCGACGATGGAGCCGGCGAGCGGCACGACGTCGAAGGCGATGGGCGCGACGTACACGCCGGGCTCGGGCAGGGTGACGGTGCGGCCATCCAGGGCCAGGCCCGCGAGGTCCTGCTTGACGCCGGCCTCGATCTGGCTGGTCAGCTCGGCGACGCCGGCGCGGCCCGACCCGGAGACGGCCTGGTAGGAGGACACGAAGAGACGCGTCAGACCACCCGCAGCGTCCACGAGGGGCTTGAGGACGGGCATGGCGGCCATGGTCGTGCAGTTGGGGTTCGCGATGATGCCCTTGGGGCGGTTGTCGACGTCGTCGGGGTTGACCTCGGAGACGACGAGCGGGACCTCGGGGTCCTTGCGCCACGCGGAGGAGTTGTCGACGACGACCGCGCCGGCGGCCGCGAACTTGGGGGCGTACTCGCGCGAGGCGGTGGCGCCCGCGGAGAACACGGCAATGTCGATGCCGGAGTAGTCGGCCGTCGCAACGTCCTCGACGACGATGTCCTGCCCCTTCCAAGGCAGGGTGGTGCCCGCGGAGCGCGCGGACGAGAAGAAGCGAATCGTCTCGACCGGGAAGTCACGCTCCTCCAGCAGGGTGCGCATGACTCGGCCGACCTGGCCGGTGGCGCCGACGACGGCGACATTGAATCCACTCATGGTGTTCTCCTTGTGTTGGTGCGCGCGCCCATACGACGGGGCGAACGCTGGGTGAAATCTATGGGGACGAGGTCGGGGCTCACTCCCGGGAGCGCCGGAACCGCGCGGATGAGCGGAGCCCGGCCCGGGCCTCGTCGATGAACGATCAGCGGCCGGTGCCGCCGTAGACGACGGCTTCGGTTTCGGAGGCGTCGAGACCGAAGGCGGTGTGGACGGCCTTCACGGCGCGGTCGAGATCGTCAAGGCGGGTGACGACGGAGATGCGGATCTCGGAGGTGGAGATCAGGTCGATGTTGATGCCCGCGTCGGACAGGGCGGAGAAGAGGCGCGCGGAGACGCCGGGGTTAGTGCGCATGCCGACGCCGACGAGGCTGAGCTTGCCGATGTTGGGGTTGTAGCGCAGCTCGTTGAAGCCGATCTCGTCGCGGTGGGCTTCGAGGGCGTCGAGGGCCTTCTGCGCGTCGCCTTCGGGCAGGGTGAAGGTGATGTTGGCCTTGGTGGGGTCGGAGATCGGCAGGTTCTGGACGATCATGTCGATGTTGGCGCCGACCTCGGCGACGACGGCGAAGACGCGGGCGGCGACGCCGGGGCTGTTCGGCACGTCGGTGACGGTGATCTTGTCCTGGGATCGGTCGTGTGCGATACCGGAGATGACGGGCTTTTCCATGGCGTTTTCCTCGGGAGACTTCAGGGCTGCGTCGGGCACGAGGCCCTTGAGTTCGGGGTTTGCGGGGGAGTCGGAGATCCAGGTGCCGTTCTTTTCGGAGAACGAAGAGCGCACGTGCAGGGGGACGCCGTAGCGGCGCGCGAATTCGACGGCGCGCAGGTGGAGGATCTTGGCGCCGTGCGCCGCCATTTCCAGGGTTTCTTCCTGGGTGAGGGTGCGCAGGCGGTGGGCCTTGGGGACGATGCGCGGGTCGGCGGAGAAGAGGCCGTCGACGTCCGTGTAGATTTCGCACACGTCGGCGTGGAGGGCGGCGGCGAGGGCGACGGCGGTCGTGTCGGAGCCTCCGCGGCCCAGCGTGGTGACGTCGTCGTCCTTGGAGATGCCCTGGAAGCCGGCGACGATGGCGACCTGGCCGTCCTTGATGGCGCGGGCGACGCGCTCGGGGACCATGCCGACGATCTGGGCGGCACCGAAGTGGCTGTCCGTCTTGATGCCGGCCTGCGCGCCGGTGTAGGCGCGGGCTTCGACGCCGAGTTCGTTGACGGCCATCGCGAGGAGGGCCATCGAGATGCGTTCGCCGGCCGACAGGAGGATGTCCATTTCGCGCTCGGGCGGGGCGTCCGTGAGGGCTGCGGCCGAGTCGAGCAGGTCGTCGGTCGTGTCACCCATCGCCGATACGACGACAACGACGCGGTGTCCCGCGTTGTGCGTGTCCACGATGCGCTGGGCGACGCGCTTCATGGCTTCGGTGTCGGCGACGGAAGAACCGCCGTACTTTTGCACGATCAGTGCCACTAGAGCCTCATTTCTATCGGTACGTGCCGATTCGCACGCCTTCGGGTGGCGTGCGCCACCACAACAATCCTACGGCCCGCCAGGCATCGCGCCGGGAAAGACCGGCATGTGGGCGCGGGTGACATGGGACGCGCCGGGGCGACCCAGGACACACGACCTCGTAACGCCCGGAATTGCAACGATCCTGATCAGCGCGTAAACGAGTCGTCCGCGCAGGCGCGCTCAGGCGGCGGGCAATGTCACGTCGATGACGGTCCCCCGCTCGGAGTCGACCAGTCGCACAGAGCCGCCCATCGCGCGGGCGAGCGACTCGACGATCGACATTCCCAGGCCCGAGGAGCCGCGGCCGTCGCGCGTGCGCGAGGAGTCGCCGCGCACGAAACGGTCGAAGACGCGGTCGCGGATGTCGGCCGGGATGCCGGGACCGTCGTCCGCGACGCGCAGGGTCACCATCGACGAGGCCGGGGCACCCCTCCCCGCTTCACGATCGGCGGGAAGGGGGCTGAGAGAAACCGTGACGCGGGTACCCGCGGGCGTGTGCACGCGGGCGTTCGCGAGCAGGTTCGTGAGGATCTGGCGCAGGGCGGCCTCGTCGCCGAGCACTTGGATGTCCGAGGCCTCGCCGAGCTCCCACGCGTGGTCGGGGGCGACCACGTGCGCGTCTGACAGGGCGTCCAGTATCAGCGGGATAACGTCGACTTTCTCCCGTTTGAGAGCCCTGTTACCGTCCAGGCGCGCCAGGGTCAGCATCTCCTCCACGAGGGAGGCCATGCGCGCCCCCTCCGAGGAGATGCGCTCGAGCGCCTGGGTCCGGGAGGCCTCGTCGATGTCGCGGCGCGCGAGCTGCGCGTAGCCCTGCACGGATGCCAGCGGAGTGCGCAGCTCGTGGGAGGCGTCGGCGACGAACTGGCGCAGCTTCGCCTCGCTGCGGGCGCGACGTTCCATGCCGTCCTCGACCGCGTCGATCATCGAGTTGAGAGCGCCCGCGACGTCGGCGACCTCGACGGGGCCGGAGGTGGCCTCCTCGCCGACGCGCGTCAGGTCCTCGGCGTCGTCGGCCAGGTCGCGGCTCGCGATGTCGGCGGCTGCCGCGCGCACGACACCGAGGGGTCGCAGCTCGCGGCGCACCCACGCTCGGCCGGCGAACCCGGCCGCGATGGCGACGATGAGGGACAGGCCAACCTCGACCGCGACAAGCATCAGGACCACGTCATCAACGCTGTCCATCTGAACGCCGACGAGCACGGTCTTGTTGCCCACGACCTGGGAGGTCACCCGGAACGTGCCCAATCCCTTCAGCCGGACGGTGTGCGGCGCGCCATCCGTGGGCACATGCGCCAGGATCTCCAGCGCATGCTGATCCAGGTACTTCACCGAGAAGTTGGAGACGACCGCACCGGCCGACTCCCCGTCCTCGTTCACGTACTGAAGGGTGCCCTCGGAAATGCCGGACCCACCAAATCCAGGCCCGGTGGGACCACCGGGAATGACCGGCCCACCGGGGCGAGGCACCCGCCCGCCCGACTGCGGGACCGCGCGGGCACCCTCGTCGGAGTCATCGTCGGAATCATCATCCGCATCCACCTCAGGGTCCGGCGCATCATCGACATCCAGATGCTCACCCGCGCGCTGGGATAGGCGATGCAGCTCAGAGTCCATGTTGGCCAGCATCCAGGAGCGCATCACCAACGTGGACGCGGCGACCATGACGATGAGCGCGAGGGCGACGCACGCAGCCAGCGCGCGCGAGAGACGCCCAGCCAGGGACGGTCGCCGCGTCACTGCGGCTCCCGCA
This sequence comes from Actinomyces sp. HMSC035G02, assembly GCA_001838165.1. Classification (GTDB taxonomy): domain Bacteria; phylum Actinomycetota; class Actinomycetes; order Actinomycetales; family Actinomycetaceae; genus Pauljensenia. The sequence continues at coordinate 41,377 of KV835910.1, read as the reverse complement.
TGATGTAACCGGCGCCGCGCACCGTACGAATGAGTGCCGGGCGATCCGCGTCGATCTTCTTACGCAGGTAAGAGATATACAGCTCGACAACATTCACCTGGCCACCGAAGTCGTAGCTCCACACGGCGTCCAGAATCTTCTGCTTCGACAGCACGATTCCAACGTTTTCCATGAGATACCGGAGCAATTCGAACTCAGTGTTCGTTAACGTGATCTCTTCGCCGCCACGGCGCACATCGTGAGAGTCCACATCCAGGGTCAGATCGGCGACCTGCAGCACCGTCGAGACCGCCTGCTGAGTGCGCCCCGCGCGACGCAGCAGGGCGTCGACACGCGCCGCCACCTCATCCAGGTCGAAGGGCTTCGTCACGTAATCGTCCGCGCCCGCGCGCAATCCCTGGACGCGATCCGCGACCGCGTCGCGGGCGGTGAGGAAGAGGACCGGCAGCTCCGGGTCGCGAGCACGCAGGCGCTCCAGCGTCTCCAGTCCGTCCATGCGCGGCATCTGCACGTCGAGGATCACGACGTCCGGGTGGAAGCTCGTCGCCTTCGCCAGCGCGTCCAGCCCGTCCTTCGCCGTGGCCGTCTCCCAACCCTCGTGGCGCAGGGCCTGCGAGAGCAGGTCCGCCAGCATCGCCTCGTCGTCAACAACCAGCACTCGGGGCGCGTCTGAGCTCGCCTGCGTCGCCATCATGGACTCCTCGTCTGTCACAGCATGGACCCTACGATTGTGTCACACGTGCGTCACCAACAGCGCGAGGCAGCCACGGCCTCGTCGATAAGAGCCTAGAGGCGGCGACGCCCCTCGAGCGCGCGGCCCAGCGTCACCGAGTCCGCGTACTCCAGGTCCCCGCCCATGGGCAGGCCCATCGCCAGGCGCGAGGTTTCGACGCCCATCGTGGAGAGCATGCGCGCAAGGTAGGCGGCCGTCGCCTCACCCTCAACGTTCGGGTTGGTCGCCAGGATGACCTCGGTGACCGTCCCGTCCGCGAGGCGGCTCATGAGCGAGGCGATGTTCAGCTGGTCGGGCCCCACACCGTGAATCGGGTCGATGACGCCGCCGAGGACGTGGTAGCGGCCGCGGAACACGCGCGCGCCCTCGATCGCCTGGATGTCCTTGGGTTCCTGGACGACGCAGATCGCGCTGGGGTCACGGCGCACGTCGCGGCAGATGGAGCACTCGTCCTCTTCCGTGAGGTTGCCGCAGATGTCGCAGTGACGCACGCGCCCGCGCACCGCGTTGATCGCGTCGACGAGGCGCGCGACGTCCTCGGGCTCGGCGTCCAGGACGTGCATGGCCATGCGCTGCGCGGACTTCGGGCCGATGCCCGGCAGCTGCCCGAACTGGTCGATGAGGTCGGCCAGGGCGCCGTCGTACATGTCAGTATCCTCCCTCGGTCATCTTTTCTTCGATGACGCGTCCGCCGAGGATCTCCAGGACCGCTGCCAGGCCGATCGTCTGCGAGTTTTCAATGTTTTCGTCGTCGATGCTGGCGCTGTCGTCATCGGCCGCGTGGGTGCGGGTCGAGACGGTGGCGGCCTCGCGCTGGGCCTTCTCGCGCAGAGCGGCCTCCGCGGCGGCGCGTCCGGTCAGCGGCCCATCGGACGCGCCTGTGGCGTCGCTCTGGGGTTCCGGGACGCCGAATCCGGGCGCGGAGTCCTGGGCTGGCTCGGGGGCCGCGGCCAGCCAGGCCGGGGCCTGCGCCGGGGCGCTCGGCGCAGCGCTGATCGGGGTCACGTCGGCGGGGGCCGAGGACTCGGGCGGGGTCCACGAGTCCGCGCCGTCGTCAAAGTTAACGGACGCGCCGCCCGGGATCACGACCGGGTCGCCCCAGCCGGTCGGGGTCGACGGGGTGTGCGCGGCGGGCTCGATGGGAGCGTCGTCGAAGACGGGGGACGAGGCCGGCTCGGCCTGCGCGGGCGCGTCCGCCGGCTCGTCGGTGGGCTCCGGGTCGCCGGGGTAGCGGAAGACCGTGAAGGAACGCTTGCGCGGGGCCGCGTCGACTCTCGGGGACGAGGCCTGCTCGGTCACGTCGGGGGCGGCCGCGAGGGCGCGGGCGGCTCGCTCGGGCAGCGCGGGGCGCTCGGCGGGCTGCGGATCCTCGTCCTGGGCGACCGGCGGGGCTGCGGGCGCGACGGGTTCTTCGCGTCGGATCGGCGTCACCGTCGCGGGCTCGGGCCAGCCTGCATCCTCGGGTTCGGGCGCGGGTTCGGGTGCACGGGCAGGCTCCGGCCAACCGGTGTCAGCAGGCTCGAGGTCGCCCTGGGGTGCCGCCTGCGCGGCGGCCTCATCAAAAGGGGGCGGCTCCGAGACCCAGCCTCCGGGCTGGGACGGCTGCGCGGCATGGCCGGGGTGCGAGGCTTGCGCCGACGGGCCGGTCGTCGCCGGGCCGCCCGAGGCCTGCCCAACCTGTGCGGACACGCTCACGGTCAGGCCGGTGACCTCGTTGATGGCCTTTTCGACGTCGGCCGCGCGGGGGCCGCGCGAGAAGGCGTTGACCATGGCCTCGACGGGGAAGAGGAGGACCACGCGGGAGCCGTCGACGGCGCCCAGCTGAGCGTTGCCTCCGACCATCGACCACGTGACGCGGCTGATGGAGGACAGGCGTTCGACGACCTCGTTCCAGCGACCGCGCAGCATGTCGGCGTCGCGGCCGGAAGCCGGGGCCTCTGCGCGGGCGGGTGCCTCGGGGCGCTGCGGCGCGGCGGATTCGTGGCTCTGGCGCGCAGCAGCGGCAGGGCGCGGCTCGGCCTGCGCGGGCGCGGCCTCGCGGGCGGGTGCGCTGTCGCGGGCGGCCTCGCGGCGCGGGGCCTCCTGCCGCTCGGCCTGCGCGGGAGCGGAGCTCGGCTCCGGAGCCGCGGGCTTCTGAGCGGACCAGTCGGGGCCACTGCCCCACGCGGGCACGCCCTGGGGGGCGGGCGCGGCAGACGATGCGGGCGCCTGCGGGGCGGGGGCCGAGGCCTCGGCGCGTTCCTGCTTCTTGCGGGCCAGGGCCTCGCGGGCCTCGCGGGCGCCGAAACGACCCGAGGACGCCTCGGACGACGCGGAGGCCACCTCGTGCGGCGCTCCCCCACCGGTCATGCCGACCATGCCCTGAACGGGGGCCTGGGCGGGGCCGGGGGCTGGAACGAGGATACGGCCGACGAGGAGCTCGAGCTGCAGGCGAGGCGAGGTCGCACCCGTCATGGCTCGCAGGGCCTCGTCGGTCAGGTCGGCGGCGCGGGACAGGCCGTGCGGGCCCCAGTTCTGCGCCTGGCGCTGCATGCGCTCGAACTGGTCGTGCGGGGTGTCCGCCAGGACGTCACGCGCGCCGTCGCCGGCGACCGCGATGATGAGGAGGTCGCGCAGGCGCTGGAGCAGGTCCTCGACGAAGCGGCGCGGGTCGTGGCCGGACTCGACCATGCGCTCGACGACGCGGAAGGCAGCCGCGCCGTCGCCACCCGCGAGAGCGTCGACGGATTCATCCAGCAGGGCGGAGTCCGTGTAGCCGAGCAGCGCGACGGCCGTCTGGTAGGTGACCTGCCCGTCGATCGCTCCGGCCATCAGCTGGTCGAGCACCGACAGGGTGTCTCGCACCGAGCCGCCGCCCGCGCGCATGACGAGGGTCAGCACGCCCTCGCCCACGCCGATGTGCTCCTCGGCGCACAGGCCGGTCAGGTACGGGCCGAGGACGTCCGGCGGCACCAGGCGGAACGGGTAGTGGTGTGTGCGCGAGCGAATCGTGCCGATGACGCGCTCGGGTTCCGTCGTCGCGAAGACGAACTTGACGTGCTCGGGCGGCTCCTCGACGAGCTTGAGCAGTGCATTGAAGCCCTGGTTCGTGACCATGTGGGCCTCGTCGATGATGAAGATCTTGTATCGGTCGCGCACCGGCGCAAAGGTGGCGCGCTCGCGCAGGTCGCGGGCATCGTCAACGCCGCCGTGCGAGGCCGCGTCGATCTCGACGACGTCGAGCGAGCCGGGGCCGCCGGTGGCCAGCTCACGGCACGATTCGCACTGGCCGCACGGAGTGTCCGTGGGACCCTGCGCGCAGTTCAGGCAGCGCGCCAGAATGCGCGCCGAGGTGGTCTTGCCGCATCCGCGCGGCCCGGAGAACAGGTACGCGTGCGTCACGCGATTCGCGCGCAGCGCCGCCTTGAGCGGCTCCGTCACGTGTTCCTGACCGATCACCTGATCAAAGGTGTCGGGGCGATACCGGCGATACAGAGCTGTGGTCACCCTCCAAGCCTAGTTGCTCCCACCCTCATCTGCGCCCCGCGCCGCGCGTTCCACACGCTGCCGGGCTCCTCGTTCATTGACGAGGCTGGGGCGGGGCACGGGGTCGGGGCTGGGTAGTGGGTGTGCGGGAGGGGGGCGCGAGACCACTATGGTCTCGCGCCCCCCTCACCTCTTGGTGGGCTTACCCCCGTGTGGGGCGTGCGCCCACGTTGGGGTTAGGCCTCCTCGCGGTTCCGGCGGCGCTTACCCGCCAGAGCCGCGATGCCAGCGATAGCTGCCATGGCCGCCATACCACCCAGAACAGACGCGTCCGAGCCGGTACGAGCCAGGACCTTAGCAACCGTGGTGGCCGGGGTGTCCGGAGTCGGAGCCGGAGGCACCGTCAGCGGGAAGTCCACATCCAGGTTCTCCTCACCCTCACCAACCGTGACGGTCATCGAGGTCGTCGCAGCGTTATAGCCGGCGGGAACCTCGATGTCGACCGTGTAGGTACCAGGGATCAGGCCAGTGAAACGGTAACGACCATCAGAATCGGTGGTGGTACGAGCCACCTCGGCACCAGTGGCGTCCTTGAGGATCACGGTCACGTTCGGTGCACCGGGCTCGCCGTTATCCGCACCGTTACCGTCCTCGTCGTACCACACGCGGTCACCGATCGTGGCGGGGGCAACCAGACCGAAGTCCACGCCCTGCACCGACGCATTCGTAATCGTCACCGCAGCTTCGGTGGCACCTCGGCCCGTGTACGCCTGGGTCGGAATCAGACCGGCCAGATCACCCTTATCGGGATCCACGATCACCACACGGTACGAGGCAGGAGCCAGACCCACAAACTGGTAGGCACCATTGGCATCAGTCACCGCAGTCATGGGCTTGCCCTCGGAGTCGAGCACCGGGGTGCCATCCTCACCCAACAGAGCAACCGTCACACCCTTAAAGCGCTGCTCAGAATCACTCTTGGAGTACGACGTATCCGAATCACGGTAGATCGTGCCACCCAGGTTGAAACCACCCTTGA
>KV835910.1:30626-36040 GCA_001838165.1 Actinomyces sp. HMSC035G02 | reverse complement strand
CCTTCGCCAGGGTCAGGCCAGACAGATCCCACACACCAGTAGCCGAGTCGTAGGTGCCATCACCAGCAGCGGACTCAAACGCAACGCCCGCGGGGAGCTTGTCGCTCACCTTCACGCCAGTGGCGGCGCCAGGACCATTATTGGTCAGCGTCAGCGTGTAGGTCACGTGCTGACCCGGAGTGAACTCGAAGGACTTCTGAGCAGCCTCATCCGGAGTGGTGATCGCCTTCTTGATGGCGGTGTCAGCCGAGATTCCGAAGCCCCAGTCCTGATCAAGATTCTGGTTCTTCTCACCCGTCAGCGTCAGGTTAGCCGTCAGCTTGAACGCCTGCGCCAGCTTGTCCTTATCGGCCTTCACCTCATCAGACACAATGCTCTTCGCAGCCACATCACCCGACGGATCATGCGTCAACACATCCAACAGGGGCTCAGCCGCCAACAACGAGGTCAGATCAACCGAGACCTTGTAGTCGCCGGGCAGCAGGTTCTCGAACTTGTACTGACCCTGAGCATCCGTGACCGTCTCAAACGTACGAGTCACACCACCCGGACCAGTCCACGTCAGCGTCACCTTCACGTTAGCCAACGGACGATCACCAGCATCAGGCGCAGACCCACCATTCTGATTCACATCAACAAAGAGCTGATCACCAATCACACCAGTACCAACCAGACCATAATCCACGGTCTTGTCTTCCTGGCCCTGGGCAAGGCTCACCACAGACTCGGTGCCATTAGAGTCAGCACCGCGATCATCGCCAGCCTGCGACACAGTCGCCTCGTAACCCACCGGGTTGGTGAAGGTGATCTTGTAATCACCGGGCAGCAGGTTCTCGAACATGTACTTACCAACAGCATCCGTGGTCACAGCCGCAACCGGGTTACCCGACGCATCCGTCACGGGGTTGCCGGACGCGTCCGTGATGGTTGCGGTGATGCCGGGCAGGGCCGGTTCATCAGAATCCTGGAGACCGTCCTTGTTCGCGTCGAACCAGACGTAGTCACCGACGGACGCCGGCTTCACGAAGCCGAAGTCGACCTTCGTCACGTGAGGTGCGGCGGCCGTGAGCTCGATCGGCGCGGGGGTCACGAGCTTGCCCTGGCCGACCTGGGTACGGTCCGTGGAGGAGCCGTAGCCGTAGGTCTGCTTGTAGTCGGCCAGGTTCACGTCGGTCCCGTCGACCTTCGCGTCACCCGGGAAGACCTCGACCTTGTAGGAGCCGAGCGGCAGGCGGTTGAACAGGTAGTTCCCGTCGGCGTCGGTCTTCGTGGTGATGTCCGCGCCGGAGTCATCCTTCAGGGGGTTGCCGTCCGCGTCGAGCAGACGCAGCGTCACACCCTCGAAGGGCTTGTCGTCACCGGTGCCGAAGGTCCACGAGGCGTCGGCATCGTTGAAGATGGTGCCTGCGATCGTGCCGCCGACCGTGAAGGTCGCGCTCGAGGTGTTGTTCTTCTTGTTGGAGTCGATCTGGTCGTACTCGCCCAGCGTGGCGGTGTTCGTGATGGTTGCACCGTCGGTCGCGGGCTTGACCTTCACGAGGACGTACAGCGTCTCGGTGCCACCGACGTTCAGGTTGGTGTCGAGGATGCCGGACTCCATCGCGGTCCAGGTGCCGGCGGCCGCATCGTAGTTGGCGGTCGCGTAGACCGGGCCCGTGCAGGGGCTCGTCGCACCGTCCTGGCAGATGCGCGTCTCGGCGGACACGTATTCGACGCCTTCGGGCAGCTTGTCGGCAATGTTCATGCCCGAGGCAACGGCCGGACCGTGGTTCTTCAGGTTGACCTTGTAGAGCACGTGGTCGCCCGGCATGATTGCCTCGGACGACTCGATGGTTTCGGGCAGGCCGTTCGCGTCGCGCACGACCTCGTCACCATTCATCTTGACGCGAGCCACGGTCTTGTTGACCTCGACGTCGGTGGAGACGTTGATGCCGACCTTGGGGGCCTCGTTCGGCTGCAGGTAGGACACCTTGCCGTTCTCGGTGACGCCACCCGCCATTGCCACGGAGTTCCAGGCGATCAGGTTGGCGTTGACCGGGGAGGTCATGGTCGCGACGAACTGGATCTTCTCGCCCACTTCGATGTCGCGGTTCATGACGATACGGAAGCCCGTGATCGAGGCCAGGTTCGCGGGTGCATCGCCCCACGCGTTGGGGGTACAGCCGGCGGGGGCATCGTTCATGGCACCACCCACGGCCAGGACCTCGCCGCGGCAGGGGTTCGGGACCGTGGAGTACTGGATCGTGATGTCCGAGGCCGGAACCGTCGTGATCTCGGGGTCACGGCCCTGGCGCTCCTTCACCGACTGGAACGTCCAGTTCGTGGAGTTCAGGTTCGGCTTCCAACGGGACTCGCGAGCCTGGTTGGCTGCCGGGCCGACGCCCACGTCACCCACGTAGGGCAGGATGTCGTAGGCCACGACCTGCGTCAGCGGCGCGTTGCCCGCGTTGGCGATCGTGAAACGGTAGGCACCGTCGGCGCCCGGGTCGATCTCGGCGATCTCGCCGGCGGGAACGAAGTCCGCGTTCTTGTTGCCCTTGACTTCCTTCGTGATCGTCATACCCGCGGTCGTGGCGATCTTGAAGTTGACGCTGGAGTCACACAGGAAGTCCGTCGTCGAACCGTCCTGGTTGAGGTCGAGCGTGTCCTGAGCGCGGGAGCGGATGCAGTACTTGAGGTTGCGGACGCTGCGGTCCTCGTCGTAGGGCTTCGCGCCGCCACCCGGCATGAACGCCCATGCGGTGTTCGTCGTATCGCCGGCGGGGGCGGTGGCGAGGACGTTAGCGTCGTACTTCGAGAAGAACGCGCCTTCAACCGGATCCGGGACGGTCCAGCGGATCAGGGTGCGGCCGGTGTTGTTGAAGTTCTTTTCCACCTCGACCTTCACCTTGGCCGGGTCGTAGGGGGTGCCGTCGGGGTTCTTCAGGACGGAGTAGCTCTCCGCACGAATGTTGGACGCGTCGTCCACGTCGAGGCCCTCAGGCAGCAGGTCCACGACCGTGAACGGCGTAGGGGCACCGCCGTCAACGGCCTTGCGCGCCTCGGCGACGATCATGAAGCTGGCGGGCTTGCCGACCACGACGGGGTTGGTACGCAGTTCCTTACTGACTCGAACACCGGGCACCTCGGTGCGGATGCGAGTCCAGCTACACGTGTTGTCCTTCGAGACAGCCACGGTGCCCGTGTCCTTGTCCGTGACCTTGACGGATGCACAGTTCTGGATACGGACGTAATCCTCGGAGGCCACGGTGTCGTAGTACTTCTCCGGGGGCAGGGCTGCGTTGTAGTGGCTCGCGAAATCTGCGGGTTCCGTCCTCGGGACGTCGCGCGAGACCTTGCTGATCAGGTCGACGGTCGGCCTGGCCAGCGGAGCAACATCGGTCTCGATGACGAAGCGGGTGATCCACTCGCCGTCCGGCAGGGTGAGGGTACGGGTGTTCTTGTAGGTCACCGTCTCGTGGTTGCCCTTGTTGGTCCAGTACTCGAAGGTCCAGCCACTGATGTCCTCGTATCCGGACTTGGTGGAAATCTTGAACTCGTAGGGGCCGACGAAGGCCGGCTGATCGCAGGCATCACCGGCGGCCTTGCCGTCCTCGGAGGACCAGGTGCAGGGCATGACGTCTTCCCAGCGGAAGTGCACGGTCGTGTTGCCGTTGTTGCTGCCCTCGAAACGCCAGGGAAGCTCGTCGCCGCGCGCGTAGTCGCGGTTGTAGGTGCCGATCTTCTCAGCGCTGGCCTCGACCCTGCGCTCGGCGAAGCCGTGCGTGATCTCGGAGCTCTTGGAGACGACGTTCGTCGGCTCGTTCATGCCCTCGGCCGTGATGGTCGCCTTATTGGTGACCGTGTCGGCGGTGGTCACCGTGCCCTCGGGGTACTTAACGGTCACGGTGGAGGTGAGGGGGTTCTGGTACGTCCACTTGTCGTACGACCACGTCACGGAGTGGGTGGCCGGGTCGTAGACGCCGCCGTTCGAGGCGCTGACGAAGACGGCCTGCGCAGGCAGCGGGTCGACGACCTTGATGTTCTGCACCTGCTGGAAGCCGATACCGACGAGCTTGCCGTTGTAGGCCGAACCGCCCCAGCGGGTGCCGACCTCGTTCGGCTTGGTCGTGTCGTTCTGCTGGTATCCGTAGCTCAGCTCGTACGTTGCCTCGCCACCGACGGCGGGGTAGTACAGGCGGTTCGTCGGACCGGACTTCTTGATGGCGACGTCGGTCGAGGCGGTCCAGGTCGTACTCAGGGTCTGCTCGACGCTGGCGGCGTTGTTGGCCGAGAAGACGACGTTCTGCGTGGTGGTGGAGTTGTTCGGCGCATCGTTGCCGTTGTAGTGCCACGGAATCTGGATGCGGTCCGACGTTCCGGCGGGCAGCGGATCCTTCAGGGTGAAGCGGTAGCGCTGCACGCGCGCCCCGTCGGCAGAGTTCTCGACGAAGTTCTCGCTCTTCGCGACAACGTCGCCGGTGACGGGAACGACCGTGTAGCCCTGCTCGATGAGCTTGAGGCCGGCCGGCGTGATGGGGCCGGGCAGGGTCATCTCGATGACGGCACCCTGGCAGGGCGTGGTCACCGACGAGCACGAGAAGTTGATCGTCGTGATCTGCTGGTCGCGGACTCGCAGGGTGGTGGAGTCGTTGACGACGGTCATCGCCAGGGTGGCAGACCCGTCGCGGGCGGCAGCGGGGGCGGCAACGCCCTCGGCGTCGGCGGCTTCATCGGCGGTCTCCGCATCGGACGAGGCAGTGGCGGCGTCCTGCGACGACGCCACGTCGGTTGCTTGTGTGCTTTCTTCAGCGGCGCTGGCTCGCATGGCGAGGGGTGTCAGCGACGTGACGAGAAGCGAGAGAGCGGCCAGGCTGGCGGCACCCGCAACGCCCACACGGGCGCGGAACGGACGCAGTCGAGACATCGACTTCTCCTTCTGTGGGGCAGAAAGTGGACAGGATGTCTCCCAGCGTAGTGAAGGCGCCGATCCCGATCTAGCCCTTACACATCAGCACATCATGGCGACTAACGACTGCAATGTCAGGAAGAGCGTGTTCCACAGTTTCGGAACAAGTTCTCTGAACTGATGGTTAGTTGAGCAATCGCACGGGCGACCGAGATTTATCGAATAATCATGAAATCCCTACTGATTCAATCATTCAATAGTGACCGAGTCGATAGAAATAGCGTAAGGAACGACAAGATAGCCGAGTGCTTAAGCTCACACACTTATTGACCGTTAGTTGATTAGAGCGTTGTTGCGGGGTGGCGTGCGGGCGAGCAGCACATAAAGGGAGGGGGCGCGGGACCTTGTGTGGTCTCGCGCCCCCTCCCTTGTTGAGGCGTGTACCCCTGTGTGGGGGTCAGCCCGCGCTCAGCTCAGGCATCCTCACGGTCGCGGCGGCGCTTACCCGCCAGAGCCGCGATGCCAG
>KV835910.1:22594-30526 GCA_001838165.1 Actinomyces sp. HMSC035G02 | reverse complement strand
GGCGGCGCTTACCCGCCAGAGCCGCGATGCCAGCAATCGCTGCCATGGCCGCCATACCACCCAGAACGGACGCATCCGAGCCGGTACGAGCCAGGACCTTCGCAACCGTGGTAGCCGGAGTCGGAGCCGGGATCAGAGTGAGCGGGAAGTCCACATCCAGGTTCTCCTCACCCTCACCAACCGTGACCGTCATCGAGGTCGTGGCCGCGTTAAACCCGGCAGGAACCTCAATATCGACCGTGTAGGTGCCCGGAACCAGGCCAGTGAAACGGTAGTTACCGTTCGCGTCGGTGGTGGTACGAGCCACCTCCACGCCGTTAGCGTCCTTGAGGATCACGGTCACACCAGGCACACCCGGCTCACCGTTATCCGCACCGTTACCGTCCTTGTCATTCCACACGCGGTCACCGATCGTGGCGGGGGCAACCAGACCGAAGTCCACGCCCTGCACCGACGCGTCGGAGATGGTGACCGACGCCTGGGTCTCGCCCTTGCCCGTGTAGGCCTGGGTCGGAATCAGACCAGCCAGATCACCCTTGTCGGGGTCCACGATCACCACACGGTACGAGGCCGGAGCCAGACCCACAAACTGGTAGGCACCCTTCTCGTCGGTCACCGCAGTCATCGGATCACCGTTCGCGTCCAGCACCGGGGTGCCGTCCTCCTTCAGCAGAGCAACCGTCACGCCCTTAAAGCGCTGCTCAGAATCACTCTTGGAGTAGGAGCCGTCCGAGTCACGATAGATCGTGCCACCCAGGTTGAAACCACCCTTGAACGAGGCCGAGGACTCGTTGTTGGTCGGGTCATCGCCTGCCTGATCCTGATGCTTAATACGAGCAACGTTGGTGACCAGCTTGCCCGCACCCTCACCAGTGATCTCAACCGTGATCGCGATCTTCTTCACCTCATCCTTCGCCAGGGTCAGGCCAGACAGATCCCACACGCCCGTGGCCGGATCATACGAACCATCACCCTGGGCCTCCACGAAAGAAACACCAGAGGGAAGCTCATCAGAGGCCTTCACGCCAGTGGCCGCGCCCGGACCGTTATTGGTCAGCGTCAGCGTGTAGGTCACGCGCTGACCCGGGGTGAACTCGAAGGACTCCTGAGCAGCCTCATCCGGATCGGTGATCGCCTTCATAATCGCAGTGTCAGCCGAGATACCAAAACCCCAATCCTGATCAAGATTCTGGTTCTTCTCACCCGTCAGCGTCAGGTTAGCCGTCAGCTTGAACGCATCCGCCAGCTTGGCAGCTTCCTTCTTCACGTCCTCGGACACAACGGTCTTGGAAGCCACATCACCCGACGGGTCGTGGGTCAGCACATCCAGCAGCGGCTCAGCCTTCAGCAGCGACTGCGGATCCACCGACACCTTGTACTCGCCCGGCAGCAGGTTCTCGAACTTGTACTTGCCATCCGCATCGGTCGTGGTCTCGTAGGTGCGGGTGATTCCACCCGGACCCGTCCAGGTCAGCGTGACCTTCACACCGGGCAGTACCTTGTCTCCAGCGTCGGGGGCGTTGCCACCGTTCTGGTTGACATCGAGGAACAGCTGATCACCAATCACACCAGTACCAACGGCACCGAAGTCAATCGTGTCATCCGTCTGTCCCTGAGCCAGGGTGACCGAAGCCGAAGCCCCGTTGGAGTCCGCAGCGCGGTCGTCTCCAGCCTCCGAGGTCGTTGCCTCAAAGCCAGCGGGCGCCTGGAAGGACACCTTGTAGTCGCCGGGCAGCAGGTTCTCGAACATGTACTTACCGTTCGCATCCGTCGTGACAGCAGCGACCGGGTTACCCGACGCATCCGTCACGGCAGAGCCGTCGGCGCGGGTCAGGGTCACCGTCACGCCCGGCAGGGCGGGCTCGTCGGCGTCCTGGACACCGTCACGGTTGACGTCCATCCAGGTGTAGTCACCAACAGAGGCAGGCTTGACGAAACCGAAGTTCACGTCGATGACCGAACCGGTTTCAGCCTTGATCGTCACGTCCGCGGTCGTCTTGTAGCGGCCGGTGTAGGCCTCGGTGGGCTTGGTGCCCGCCAGCGGGCCGGAGGTCGGATCAACAACGCTGACCGTGTACTCACCCAGCGGCAGACCACTGAAGGAGTACTTGCCCTGCGCGTCAGTCACGGCCGTGACCGGGTTGCCATCCTTGTCGAGGACGGGGGTGCCGTCCTTCTTCAGGAGCGCAACCGTGACACCCGCGTACGGGGCCTCGGAGTCACTGTCGCTGAACGACGCGTCCGCATCGTTGTACAGCTTGCCAGCAATCGTGTAACCAGCGGTCAGCGGCACGGACGAGGTGTTGTCCGGCTTCTTATCACCGATCTGATCCTGCTTCTCGATCGTGGCCGTGTTAGTCACAACCGAACCGGCGGCGGAAGCACGGATGATGACGGTGATACGCAGGGTGCGCGTCGCGCCCTTCTCAATCACCTCACCGCTCAAGTCCCACTTACCAGAAGCGGCATCGTACGTACCGTCACCATCGGCGTACTCGAACGTCACACCAGAAGGCAGCTTATCCTGCGCGATGACGCCGGTCGCCGGGCTCGGGCCCTCGTTCGTCACCGTCAGCGTGTAGGTCACAGACGTGCCGGGGATGAAACCACCCGCCGGAGCCTCCAGCGGATCCGCAATCGCCTTGACGATCGCCGTGTTGGCGACGCCGGTGAAGGCCCAGTCCTGGTCGTTGTTCGTCATCGCACGGGGGTTCAGCGTCACCTTGGAGGTGAGGGAGAGCTCCTGACCCTCCGCGGCCGTCAGGTCGCCCGACGGGGCGTGGGTCTGAGCGGTGCACTCGGGGCACACGGTGGCAAGGGAAGCCTTGTCAACGGTCACGACGTAATCGCCGGGAGCCAGATCCTTGAACGAGTACTTGCCGTTCTCGTCCGTGACCGTGGTCAGCGTCTTCTCCACGCCCGCGGGGGTCGTGTAGGTCAGCTTGACGGTCACGCCGGCCAGCGGCTTGTCCGCGCCCGAGGGCTCGGAACCACCGTTGTTGTCGACATCCCAGAACAGCGTGTCACCAATCGTGCCATCAGCAATCAAACCAAGATCGACGGTCATGTCGTCCTGACCCTGCTTCAGACGAAGCCAGGTTTGAGCACCATCGGAATCCACGGATCGATCATCGCCCGCCGTCCTCACGGTCTCGTAGTAGCCAGCCGGGATAGTGAAGGTCACGCCATAGTCGCTAGGCAGCAGGTTCGTGAAGACGTACTTGCCGTTGGCGTCCGTGGTCAAGGGCTTGACGAGGTTGCCATCGGCATCGACGACCACATCCATGTCCAGCTGTCCATCCAGGGTGACGGTGACGCCGGCAACGCCGACCTCATCCGCATCCTGGATACCGTCCTTGTTCGCGTCGAACCACACGAAGTTACCCAACGAGACCGGCTTCACGAACGCGAAGTCAATCTTCGTGGCGTTGGGAGCGCCAGCGGTCAGCTCGATCGGCGCGGGCGTCACGAGCTTGCCCTGACCAACCTGGGAGCGCGATGTCGAAGAGCCGTAACCGTAGGTCTGCTTGTAGTCGGCCAGGTTCACGTCGGTGCCGTCAACCTTCGCCTCACCCGGGACAACCTCAACCTTGTACGAGCCCAGGGGCAGACGGGTAAAGGTGTACTTACCGTCGGCGTCGGTCTTCGTGGTGATATCGGCGCCGGACGAGTCCTTCACCGGGTTGCCATCCGCATCCAGCAGACGAACCGTCACACCCTCGAAAGGCTTATCACCGTCATTGAAGGACCACCAGGCGTCGGCATCGTTGTAGATGGTGCCCGACAGGGTGCCACCCACCTTGAAGGTCGCGCTGTCCTTGTTGTTGTCCTTGTTGGAGTCGACCTGATCGAACTCACCCAGGGTCGCCGTGTTCGTAATGGTCGAACCCTCGGTCGAGGGCTTGACCTTCACGAGGACGTACAGCGTCTCGGTACCGCCAACGTTGAGGTTGGTGTTGAGAATGCCGGACTCCATCGCACTCCAGGTGCCAGCGGCCGCATCGTAAGAAGCGGTGGCGTACACCGGGCCCGTGCAGGGGTACGTCGCACCATCCTGGCAGACACGCGTCTCGGAGGACACGTACTCCACGCCAGAAGGCAGAGCGTCGGCAACGTTCATGCCCGAGGCAACCGCCGGACCCTTGGCCTTCAGGTTCACCTTGTACAGCATGTAGTCACCCGGCATGATGACCTCGTCGGACTCAACCGTCTCGATGACACCATTAGCGTCACGAACCGGCTCATCACCGTTCATCTTCGCCCGAGCAACCGTCTTGGTGAGCTCCACATCGGAGGACACGTTGATGCCGACCTTGGGGGCCTCGTTCGGCAGCAGGTAGGACACCTTGCCGTTGAGCATGGAGCCACCGGACATGGCCACGGAGTTCCAGGCGATGAGGTTGGCGGTGACCGGGGAGGTCATGGTCGCGACGAAGCGGATCTTCTCGCCCGGCTCGATGTCACGGTTCATCACCAGGCGGAAGCCCGTGATCGTCGTCAGGTCGGCGGGAGCATCGCCCCACGCGTCGGGGGTACAACCTGCGGGGGCGTCATTCATGGCGCCACCCGCGGAGAGGACCTCGCCGCGGCAGGGGTTGGGAACCGTCGAGTACTGGACCGTGATATCCGAGGCCGGAACAGCCGTGACCTCGGGATCGCGACCCGGCTTCTCCTTCACCGACTCGAACGCCCACGCCGTGGAGTTCAGGTTCGGCTTCCAGTTGGAGCCACGGGCCTGCGAGGAGGCGGGGCCGACACCCACGTCGTTCAGGTGGGGAAGGATGTCGTAGGCCACGACCTTGGTCAGCGGGGTGTTACCCGCGTTGGAGATCGTGAAACGGTAGGCGCCGTCGGCACCCGGGTCGATCTCGGCGACCTCGCCGGCCGGAACGAAGTCGGGGTTCTTGTTGCCCTTGACTTCCTTCGCGATGGCCATCGAGGGGGTCGTGGCCACGTTGAAGTCGATTGCGGCGTTACACACGTAGTCGGTGGTCGAGCCGTTCTTGTTCACGTCGAAGGTGTCGACCGCGCGGTTACCGATGCAGTAGTTGGTGTTGCGCAGGCTCTTATCCTCGGTCGTCGACTTAGCACCGTCGCCGGGCATGAACGCCATGGCGTCGTTCGTGTTCTTACCGGCCGGAGCGGTCGCGAGCACGTTGACATTGAAGGTCGAGTACAGGCTGCCTTCGACCGGATCCGGAACGTTCCAGCGGATGAGGGTACGGCCGGTGTTGTTGTAGTTCTTCTCGACCTCGACGGTGACCTTGCTCAGGTCGTAGGGGGTGCCGTCGGGGTTCTTCAGCGTGGAGCGCTTCTCGGGGACGATCCCCGAAGCGTCATCGACGTCGAAGCCCTCGGGCAGGAGATCCACGATCGTGAACGGAGTGGGCGTGCCACCCTGGTCGGCCGGCTTGGCAGTGCCGTTGATGAAGAAGGAGGCGGGCTTACCCACGACCACGGGGTTGGTGCGCACGGACTTGTAGACCTGGACGCTCGGGAACTCGTCGCGCACGCGCATCCAGGAGCAGAGCTCGTCGCTCGAGGTGACGACGGTGCCGGTGTCCTTATCGGTCACCGTGCCAGTGGCACAGTTCTGGAAGCGCACGTAGTCCGGGGAGGCCACGTAGTTGTAGTACTTCTCCGGAGGCAGCGCGGGGTTGTAGTGCGAGGTGAAGTCCGCGGGCTCCGTCGTGGGCAGCGTCTTGGGCGCCGTGCCGTACAGCCACGCCTGGGGGCTGGTCTGCGGGGCAGCGTCGGTGTCGATGGTGAAGCGGGTGATCCACTCACCGTCGGGCAGGGTCAGGCCGGTCGTCTTCGTGTAGTTGACGGTCTCGTGGTTGCCCTTGTTGGTCCAGTACTCGAGTGTCCAGCCGCCATTTTCCTCGTATCCGGACTTGCCGAAGATGCTGAAGCGGTAGGGGCCCACCATGGTCGGCTGGTCACAGGAATCGCCGGCGGCCTTCGCATCCTGGGTGGACCAGGTGCAGGGCAGGGTGTCTTCCCAGCGGAAGTGAAGGGTGGTGTTACCCGAGTTGATGCCGAAGAAACGCCACGGGTAGAGGCCACCGCGAACCTGGTACTGGTTGTCGTTACCGGTCTTGCCGATGCGGCCGCCGACCTTACGCTCGGCGAAGCCGTGCGTGATTTCGGAGCTCTTCGTCAGGGTCTTCGTCGGGTCGTTCATGACCTCGGCGCTGATGGTCGCCTTGTTGGTGACCGTGTCATCGAGCGTGACCGTACCCTCGGGGTACTTCACGGTGACGGTCGAATCGATCGGGTTCTGCCAGATCCACTTGTCGTAGGACCAGGTGACGGTATGGGTGGCCGGATCGTAGACACCGCCGTCGGAGGCCGTGACGAAGACGGCCTTGGCGGGCAGCGGGTCCACAACCTTGATGTTCTGGACGCCCACGAAGCCGAGGCCGTTAAGGCCGTTCTTCATCGTGGAGCCGTTCCAGCGGATACCGACCTTGTTGGGGTTGTCCTGGTCGATCTGCTGATAGCCGTAGCGCAGCTTGTAGGTCGCCTCACCGCCGACTGCGGGGTAGTTCGACTTGTTGGTGGGGCCGCTCTTCTCGATCGCGATGTCGGTATCGGCGGTCCACGTGGTGGTGAGCTCGTTCTCGAGCTTCTCAGCGTTCAGCGCGCTGAAGGTCACCTTCTGGGTGGTCGTCGAGTTGTTCGGCGCGTCGTAGTAGTTGTAGTTCCAGGTGACCTGGATACGGTCGGACGTGCCGGCGGGCAGCGGGTCCTTCATCTTGAAGATGTAGCGCTGCACACGGTTGCCGTCCGGGGTCTTATCGATCGAGGTCGTGGTCTTGGCGACGCTATCACCGGTCACGGGGACGACCGTGTAGCCGCGCTCGGCGAGCTTGAGGCCGTCCGGCGTGATGGGGCCGGGCAACGCCAGCTCGATCTGTGCGCCCTTACAGGGGGTGGTCACCGAGGAGCAGGAGAAGTTGATCGTCGTGATCTGCGCATCGTGGCTACGCAGGGTTTCTGCGTCGTTCACAACGTTCAGAGCGAGAGTCGCCTGATCTTCCGCAACTGCGCGGGCGCGGCGCGTGCGGGGCTGATCCTCGGCGGCGGGAGCCTCAGCGCCAGCCTCGGCGGCAGGAGCCTCGGCGCCATCCTCAGCGGCGGGGGCTTCAACCCCTGCCTCGTTGGCAGGCGCGTCGGCGGCCTCAGAGTTGGACGAGGCCGTGGCAGCTTCCTGGGAGGTTGCTACGTCGGTTGCTTGCGTGCTTTCGTCGGCGGCGCTGGCTCGCATGGCGAGGGGTGTCAGCGACGTGACGAGAAGCGAGAGAGCGGCCAGGCTGGCGGCACCCGCAACGCCCACACGGGCGCGGAACGGACGCAGTCGAGACATCGACTTCTCCTTCTATCGTCAGAATGTGGACAGGACTTGCGTCCCAGCCTAGTAAAGGAGCGGAGTGCACGACCATGCTTAACAACTATCGCCTAAGCCACAACTACAACGGTGTATTTCGTTGAAATTTCGGGCATAACGGCAATGTAACGACTTCTCTGAACTCTTGGTCAGTACGCACTTTCGTGTGGCAACAATAGATTTCTCAACAATTATCAGGACAGCGTTCTCAACATCATCAAATTATGACCACCGCAATAGGGATTGGACGACAGTCACCCTCATATTTTAGTGACGTATCACACTTAGGTTCCGCCAGTTACATAATTACCCAGCACTCCCCAGGAATGTGCGACGTCCTTACACAACGTACTTCCCAAACCAACTAGCAAATAAGCTGCGCAAACACCGGATAGCTAGAAACATGTTGGTCGCGGTTCGGTACCAGGCATCGTCGAGGGCGGGGCATCGGGCTAGCGTGCTCGCTCTACTGCGCCTCAGACAGGATGCACCCCATCGGGAGGATTCCACCTGATCGGGAGCATTCAACCCGTTAGGGAAGA
>KV835910.1:0-22494 GCA_001838165.1 Actinomyces sp. HMSC035G02 | reverse complement strand
CATCGGCAACAATCGTCGTCGCGGAGCTGGCCGCCCGCGAGCTCCCCCATCATCGCCGACGACGCCTCACCGACGTTCAACTGCGCCCGGCCGGGCAGCCATGCACCAGCGAGGGGCATTGCACCAGTGAGGGAACCTGACACCAGGGGTAACGGCGGGGGTTTTGCGCCATGCGAACCCCTCTGGCGGTGTGTCGTCGGCGTGTCGGAGCCTTGGATGGCGCAAATCCCCCCGTTGGGTCGCGGTGAGGTCTCGGTTCAGGGTGGTGAGGCGCCCAGATCGCAGACCACCTCGATGAAAACGTCGACAACGGGCTGTTGCAGCTGAGCTGTCTGCGTTTGGGACGCAACGGTTCCCGGCCTGGCATGTAGCTCGCACGCGAACCGCTGAATATGCGCGTTAACCCGCTAATTGGTGCGTTAACCCTCTAATGTGAGCGCGGGCAGGGCTGCCCAGGCTCGCATTAGCGGGCCCACGTGCGCATTAGCGGGCCCACGTGCGCGGCGAGGAGCACAGGAAGCTAGCACGCCTCGGTAAACTACGCCCCTAAACCTGAGCGCCCATACCAGGCCACGCGTTCGCCCACACGTTCGCCCACACATCGGCACGTGAGGGTATTCATACCCCCACGACGAAACAACCACCGTCAATGTTCATTGTCAACCACCAGCACAACGAAAAGTCCCCACAAGACCAACACGTTGCGCCCTTTCGCCCCGAAAGCTCCCGCCCACTGGGCCAGAGAATACGAAACCCCCGCGCTTCGAGGGAAGCGCGGGGGTTATGCGCGGAGACGGCGGGATTTGAACCCGCGAGGGGCTATGCACCCCTACCTCCTTAGCAGGGAGGCGCACTCGACCGGACTATGCGACGTCTCCAGTGCCGACTACTTTAGGGCATTTTCGCCGCGAGCGCGAACGTGCGCCCGCCGCGAGACCCGAAGGAAGCCGGCTCGGCGGAGGGCGAGGGATTCGAACCCCCGGTGCCATTGCTGACACAACGGTTTTCAAGACCGTCTCTTTCGGCCACTCAGACAGCCCTCCAGACGCGGAACATCCTACAGGACGAGGCCCGGGGATGCGACCCTCGCATCCCCGGGCCCGAGCCCATCAGACATCCGATGCGTCAGCCGCGTAGCCCGAAGAAGTTCCAGGACTTCTTGTCGGGGGCCGGCTCCTCGGGGTGATCGAGGAGGCCGCGCGACAGCGCGGGAGCCGTCGGCGGCCACAGCGGCAGGCGAATCGCGAGCGTCGCCTGGACGGCATGGTAGACATCCCAGCGCGACGACTTGGCGGGCTGCACGTTCTCGTTGCGGGGACCGAGGCGACGCACCCACCGGCCGGGCTGGCTGATGAGGTAGTCGTGGATGTAGTCGACGAAAGAGCGGTAGCAGTGCTCGAAGTGCTCGACGTCGGGGACACCGGAACCGTCGTCCAGCATCGCGCGGCGCACGGCGACGGTGGCGCACACACCCTCGCAGACGACCCACTGCTGGTGCTCGTCCTCGCCGGGCACGGGGTCGCCCTCGTCGTTGACGCCCGTGGAGAAGCCGGGGTTGCCATCGGTGCGACGCCAGCCGTCGACGCGCGCGCGCTCGAAGAGCTCAGTGCCCATCTCGAGGAGGTAGTCGGGCACGGTCCAGCCCATCGAGCGCAGGCCCGCCCGCACCTGCAGCGCGA
This sequence comes from Actinomyces sp. HMSC035G02, assembly GCA_001838165.1. Lineage (GTDB taxonomy): Bacteria > Actinomycetota > Actinomycetes > Actinomycetales > Actinomycetaceae > Pauljensenia. The sequence continues at coordinate 20,815 of KV835910.1, read as the reverse complement.
AGCGCCCGAGCTGCATGGAGTGGCCGGTCACGTAGCCCTCGTAGTAGCGGCGTCCGTCGTTGAGGAGCTTGCCCGCCTCGGGGCTGGGCTCCCAGTTTTCGTCGAAATACTCCGGAATGCGCCATCCGTTCTTGGAGGCGACCTTGTACGCGAAGGCCGTCATCTTCTCGGCGCGGTCGAGCCACTCGGGCTCGGTCGTGGCCTCGGCCGCAGCCATGTAGGCCTCAATCGTGTGGATGAGGGTGCCAAGGGTGTGGACGGGGACGGGCTCGTTGAACGCCTCGTCGTACTGATCCCACACGAGGCCGTAGTCGTCCGTCCACAGCTCCTTCTGCTCCTCGAGCATGCGGTTGAGCAGCTCGTGGGCACCGGGGCGGTCGGCGACGGTCGCGGCGGCCACGCCCAGCAGCGCGTACACCGTGTGGTACTGCGACTTGACGCGCGCGTCCTCGTCCCACGGCACGCCGTGCCCGTCGGCGTCGGGCTCAGGCTTGATCGCAAACCACATGCCGCCGTTGACGGGGTCGGTGAAGTAGTTGGTGAGCGCCTTAACGGCATGATCGGCATAGCGGCGCGTGCCGGGCAGACCCATCAGAGCGCCAAGCGAGAACACGTAGGCCATTCGACCCGTGACGGCCAGGTCGATCGATCGGGTCAGGTCGGGCTTTCCATCGGCGTCGAGGTGCGCGAAACCAGTCGCGACAATCGCGCCTTCTGCCTCTTCAATGAGGGCCTGCATGTGGCCGCTCAGCCAACGGTTATGTTCGATGGAATCAAACCATCCCACGATGTTCCTCCTGACAACACAGTCACGGTCTTCGGTGACCGACATCTCATAGGATAGTCGCTCGGTGCCGATTTTGGGAAAACGTGCATGCCCTCTTTTCTCCCCCACGGACGAGGCCGGGGCGACGCACGCTCTCACCTGGCCTTTCCCACCCAATCAGCCACGGCCTCGAACAAGAGAAAACAAGGAAAAGTCCACGCCGTGGGACGGTGCTACCCACAAAGGGACGTAACGTGCAACACTGTCCTTATGCATGAACGAGCTGGCACACGTGCCCTACCTGAAGACCTCATCAACGTCGACGATGTCATCTCCGCGTACTACGACATCGTCCCTGACCCGACCGACGTGGGACAGCGCGTCGCGTTCGGCACCTCGGGCCACCGCGGCGCTTCGCTGGACGGTAAGTTCAACGAGGCGCACATCATCGCCATCACCGCGGCGATCATCGAGTACCGCGCGTCGCAGGGCATCAACGGTCCGCTGTTCATCGGCCGCGATACCCACGCCTTGAGCGAGCCCGCGTGGCGCACCGCCCTGGAGGTCCTCGCGGCCGCCGGCATCGACACGCGCATCGACTCGCGCGGCTCCTACACGCCCACCCCCGCCGTGTCCGTCGCCATCCTCGGCGCGAACGGCGCGCCGAGTAACCTGCGCACCGAGGGCGACGGCCTGGCCGACGGCATCGTCGTCACCCCCAGCCACAACCCCCCGCGCGACGGCGGCTTCAAGTACAACCCGCCTCACGGCGGCCCCGCCGACACCGACGCGACCGGCTGGATCGCTGCGCGCGCCAACGAGCTCCTCGACTCGGGCGAATGGAAGAACGTTCCCCGCGTCACCGGCTCTGACCTGCTGCATGACCCGAACATCAAGCCCTTCGACTACCTGGACTACTACGTCTCGCAGCTGGATCAGGTCATCGACATCGAGGCCATCCGCAAGGCGGGCGTGCGCATCGGCGCCGACCCGCTCGGCGGCGCGTCCATCGACTACTGGGCGGCCATCGGAGAGCACTACGGCCTCGACCTGACCGTCGTCAACCCCGAGGTCGACCCGGCGTGGCCGTTCATGACCCTGGACTGGGATGGCAAGATCCGCATGGACTGCTCCTCGCCCTACGCGATGGCGTCCCTGCGCGAGGCCATGACCCCCGACGCCGAGGGCAACACCCCCTACGACATCGCGACCGGCAACGACGCGGACTCGGACCGCCACGGCATCGTCACCCCCGACGGCCTGATGAACCCGAACCACTTCCTGGCCGTCGCCATCGAGTACCTGTTCACGCATCGCCCCGGCTGGGGCAAGGACGCGGCCGTGGGCAAGACCCTCGTGTCCTCCGCGCTCATCGACCGCGTCGTGGCCTCCATGGGCCGCGACCTCATTGAGGTGCCCGTGGGCTTCAAGTACTTCGTGCCCGGCCTGCTGTCCGGCACCGTCGGTTTCGGCGGCGAAGAGAGCGCGGGAGCCTCGTTCCTGCGCAAGGACGGCACCGTGTGGTCGACCGATAAGGACGGCATCATCCTGGCGCTGCTCGCGTCCGAGATCCTGGCCGTCACCGGCAAGACCCCCTCGCAGCTGCACATGGAGCAGGTCGAGCGCTTCGGCGCCTCCGCCTACGCCCGTATCGACGCAGCCGCCTCCCGCGAGGAGAAGGCGAAGCTCGCAGCCCTGTCTGCGGACGACGTGACCGCGACCGAGCTGGCCGGCGACCCGATCGTCGCGAAGCTGGTGCGCGCGCCCGGCAACGACGCGCCCATCGGCGGCCTGAAGGTGACGACCGAGTCCGCGTGGTTCGCCGCGCGCCCGTCGGGCACCGAGGACGTCTACAAGATCTATGCGGAGTCCTTCAAGGGCGCCGAGCACCTGGCCCAGGTCCAGGAGGCCGCCAAGCAGGTCGTGTCCGACGCCCTGAACGGCTAACGCTCTGACGCTGCCCGCTTACGCGGGTTGCATGAAGGGGGGCGGCGCTCAATCGAGCGCCGCCCCCCTTCACTGTCTATCAGTGAGCCGAGATGTCTGCCGTCAGGACTGCGTGCCTGCGGCAACGTCGGCGAACCACTCGGGGATGCGGCCGGGCAGTTCCATGAGCGTCTTCGGGTCAGCCACGGACCCGTCGCTGCGCAAGTGGTCCGTGTAGTAGTTGACGGACGTCAGCCAGCTCTCGGACACCATGACGTGGACGGTCGCACCGAAACGTTCGCTGCCCCAGATCAAGACGGTGTCCGTCGTGCCGTCCTCCAGGACGTCCGCCTTTTCACTGCACTCGAACCCAAGCGGGGCCAGTGCGGCATCAAACACCTCGCGAACGCGAACCGGGTCGTGCTCGTCGAAGTCGTAGCTGCGGGAGATGAAGGCGTACAGGACGTGGTCGCCGACGTTGTTCCTGGCGATCACGTCGTTACGGAAGTAGCCGCGATAGTTCTCGCGCGTCATCAGCTGATCGCGGGCCGCGATGATTGCCGGCTCGACGTCGCGCTGGAAGGCCTCGATCGGCTCCATGCGTGAGGCTCGAGCGAGCAGTTCCTTCTGTTCCGAATTCATCCGTTATTCTCCTCGAAACGCGGCACCAGATACGTGCGCCGTCACAGCTGCCAGGATAGCGTTCATCGACTCCCTCATCGTGTACTCCTCGGCACGCCGCGCCCCGCCACGACCTTCGAAATGTCGTCGAGCGCCTCGCTCCCCTCATTGAAGTAGGAGCTGTGTTTCCGGAAGGGTACAAACCATCCCTTCCCGTGGCCGACATCGCCCGACAGGTGGTTGTAGCCGGGCATTTTGGCAGGATTCTTGCCGTATCGTCCGTCATCGCCGATGCCTTGGACCATGTCTTGCCATCGGGTCGTGGCGCTGACCCAGGCGTGGCCTTTCGGGATCTTTAGCTCTGAGACATCCTGGACGCCCGATCCGGGTGAGCCAAACTGGATGAGATCATCGACGGCTCCATCGTCGATCATCGTCAGCGCCTTTCCACCAGTCGTCGATCCGTAGGAGTGGGTCACAGCGGTCACGTGCGCGTCGCCCGCACCGTATTCGCGAGAGGCGTGCATGCCGTTGAAGAACCCGGCGAGCTGCTTCGCACCGGCGTTTGCCTTCTTAATCGAGGCAACCTCGATAACATTCTGCGGCGCGTCGTAGCCGAGGTAGGACACCATCGCGACCTCCTCACCGTGGGCGTGCTTGCGCACGTTCGCTCCCATGACCGACGCGTCGTAGTCGTAGTCATCCAGGTTGTCGGCCACGTTGGTGTGCATGCCCGGCACAATGACACCAATGTGCTTGGCGGTATCGACGTTTCCCTGCGCGACGATCGCCGTCACGCGCGGGTTAGAGGTGTCGATCCCCAGAAGCTGACGAGGCATACCGTCTTCGTCCGAGCGATCCAGCGTTGTCCTGATGTTCCTGACGGCGTCTGCTCGTTCCTTCAGCTTCTTGAGCTGTGCAGCTTCGAACGGATCAACGATGAGGCCCGCACGCTTCTTATACTCCTCGTATTCAGCCTCGAGTTTCGGCAGCTCGATGTCGAGCACGAGGCGGTTTGCCTTATCCCTCGACGTCCCATCGACACCGTCAAGCTTGCCGATCTCATACGGGTGCTCATTAATGAGCTTTTCTTTTTGCTCCGGGGTGAGCGAGGACCACCACTTGGCGACTTCCTTCGCCGTGGCCCCTGGCGGGGGCAGCTTCGGCGAGGAGTCTTTGCCGATGGAGACTGCTGCTCCCAGCGCTCCGGCTACGCCGGGCATCGACACGGCGAGCAGTTTCGACCGTATCTCGCGCACCAAGTCCCGCGCTGCCCGGAGGATCTCTGCGACGCGATCGGCCAGCTGCTTCATCGCCTGGCGAATCCGGCGCGCATCGTCTTTCGAGACCTCCATGGGGCCGACATACCCGATAGAACCATCCGGGTGAATGGCCAGCATATTGCGGGCGGCAGCCGCTTCCGCGCTCGCCACTGCCGAACGAATGCTCGCGACTCCATGCGCGGCGAACGACAGGACGTCACTCAGCGCGCCCAGCTTTTCTTCCTGCTTCGCCATCTCGGCCGCGTCCTGGCGCAGGGCGGCCTGAGCCGCGGTAACCGTCCGACCGACGCCGCCCAGAGCATCCACTCCGGCGCGCAGGTCGTCGCCGGCCTGCGCAAGTACCCGCTGCTTGTCCGCATAAGACCGAGCCTGCTCGCTGAGCGGCCCCATCTGCCACTGACGCAGATCAGCCCACTTCATCGTTCGCTCACGCCCCCAAAGCCGAGTCCCCGAATGATCGAGGACATGAGCTGACCATTGTCTTCTTCGGTAGCGATGAAGTCCCTATCGGCAGCGTCGAGGGCATCAGCGTGATTATCCAAGTTTCGTCCGAGCACCGTGCACGTGTCCACGCACTTCTCTTCGACGCTCTGCATCAGTGACGTGAGCTCCGCGCCCGGCATCGCGGAGGCAAAGGCGCTGGCCCCTCCGTCAGGACGAGCCTGCCGAACAGCATCCGCCACGTCGCGGGCCGTCGACGCGAGACGACGAAACTCGCCGGCGACGAAATGAAGATCGCTCATCAATTGCTCCATTGACTCTTGATAGTGACCCGCACAATATTACTGGATGGGTAGTCACGAGGTGCGTTTTCCCATCGATGGCCAACATAACCGTCCCAGCACGCAATTTCACCGCCCCCACCCCTAGAAAATTGCTGACAGGACGGCTACCTTGGCACTGTCCCCAGATGGGAACACCGGCAACGCCCACCGACTCCAGGAGCCCACATGAGCGAGGCATCCCGCCGACCCGCGCACGACGCGGGACCGGATGCGCCAGCCCAGGCCTCGTCGATAGCGACGAGGCCTCCCATCCCCCGACTGCCCGTCGGCCGCCTCGCTTTCCTGCTCCTCGCGGGCATCGCGCTCCTTGCGGGACTCGACGCCTCCCTCGTGCGCCTCGGAGCGCTCGCGCCCGTGACCTCGACGAGCCTGGGGACCGTGCACGGACTCCTCATGATCTATGGGTTCCTGGGCACCGCAATCTGCCTGGAGCGCGCGGTCGCCCTCCAATCCGACGGGCGGCGCGCGTGGGCGTACGCCGCTCCCCTACTGACCGGCGCCGGCGGCGTCAGCGCGGTCGTCATCGCCCTGAACGAGGGGGCGCGCGTGGCGCTCGCGAACCTCCCGATCCCGCGCTTCCTGGCCGCCCACCTGAGCGGATTCGCGCCCGAGCGCATGATGCCCTGCTTCCTCATCACCCTCGGTATGACGCTGCTGACGGCCATCTACTGCTACGTGTGGGCGCGTCGGCAGGCCACCCACGCAGTCCTCATCCAGCTGATGGGCGCTCTCATTGGCCTGGGCGGTATCCTCCTGTGGTGGCGAGGCCTCGAGACGCCGCGCGCGGTGCCCTGGTGGCTGGCTTTCCTGATTGTCACGATCGTCGGCGAGCGCGTCGAACTGGCACGCCTCGCCTTCGCGTCCGGCTCCACCGAGCGGCGCATCACCGCCGAGAGCGCCGCACTCATGGTGGGCCTGACGGTCGCTCTCTACTCCCCCGCGGTCGGTTACCCGCTGATCGGCCTCTCGCTCGGTGTCCTCATGGTCGACACCGCGTGGCATGACGTCGCGCGCGGCACCGTGCGCATGAGCGGCCTGCCACGCCTGGCGGCCGTGTGCATGCTGAGCGGCTACGCGTGGGCGCTCGTGCCGGCGTTGATGTGGGTCATCGCTCCGCCCGCCTTCGACGGTTACGGCTACGACGCGTCCGTCCACGCGATCACGATCGGCTTCGTCGTCTCGATGCTGCTGGCCCACGCGCCCGTCATCATCCCGGCGGTCGCCCGGCGCGAGGTCCCCTATCACGTCGCCATGTGGGTTCCCTTTGCGTTCCTGCAGGTCTCACTCCTGCTGCGTCTCCTCGCGGGCGCGCGCGAGGCTGCCTTCCCGTGGCGCCTGGGCGGCACCCTCGGGGTCGTCGGCATGCTCCTGTTTGTCGCCACGACGCTGACGGTGACGATTCGCCGGGCGCGCGCCGCCTCTCGGGAGGCCCGATGAACAAGCCCCGCGTTCCCCGCACCGACCGCGCGACCTCCGTCTGGATGTGCGTGGCGGCCGTCGCCGCGGCGGTCACGATCGTCGCCCGAGGCCGCATCCCGCAGAACCTGTGGACGATGATCCACCTGGTGACCCTCGGCGTCTTGTCGAACGGAATCTTCCAGTGGTCCTGGTACTTCACGCGCGCGCTCGCCCACCTGGCCCCGGACGACCGACGCGCGGGGCGCGACAACACCGTGCGCATCACTGCTTTCAATCTCTCCTTGCTGCTCCTCATCGGCGGCATGTGGTCGAATCTGTGGCACGCGACCGTCACGGGTGCGACGCTCGTCGGCGCGATCGCGGCCTGGCACGGGTGGGCGCTGCTCACGGCCTCCCGCGAGCGCCTGGCCTCTCGTTTCGCGGTGATTATCCGCTACTACATCGCGGCGGCGTTCTTCCTGGTGGTCGGCGCGACGCTGGCTGGTTTCGTCACGGCGGCCATGTTCGACGCGGACGCTCCCGCATGGCTGGCCGAGGCCCGGGACCGCCTGACGGTCGCGCACGCGCTGGCGGGGATCGCCGGATGGGTGGGCTTGACGATGGGCGGGACCCTGGTGACGCTGGGGCCGACCGCGATGCGCACGCGCATGGATCCACGTGCCGTGTCCTTCGCGACGAGCGCGCTACCCATGTGGGTGGCCGCGCTTCTCGTCGCCGGCACGGGCGCTGTGACCGGGTCGATGCGCGTGACTTCCGTGGGTCTCCTCGTCGTCGTGGGCGCGGCCGCCCTGGGCGTGGGCGTTCCGCTGGTCCGCGCGGCGCTGACAAAGGGCCCCGCCGAATACGGCGCATGGTCCCTCATGCTGGGCGCCGCCTGGATTCTCGTCGCCGGCGCGGGCGCATCCCTGCGCGCCTTCGAGGCGGCGGACGCGACCGGCCTACGCGCGGCGTTCCTCGCGTGGATGCCGATCCTGGGCGCGGCGGGGTTGGGCCAGCTCTTCGTCGGCGCGCTCACCTACCTGATGCCCGTCGTGATTGGCGGCGGACCGTCCGCGGTGCGCGTCGGCGTCGGCGTTCTCGAGGCCGGGGCGCCCATCCGGGAGGCCGCTCGCAACGTGGCCGCGGTCCTCGCGCTCGCCGTCGCGTCCCTGGGCGGAACATCCGCCGAACGCCTCACGATCGCCGCGTGGGTGGTCCTGCTGGCCACCTACCTTGTTGACATCGTCCTCATGGCCCGCTGCGGCGTGGCCCAGGCGCGCGCCAAGCGCGCCGCCGCTTCATCCCCCACCACACAAGGAGGCAGCCGTGGCTGACCTGAACCTGTCTGCTTCGCCGTCGTCGGGAGGCGAGAAGTCGAAGACCCCCGCCCCGAAAGGCCCCACGACGGGAACCCCCAAGCTGCGCATGAGTCCTGCGGGCGATCACTCACCCGTGAGCCGCACGGCCGGAGCGATCGTCGGCGTCGTCTCCGTCGTGGCGCTCGCGCTGGCGATCTTCCTGTCCAACCCGTCCGCGCCCACGACGCAGGGCACGGGAACGGGGACCGGGACCACGGCCTCGTCGGTAACGCCGACCGGGCACACGACCCGCGTGTCCGTGGGCGTCGACGGCATGGCGTTCACGCCGAACCACATCGAGGTGCCGGTCGGCGACCGCCTCATCGTCGACTTCACAAACTCGGGGGACCAGCGCCACGACCTGGTGTTCGAGACGGGCGTATCCTCCGGATCGCTCGCCGCGGGTGAGACGAAGGAGCTGGACCTCGGCGTCATCTCCGGGGACGTCGAGGGCTGGTGTTCCCTGCCCGGACACCGCGAGATGGGCATGACCCTGCACGTGCAGGCCACGGGCGCGTCCTCGTCCTCCTCGGGGACCTCGGCCTCGGGTAGCCACGCCCACCACGGGCACGACCACGGCCAGGACGCCGCCGCGGGACCGGCCACCCCGACCGCGCTGACGGACTACGCGGCGACGATCGACGCGCGCGACCCGGTCCTACCGCCCGCCACGAACGAGACCGAGCGCCACTACACCTTCACGGTCACCGAGCAGACCGTCAACGTCACGAGCTCGCTGACGCGCGAGTCGTGGACCTTCAACGGGGACGCTCCCGGCCCGATCCTGCGCGGACACATCGGCGACACCTTCCACATCACGCTCGTCAACAACGGGACCATGAGCCACTCGCTGGACTTCCACGCGGGCCTCGTCGCTCCCGACAACGTCATGCGCTCGATCGAACCCGGGCAGACCCTCGAGTACACCTTCGTCGCGAAGAACGCGGGCATCTGGCTCTACCACTGCTCGACCGCTCCCATGTCGATGCACATCGCGAACGGCATGTTCGGGGCCGTCATCATCGACCCGACCGACCTGGACAAGGTCGACCGCGAGTACGTCATGGTCGCCTCCGAGCTCTACCTGGGCGCGGACGGTCAGCCCGCAGATGCCTCGCTCCTGTCGGCCCTGCAGCCCAACGCGATGGCCTTCAACGGCGTGCCCTTCCAGTACAAGGCGCACCCGATCCAGATCAAGACCAACGAGCGCGTGCGCGTGTGGGTCATGGACGCGGGCCCGAACCTGGCGACCACCTTCCACGTCGTGGGCACCCAATTCGACACCGTGTGGCGCGAGGGCGCCTACGTGATCCGAGGCGGAGGGTCCGGCGGCGGCTGGGGCCAGGTCCTCACGTTGGGCGCCGCCGAGGGCGGATTCGTCGAGTTCACGCCGCTCGAGGCCGGCCACTACGCATTCGTCAACCACGCGCTCTCCCTGGCGGAAAAGGGACAGCTCGGCGTCTTCGAGGTGACCGACTAGACCTTTGCCCGATCCCCGCCACGGCCTCGTCCCCTGTCGACGAGGCCGTGGCTATTTTCGCGGTCTCCCCTCCCCTCGCGGAGGGGCCGAATGGTTACGTACGCCCCATTCCGCTTGGCTTTCGGGACGCTACCCCGGTGATAGAATGGACGCATGCTCGGCACCTATCTTGACATTCTGCGTTACCGTCAGTCCTGGAAATTCTCCGCGGCTGGCCTTGTGCTGCGCATGCCGATGTCCATGGTGGGTCTGTCAACGATCCTGATGGTGCGCACCGAGTACGGCAACTACACGCTCGCGGGCGCGGTCTCTGCCGTGAGCATCATCGTCATGGCGCTCTGCGCGCCCATCCTCGCGCGCCAGGTCGACCGCCACGGTCAGCTACGCGTCATGGGGCCCGCGTGGATCGTCAGCACACTGTCGATGTTCGGCCTCGTCGCCGCTGTCTTCATGCACGCCCCCGAGTGGTTGCTCTTCATTCCGGCCGCCCTGTCGGGCGCCACGTGGGGGGCTCCCGGCGCGCTCGTGCGCTCGCGCTGGTCGACGATCCTGCACAAGCCGGGCCAGCTGCAGACCGCCTACGCTCTCGAATCCGCCGTCGACGAGTTCGTGTACATCGTGGGCCCCGTCCTGGCCACCGTCCTGGGCACCGCCCTGCATCCGGCCACCGGCCTCATCATTTCCATCGTCAGCCTGGCGGTGGGTGGCGCGCTCTTCCTGTCGCGCCGCGACTCCGAACCCGCGATCATTCCCTACGACCCCAGCGCCCCGCGCGAGTCCGTCATCCGCAAACCCGTCGTCCTCGTCATGGCCGCGACCTACATCGGCATGGGCATGACGTTTGGCGCGATGGAAGTGTCGATGGTCAGCTTCACCGAGGAGCTGGGCACCCCCGCGCTCGGCGGCATCCTCCTCGCTCTCTTCTCCATCGGGTCGCTGACTGCCGCCCTCGTGTACGGCGCACGCACGTGGAGGCGCCCCACCTGGCAGCTCTTCGTGATCGGCGTGATCGCGATGGCGATCGGCATGAGCCTCTTCCCCCTGGCCTTCAACGTCTGGACGATGGCCATCGTCATCCTCATCACGGGCCTCACCTGCGCGCCCACAATGACGAACGTCAACGTCATCATCCAACAGTCCGTCTCGCCCGCGAAGCTCACCGAGGGCCTCACCTGGATGTCCACCTCGATCAGCCTGGGTGTCTCCCTGGGAACCGCGGTCGCGGGTCCCGCGATCGACGCTATCGGCGCGCGCGGCGGCCTGTTCACCATGGCCGGGGCAGGGTGGGCGATGGTCGTGCTCATGCTGATCGGCCTACCCGCGCTGCGTAGGAGCACTGCGGCCACCCCGAAGCCCACGCTGCCCCTCGACTGAGGACGGTTTCCCCTTCGATTCCTGCGCCCATAGAAGCGCGAGGCCATATGATTGGCCTGATGCTATTCCGTCCCCCTCTCATCGACGACGAGTCCCCTTCGCTCGCCCTGGCCCTGACCGCCGGCGCGGGTGAATTCGCATCCACGCTCCTGGTCGCGGCCATGTCGAAAGGCTGGTTCTACCCGGGAGTCGTTGGCTTCGGCGGCATCGGCTCTGAGCGCAGCGCCCGCATCCTCGGCCGCGTCCTCATGGCGCGCGGCGACGACGGCCGTTCCTGGCTGCAGACACGGCGCGGATGGCGGCAGTTCTTCAACGCGCAGGTCCCCCGTCAGCCAGTGCTCGTCACGGTCGGCAACGCACGCCGACTCGCCTTCGCGGATCGCGGCGGCTTTGTCGACATCACGGTCTTGGGCCACGGCCTCGAACCGGGATGGCACGACGCGACCATTCAGGTCCTGCACGCGGGCGACATCCGTGCGCTCGGCCTGTCCGAGGACACCGCCGCCAAGCTCGCAACCACCCTGCGCACGGCTACCCCGCTGCCCGCCCCGGCCTCGGCGATGTACGAGTGCCCCCGCAAGGGCCGTATCCGCGCCGGCCGACCCGCTTCCGTGCGCGTGCGCATCGTGTCGGATCGCGAGCATTTCGGCGTCGTCTCTGACATCGACGACACCGTCATGGTGTCAATGCTGCCGCGCCTGATCACGGCCGCGAAACATGCCTTCCTGGACCGCGTATCCTCGCGCGAGGCCGTCCCCGGCATGGCGCAGCTGCTGACGACACTGACGACGTCATCGGCCTCGTCGGAGGGCGTGCCCGAGGGCACCCACTCCCCCATCATGTACCTGTCCACCGGCGCGTGGAACGTCGTGCCGACCGTGCGTTCCTTCCTGGAGCGCTCCGGCTACCCGGCCGGCGGGTTCCTGATGACGGACTTCGGCCCCTCGAATACGGGCTGGTTCCGCTCGGGACCGGAGCACAAGCGCCGCGAGCTGCGCCGCCTGGCCCGCATGTTCCCGCACATGCGCTGGCTCCTCGTCGGCGACGACGGACAGCACGACCCGGAAATCTACGCGGAGTTCGCCCGCGAGTTCCCGCAGTGCGTCGCGGGCATCGCGATCCGTTCCCTGTCCGAGATCGAGCAGTTCATGGCGCACGGCAGCTTCGAGGCCATGGTGCCCGACGCCCTGTGGACCGTCCCCGAGTCCGTCCCCGTCTGGTACGGCTCGGACGGCGAGGCACTCCTGGAGAACATCCGAGGCCGTGGCACGGCCGGGCCGCTGACCGGCCGCTGACCGGGCAAGCCCGGCGGTGTGATGCTGCTTGTGGCCCCACGGGCCACTCTCCCATCAATTTCGCACGTAATTCCCTTGCAACTTGTTCAAACATTGAAATCACCTCGTTGGAATTGCAACGTTTTTGGGCGATCTCAAAAAATGACCGTCGGAAATTACGTGCGAAATTTGTCTGGGCCGGGCCCCGTCGCCGCCCCCGGCACCGCGGCCAAGCCCTCCGGGCCACCACTCCCTCCAGCGCCCTCCAGATCGGTGGCCGGTGGGGGTTTTGCGCCATGCGAAGCGCTCTGTCGGCGTGTCGCCGGCGTGTCGCACCCTTGCATGGCGTAATTCCCCCCGATTGGCGGCGGCGTGGCCGCGGTTCGTGGTGGTGTGGCCGCGGTTCGTGGTGGTGTGGCCGCCAAAGTGCAGACCCATTGGGTGAAAACGCTGAAACCAGGCTGTTTTGGCTGAATGGGTCTGCGTTATGGCGGATGTCGTGTCTGTCGTGGTGCGTTGGTCGCACGCGAACCCGCTATTGCGAGCGGCAACCCACCAAAATACCGACTTTCGCGCACCAGCACGCCAAAGAGTCACCACCAGACCAACACGTTTCATCCTTTAACCCCGAAACGATGCTCATCGACAAACGACATAAAAAGGCCGCCCACTCGGGGCGGCCTTTTCTTCTGTCTTAGTCCTGCTTCGTACCCGACATCGGTCGGCACTTCGCGGGCTGCTCGATCGAGTCGTTGGACTTGAGGACTCGCTGCACGTCCTCGGCGCTCATCGTGTCGTCGTAGAAGGTGCCGAGTTCGACCGTGACCGTGGCGTCCTCCGCGTCGCTGAGGCGCACGTGGGAGCCGGGGAAGAATCGGGCCACCGAGTAGGCGGCGTCCACCGAGTCCGCGCGTGCCGTGATGCGCACCTTGCCGGTGTACTCGGTGTCCGAGTTCGCCGGTTCCTCGGTCTGGAAGCCGGCGGTCGAGAGCATGTCCGTGGCTTTGGAGGCCAGGCCCTGGTGCTGAGTCGTGTTGATGACCGTGACGGTGACCTGCGAGGGGGCCACGGGCTTCGCGTCCACCGTCGGACACGGGATGTCGCCGGTCTCGGCGTACTTGACCTTGACGGAGAAGTCGTTGCCGAACGGGACGGGAACGATTCCCGTGAACACGAGGGCGGCCGCCACCGCGGCCACTATCATCGCGATGCCGATGACAGCGAACGTCGTGTTCTGGCGCTGCTGACGCTCGCGCAGGAAACGCTGACGCGGAGTGAGGGCAGGGCGGGGCGCGTTCGGAGTACTCACAGTATCCACCCTAGCTAATAGGGGCGGCCCGAGGCCAGACAACGCCCCGTCAGGCACATTACATCTCGCCCACGCGTCCCACTGAGCGTTACAGTAAGATCACCCTGAGTAACGGGGACATTCCACGCGCTACCGCCCCTCGAAGGGTGCCGACGCGCGAGGCGGCCCCGGCCTCGTTCACCCCCACCGAAAAGAGGACCGCGATGAGCTTCCTGGATTCCGACCTGCTCGCCCGCATCCACGAGCGCGCCGCCGACGCGGACGCCACCAACACCTACCCCGAGAAGGATCTGGAAGAGCTGCGCGAGGCCGGATACCTATCGGCGTTCGTTCCCACCGAGTTCGGTGGCGCGGGCCTGAGCCTGACCGAGATCGCCGCCGAGCAGACGGCGCTGGCCAAGGCGGCTCCCGGCACGGCGCTGGGCATCAACATGCACCAGATCATCGTCGGCCTCGGCCGCTACCTGGTCGCCCACGGCAACGCGCGCGGTGAGCAGATCCTGCGCGACGCGGTCGCCGGCGAGGTCTTTGGCTTCGGAATCTCCGAGCCGGGTAACGACCTCGTGCTCTTCGGCTCAACGACGCGCGCGACCGCGACCGCAGACGGTGGCTACTCCTTCGAGGGCACCAAGATCTTCACCTCCCTGTCCCCCGTGTGGACGCGCCTGCTCATCTTCGGGCGCGCAGAGAGCGAGGAGGGCCCCAAGTCCGTATTCGGCGTCGTCCACCGCGACGACGAAGGCTACTCGATCAAGGACGACTGGAACACGCTGGGCATGCGCGCCACCCAGTCAATGACGACCCTGCTCGAGGGCGTCACCGTGCCCGAGGAGCGCATCCTCACGATCACGGATCCGGGACCGAGCGCTGACCCGGTCATCTTCGGCATCTTCTCCCACTTCGAGATCCTGCTCGCCGCCACCTACCAGGGCGTCGGCGAGCGCGCGGTCGAAGTCGCCGCCGAGCACGTGGCGAAACGCCGCTCGGTGAAGAACCAGACGACCTACTCCAACGACCCCGACATTCGCTGGCGCATCGCCGAGGCCGCCCTCATCATAAACGCCGTCGGCCCGCAGATCCGCGAGCTTGCACGCGACATCGACGAGGGCGTGGACCGCGGCCGCTCCTGGATGCCGCAGCTGTCCGCCGCGAAGAACGCGGCCGCCGAGGCCACGCTGCGAGCCGTCGAGCAGGCCATGCGCGCGTGCGGCGGCAGCGCCTACTACAACACGCACGAGCTCTCGCGCCTGTACCGCGACGCGCTCGCCGGCCTCTTCCAGCCCTCCGATCAGGAGTCCCTGCACGCCGCGTGGGCGAACCTGATCCTGGGCCCCATCGAGAAGGCACAGTAGGCTTGCGCCAAGACAGGGGCGGGCCCGAGGAAATCCTCGGGCCCGCCCCTGTTATGCGCGTGATGTCAGTCGTTCCAGCTGAACTTCTGGGGGCCAATCTCGCCGGCCGTGCCGGTCATCCAGCCGCCGCGCGCCAGCGCGAAGGACTGGCCGGTCTTCGTGTTCCAGCAGCTGATGCCATCCTGCGTGGAGTGGCAAGCGTAGTCGCCCTTGGTCGCTGCGGCGCCGTACGCGAGGGCGTTGCCACCACCCGGCACCGCGGCCTCGCAGGACTGGCCCGCCTTGTCCTTCGAGGCGCTCAGGACGCCGACCTGGCTGCCGGAGCAGGAGGCGTATCCGTCCTCGGCCCAGTCGGATTCCTTGATGCCGCAGCTAACGCCGTCAGCGGTGAACGAACAGGTGATGTTGCCGGACGGGGACGAGAAGGAGTCCACGGTGATCGCGCCGGCGGGTGCCGGGTACTTGACGGGCTCCTCCGTGGTCGCGCTCGGCGAGGGCGTCGCGTGTGCGGGTGCCGAGGAGGACGTCGAGGGGGTCGCGTCCGAGCCCGTGGCCGGGCCCTCATATCCGCGCGTGAAGACGTAGATGACGAAGCCGAGGAGGATGACCGCGATCAGACCCAGAATTCCCAGAACGAGGCCCATCATCGGGAAGCCACGGCGTTCCTTTTCTTCCTGCGGCGCAACTTCCTGCGAGGCGCTGGGCTGCACCTGGTAGGAGGCACCGGCACCCCGGTAGGCCTGCGGCGTGGACTGGGGGCGCGCGGGAGTGCCCGACGCGCTGGGGTAGGACGAGCCGGAGGACGCGCTCGGGTAGACGGCGGTCGCCTCGGGGTCCTGAGTCCCCTTGCTGCCCATGATGGAATGACGCTGCACCTGGGCGACGACCTGCTCGCGAGCACCCACCTGCGGGACGGGAGCATTCGTGCCGACGACAGCCGAGTAGGGGGTGGTGCGCTCGACCTGCGAGTAGGAGTTCACGCCACCCTGGCCGAGCACGTACATGCCGGACTCGGAGGTGCGGATCGACGAGCCGGCGACCGCGCCGGACACGTCTCCGTGCATAACGAGGTAGCCGTTGGAGTCGATGTAGCCGTCGTAGTCGTCGCGGGCCTCGAGGGCCGCGTTGACCTGCGGGTCGTTGAACTGATGCAACCAGTCGAGCAGCCCGCGGTACGCGTGCGGATGCGCGGCCACGGCCGGGCGCAGCTCGGGATAGCGGTACGCCAGCTGGCGCAGCGCTTCAGCGTCGGTCGACGGGTCCTGGGCAGCCGCCGCAGGGTCGTCGAAATGCAGCTCTTCAGCCATCGAAACTCCAGACTTCACGGTCACGAGGTTGTTACACAATACCGCGATCAGGGGTCACAAGTGAAACCTTCCCCATATTTTTTCCCAACATGCGGCGCTGTCACTTGACAAAAGCTCTACGAGTCCCCACGGAAGATAAACCTGTCAAAGTCCAGCGTTTCGATGTCCCGCGCGAGGGAACGAACCTGGTCGTCCCACCCCGGCCTCGTCGCGGAAAAACCAGCGGGCGCGCCAAGGTCGCGGGCCTGCTGGAGGGCGAAGGTCCTCGCCCCCATCTCACGCGCCCGCGCCGCGACCTCAAACCCGTCGCCGGGACCGTCCGGGTAGACGGTCAGGCGCACCTCGTGGTCCACCTCGGGGTGGGCCAGGACGATGCCCAGCGACTCCCACGCCCGCTCGCCCGCGCCGCTGCGGCCGGCCACGGCCTCGTAATTGCCAGGGGTCGCCTTCACGTCGATGCCCACCCAGTCGACGAGGCCCGCGCCGAGCAACTCCTCGAGGCGCCGCGGATAGGGGCCCGCGGTGTGCAGGCCAACGCCAAAACCCAGCTCGCGCACGCGCGCCATCGCCGCCCCGAGCGCAATCTGGCGGGTGGCCTCACCGCCGGAGAACACGACCCCGTCCAGGAGGCCACGCCTGCGCGCCAGCAGATCCTCCAGCGCGCTCCACGCGACCACGCCCGGGATGCGCGGATCGATGATGGCACTGTTATGGCAGTACGGGCACGCCCACGGGCACCCCTGCAAGAACAGGGACGCCACGAACTTCCCCGGCCAGTCCACGGTCGACATCGGCACGAGGCCCGCGATCTGCAGGTCGTCCGGCGTCCACTCGCGCGCATCCCGCCCCCCGACGAGGCCGGCGCCGCCCAGGCTCAGCGTGCCCTCCCGGGTCACCCCGGCCTCGTCGAAGCGGGGACGGGTGCCCACGTCAGCGGCTCCCCGCGGGAGGGAAGGCACTGACGAGCTCACCGTGCGCATCCGCAGCGCTCTCGGAGAACATCTGACGCTCGTGGTACTCGCCCTTCTTACCGATGTTGAAGGACTGGACCGGGCGGAAGTAGCCCATGACGCGCGTCCACACCTCGCAAGCCTGCGGCTCCGCGTGGGGGTGGGCGGCCGCGCACTTGTCGCAGGTGAAGTGCTCGCCGGCCAGGTAGCCGTGGACCGGACAGATAGAGAAGGTCGGCGTGATCGTGATGTAGGGGACCTTAAAGGCCGTCAGCGAGCGGCGCACCATCTCCTTGCAGGCCTCGCCCGAGGAGACGCGCTCACCCATGTACAGGTGCAGGACCGTGCCGCCCGTGTACTTGCCCTGCAGGACCTCCTGGTCCTCGAGGGCCTGGAACGGGTCGTCCGTGTACGCGACTGGCAGCTGCGAGGAGTTCGTGTAGTAGGGCTCTTCCGGCGTGCCCGCCTGGATGATGTCGGCGAAGCGCTTGCGATCCTCCTTCGCGAAGCGGTAGGTCGTGCCCTCCGCGGGGGTGGCCTCCAGGTTGTACATGTGGCCGGTGGCCTCCTGGAGCTGAACCATGCGCTCGCGCACACGGTCGAGGACGCGCACGCACATGTCGAAGCCGCGCGGGTCCGTCAGGTCGTAGGCGTCATCGCTGAAGTTGCGCACCATCTCGTTCATGCCGTTGACGCCGATCGTCGAGAAGTGATTATCGAGCGTGCCAAGGTAGCGCTGCGAGTAGGGGAACAGGCCGTGGTCCATGTGGTACTGAATGGTCTCGCGTTTGATTTCGAGGGACTTCGAGGCCAGGTCGATGAGCTCATCCATGCGCGCGACGAGGCCCTCCTCGTCGCCCTTGTAGAGGTAGCCGAGGCGCGCCATGTTGAGGGTGACCACGCCGATCGAGCCGGTCAGCTCCGCCGATCCGAAGAGGCCATTGCCGCGCTTGAGGAGCTCGCGCAGGTCCAGCTGGAGGCGGCAGCACATCGAGCGGATCATGTGCGGGTCCAGGTCCGAATTGATGAAGTTCTGGAAGTAGGGCAGGCCGTACTTCGCCGTCATGTCGAAGAGGGCGTCGACGTTCTCACCCTCCCAATCGAAGTCGGGCGTGATGTTGTAGGTCGGGATCGGGAACGTGAAGACGCGGCCGTCCGCGTCGCCGCCCGTCATGACCTCGATGAACGCGCGGTTGATGAGGTCCATTTCCCGCTGCAGCTCGCCGTAGGTGAAGTCGACGACCTCGTCGCCGATGAGGGGGTGCTCGTCGGCCAGGTCGTCCGGGCACGTCCAGTCGAAGGTCAGGTTCGTGAACGGGCACTGGCTGCCCCAGCGCGAGGGAACGTTCAGGTTGTAGATGAGCTCCTGCATGCACTGCACAATCTCCTCGTACTCCATGTCGTCCAGGCGCACGAAGGGGGCCATGTAGGTGTCGAAGGAGGAGAAGGCCTGGGCGCCCGCCCACTCGTTTTGGAGGGTGCCGAGGAAATTGACGATCTGGCCGCACGCCGACGAGAAGTGCTTGGGCGGGGCCGAGGCGATCGCGCCGCCCACACCGTTGAAGCCCTCCTGGATGAGGCGCTTGAGGGACCAGCCCGCGCAGTATCCGGCGAACATGTCGAGGTCGTGGATGTGGTAGTCGCCCTCGCGGTGCGGGGCGCCGATCTCGGGCGTGTAGACGTGTTCGAGCCAGTAGTTGGCGACGATCTTGCCCGCCGAGTTCAGGATCAGGCCACCGAGCGAATATCCCTGGTTCGCGTTGGCGTTCACCCGCCAATCTGAGCGATCGAGGTACTCCTGCACGGTTGCGATGGCGTCGACGTCGTAGCGGGGTGAGGCGGTCATGTTTCTTGTCCTGTCTTGATTCCGTTGTGTGCTGCGGGCTGCTAAGCCTGGGTGGTGGGAGGTTTGTGCGGTGTCGTGGGACTGTGTGTGGTTGTGTCGCGGCGGGCGCCTCTGGCCCTGCGCTTCGGTGGGCCGCGGGCCACTGCTGGTTGGTCGCGTGATCGACACGTCGCGGTTGCTCTGCCCTCGTGGGGCGAGGCCGTGGCACTGTGGGTGGAGGTGGTTTCCCCCCGCCCGGCGTGAGGCTCCCCTAGATCTAGGGGAACGCGACCATCGATCACTAGATGTAGTGCGTGACGCGAACGATGACCACAATATCTAGTGTCATACGTGCGCCAGAAGCGCGACGCGCGCGGCGAGCAGCTCTGCTCGTCACACGCGCCCTTTTTCGACATCCATCGGGGACCTACGTCCCGTTGCGGGCCGAGCGCGACCACACAGCACGCCCCACACTCCCCGCACCCCGGCCTCGCCCCGGAAATTTCGCACGTAATTCGTTTGCTTGACACTTCAACAACCACCACAAACGTTGCAATACCAATGACTGGATTTCAATGTTTGAAAGATGTGCGCGGGAATTACGTGCGAGATTGTTGGGAAACCACGAAACGCGACAGCCCCACCATCGCAACAACCCCCACCATCGCGACAGCCCCCACCATCGCGACAGCCCCCACCACGAAACGCGGAGGCCGCGACCGGAGAACCCGGCCACGGCCTCGTCGAGATAGTCGGACGAATCAGATAAGGAAGGGCAGCTTCTTGACGAGCCCCAGGCCCTTCCACCACGCGCCAAGGCCGAGCGTATCGCCCGCGCTGGTCAGCGGGATCAGGATCAGAACGAGCGCGTAGACCAGGTGCTCGTTGACGACCGGATTAAGGGAGCCCCACACCCACGGGGCGACCGCAGCGTACATGAAGCCCAGCATGACGACGCCCGCGAGCGCCGCGAGGCGCGTACCAATGCCCAGCAGGAATGCCAAGCCGATACCCAGAAGGCCCAGCATGAACAGCCAATCCATGGCGGGCACAGCCAGCGACTCGAAGAAGGAGGCCAGGGGCTTGCCGGTCGTCGCGCCCGTCAGGTAGCTCTGCGCGGGCGTGCCACCGTTGATCCACGCACGCGACGGGCCCGTCGAATAGTGCAGACCGAACGTCTTGTCCAGGAACGACCACAGGAAAATGAAGCCGACCGCGATACGCAGCAGGGCCAGGACGAAGCGCGCAGGCTTGGAGGTGACGACGGCTGATGCAGGACGAGGCATGCCGGTCCTTTCGTGACGGATCTGCGGTTGGACGGGGGCGACGGCTGACTGTCTGCCAACTCGGCGGCGCGACTCCCTCGCTTCATTATCCACTGCCCAAACCCCGCAACGCTAGGGGCATTCCAGCAGGCCATGCAAACTGGAAGATGACACGAGGTTGATGGGGCCTTCGAGCAAACAACTGCGCATCCCCGCCACTACAGGCACGACAGAAACAACACCCCAACACACGAAACCACGCGATGAAATATTATCCGCCCACGCTCCACACACAGCACCATGCAATGAAACATTTACCGCCCCAGCACGCCACAAACAACCAGAATTCACCCATTTTCATCATGCAGGGGCGAACTTTCTTTCACAACACACACCACACACCCACACCGGGGCGACATTTCTTTCAACCAACAGGCGCGCAACATTGCGAACCAACAGGAACCAACAGAACACCAGAAAAGAACTGCCTGCGACATCACCACGACAGTGGGGAGTAGCGTCCCGCATAGTGGTGTAACCGT
>KV835909.1 GCA_001838165.1 Actinomyces sp. HMSC035G02 | reverse complement strand
CTTTTCGTTGTGTTTGTGTGGTTTGTGGGGTGTGTGGTGGGGGTCACGGTGTTTTGGTTTGACTTTGGGTGTGGGGGTGAGTAGATTATTCACCTGTCGCCGCGAGCTTGTGAGTGGGTTTGTGGTGGTGGTTCACCGCTCTGGTGGCTGGGTTTTGGCTTGGTTTTCTGGGGTGTGTGGGTGTTGTTTGTGAACTCGATAGTGTGT
>KV835908.1 GCA_001838165.1 Actinomyces sp. HMSC035G02 | reverse complement strand
CCGCCGTGGCGGTTGAGCCTGAACCGGTCATGGACCCCGAGCCGGTCGTGGCGGTTGCGCCTGCACCGGTCGCCGAGCCCGAACCGGTCGCGGAACCTGCCCCGGCCTCGCCGATGTCGTTCGTCGATGACGCGGAGATGCCGACAGCGCAGATTCGTCGTGTCCGTCGAGTGCGGCCTGCGGACTGGGAGACGCCCGAACCGGCCGCGCCGGTGCGCCAGCCCGAGCCCGCCCCTCAGGTGTCCGCTCCCCCGATGACGCCGGCTCCGTTCGAGCAGAGTGCGCCCGCCATGCCCTCGGGCGTCGAGCAGCCGCAGGCGCCCGCATCCCCGCAGATGCCCGCGCCCATCCAAACGCCGGCCGCTGCGGCCCCCTTCCAGGAGGACTGGAACGCGGAAATCTCCCAGAAGAAGGAAGCCCCGCGCGAGCAGGAAGGCGACAAGAAGCGCCGCAGGCTGTGGGGCTGGGGCAAGCGCCGCAAGAAGCGCAACGAGGCTGCCGTCTCCCCCGAGCCCGAGATCGATGAGCCGATCGAGTCCTCGCACGCGCCGATGATTTCGGTCGACGCGCAGGACGAGGACGACTGGAACGACTGGCAGAACTGGAACTCGCGCAGCTAAGCGAGCGCCGGGGCTGCCCTACAGGCGGCTCTCCGCCTTGGCAAGCTCAACGTAGTGCGCGAGTTCCTCGTCCAGATCATCCGGATCGTCTGCCCCGTCGGACGGCGCCTCGGCCTGAGCGTCCTCCTCCTGCCCGTAGCGTTCCAACAGGAGGCGCTCTCGGTAGAGGTTGTCCGCTGTCACCCCGATGTTACGGATGAGGGACACGTTGAGGGCCATGCCGACGATGATGCCGATAATCGGCAGGATCTGCGCCATCTTCAGGCCGACGAGGCGCGCTCCGAGGGCCGCGAACAAGGAGTTCACGGATGCGGTCAGCGCGTTGTTCCCGACGCTCTCCATCGATCCGCGTTTGGTGAGCTTGCGCACCACCTTGTTAAACACACGCATCGAGGTCGCCTTCTCAACGGCATGGTCATCAGCCGTGCTTCGCGGGGCTATCGCCTGGGATAAAACCATCGCGGAGAACAGCTTTTCCGCTGGATCCTTCGTGTCATACCCGTAGTACGCAGCCGTGTGCGACACGAGGCGCGCAGAGGAGGCCAAGAACGTCGCGATATCGAGGCCGATTGCCCCCATGATCACGCCGATACCGGGTGCCGAAGCGATGCCCAGACCGAGGAGAGCCGCAACCGCCCCTCCCGTCGCGAATACGCTGCTCACCGCTCCTTCCGTCGCGGTAACGACGGCATATCCCACCTTCAGGTGAGGCCTGACCAATTGGATCTCTGCCAGGTTCAGGTTTCTGATGTCCTCGAGACACTCCACATCGTTGCCGGCCCTGCGATACGCCTTCACAATTCTTTCGCGTTGAACCGATGATTCGGCGGCTGATGTCGCCTTCTCAACGAGCCCCAAAACAGCCGATGAGATCCAGCCTGCAATCGCAGCCACACCGGGGATTTTGCCCGCGATGCCAACCACTTTTTTCAAAGGGCTGAGCACGTACGAACGGATGCGCTGAGTGATGACTCGAGGACTACGAGGGTTGACCTGAGCGGCCTTCCATTCCTGGATCGCATCCCACTGAGCACGATCGCCGTCGGTCATGCGCTGCCGAATATCGTCGCGTGTGCTGTTCTCTTCCTCCGGCTGATCTGTCATACCCCAAGCCTACCCGACCAAGATAAAGCGGCCCACGCCATAGAGCGAGCGGGACTACGGTTCTCCTACTGTCGACTCTCGGCCTCGGCGATCTCCACGTAGCGCGCGATGTCTGCGCTCAGCTCCTGGCTGTCGGCAGGCCTCGCCAGGTCCGTCGAGGCACCGTCGGCGGTCTGCACGCGGCCATAGCGCTCCGCTAGGAAGCGCTCGCGATATAGGTGATCGGCGGTCTCGCCGATGGTACGCATCAGGGCGGCATTGAGCCCGGCGCTCACGACGACTCCCGCGACAGGGACGATCTGCGCGAGCTTGCGAGACGCCAGCCGTACGCCCATCGCGCTGAAGAGGGAGTTCATCGCGCTCACGACCACGTTGCCGCCGAGGCCGTCGAGCGAACCGCGCCGGGCGAGGTCACGCATCACCTTGTTGAAGGCCAGCATCGTCGTCTGCTTTTCGACGACGAAATCGTGGCCGCTGCCCGTCGGGTCGATCGCCTGCGAGAGCACCATCGTGGAGAAGAGTCGCTCCGTGGGGTCCTCCGAGTCGTAGCCGTAGTAAGCGGCCGTGTGTGCAACGAGGCGCGTCGCAGCGGCCAGGAAGGTCGTGATATCGACGGCGATCGCCGAGGCAGTGACCCCCACTCCCGGGGCGGAGGCCACGCCCATGCCGAGCACGGCGGCAACGGAGCCACCCGAGGCGAACACGCCGCTCACCGCTCCCTCGGCGGCCGCAGTCGTCGAGTAAGCCAGGCTCAGGCGTGGCTTGACGGCAAGGACGTCGTCGAGCGTCAGCGAGCGGATGTCCTGCAGGGACCGCACGTCAAAGCCCGCGGAACGGTAGGCCTTGAGGATGCGCTTGCGGCGCACCGAGGCCTCGGACGCGGAGGCTGCCAGCTCGACGAGGCCGACGGCAGCGGAGGACACGGTTCGAGTCAGCGCCTCGCCGCCAGGCACCTTGCGCACGACGGACACCGCCTTGCCCAGAGGCGCAAGGGCCGCCGAGCGGACGCGCTGCGAGATGACTCGGGGGCGGATCGGGCGCATCTGCGTGTCCTTCCACCGCTGGATTTCGTCCCAGTGGGCGGCATCGGACTCGCTCATGCGCGCACGCAGATCATCAGACACGCTCTCCCCTTTTCTCTCACTGGAGCTAACTCACCAACACTACACAGTGAGGGCCTTGAGCGGGGCTGTGGCACGACCGCGTCCCCTGTTATGCTTGTGACCTGGTAGTCAGATTCGGCCTCGATACGAAGGAGCTTCCATGGAATCGCGCGAGTCACTCATCAACCAGATCGCTCTTCTCCATGAGGAGAAGGAACACCAGAAGATCATCGCGCTCATCGAGGGACAGCCCCCGGCCGCGATGGACTACGAGCTGACGAGCCTGCTGGCGCGCGCCTACATCAACTACGCCCAGCCCTACATGGATTCCTTCCAGGAACACATCAAGCACGCGGTGGAGCTGCTGCGCAGCGTCGAGGCCGAGGGCATGGCTGACCCTCAGTGGTACTACCGCATCGGCACCGCCCTGTACTGGCAGGATGAGGAAGAAAGCGCCATGACGTACCTGGAGCAGTGCCTCGCGATGGACCCCACCCACGAGGATGCTCCGCAGGTCATCGAGGAGTGCAAGCGCGCCCTCGAGCGTCGCACAGTCGTGCGTCCCCTCGATATGCGTGCACTTGTCGACTTCTTCGAGCGCAACGACTACAGGTACGACGTTGAGGACAATCGCCTGCGCACGGGCTTCACGAACGGCTACTACGTGTTCTCCGTGGTCGACGACGGCGCGGACTTGAGCATGTGGGGCGGCATCCGCGAGGACGTGTCGATGGAGCTGCGCCCACGCCTGATCCAGGCGTGCAACGACTGGAACGCGGCCACCAAGTGGCCCAAGGTTTACGTCGCGACACTGGACGACGGCACGCAGCGCGTGTGCGCCGAGCAGTTCGTCTCGTCTCGCTACGGCATGACCGACGCGCAGGTGTCGATCAATATCGACCGCTTCATCTCCGCGTCCGAGTCCTTCTTCAAGGAGCAGATCGAGCGCATCCCCGCACTGGGCGGCTCGAGCGAGTAACGCTCGCACAGAGACGTTCCCCGGCCTCGTCTTTTCGGACGAGGCCGGGGTTCGTTATACGGTCGGCGTTCTACTCGCTGCGGCGAGGCACGTAGACGCTGAGGCCGCCGTCGCTGACAACGCCCGTAAGTGTCCCGTCGTCCGCGACGCGCACGGACGGGTGGCCTCCGAGGATGCACTCCCACTCCTGGCCCGCGTGACGATGGCCCACGTAGAGGGTCTTCTCGGCGGCCATACGGTCGGAGAGGATGACGGCGCAGCCTGATCCTGGAATCTCGTCCTTGCCTTCGCGGGCAAAGCCCACGATGTCAGGGTTGTCGAAAGCGTTGTGCTGCGGGCCGACAGCCGCGCGGGCCCGGATCCCCATGAGCGTCGGTAGCTCATGCACGGCAGGCAGGTCATCGGACTCGGGGGAACCCAGGAGGTCACCCCAGAACACGCAGGGAACCCCGGCCTCGTTGAAGAGGATGAGGGCGTAGGCGGCCGCCTTGAACCAGGGGGCGACCGTGGAGGCCAGGGACTGGCCTGGCTGCGTATCATGGTTTTCGACGAAGGTGACGGACTTGTCGGGGCGGGAGGCCGTCAGCGTGTTCTCCCACAGGCGAGCAAGGTCCACGTTGCCGTCCGACACCGATGCGTCGTGCAGGTGGTAGTGCAGGGGGACATCGAAGAGCATGACGTTGGGGACTCGCGCTAGGTAGCCTTCGAGTTCGCGTACGTCGCCGCTCCAGTACTCGCCGACGGCGGGCAGGCGGTGGCCCGTCGAGGCGCGCAGGTCGTTCAGCCAGCGGGCGTAGAAGTCCGATCCCACGTGCTTGACGGCGTCCAGGCGCAGCCCGTCCACGCCGGTCGTCTCGACGTACCACTTGCCCCAGCGGTCCAGCTCCTCGCTGACGCGGGGCTCGGTGACGTGCACGTCGCAGCCCATCAGGTAGTCGAAGTTACCGAACTCGGTGTCGACGGACTCGTTCCACTGCTTGCCTTCGAAGAGCCACAGGCCGTTGCGCTTCGTGGCTTCATCCCAGTCGATGCCGTGGAAGCACGTCCAGTCCCACGTGAAGTCCGAGTAGACGCCCGCGCGCCCCGGGAACGTGAAGCGCGTCCACGCCTCGATCGTCTCGGGTTCCCCGATCGCCTCATGGCGATTCTGGGGGTTGATCGGGGTGGCGCGCACGGTCTCGGTCGCGTCGGCGCCCATACGGTGGTTGAGGACGATGTCGGCACACACGGCGATGCCCGCCTCGTGCAGGGCCTCGATGGCGGCCAGGTACTCGTCCTTCGTCCCATACTTCGTGGGCACGGAGCCCCTCTGGTCGAACTCGCCCAGGTCGTACAGGTCGTAGACGCCGTAGCCGACGTCGTTGATACCCTCGTGCCCCTTGTAGGCGGGCGGCAGCCAAACAATGGTGACGCCCAGGTCTGCGATCTCCTGGGCGCGGGCGGCGAGGTAGCGCCAGTGGCTGGCGTCCGGGACCATGTCCCAGGCGAAGGCCTGCAGGATCAGGGGGCCCGCCTCCGTCACGGACGAGGCCAGGGCCGCTTCAGTCGTCTCATTCACCCGCATATCGTGGCAGGTTTCCCCTCCCCCGGGCGCGCGAGGAGGGCAAACAGTGGCCGGTTATACACGGTCACGAGGCCCGGGCTGAGCGGCACAGTTGAGCGCGGTCCCGGCCCGTGCCTCGTCGGCGATGCCGTTACTGGCGGCGTCCGAAGAGGCCCTTGAAACCGTCCGCGATGCCGGAGGCCGCGGTCATCGCGCCATCGGCGATACCGGTAGCAGCAGTCTTTGCGCCACTCGCGACAGCCTTGGTCGTGCTTTCGAGCGCCTGCTGGGCACTGTCCAGCACGCCCGGCTCCTGATCGTCGGGGGTCGCTTCGCTGACAGCCTGCTTCCATTCCTCCGCGTCGACTCCGGGAGGCGGCAGCTCGCGCAGGTGGCCCTTGAGGCGGGTGGACTGGGACTGGAGCGACACGAACGTCATGCCGCCAGAGACAACACCGCCGATGACGGGAATAACCTTGGAGACGCCCTGCGCAAAGCTCTTCTTCGTGAGGTTGATGCCGATGTATCGCAGACAGTGCTTCATGACCGGGTACCACGAGGTCTTCGTCAGGGCCTGCTTGGTCAGCTGCTTCTGGAAGGCGGGCATCG
The DNA here is from genome assembly GCA_001838165.1 of Actinomyces sp. HMSC035G02. Classification (GTDB taxonomy): domain Bacteria; phylum Actinomycetota; class Actinomycetes; order Actinomycetales; family Actinomycetaceae; genus Pauljensenia. The sequence continues at coordinate 63,507 of KV835908.1, read as the reverse complement.
CGACCGAACGCGCGAACGCCGTCAGGGACTGGGCCGCGCCACCAACCCCAAGCATGACACCGAAGAACACCGCGAGGACGCCGATCGTCTCGTCGTCAATCTCGTCCATGTCGCTGAGGAGCTCACGCCAGCCGTACAGGTAGGCGAGCTTCTGCATGATCCTGAAGGCGTGCACGTAGTACTGGGTCAGGTCCGCGGGGATCGTGCCGAGCATCGCGAAGCCACCGGGGAGGCCTGCGGCAAAGGACATCGCCGCGGACTTGTTCGTCTCGAAGGAGATGATGCCGTCCGCGAGCATATCGAGATCAGTCAGGCAGACACCGGCGAGCACAGGGTTCGAGTCGACGGCACGCGTAATCGCTTCGTCACTCATGTGGAGTTTGCGCAGCTCCTGACGCAGGAACTCGTCGCGGGTGATGCGCACGCCGCGGATGCGCACAACCTTCTTGAGGAACTCGATCGCGTACTGTTCGGCTTCGGAGTTCTGCTGGGCAATCGTGTCGCGCAGCTCGGCGACGCCCTCGGTCGCGTCGTCCGTGAGTTCTACTTCGCCGCTCGTGTCAAGCACGATCTCTCGGCCATCTTCTTCGAATTCACCGTTGACGCCAAGCTCGTCTAGGTTGTCGCTCATCTCGTTCCTTTACACTGCGTTGTCGCCTCACCACGAGGCCTGGATACGCGACAACTATAACCTAGTTTTCCTCCGTGATGGCGCTCATAACACACCGTCATTGTGCTCGGATGCGAGACCGCCAGGAACGACCCTACGCTGGTCTCATGTGGATCCTCGCCGCCTGCTTGTCAGCCCTGTTCGCGGGGCTGACTGCCGTCCTGGCGAAGGCAGGCGTCCTGTCGACGAGCTCGACGGTCGCGACGGCGCTGCGCACGGTTGTCGTGGCCGCAGGGGTGTGGGGCATGGCGGCGCTGACGGGAACGGCTTCCGGCGTTGCGTCTATCGACGGGACCTCTGCGCTGTTCCTGGTGTTGTCCGGGTTGGCGACGGGGGCCTCGTGGCTGTGCTACTTCGCGGCGCTGTCTCGAGGGGACGTGTCCCGCGTGGCGCCGATCGACAAGCTGTCGACGGTCCTGGCGATCATCCTCGCGCTTGTCTTGCTGGGCGAGCCGGTGAGCGTGTGGGGCGCGGCGGGGATTGTCGCGATCACGGCGGGGACGCTTCTGATGGTGGAACCCGCTGAGCTGTCGGGCCTACCTCGGGCGCTACGCGAGGGCGGGAGCTGGCTGACGTTCGCTCTTGCGTCTGCACTGTTTGCCGCGTTGACGTCGATCCTCGGGAAGGTCGGCATTTCTGGGGTTGATCCGACGCTGGGGACGGCGGTACGCACGCTGGCGGTGCTGGCGATGGCGTGGGTGATCGTGGGCGCGCAGGGTCGCCTGGGCGAGATGCGGTCGATTCCGGGCCGCGAGTTGGCGTTCATCGTCGCGTCGGGCGCTGCGACGTGCGCGTCCTGGCTGGCGTACTACCACGCGCTGAAGGATGGGCCTGCCTCGGTCGTGGTCCCCATTGATAAGCTGTCGATCCTCGTGACGGTTGCCGTGTCAGCCGTGGCGTTTCACGAGCGTTTCACGCCGCGCTACCTGCTCGGTCTCGCCCTCATGTGCGCGGGCACGGTGGCCATGGTGGTGGCGTAGATTCGTGCCTGCTCTGCGTTTTAGTGGCCTTGTTTTTCTTCTGCGGTGTCGGTGTTGTTGACGATGAGCTGGCCGAGGGGGAACGGGCCGGTTGTTTCGGTGGTGGTGACCAGGCCATTAATGGTCTGGGTCTCGCCCGTGAAGGGGTTGGTGGCCGTACCCGCCCAGGTGGTGGTGAGTGTGATGGTGCGCGTGGCGTAGGGGTAGGGGCCATCCAGGAAGGACTTCCACCCGTTGGGAGCCTTGTAGTAGTGGCGGATGAGGGCGGGGTCGGTGTTGGGGTCCATGCCTTCTTGCCAGGGCATCCCCGGCGAGGTCGTGGTCAGGTCCGGGGTCCCATCCCCCCAGCTCCACGTGTAGGACGTGGCCGTCAAAGTGATGGTGATGTCATGGCCCAACAGCGTGACGGTGTGGGTCTGCGTGGGGTGCGTAGCGGCAACGAGCGTGGGAATGTACTTATTCGTGTACGACACTCCCTCAGGCCGCTTATGCAGGCCCGCGCCGTCGGCATGAATCGTCGTGGCTGCGTAGTACAGGATCTCCCGCGTGGTTGGAAGCTGCCCCGCGTTATTGCCGTCCCCTTTCCGTGTAATGTGCGTGCACACAAATGGCTTGGATTCAGTCCCATCCGGCAGCGTCACTGTGTGCATCGTGTGGCCATCACACTGATCATCCTCCGCATAGGTGCGCGCCTCTGGAGATGCTGCTGCATCGGCAGTAAGCTGAGCCCTCTGGTCGTTGACAGTCGATGGATTGCTTGATGATTGTTGCTGCCCGGGGTTCTGCTGTGGTTGATGATCGTTTGCATATACCTCTGCGGCGTCTTGTTGGCCAGTCCTGCATATTCCAAATTGCCATGATCCACCGCCGGAACATGAGCTAGACGATGGGTTGGAGATATCATCAGCTCTTGCCATGGATACATCGGTGCATAGGCTGATCACGGGGAGAATCATCATGCCGAGAGCAATCCAGCTAATTTTCCTCATAGTCCGACACGCTCCCTTCAGTGGCAACCCAGTGGCCGTCTTTCCATGTCATGAATAGAACAAATCTGATGTCGAATGGGGAATCGCTGACAATGATCTGTTTCCCCGTGCAAGCCGTTCCGTTAATAGTTGTCACTTTGAAGACGACGCCTATAGTGTCGGGCTGAGCATTCCATTTTGGATCTGTAATTGGTTCGACTGACACAATGCTCGTGACTGATGACTTATTACCGTAAACCCATCCGTTTGCATAAAAGGTATTGATACTGTCGATGGTGGAATCATGAAACTTAGCTCCAGCTTCCGTGATATCAGCGAAGGGTTGAGTGTCTCCGGTGTTCCACGCATAGGTGAGTGTCTCGATAACATACTCAGCAGTGAGTTCAGCGCCTCGTTCGGTGTTATCCTTGGCGGCTTCGGGTCGTTCGGGTTTGGTGTAGGTGTCTGCCGCGAACTGGGCGGGGCGTACGAGGATTCCGTCGGGTCCGATTGCGTAGCCGCCTGACATCGGAGGTTCACTCGACGCTGACGGCACGGGTGCGGGGTGCACGATGGGTGTTGCGGCGGTGCTGGGGCGATCGTTCCACGAGCCGATGCTCGCGCCCAGCGTGTAGGCACCAACAGCTGCCACAGCAACCAGTGCGGTGAGCCCAATCCCGATTGCCCACGGGCGTAGTACTGCTCTTCTGGCGGCCAGAGCGCGCTTCTTGCGGCGCGATGTCGGGGTGAGGAAGTCTTGCTTGTCTTCCTCGGTGACGGGTCGCTCGGATAGGGGTGGGACCTTCATGGTGTGTGTGCCTCCACGGTGAGGTGTCCTCCGACGCACCCCCACCCTTGGGGGTGCGTCTTTTCTCATCAGGGTACGCGCAGAACCGACACGAAACACCAAGAATGCCGCGCAACCATCACGCAAATCCTCCCACCCACACCACCACAACCGCACAAACGTGCACACTCAGCCCAGGCCTCGTCCGTTGAATGGCCGGGAACAGGTCACTCCCCCGGGAAATACTCCTCGACGATCCCATCCAACTGGGCTCGGATCTCCAGGAAGGGGCAGTCCAGGTCGAGCGTCGTCGCGCTGATGCGGTTACCGCTCATGCGGTAGGTGGCATCGGGCTGAATGTCCTCGTCGGTGGCGGCGTAGAGTAGCATGCCGGAAACCTCGACGCCCTCCCTCGCTCGCTCGAGGGCGACCTGCTTGTTCTTCACGTACGCGAAGATCTGGTACAGATTCCCTGAATGCACAGTCCTCTTGTCGAAGTTGCTTTGCATCGTGGACGCGTAGTACTTCGCGTCGATGATGAGCACGCGGCCGCGAGCGCTCAGCGTGATGTCGCTGCGCATGGCGGGCAGACCCTCCGAGGCCTCGTCATCCAGTGCCCAATCGATGAAGGACGCGCTCGCGCTCAGATGCGGGTGCTCCCTGCGGTAATACTCGAGGATGAATTTCTCGTAGAGGCGGCTCATGCGCTGCTCGTCGAAGAAATCCATCATGCGCGTGGTGCCGTCGCTCTGGGTTTGGAGGAGGCCCTTGACGACGAGCCAGCACACCGCCATCAGCATCCGGTACGTGCGGTTGTTTCGGTCGTAGCGCATGTTCCAGTCGACCGTGTGCAGGTCGATCTCGCGCACGTCCGCGAAAAACACCATGAGCTTCTTCAGGCTCTTCTTGCGCGCCCTCGAGATATCCGAGCGCACGAGCAGCGCGACCGTCGCCTTGATGACCCGGTTCATCGTCGTGTCGACGCTGAACTCGTCGTAGGAGCACACCAGCTGGCGGCGCAGAATCGCCTGCGATTTCACGGACTCGGTGACCTCGATTTTGCCGCGCAGGGAGGAGCGCGCCTCGGTCCGGCTCACATACTCCTGCCCGAGGCCTCGTTTGAGTTGCAGGGACACGCCTCGCTCGAGGATGGCGGCGCACAGCTCGGCGGCGTTCTCGAAGTCCTCCGTGGCCACGGCGCGGTAGCCCTGCTCGCGCAGCGCCGAGAAGGCGTAGGCGAGCATGTGGAAGACGTTGCGGACGCGAATCACCGCAGCGACCTGTGCAGCCTGTCGGTCCACTCGCGGACCTTACCAGGCTCGTCGAACCAGTATTCCTTGAGCATCGGGATGAGCTCGTAGTCCACGATCGAGGCAAGGGCCTCGTCGGTGCAGGAGTCGGCTTCCATGTTGCAGAAGTAGCTGTGTCCGATGCAGAAGCCCTCGCCGAGAGACTCATCCTCGGCGATCGCACGGTTGAGAGATTCTACCTCACGCACGAGCGCCTCGAACCTCGGATTATCGAGGCCGGCGCAATACTCACGGAAGCCGTCAGAGTCGAAGGCGGGGCTCAGCTCCACGAAGGCGAAGCGGCGGCGCAGCGCGTAGTCGAGCATGGCGAGGCTGCGGTCGGCCCTGTTCATCATGCCGATAATGTGGACGTTGCGGGGCACGTAGAAGAGCTCGCGTGAGTAGAGGAGCTGAAGTTTGTTCTTCGGTCCGCGTTTATCGCTCTCGATGAGCATGAACAGCTCGCCGAAGATCTTAGAGAGGTTGCCGCGGTTGATCTCGTCGATGATGAAGAAGTATGCGTTCTCCTCGTCATCGGCTGCCTTCTTGCAGAAGGAGTAGAAGGCACCCTTGACAAGCTCAAATCCCGCGCCGGAGGGCCGGTACCCCTCGATGAAGTCCTCGTAGGAGTAACTCTGGTGGAATTGGACCAGCATGACGCGTGAGGCGTCCTTAACCCCCATCATCGAGTAGGCAAGGCGCTTGGCTGCGTAGGTCTTTCCTACACCAGGTGCTCCCTGCATGATGATGTTCTTCTTCGTGCGCAGCAGCCCCACGATCGCGTCGTAGCGTTCCTCGGGCATGTAGACCTCGTTGAGGAATTGCCGGGTGGAGTACTCCGGGAAGATGACAAGTGGTTCCTCGCTCTCAACGTCGTCGTCACTGTCCTCGAAGAACACCTCGATGCGAGAAAGGAGTTCAGGGTAGTCGGTGATCTCAGTGAGGGTCTTCATTGCCAGTCGTTCGTCGATTGGCCAGTTTCCTGCGGACGTCCAGCGAACCTCCCGACAATTCGGGTAGTGGCCGCCCTCCGGATCAAAGACGTAGTCACCAGTAACAATTCCTCGCCCGAGAATCTCTGAACGCCCCTTCTTCACGAAAACGACATCGCCCGGCTTCATCTCGTTCGCAAACTGCCACAGGGCGTGAATGTCGTTTTTCTGGGTACCGTTTTCGGGATAGGTCTGGAGCATCTGTGCCTTCAGATCTTCCTTATGCGCATAGGCAGTTAGGTCCCCAATCTCGCCCCATGCCAGTCCCATGATTCCGCGCGTGTAGAACTCGTCCCACATGCAGGCACCCCGGCCGGGGGCATAGAGCCAATAGCGCACGGTCTCCACGTCGGCGTCCCCCAGGGCAGCCGCCTGAGTAACTTCTTCCTTTTCTTTGCCAGCCTCTTTGTTCTCACGGTTGACCTCTTCGGAAACGCGCCACGCGCATGCCGAAAGCTCGGGGAAGGAGAAGTACTCGTAGGTTCTGGATTTCAACACCGACAGAATGCTGTCGCGAATCCGCAGGTATTCAGCAGATCCGGGCACTTTCTTTAACGACGCCAGCACAGAACGAACCGATGAAGGCATCCGGTCGGGCAGCGCGAGGAACCAGCGGTCTCGCGAGCTCAAGTTGACGTAGGCGTATGGGCGAATCCAGAAGAGTCCAATCGTGACGTTCCAGCTAGCATGGCGCTGTTCGAGGACTGCATCGTAGGCGTGACGGAACACTGCTTCTGTCTGTTCAGTCGGCTGATCCGCGTAGGCCAGCGCAACGGCAAACAAGTCCCACAGCCTGTCGATATCCCCATCGTCCCGACGCACCTGGTCGTAGAAGGTCGCGTTGATGTTGAGCAGAACGGGGACCCCAACAAGATCATCATGCAGAGGGGCCTGCACGCCGAGAGCGCCACCAATTCCAAGGGCAACCGCCCGGCGCTTATTGTCTGTGAGGCCTCGATTGAAGAGGCCGTAGACCGTGAAAGGATCAATATCGGTCGGAATGCCGCCTGAGTCAAGCGTCGGCAGAGCCATACCGATGTCGGCGTAGGCATGCTGCAACGTCGCAATAAGAGCCTGCCGATCATCCTTGAAGGCAAGCAGTTTGTCCGCTAGTTCCATAAAAAAGCGCGGCCATGAGTACTGGCTATCCGTCGTCATGGCCACACCCTACCACCTAGGTGATCGGCGACACGATTCGCACTCGCACTCACCCGACAGCAAAGCCGGGCCACGCCCTCGCGCGACCCGGCCACTACCTCGTCAGACCGAGTTGATGCAGGCAACCTCCACCGTCGCGAGGGGAACAATTCCACTCAACGTATCCCCTAGCGCATCTTCAGCACGGTCGAGCTCGTAGCACATCTGAAGGTTCATCCAGAATCCCGGGGTCGTACCAAAATAGCGGGACAGCCTCATCGCAGTGTCGGCCGTGATTCCGCGCTTTCCGTGGACGATTTCATTGATACGGCGGGGCGGAACACCGATAGCAATGGCAAGCTTGTGCTGCGTAAGTCCGAAGCCCTCAATGAAGTCTTCCATCAGGACTTCACCCGGGTGAATCGGAGCGACTGTTACAACAGACATCAGTTCCCTCCCGTTCCTACAGCAAGCCTATACTCTCCCGAGTGCAGCTTCGACGAACCCCGTCAGGCTCACACCAAGGGCATTATCCACGCCGACGTGGAGCAGGCACAGCATCTCGGTCACTTCCACCAAGAGCACACAGCTGCCGCCCGCTTTCAATGCGTACCAGAAGCTCGAGAGCGCGCCGAATTAGCGCTGCATGGTCATCCATTCCAGTGAGGGCAGCAGCGCACGTAAGCGACTCGTCATCAACGTCAATTGTCATTCGCATAGCATCCTCCAGGGCCAGAGTAAGGCTGATCTCCACAACTGGCGATATGCCGACCAGAACCGTCCACGCTCACGCTTATCCAACAGCAAAGCCAGGCCATGCCCTCGCGCGACCCAGCCACTGCCTTTCCCGAAATATCCTCTAAACAAGGAACCTATCATTCATCCGAAAGCAGCTTTAGCGCAGGAAGCTTTTCTCTGGAGATGGTCGTCCTCGTTGGCTGAGGCCATTCGGGCAGGTGATCAAGACTCCCACCGAATGCCAGAATCGTCTGACCTGCCAAATCAGTACAAGCTTGAAAGAAACCTTCCACCCCCATCAGATTCATCGAGTTCCCCTTATTCTGAACCCATAATGCGCCAGATACGTTCGTAACAGAATAAGGATCACCTCCATGACTAAGTAAATCACGCAATTCCTTCATATCACGCAGATATTTTCGTAATTCATCACCCTCAAAGACCGTCCAACGCGATCGATTCCCTCCCCCAGGAGGATCCCCTTTTACTCTAGTACGGACACCCCACTCACGAGTAAACAAACGCACGCTATATTTCTCACCAGCAGAACGCAATTTGTCGGGATTGAGCGGAATTGCTCGCGATGATGACTCATTGAGAATCTCATTAAAGAACCCTTCCGTCGCAGCGTAGACCATACTAAAGATCCCCCAGCGCAAAGCGGATATCTTATTTCTAGGTTGTTCTATCCCCTTGTGCGACATTTTCCAAAGATCGCGATGGAGACTAATAAGGAGCGCTGGATCACGCAATGAACACGCAAGCCTGTAAGCCGCATCAACTACCTGATCAAGCTTCTCCAACGATGAATCCATAAAACAACTCCTACAGTTCAGCAGTTTGATAACAAAAACCACCTAGAATCTAGACTAACACTAGCCTCACTAGACCCCTTCATTCCATATTAACAAATACATACTTTGTAAAGTAGATAGAGCTAGACATCATCTAGGGGCGAGATACCCCGACCTCCGCTTCGTTACAGCGTATGGACGAACACTCAACCTGGGAGTGTGCGCACGGTGTTCGACAGGACAGCCTCACTGATGCACTCGTTGACAGCTTAATCCCTCGCGTATTACCCATAAATGGACCTAACGATCCGTCCGCGATCGTAGGAGTCTTCTAGCAGGCAACATCAGCTCAGGCAATTGTATACGCTCTCTCCATTGTCGCCGTATGCGGTAAGCACATGCTCCAGCACCACGCCAACCTTTTCGGCGAAGATTTCGTCGGTATATGGGTCCTCAGGAAGGCTCTGGTCGAGCACGCGTCGGATAGTGCTGTCAACATCGTTGAGCACGTCGATCTTGCGTCTCCAGTCCTGGATGAGCTTTTCATGCAGGTGCTCCAGCAACTTCTTCGCACTGAGCTTCACCCGCTCACGCTCTTCGTCAGTGAGCTCCGGCTCGGGTTGGGTCAGTAGGTCGAAGATCGCGAGTTCTTCCTCGTTGAGGCCTTCGCGGACACTGCGCTCCTCCTCAGCCGATAGAGTCTGCGATAGGTCGATTAGACGTTTGAGGTACTCGTCGATGTTCACGCTGCCTGCGTTGTACGCCTCGATGAGTTTCTCGATTCGCTCCACCAACTCGTACCGGGTCGGATTTCGCATGACGGATGAGATCGCCTGTTGCCGCAGCAGTTGGGCAAGGCGGTTGGTCTCGGCGCGCTTTCGTTTGCCAAACTTTGCCGCCAGTCCATCGAAATCAATCTGGCCGAGATCAATGAGCGAGTCAAGAGTGCTTCCGTCTACCACAGTGCGGATAACGTACTCCTCGGCCCCTACTGAGCGATCGAGCAGGGCATCAACCTCATCGCTGAGGCCTCCGAGGTTCGGCGAAGGTGGACGGGTCACCTCGGCGATCCGTTCAGATAGAACTCGCACGGCAGCGACGGTGCGTTGCTGCTTTGCAGCAGCTGGGTTCGGAAGAAGTGCTTTGAAGAGCTTCCGCACCTGCCGTGCCTGCTGCTGAAATTCGGCGTATGTCTCCTCATCCGCCAGCAGCGCTTCAACGGCAAGGTCGCGTTGCGCTATGTGGTCAAAACCTCGGGCGTCTCTCAGTGCCACGAGGTCGAATCCGATACCGGAGCAGAAATCAGACAGTTTGCTGACGGCTGCGTTGAGTTCGGCGGCAAGGCCGTCAATGATCTCGATCGGCGCGTCACCTCCATCCGCAGCTCCATACACGGCGAGGGCCTTCTCTAGGTTTCGGAAGACACCGACGTAGTCAACGATCAAACCGTTCTCTTTATCAGGAAAAACGCGATTCGCACGAGCAATCGTCTGCATGAGCGTGTGATTACGCATGGGTCGGTCAAGGTAGACCGTCGAGACACTGGGCGCGTCGAACCCGGTCATCCACATCGCGCAGACGAACACTATACGAAGCGGATCCTTCGACTCTTTGAACTTCTCCGCAAGGTCCTCACGGTTCATCCGTTCGCGGTGCGGGCGGATGTCAAGGCCGCGGTCGTCGAGCGTCTTTAATTCGTTCTGACTGGGCGAGACCACCACAGCCATGTCCGTCGACTCCATAAGGTCAATCCGGGACGCCAACCACGCCCGCTCCAGCTCAGGCAGTGCGTCATGCTGCACCCTAAGCTCTGTTAGATATTCCGCCCACGCCGCCTGGACGAGGTCGTACATCCGCACTGCCGCCGCCTTATCCAACCCGACGTACATTGCTTTCCCGGCGAATCCGCGGCCAACGAAGTGCTGCACCAGGTCCTTCGCGATAGCTTTGAGTCGCTCAGGGCGGGTCAACAGCGCGTATTGCGTTGCGAACTGACGCGCCAACTGCCCCTCGGCCTCATCGTCGATCTCGGCCTCTTCGAGCAGTTCATTGAGCTCCTCGGAGAAGTTCTCGTTGACCAGCTGCAGCTCGGGAATACGGTTCTCGTAGTACAGCGGAACGGTCGCACCGTCGGCGATGGCGTCGCGGAAGTTATAGATACTGACGTAGTCGCCGAACTGCTCCCGAGTTGCCTGTTCCTCACCCGCAATGAGCGGGGTACCAGTGAAACCCATCATGGATGCGTTCGGCAGGGCGGTGCGCATGTTAAGCGCGAGAGTGTCGTACTGACTGCGGTGCGCCTCGTCAGTGATGACGATGATGTCCGAGCGGTCCGACAGCACCGGCATTTGTTGCTCGCCTTTGGCTTTCGACACCTGGAACTTGTGGATCAGCGTGAAGACGTACCGGTGGTCGGCGGCAAGCAGCTCTCGTAGGTGCGCCACGGATTCGGCATGCACGTGCGCTTCGGGTGCAAGCGCACCAGCATCAGCGAATTCGCCGTGCAGCTGTATGTCTAGCTCGGTACGGTCGGTAACCATGACGAAGGTCCACTTGCCTGGGAGCTTGCGCAGCACCTTCTGGGTAAACCACAGCATCGATAATGTTTTACCCGATCCTTGGGTATGCCAGAAGACTCCCAGCCGCTTTTCGTAATCGGCGCGCGCCTGACGCAGGTTATCGATCGCGGCGTTGACACCGAGGTACTGGTGTGAGCGAGCGATCACCTTGATGAGTCCGCCCGGACGCTCGAGGTAGGCGACGAAGTTCTCCAGCAGGTCTAGCAGCACCTGCGGATCGCAAGTACCACGCAACACTGTGGCGAGCGCCACCTCTCTACGATCGACCTTCGCACGAGTACCCTTGGCGTCAAGAATCAACCAGTCGTTGAAGAAGTTATACGGCGAGTAGGTTGATCCGACCTTAGCCTCAGCTCCGTTGGACAGCAGCACGAATACATTCGGCACAAACAGCTGCGGGACTGTATCACGGTAGTCGGTGAGATTATCCGCGTACGCAGCTTTCACCGACTCGTTCGGCTTCTTGAACTCCATAAGCACAAGCGGAATACCGTTAACGAAGAGCACTAGATCGAGCCTGCGGATGTGCAGGTTACCCTTGACCCACACCTGTCGTGCAGCCAGCAGGTCATTCACTGCAGGCCTGGCGAGGTCAATGAAGCGAAGCGTCTCGTTCTTTTTCTCCCCGAGTTCGTTCACCCACTCAGCATGGTAACCCTCGCACACAAGGTCTCGGACCTCCCGGTTGGCGCGCACCGGGTCCATTGCCGAACGATCCTTGGTCAGTGTCTCGATCGCTTCCTCGATCACGGACTGCGGCACGTGCGCGGGGTTGAGGTTACGCATTGCTGACCGCAGCCGGTGGGTGAGTACAACATCGCGTTGTGAGTCACGCCCAAGCGTTCCCGCCTCCCCCAATGCCTCGTCGTAGGCATCGACTGTGGACCACCCGAGCTGCTCCAACAGCTCTACGCTGGGTTTTTCCACGTACCAGTACTCCGGACCGGTAGGTGTCATCCGGCTTCCTCCTTTGCATCCACCGCCTCCAGGTCGAGCCCAGAAACATCGATCTGGCCTGTCACAAGTTTGGGGAGCAGCCGATCACGCAACCTTACCAATGTCAACGTCTCATCCGTCAAGATTCGGATCTGCGCAAACATCGGTTGGGAGGCCTGCTCGAACTGCTGCGCGAGTTCTCGCGGAGGGACCGCTATCATGTATGAGTCGAAACACTCGTTCCGCACGCGCTGCCGTCCACTCGCCCCGCTCATACTGGCCTCAGCATAAGCGCGAAAATGTTCATTCCGAGCCAGGCAGTAAGTGTATGCAGATCCCACAAGCCGCCCCCGCAGGACGATGAACTCAGTCGATCCCCGACCGACCTCACTGTCGCCGAGTGTTTGAACCAGGCCAGTCTTCCCGTTCTGCAAGCAGGGAGTAATGCGCGAGAACAAGGTGTCGCCCACTACGAACTTCGAGCCGGATCCACCGGATCGATACTCGCTCGGTCTGCAGGACATACCTTTCTCACTCAGATCCCCCATGTTGATGAAAGGATGAGAAACACCCTTATCCAGCTTGATTCTTGGATTGATCAGCAACACGTCCGAAGCTGCCACAAGGTCCCACCCCTCGGGAGTCAGACCAAGTTCCGAATTGACGAGGCGGACGTCCTGATGGCCGGGGAAACGGAACTTCACGAACCACTCGCGGTAGATTGCCCGCGCCATCTCCTCCAGCACTTCGATCCGCCGCCGGTTGTTCTCGATCAAACCATCAATCGAATTGAGAACGCTGAGCACTGCCCGCTGCGTTTCAAGTGAGGGGAGCAGTATTGGCCAGTTAGGCATTTCACCCACAGGAATACGATCCACAGTCGCGCCAGATAAGGTATGTTGCCGAATTACCTCCTGAAACTGCGGGCCCAGGTAGGCGTAGCACAAGTAGCGAGGCTCGATCAAACCGCGCTTCGGACGCAACAGGCCCATTCTTCGCCCAAGTGCAGCCTCAGCCTCCAGAGCCCAGTAAGCGGCTTGCCCCAGCCTAGTCTCATAGGAAAACAGTGTGTCGCCGACCTGCGGAGCCACTCGCCTCGTCCACTTAGGAAAGTCTACTTCGGAAATGTGCACAGACTTTGACAGATCAAGTTGGCCCCTATGGAGCGACGAAATACTCAGATACCAGGGCCCTTTCTCCACCTTCTTGGGCGTAGCGTGGGGCCCGTCGTACACTTCAGCAACATCGCGAATACGAGTCGTCTTCCATTCACTCATGGTTCAAGAATCCCAGTGATGGCATCGTTGACCTTGGCGCGAAGAGCGTCGGCCTCCTCACTGAGCTGAGTGAACTCCTCATGCAGACGTTGCAGGTCACCCAAAAAGTCGATGTCTTCTTCGTCAACGGCGGTGACGCCGGTGTAGCGGCCAGGATTGAGACTCCAGCCCTGTTCCTCAATTTCGGCGCGACTGACGATCTTACACAGACCACCAACGTCAACGTACTGGCCGCCGGGGAAGTTCTGCTCTAGGAGTTCATTACTGCCGTCAACAGTCTGGATGTCTTCGCCGCGATAGAGTCTCACGATGTTGGAAATGAACTCGATCTGTTCCGCGGTGAAGTCGCGGTGGGCGCGGTCGATCTGGTGGAAGATGTGCCGGGCGTCGATGAAGAGCACAGTGTCTTCCCGTTCAGTGCCCAGCTTCGTTTTGTCAAGGAACCACAGTGTCACCGGCAGGGTAACCGTATAGAAGAAGTTCGGCCCGACGGCCACCATCACGTCAACTGTGCCAGACTCGATAAGCTTCTGTCGAATATCCTTCTCAGAATGCCCAGCGTCACATGCGGAGTTGGCCATGACAAATCCGGCGCGGCCTTTCGCCGAGAGTGCCGCGTAGAACTGCTGGATCCAGATGAAGTTGCCATTGTCAGCCTTGGGCAGACCGAAGGGGAAACGCTTGTCCCCTGCAAGCTGATCCTTCTTGATTTTGTCGACGTTGAAAGGAGGATTGGCCATGACGAAGTCAAATGCCCCGACAGCTTCGTGAGGATCCTCGTAATAACTATTGGCCTGACGGATGTCACCGGACAGACCGTGCAGGGCAAGATTCATCTTTGCCAGTGGGACGGTGTCCTCGGTCTTCTCAGTCCCGAAAAGGGACAGCTTACGGCTGGCTTTCTCGTGGTGGCGCTCAACGAACTTCGCGCATTGCACGAACATACCGCCCGAACCGCAGGCCGGGTCGAACACTCGCCCCTGGAAGGGCTGCAGGATCTCGACGATGAGACGCACGATCGAGTACGGGGTGAAGTACTCACCGCCGCCCTTTCCTTCCTGGGCAGCAAAGTTGGAGAGAAAATCCTCGTAGATGAACCCAAACGCGTCCCCCTCAAGCTGCTTGGGTAGTGGGGCAAACAAGCGAAGGAGTTCAACAAGGGTCGAGCGCTCAAGCTTCTGATACCCGCGTGGCAGGACATCCTTGAGTTCTGGGTTGTTATCCTCGATGCCCTTGATCGCGTCGTGAGTCGCCTTGCCGATGTCCTCCCCCTCTGGCAAGTCCACCAGGTACGATAAGCGAGACTCGTCGGGCACATAGAGCACGGATTTTGCCTTATAGTCCGCGACGGTGGCAGGGTTTCGGCTCGTAGCCCCGGCCTCCACCGCAGCTCGCACAGATTCAAACCGATTCTCCGCATAGGCCAAGAAAACGAGGCCCAATACCGGGTCACGGTACTGCACCGGAGTGAGTTTGGAATTGGCACGCAGCTCGTCTGCAGCGCTCCAGAGCGTCGCACGAACCTTTGCAAGATCAGTTACCTTCACTTCTTTCCCTCAGACGTTGAAGCGGAACTCCACAACGTCTCCGTCTTCCATGACGTAGTCCTTGCCTTCCATGCGGACCTTGCCGGCGGCCTTCGCGGCGGCCATGGAGCCGGCCTCGACCAGGTCATCGTAGGAGACGACCTCGGCCTTGATGAAGCCCTTTTCGAAGTCCGTGTGGATGACGCCGGCGGCCTTGGGGGCGGTGTCGCCCTTGTGGATGGTCCAGGCGCGTGCTTCCTTCTCACCGGCGGTGAGGTAGGTCTGCAGGCCGAGAGTGTCGAAGCCGACGCGGGCCAGCTTGTCCAGGCCGGACTCGTCCTGACCGGATTCGGCGAGCATCTCGCGGGCGTCCTCGTCGTCGAGCTCGACCAGCTCGGCCTCGAACTGGGCGTCCAGGAAGATGGCTTCGGCGGGCGCAACGAGGGCGCGCAGTTCGTCCTTCATTTCCTCGTTGTCCATCTCGGCGGCGTCCATGTTGAACACGAAGATGAAGGGCTTGGAGGTCATGAGCTGGAAGGAACGCAGCGCATCCTGGTCCAGCTTGGCGCCCTCGGGGCCGGACAGCAGCTCGCCGCGCTCCAGCAGCTCCAACGCCTGTCGGGCGGTTTCAAGGACGATCGGCTCGGTCTTCTTGCCGCGCACCTCCTTTTCGAGGCGCGGAATCTGCTTCTCGATCGTCTGCATGTCGGCGAGGATCAGCTCGGTCTTGATGGTCTCGATGTCCGAGGCCGGGTCCACCTTGCCGTCGACGTGCACGACGTCGGGGTCGGAGAAGGCGCGCGTGACCTGGCAGATCGCGTCGGCCTCGCGGATGTTGGCGAGGAACTGGTTGCCCAGGCCTTCACCCTCGGAGGCGCCGCGCACGATGCCGGCGATGTCCACGAAGGACACGGTGGCGGGCAGGATGCGCTGGGAGCCGAAGATCTCCGCGAGCTTGTTCAGGCGCGGGTCGGGCAGGGGGACGACGCCGACGTTGGGCTCGATGGTCGCGAAGGGGTAGTTCGCGGCGAGCACGGTCGCGCGGGTCAGGGCGTTGAACAGGGTGGACTTGCCGACGTTGGGCAGTCCGGCGATACCGATAGTAAGAGACACGCCCCCATCCTATCGGAGCAGGCCCGGTGGTGTTGCCCTACTTCGTGTGGTTTGGCCCGGCGACGCGGGGCGCATGGGGGCGTGCGGGCGCCATGCCGGCGTTCTTGAGGTCGGCGCGCAGGTCGCGGGGCAGCGCGAAGGTCGTCGATTCGGTTTCAGTGCGGGCCACCTCAACGGTGGGGAATCCGCGCTCCTGCAGCCAT
Organism: Actinomyces sp. HMSC035G02; assembly: GCA_001838165.1. Lineage (GTDB taxonomy): Bacteria > Actinomycetota > Actinomycetes > Actinomycetales > Actinomycetaceae > Pauljensenia. The sequence continues at coordinate 47,518 of KV835908.1, read as the reverse complement.
TCGATGACCTCGCGCACGAGGATCTCGGGCACGGACGCGCCGGAAGTGAGGCCCACGGTGCGGGCACCCTCGAACCAGGATTCCTCGAGCTCGTCGGCCTTGTCGACGCGGTAGGCGGCGCCCGCCCCGGCCTCGAGCGCGACCTCGACGAGGCGCACGGAGTTCGAGGAGTTCGCCGAGCCGACGACGACCATGACGTCGACCTGGGGCGCGATGTGCTTGACGGCACCCTGGCGGTTCTGTGTGGCGTAGCAGATGTCGTCCGACGGCGGGTCGATGAGCTGCGGGAAACGCTGACGCAAGCGGTCGACGGTCTCGCGGGTCTCGTCGACGGAGAGCGTGGTCTGGGAGATCCACACGACGCGCGAGGGGTCGCGCACGACGACGTTATCGACCTCGTCGGGGGTGCCGACAACCTGGATGTGGTCGGGGGCCTCGCCGAAGGTGCCCTCGACCTCCTCGTGGCCCTGATGGCCCACCAGGATGATGTCGTAGTCTTCCTTCGCGAAGCGCACGGCCTCGCGGTGCACCTTGGTCACGAGCGGGCAGGTCGCGTCGATCGTAGCGAGGTGGCGGGTGGCGGCGGCCTCGTGGACGGCCGGGGAGACGCCGTGCGCGGAGAACACGACGCGGGCGCCCTCGGGCACCTCATCGGTCTCCTGGACGAAGATCGCGCCGCGCTTAGTCAGCGACTCGACGACGAACTTGTTGTGGACGATCTCCTTGCGCACGTACACGGGCGCGCCGTAGAGCTCGAGGGCCTTTTCGACGACGTCGACGGCGCGGTCCACACCAGCGCAGTATCCGCGCGGGGCGGCCAAGAGGATACGGCCGCTGCCCTCACCGTGGGAGGAGGGCAGGGGGGACTCGGCGCTGGCGCGCAGGTCGACGTTTTCATTCATGCGTCCACCCTAGCGCCCACGGCCCGGAGCGTGCGCGCGCTCGCGGCAATCCCACACGCCCCTCATCGACGAGGCCGGGGCCGTCCACAGGCGCGGGGCGCGGCAGCGCGGCGGGGACTCTCCTGTGGCATGCTGAGTGGCGTGACATTGCCTCTTTCCCCTGCTGCGCCGCCTCCGGGCGGCTCACCCCAGCCTCGTCCGCCCGCTGCGAAGGCGGCTGATACGACGCGAGATAATCCGTGGCCGCTGCGCAGGCTGACGGAGAACATCAAGGTGTACGTGGACCGTATGAGCCCCCTGTGGGTGGAGGGCCAGGTCGTCGAGTACAAGGTGCGCCCCGGCGCGAAGATGCATTTCTTGACGCTGCGCGACCTTGAGACGGACACGTCGATGACGGTGACCGCGTGGGCGGGCGTCATGGATTCCACGCCCCTGACCGAGGGCGCGCGCGTGGTGACGCGCGTAAAGCCAGTGTTTTGGGAGCGCTCGGGCCGACTCAACCTGCAGGCCGCGGAGATTCACCTGCAGGGCGTGGGCGACCTGCTGGCCCAGATTGAGGCGCTGCGCGCCCGCCTGGCGGCGGAGGGGCTGTTCTCGGATGCGCGTAAGAACCCTCTGCCGTTCCTGCCGCGCACGATCGGCCTGATCTGCGGACGCAACGCGAAGGCGAAGGACGACGTGGTCGTCAACGCGTCGGACCGCTGGCCAAGCGCGCGCTTCGAGATCCGCGAGGTCGCCGTGCAGGGCGACCACTGCGTGCCCGAGGTGGGCCGCGCCCTCCTCGAACTGGACGCCATGGACGAGGTCGACGTCATCGTCATCGCGCGCGGTGGCGGCGCGGTCGAAGACCTCCTCCCCTTCTCCGACGAGCGCCTCGTGCGCGCCGTCGCGGACGCCCGCACGCCCATCGTTTCCGCGATCGGCCACGAGGGCGACTCTCCCCTGCTGGACCTGGTCGCCGACTACCGCGCCTCGACCCCGACGGACGCGGCTCGCCGCATCGTCCCGGACCGCGCCCGCGAGCGCGACGGCATCTCCCAGGCGCTGACCCGCATGCGCGGGGCGCTGGACGCGCGCCTGGCGACGGAGCGCTCGAACCTGATGCTCATCGCGTCGCGCCCGGTGCTCCAGGGCCCGGAGGCCATCGTCGAGGGGCACCGTGCGGCTCTGGCGCAGCGGGTCACCGCAATGCGATCGGCGATCGAGCGTCGGCTCGCCTCGGAGCGCCAGCAGCTGACGCGCTCGCGCGCGACGCTGACCGCCCTGTCCCCGCAGGCGACTCTGGACCGCGGCTACGCGCTCCTGAAGACCCCGTCGGGTGCGCTCATCACGTCCTCGGCGCAGATCAAGAAGGGCGACCTCATCGAAGGCATCCTCGCTTCCGGCCGCATGGTCGCCCAGGTCGTGGGTGCCACGAACCCGACGCCCCCAGCGGACGCAGCGTCCCAGGACGCGTAATCCCGCGAGGCAACCCCGGCCTCGTCCCCCGTACATCCCACTCAAAGGAACAAACTCATGACCACGAACGACCAGCTCCCCGACCCCCAGTCCCTCGGCTACGAGGAGGCGCGCGACGAACTCGTGCGCATCGTCCAGGCCCTCGAGGGCGGTCAGGCCCCGCTCGAGGACACTCTCACGATGTGGGAACGCGGCGAAGCCCTGGCAGCCCGCTGTTCCCAGATCCTGGACGGTGCTCAGGAGCGTCTTTCTGGACGCACCTCCACTCCCTCCCCCGAAGCACGCTAATGTACATTCTGTAGATCCGCTCACACGCAGGTGAGGAGATGCCATGACGGTGCAATCTGGCCCCCACATTCTCGCGATCGGCGAGGCGCTCATCGACGTCGTCATGACGTATGAGCAGCCCGACTGCCCCGTCGAGATACCGGGCGGTTCTCCCGCGAACGTCGCCCTGACACTGGGACGCCTCGGCCGTCCTGTGGCGCTGGCGACCTGGATCGGTCTGGACGAGTACGGCCGTCTCATCGACTTCCACATGTACGATTCCGGCGTGCACGTCACCGGGGCCTCGCGCGGCGCCTCGCACACGTCGACGGCCCTCGCGCGCCTCGACGAAAACGGCGCCGCCTCCTACACCTTCGACCTGGAGTGGGCACCGGCTCCACCAATCACCGTTCCGCCTACCGCGCAGATCATCGAGGCGGGCTCGATTTCGGCGATCATCGAGCCTGGCGCCTCCGCGGTCCTAGACGCGCTGACCCGCGGCCGCGAGCACGCGCTCGTGTGCTTCGACCCGAACGCGCGCCCCTCGATTATGGGCGAGCCCGCTGCGGCGCTCGCCTCCCTCGAGCGTTTTATCGCCCTGGCTGACGTCGTCAAGGTCTCCGACGAGGACATCGACTGGCTGACCGGCGGCGCCAGCATCGACGAGGTCGTGGAGCGTTGGCTCGGCATGGGCCCCTCCCTCGTGGTCGTCACGCGCGGAAAGCACGGGAGCGACGTCGCCACGGCCTCGGGCCTGCGCTTCACGAAGACCCCGGGCGACGTCGAGGTCGTCGACACGGTCGGCGCGGGTGACTCTTTCATGGGCGGCATGATCGACGCCATGTGGGGCATGGGCCTGCGAGGTGCCGACGCGCGCGAGGCACTGCGTTCCCTGCCCGAGGAGCAGGTCCGCGCCATCATCGACCGCGCCAGCGCCGTCTCCGACGTGACCGTCTCACGCAAGGGCGCGAACCCGCCCTGGGCACACGAACTCTCCTAAGCACGCCACACACGTGACGAGGCCGGTCCCCACATCGGGGTCCGGCCTCGTTTAATGCGCGCGTCGCCGCGCTCGACGCATGCTTACTTGCCCATGCGGCGCTCGCGCTGCGCGTAGGAGCGCAGGGCGCGCAGGAAGTCGACGCGGCGGAAGTCGGGCCAGTAGACCTCGCAGAAGTAGTACTCGGAGTGCACGGACTGCCACAGCATGAAGCCCGACAGGCGCTGCTCGCCCGACGTTCGGATGACGAGGTCGGGGTCGGGCTGGTCCTTCGTGTACAGGTGCGCGGTGATGTCCGCGTCAGTGAAGGAGTCGGCGAGCTCCTCGAGGGTGCGCCCCTGGGCCGACGCCTCACGCATCATGGAACGCACGGCCTCGGTGATCTCGTGTCGGCCGCCGTAGCCGACCGCGATATTGACGGTCATTCCCTGTACGTCGGCGGTGCGCGCGACGGAGGCACGCAGGTCCTCGGACACCTTCTCGGGCAGCAGGGACAGGTCACCGACCACGGCCAGCTTCCAGCGTCCCTGATCCGCCAGGAGTGACACGGCCTCGCAGATGATGCGCAGCAGCTCGCCCAGCTCGCCGGCATCGCGCGAGAGGTTGTCGGTTGACAGGAGCCACAGCGTCACGATCGACACACCCGCGTCGTCGGACCACTGGAGGAACTCGCTGATCTTTCCGGCGCCAGCTCGGTGTCCCTGCGAGGCGGTCGCGCCCAGCGACTTCGCCCAGCGGCGGTTGCCATCCAGGATGACGCCAATGTGGGCGGGCACGGCGGCGTCAGACAGCTCGGCTTTGAGGCGACGCTCGTACATGTCGTAGAGCATGTTCCACTGGGCCATGATGTCCCTCCCTACTGTCGCACCCTGTGGCGCGGCGTACTCTTATGTTATTAAGGGTATCGCGCCGTGGGTCACAGGGAAACACAAGTACTCTCGGAGTGCGAGAACGCGCCTGCCACAATAAGTTACGGCGTAGTAACCTACGGACTCGTAAGAAATGTTGACAGGTTGACAGGGGGAACGGATGAAGATCGCATCGCTCACGCCCAAGGAGTGGTTCTCGGGCCAGCTCGTGCAGATCAAGCCCAAGCTGCGCGGGTGGCTGCACCTGGCCGCCGCACCGCTGTCCCTGGCCGCGTCCATCGTCCTCGTCTGCCTGGCGCCCACGACTCCGACGAAGATCGGATCCGCCGTTTACCTGGCGTGCTCCCTCGTCCTCTTCGGCGTCTCCGCGGCCTACCACCGCTTCTACTGGGCCCCGCGCTGGGAGATCATGTGGAAGCGCCTGGACCACTCCAACATCTTCCTACTCATCGCAGGCACCTACACGCCGATCACGATCGCGCTCCTGGACCGATCAGACGCAGCTGTTCTCCTGTCGGTCGTCTGGGGCGGAGCCATCGTCGGCATCCTCCTCAACCTCTTCTGGCCCACTGCCCCGCGTTGGCTGACCACCCTCGTCTACGTCGCGCTCGGCTGGGTCGCGGTCTGGTACCTGCCGCAGCTGTGGGCGGGCGGCGGACCCATCGTCGTGTGGCTGATCGTCGCCGGAGGCGTCCTGTACACGCTGGGAGCGGTCGTCTACGGCACGAAGAAGCCCGACCCCTCCCCCACCTGGTTCGGCTTCCACGAAATCTTCCACGCCTTCACCGTCGCCGCGTGGGCCTGCCACTGCGTCGCCGTCTACCTGGCGGTCTTGAATTCCTGACGCGCCGCCCGACCAGGCTGTGCTCATGGCCAGGCTCAATGTTGCTACACTCGACACCATGCGCGCCGACACCCGTGTGTCGGCGCTCGGTTACTGACACGTCATTGGAGGAACCATGGCTGACACACAGTGGCTCACGCAGGCCCAGTACGACTTGCTCGCAAGCGAGCTGAAGGAGCGCGTCGAGGTCAAGCGCGTTGAGATCGCACGCCTCATCGACGCCGCCCGCCAGGAGGGCGACCTTCGCGAGAACGGCGGCTACCACGCCGCGCGCAACGAGCAGTCCATGAACGAGACCCGCATCCAGGCCCTCCAGGAAATGCTGGAGCACGCAGAGGTCGGAGAGACCCCCGCCGACGACGGCATCGTCGAGCCCGGCATGGTCGTCACGGCCCTGGTGGCAGGCCGCGAGCAGAAGTTCCTGCTCGGTTCGCGTGACGCCGGCGGCGACCTGGGCATCCAGGTCTTCTCCGCGCAGGCTCCCCTGGGCGCTGCCGTCATCGGCCACAAGGCCGGCGACAAGCTCTCCTTCGAGGCCCCCACGGGCCGCATGATCGACGTCGAGATTCTCGACGCCAAGCCCTTCGAAGGCTGATTTCCCAGGCGAGCAGGCCCACCCGGCCTCGCCCCCTCAATCAACCCGAAGCGGGTCCCACCACTCGGTGGGACCCGCTTCGCGTTACATACGCGCGTGAGGAAGCCTTACGCCTCCACGTGGGGTGTCGGAGGTTCTCCCGGCTGCTGCTTCTCGCCAGCCGGAGCTTCGTCCTGATCCGCCTCGCCCTCCGACTCGGCGCGGGCCTCGACGTGAAGATCCACGGCCGCCACGACCTCGTCCTCGCTCGACTCCGCGCGAGCCACGTACGGGCGCGTATCGGGCTTACCCGCGTAGGAGGCGGCAATCTTCTCCTCGAGCATACCGGGAGGGCCACCCGGGCGATCCTCAGCGGTCGCCAGCTCGGGCATCGGGTCATACCCGTGCAGGTACATGACGGTCGCGTTGATGAAGGCCGCGATCGGCACCGAGAAGATCGCGCCCGCGATGCCCGCGATCGCCGATCCGGCGGTAATGACGAGCATGACGGCGACGGGGTGCAGGGAGACGGCATTCGACATCATGAAGGGCTGCAGGATGTTTGATTCAACCTGCTGGACCACCAGGATGATCACCAGCATGATGATTGCCTTCGTCAGACCGCCGTTCACGGCCGCCACAAGCACCGCGATGACGCCGGACGTCAGGGCGCCCAGAATGGGCACGAACGCGGCGAAGAATGTGATGACACCGATCGGAATGGCCAGGGGCACGCCCAGGAAGAACGCGCCCAGCGCGATGCCGAGCGCGTCGATGGCCGCCACCTGGATCTGCGTGCGCACGTAGGAGCCGAACGTCGCCCAACCGCGGATCGCACTCTCGTGAACGGGAACGCGGGCAGGGGCGGGCAGCAGGCGCACACACCACAGCCAGATCGAGCGCCCCTCCTTGAGGAAGAAGAACAGACAGAAGAGCATCGTCAGGCCGGAGGTCGCCAGCGTACCCACCGACGATGTGATGCTCAGGGCACCGGTCGCCAGCGTTTCCTTATTGCTATTCAGCCAGTTCACCAGCTCGGAACGCAGCTGCTCGGCAGCTGCCGTCAAGACGGTCGTGTCGATCTTGAGAGGGCCGTTCTGCAAGAACTCATTGTGCACAATCGCGTCGAGTAGGGCGCGGAAACCCTCGGCGGCCTGCTGAGCCAGATACGGCACCTGCTGGATGAGTTCGGCGGCAGCCTGGCTCAGCGCGCCCGCAACGGCGGCGAAGAAGACCAGCAGACCGACGGTAGCGGCCAGCGACGAGGGAAAGTGCAGGCGGCGACGCATCCAAGAGACGAGGGGTTCGAGAAGCACCGCCACCGTCAACGCGATCGCGACCGGCATGATGACAAGCGTCAGGCGGGCAATCCCCCACAGCACAGCCAAGACCAGGCCGGCGACGACGAGGGTACGCCACGAGATCGCCGCGGCCACGCGGAGGGTGCGCGGAACGGCGGCTGCAACGTCGCGCTCATCCTCGTGTTCCTCGCGCACCGACACCATAACGGGTGCGGGCGCGGGCTCATCTGCGTGCTTCGTCGGCAGGGCAGCTGAGAGCCTGCCCATCAGGTCGGATAGCTTCCAGCGCGGCTGTTCCTGAGTGTCGGCCACGGTCCCTCCTTTTCATTCACCCCTAAGCGTACTCGCCTGCGGCCCCATTTCCGTCCGCGCAGCGCGCTCACCGGCCACAAGGGGCGCATACTGGGACCCATGACATCGTTTTTCAAGCAGGCACATACGAACGTTCACGTCTCCACGCACGCGGTCCTCGGCTCGAACATGAGGGACGAGGCCGGGGCCGGCCAGGAGATCATCTACCTTGCCGCGGGCTGCTTCTGGGGCGTCGAGAAGGCCCTGTGGAATGCCCCCGGTGTCGTGACCACGGCGACCGGCTACATGGGCGGACAGTCGCCCAACCCGACGTACGAGCAGGTGTGTTCTCATACGACTGGGCATGCGGAGACCGTCCGTGTCGTCTTCGATACCGCGCTCACGAGCGCCGCTGACCTGGTTCGGCTTTTCTTCGAGATCCACGATCCGACGCAGGTGGGCGGACAGGGCAATGACATCGGCGACCAGTACCGTTCGCAGATCTGGACGACCACACCCGAGCAGCTACGAGATGCGACCGCCCTGCGAGCGGCCTACCAGGAGGTGCTCACTGAGCGCGGTTTCGGCCCGATTCAAACGGTCATCTCCCCCGCTCCAGATGCTGGCTCCACCGCACGTTTCTGGTACGCGGAGGACTACCACCAGCAGTACCTGTTCAAGAACCCTGGCGGCTACGAGTGCCACGCCCGTACGGGCATCGCCTGCCCGGCGCTCCCCCACGAGTAGCCCACGCGTGACACAGATGTGGGGCGGGCCGGCACGTTAGTGCCGGCCCCCCCCAAATCGCGTGAGATCAGTTCACGCCCAGAATGTCGGTGACGAACACGAGGGTCGCGCCGCCGGGGATTCCAGCCTGCGGAACGCCGCGAGCGCCGTAGCCGAGCTCGGAGGGGATGGACAGCAGGACGCGGTCGCCCACGCGCTTGCCCACAAGGCCCTCGTCCCAGCCGGGGATGACCATTCCGACGCCGATCTGGAAGGACAGGGCGCCGCCGCGGTCGAAGGAGTTATCGAAGTCCACGTCGGAGCCGAAGACCGCGCCGTAGTAGTGGCAGGTGATGGTGTCGCCGGCCTCGACCTCCTGGCCGTCACCTGCGTGGAGGACCTCGACGACGAGCTCGTCGGAGGGGGTGCCGTCGAAGGACAGGGCGGGCTTGCGGCCGAATTCGCCGGCAACAGAGATGTTTTCCATGGGGTCTTTCCTTAGGGTCGGTGAAGCGGCGCGTCAGTCGCGGCGCATGAAGTAGGACAGGATCTTGAGGATCTCGAGGTAGATCCAGATGACGTCGGTCATGATGGCGAAGGTGCACAGCCACGAGTACTTCTCAGGCACGTTGTTGGCGACGCCGACCTTGACGGCATCGAAGTCGCGCACGAGGCACAGCACGCCGATGAAGACGGCGAGAACACCGATGATGATGCCGAGCGGAATACCGAAGATCTTCGCGTTGTTCACCGCCGTCATGTCGACGAGGCCGGTGACCGACAGCGCAAAGGTGACGAGGTAGTAGAAGAAGAAGGCAATGGAACCGATCCCCGCGACGCGGGTCAGCGTCGACGAGTTACGCACGAAGCCCATCATGAAGGCAGCCAAGGTCGTACCGATGACGACGAGGGTCGCCAGAACAGCGCTGATCACGATGCCCGGGAAGTAGGCCTCAAAGGTGTAGGAGATCACGCCGAGGCTGAAGCCCTCAATGAGGGAGTAGGTGACGATGGCACCCGGGCGAATCTTCTTCGAGAACTGGATGAAGATTGCCAGGCCCAGCGTCACTGCGCACGAGGCGAAGAACAACACCATCGCGACACCCATCGCAACGATGCCCGTCATCCATCCGGCCACCGCGCCCACGAGAAGCAGGCCGAAGCACATGATGGACTTGACCACGACGTCGTCGAAGGTCATCATCCCGCGGTCCACCGCGTCGGCCGCGGGAGCGTTCATCATCGCCTCGTACGAGGCCATCTGCTCCTCGTAACCGGACGAAACCGGGGAGCCCCCGGTGCCAGCCTGCGCAGTGCCGTAGACCGGCTGCCCCGAATAGTCGACGCCCTGCTGGGCACCGTACGGGTTAGTCGCACCCGCGTAGGGATTCTGCGCCTGCTGCGAGGCGGGCTGGTACCCCGGCATCTCGGGGTAGCCGGCGGGAGTCGTCGACTGGGTCGACCAGTCCTTGACGATCGAATTCATCACCGGGTTGGCCATATTTCCTCCTTGGTCAGTGATGTACTGCCACTAGTGTCGCACGTGGCACCCACAAGTGGGAAACGTTCCATTATGCGCGCAGCGCAACCCTGCGTCCACGCGAGGTCAGGTATGCCCGCTGAGCCCCAGCCTCGTCGATGAGGCCTGCCGTCAGTACCCCCGGTGGGACTCGAACCCACAACACACCGATTTTAAGTCGGTTGCCTCTGCCAATTGGGCCACGGGGGCGCGCACGCGCACGTCCAGCCTACGGGAGGCTGGCGTTCGCCTCAAGCTCCGCTCAGATCATCGCCTGTGCGATGCCGTCGAGGATGTCGTGCTCGGAGGTGACGATCTGCTCGATCGGGTGCCCGGCGGCCTCGGCGCGCGCCAGAACGCGCGTGACGATGCGGCTCCAGATAAGCGCGCCAGCCGCGATGACGTCCTCGCGCCCCTCGGGCATGAAGCCCAGGGAAGCCTTCACGGAGGTCGGCTGATCGACCATGAAGCGCACGGCCTCCTCGAACTGTGCCGCGCTCAGTCGAGCGCCGTGGATACGCTCGGGCTGGTACGACGTGAGACCCAGCGCCTGGGCCGTCAGGGTGGTCACCGTGCCCGCTACGCCCACGAGAGAGCGCACGCGCGTCAGGTCCACGGACTTTTCCGCGCCGTCCAGCTGCTCATCGATCCACGCGATCGCGCGCTCCTGGTCCTCGACGGGCACGCCGCCCGCCGGATCCACGTGAGAGAAGAACTTTTCGGTGACGCGCACGGCGCCCATGTCGATCGAAATCGCCTGTTCGACGCGGGTCGAGCCGAGCACCAGCTCCGTCGACCCACCACCGATATCGACGACCAGCATCGGGGCGGTGACGGACTCGCCTAGGCCACTCACCGCGCCGTTGAAGGACAGGGAGGCTTCCTCCGTGCCGACAACGACCTCGGGCTCCACGCCGATGATGGCCTTGATCTGACGCACGAAGTCCGCGCTGTTGGACGCGTCGCGCGTCGCAGAGGTCGCCACGAAACGAGTGCTCGTCGCTCCCAGGGCCTCGATCATGCGCTGGTATTCGACCGTGGCCTCCACCGTACGCTCGATCGCCGCAGGATCCAGGTAGCCGCGCGCATCCACGCCCTGTCCCAGGCGCACGATGCGCATCTGGCGAGTCAGGTCCGACAGATGGGGACGGCCGTCTTCGCCGATACGCCCATCGGCGACGAGCAGTCGGATCGAATTGGTTCCACAGTCAATGGCAGCTACGCGGGTCATCGCTTCGTTTCTACAGGGGTGAGTCCCGGACGAGGCCGGGTTGGGCACGGGCAAAAAGCGCTCAGCAGGAGCAACGGGAGGTGGAGAACAGGCCTCGCTCGTCGAGCATCGCGAGCACGCGGTCCCCGATCGGATTCACGCCGGGGCCGGCAGCCAGAGAGTGGCCGACGAGGGCGTGCAGGCACTTGACGCGCGTGGGCATTCCGCCAGCGCTCACACCGGAAATCTCCGGAACGTCACCCAGGGTCAGGCGCGCCTGAATGTAGGCCTCGTGGGCGCGCGCATAGGCGGCGCGCAGCTCCTCGTCGGCAGCGAGGTCCTCGTTGAGGGTCTCCATGACGTGCTCGGCCTCAAGCGTGGAAGCTCCCTTCACGGCCGCCGGGTGCGTCAGGTAGTAGGTCGTGGGGAACGGCGTCCCGTCAGGCAGACGCGGCGCGGTGGCTACAACGGTGGGCCGACCACACACGCAGCGCGCAGCAATACCAACGACCCCTCGGGGCACGCGGCCCAGCTGGGAACGCAGGACCTCCAGGTCCTCTTCGGTGGCGTCGGTGGTGTTAACGAGGCTCATTCTCCGCTTTCTTGGCTGGTGGTGGGGGCCTGGCCCGACTGACTGGTCTCAGCCGACGGGATAGGCGTCGCGCTCGGCGGCTGATCCGCCTTCCCTACTAGGATACCGAGCTGCTGCACCCAGGGGCGCGCCGGTCCGGTGGAAGCAGCTGCGGCCGCCAGCGCCGAGTCCTGGTATTGCGGCCCCGGATCCACCACCGTGTATTGGGTCTCACCGGGTCGAACGAATCCGAGCCGTTCGCGCGCCTGAGTGGAGATGTAGTCGGGGTCATTCCACAGGTCGAGCTGGCGCTGCATGTCAGCGTTCTTCTGCTGCTGCTCGGCAACCTGCGTCTTGATCTGCGCGAGTTCTCTCTCCTGCTGCCACCACTGGTAGAGGCTGGGCACCAGCATGACCGACAGGATCGCGGCGATGATGAGAACGACGAGGAGTCGAGTGGACACGTCAAGGCCGCCGATGGACAGGGCCGACGATCCTTCCGCGGCGGGACGCACAAACGAAGAACGCGACGAGCCCTTCTCGACGCCCTTATTCCTACGGAAAAAGCTGCGCTTTGCGCCCTCTTCCTTCTGGGCGCCCCGCGCCGACTTCTGGCGCTTCGCCGAGGCCTCGGCACCCTTCGACGACTGTGCAGCCTTCGCTGCCGCCCTGCGCTGGCGTGACTTTTCCGCGTTGATTTCACGCGTCGTACGCGCTGCCTCCGAAGCGGAGGAGCGGCGACGCGAGGACGGGCGGGAAGAAGGACGACGGCTAGCCATTCTTCTATCGTGCCCTAAGTTGGGGTCTTTGGCTCAGCCCCACGCCGAAAAAACTCCGCGCGGACCCTTACGGGCCCGCGCGGAGCTATGCGGCTAGTTGCCTAGGCTCACTTGAAGCGAGGGAAGGCAGAGCGGCCGGCGTAAACGGCGGCCTCGCCCAGCTGCTCCTCGATGCGCAGCAGCTGGTTGTACTTGGCGACGCGCTCGGAACGAGCGGGGGCACCGGTCTTGATCTGGCCGGAGTTGGTGGCGACGGCCAGGTCGGCGATCGTGGTGTCCTCGGTCTCGCCGGAGCGGTGCGAGGTCATCGAACGGTAGCCGTTGCGGTGCGCTTCCTCGACGGCGTCGAGGGTCTCGGTCAGCGAACCGATCTGGTTCACCTTGACGAGCAGCGCGTTGGCGGCGCCCAGCTCGATGCCCTTCTTGAGGCGGGCGGGGTTGGTAACGAACAGGTCGTCGCCGACCAGCTGGACGCGGCCACCGATCTCGGCGGTCAGGGCCTTCCAAGCATCCCACTCGTCCTCATCCAGCGGATCCTCGATGGAAACCAGCGGGTAGTTCGAGATGAGCTTCTCGTAGTACTCAACCATGTACTCGGTCGAGCGGCCTTCGCCCTCGAACTGGTACAGGCCGTCCTTGAAGAACTCGGAGGAGGCGACGTCCAGGGCCAGGGCGACGTCCTCGCCCGGCTTGAAGCCGGCCTTCTCGATCGCGGAGACGATCAGGTCGAGGGCCTCGGCGTTGGAGTCCAGGTTGGGGGCGAAGCCGCCCTCGTCGCCCAGACCGGTGGACAGACCACGGTCCTTCACGACGCCCTTGAGCGTGTGGTAGACCTCGGCGCCCCAGCGCAGGGCCTCACGGAAGGAGGGAGCGCCGAGGGGGGCGATCATGAACTCCTGGATGTCAACGTTGGAGTCCGCGTGGGAGCCACCGTTGAGGATGTTCATCATGGGGACGGGCAGGACGTGAGCGTTGGGGCCGCCCAGGTACTTGTACAGGGGCAGGTCCGCGTACTTCGCGGCAGCCTTGGCGACGGCGAGGGAGACGCCGAGGATGGCGTTCGCGCCGAGCTTGCCCTTGTTGGGGGTGCCGTCCAGGTCGATCATGGCCTGGTCGATGTAGCGCTGGTCGTCAGCTTCCTCGCCGATGAGCTCGGGGGCAATCTGCTCGACGACGGCGTCAACGGCGTCCTGGACGCCCTTGCCAAGGTAACGGCCCTTGTCGCCATCGCGACGCTCGACGGCCTCGAACGCGCCGGTGGACGCGCCGGAGGGAACGGACGCGCGCGCAGCGGTGCCGTCCTCGAGGACGACCTCAACCTCAACGGTCGGGTTACCGCGCGAGTCGAGGATCTCGCGTGCACCAATGCCTTCAATAACTGCCACGTCATTCTCCAATCGATGTTGTTGCGTGGAAGCGGTCAGTACAACGGTAATACGGACCGCCATATGTGGTCACCCCCCGGCGAGGGGGACATTGTGGTTTTTGGGGCTATCAACCCCGGTTATGCGCCCGGACAAGCGACATTAGTCCCTGACGGAGACGCTGTGAGCGAATACTCACAAGGTTCACTGGGCACTGCCACCCAGGAGCGCGGCCATGGGATCGTCCTTGGCTCCAGAGACGGCGTCACCAAAGAGGGGCATGGTCGGAGCCTGGCGTCCAGCCAGGGACGGCTGCGGGAAGCGCGGGTTGATAGTGACGGAGGACGCTTCCTGGTATTGGGCCACAGCAGCGTCCACCGGACCCTCCAGCCTCGGATCCTGTTGAAGCTTCATGTTGATCAGCTCCGCGAGGACGTTGTTTTCCATAAGGACACGAGTGACACGCCCCATCTGGGCGGGCACAACGCCGCCACTACGCTGCACCATCTGCTGCACGTAGGTGTCAACCTGCGTGTCCGTCACGCTCACGCCCGCAGTTTCACCAACAGTCACGAGCAGGTCATGATTCGCAAGGCTCTTGCGGATCCCGTAGCCAATATCCGTACTCTCCGAAGCCTTCATGTCAAAGAGCTGCTGGGCAGCTTCCTCAACTTCCGCATTCGAATACGTCACGCCCGACGAGGTAACGACGGCAGCGCCGGGATGGGCGGAGCACGCCCCCATTCCCAGTCCTGCGGCCACGATTAGGGCGGCGGTAGCGAGCTGGCGTGTGTAGCGCACGAGCATTCCTTCCTCAGATATGTTGCGACGCAATAGGACCAGTGTATTCCACCACAGGCACTACTCGCCAAAAGGCACAAGAATCTTGGTCACCAGAGTCTCCACCCACTCCAGGAGAGGGCCGTCGGTGAGCGGGGAGCCACCGACTCGCGAGGTGAGTGGCAGCGGCACGAGAACCTGGCGAACCGCGGCTTTGATGACCGTTCCGGGGTGCAAGCGCTTAAGGCGCATGACCTGGGAATCGCGCAGTTCGACGGGCGAGACACGCAGGTACTTGCCCTGCGTGACGATCTCGGTGATCCCCGCGCGGCGCACGATCTCGCGCAGCCGTGCGACGGCGAAGAGCAGGTCGACCTGGGGCGGGATAGGACCGTAGCGGTCCACGAGTTCCTCGCGCACGTCCGCTTCCTGTTCGGGCGTGGAGATGGCCGCGATCTTGGCGTAGACCTCGAGACGCAGGCGCTCGCCGCGCACGTAGCCATCGGGAATATGCGCGTCGACCTGCAGGTCCATGCGCACATCGGTCTTTTCGGTGGGAGCATCACCTCGGTAGGCGGCGACGGCGTCGGAGACCATGCGCACGTACAGGTCGAATCCGACGCCTTCGACGTGGCCGGACTGCGCCCCACCCAGGAGGTTGCCGGCGCCTCGGATCTCGAGGTCACGCTGGGCGACGGCCAGGCCCGCGCCCAGCTCGGTGTTCGCGGCGATCGTCTTGAGGCGCTCGTGCGCGGTCTCGGTGAGCGCCTTGTCGCCCGGGTAGAAGAAGTACGCGTAGGCGCGTTCGCGGCCTCGTCCGACGCGCCCGCGCAGCTGGTGGAGCTGCGACAGGCCGAAGGTGTCGGCGCGATCGACGATAAGGGTATTCGCGTTGGAGATATCCAGGCCCGTCTCGACGATGGTCGTACACACGAGGACGTCGAACTCGTGGTTCCAGAAGTCCTGAATGACGGCCTCGAGCTGGTGCTCGTTCATCTTTCCGTGGGCCGTGCGCACGCGTGCCTCGGGCACCAGCTCCGCAATGTGGGCGGCGACCGAGGAGATCGAGTCGACGCGATTGTGCACGTAGAAGACCTGGCCGTCGCGCAGGAGCTCGCGTCGGATCGCGGCGCTGACCTGGGCGTCCGTGTAGGCACCGACAAAGGTGAGGACGGGCTGGCGCTCCTCGGGCGGGGTCTGGAGGATCGACATCTCGCGGATGCCGGAGATCGCCATCTCGAGGGTACGCGGGATCGGCGTGGCGGACATCGACAGGACGTCCACGTCGGTGCGCAGAGCCTTGAGCGTCTCCTTGTGCTCGACGCCGAAGCGCTGCTCCTCGTCGATGATGACGAGGCCGAGCTTCTTGAAAGAAACCGTGCCGGTCAGCAGCGAGTGGGTGCCGATGACCAGGTCGACTTCGCCCGAGGCCAGCCCAGCCTTGACCTCCTCGGTTTCCTTCGGGGTCGAGAAGCGCGAGAGCGTGCCGATGCGCACGGGGAAGCCGGCGTAGCGCTCGGCAAAGGTCTCCGCGTGCTGGGTGACCAGCAGGGTCGTAGGCACGAGGACGGCGGCCTGATAGCCGTCCTGGATGGCCTTGAAGGCGGCTCGCACCGCGATTTCGGTCTTGCCGTAGCCGACGTCGCCCGTGAGCAGGCGGTCCATGGGCACGGGCTTTTCCATGTCAGCCTTGACCTCGTCGATCGTGACGAGCTGGTCGGGGGTCTCGACGTAGGGGAAGGCGTCCTCGAGTTCACGCTGCCAGGGCGTGTCGGGGCCGAAGGCGTGCCCCTTGGTCTGCTGGCGCACCGCGTACAGGCGGATGAGCTCCTTGGCGACCTCGTTGACGGCCTTCTTGGCGCGGGCCTTGGTCTTGGCCCAGTCGGCGCCGCCCATCTTGGTCAGGGTGGGCTCGTCGGATCCCGTGTACTTCGAGATCTGGTCCAGCGCGTCGGTGGGCACGAAGAGCCGGTCGGCGGGCTGCCCGCGCTTGGAGGGCGCGTATTCGATGACCAGGTAGTCGCGCGTCGAGGCAGCGTCCCCGCGCCCGATCGACCGGGAGACGAGCTCGATGAAGCGTCCGATGCCGTGCTGGTCGTGGACGATGTAGTCCCCGGGGTGCAGGGTCAGCGGGTCGACCCCCTTGCGCCTGCGCGAGGGCATGCGCCGCATGTCGCGCGTGGAGGCGCCCGCTCGCCCGGTGAGGTCGCCTTCGGTGAGGATCGCAACCTTGAGGTGGGGCGCGACGAAACCGACACCGGCCTGCGCGGTCGTAATCGTCACGAGGCCGGGGTCGGGACGCGCTTCCACGTTGTCCGCGAGCGCGGCCGGGCACGAGGCGTCGGTGAGGATGGAGCGGATGCGCCGACCCGGGCCGGGGCCTTCGGTGGTGACGACGATGCGCCAGCCGTCGCGGGCCAGGTCGGTGAGGTCGGCAGCTGCGCGGGCGAAGTCTCCGCGGTAGGGCTGCACGTCGCGGGCACCCACGCGCATGAGGGTGGGCGAGACGACGACGGGCGCGGGGCCATCCGATGAGGGCGAGTCGGCCTCGTCGATCGCGGAGGCGAGGTCGGCGGGCGGCAGGTCAGTGAGCTCCCACCAGGGGCGCGTCCCGCTCCCCCACAGGTCGGCCAGGTCGAGGAACGAGGCCTTGGATGCCTCGAGCGGCGTGTCCGCTCCCCCGGCGGCGGCGCTCCACGCGGCGGCGAGGAACTCCTCGGTCGTGGCGACGAGGTCGGCGGCGCGGGCGCGGATGCGTTCGGGGTCGGACGCGAGGATCGGCGAGCCCGCGGGCAGCAGGTCGAGGAGGGACTCCATGCCGCCCACGAGGATGGGTGCCAGGGATTCGATGCCGGGTGCGGCGATTCCCTCTGCAGCGAGGCTGAGCATTTCAGCGGCGCCGGGCAGGCGGTCCGTGGCCTCGCGGGCGCGGGCGCGCACGGCCTGGGTGAGGAGGAGTTCGCGGCAGGGGACGGCCCACAGGCCGTCGGCAGCCTCGCCGAGGGTTCGCTGGTCGGAGACGGAGAAGGCGCGGATGTCGTCGACCTCGTCGCCCCACAGCTCCACGCGCAGGGGGTGGGGTTCCTGCGGCGGGAAAACGTCGAGGATGCCGCCGCGCACGCTCATCTGGCCGCGGCCTTCGACCATGTCGACGCGCTCGTAGCCCAGCTCGGCCAGGCGGTTCGTGGTCTCGGTGAGGTCCAGGATGTCGCCGGTGCGCACGCGCACGGGTTCGAGGTCCGCCAAGCCGGAGATGATCGGCTGGAGGAATGCACGGATGGGGACGACGAGGACCGAAAGCGGACCGGCGCTGTCGTCTCCCTTGATCGGGTGGACGAGGCGGCGCAGGACGGCGATGCGACGTGCCATCGTGTCGACCTGGGGCGAGAGGCGCTCGTGGGGCAGAGTCTCCCACGCGGGTAGCATGGCGACGCCCGGGATCCACGAGGCCAGGGCGTTGGTCAGCGATTCGGCGTCGCGCCCGGTGGCCGTGAGGACGACGAGGGGCGTGGCCGCGCGCGAGGCGACGGCCGCGAGCAGGGGCGGCCGGATGCCGACGGGCGCGACGATCGTGCCAGAACGGCCGGCTTCGACGGAGTCGGTGGCCGTCTCGATCGCGGGATCGGTGGTGATGTCCGGGAGGAGTCCGGTGAGTAGCACGCGCTGCCTTTCGCGGTGAGGGTGCGCGGCGACGCCAGGGGGTCGCCGCCTCGATCAGGACCCGGTGTGCAGGGCCATCTGGGTGGGGGCAAATCCCTTGGTCACGATGTCTTCGACGACATCGGCGGCCTGCTCGAAGGTGACGTCCCAGTCGGGGCGTTCCTTGGAAGGCAGTGGCGCGAGCACGTAGTCGGCGGGATCCATGCGCCCCGGCGGGCGGCCCACGCCGATGCGTAGGCGAGCGTAATCGCGCGTGCCCAGGTGCTGGCTGAGGGACTTCAGGCCGTTGTGGCCGCCCTCTCCCCCGCCGATCTTGAGGCGCAGCGTGTGCGCGGGCAGGTCCATGTCGTCGTGGATGACGAGGATGCGCGAGGGCTCGATCTTGTGGAAGGTGGCGAGCGCGCTGATCGGACCGCCGGAGGTGTTCATGTAGCTGTCGGAGCGCGCGAGAATCACGCGGGGTCCGGGCACGCCTCCGGGGCCGATCCCTAGGCGAACGTCGGCGGTGTGCGTGCGCGAGCGGTGCGAGGTGAGGGTCGCGCCGCCACGCGAGGCGAGCACGTCGAGGGTCAAGTACCCGACGTTGTGTCGGGTGGAGGCATACTGCGCGCCGGGGTTACCTAACCCGACGACGAGCCACGGTCCGTCAGTCGTCATACTCCGATTGTGCCACCCGCGCCGAGAGCATGTCCCACTGGGGGGCGTCCTCGACGACGGGGGCTGCCTCACGTCGAGATGTGGCCCACGCGTCGGCGAAGAGCTGAGCCCACTTGGCGTATGCGGCCGAATTGGGGTGGAAGAAGTCCGCCGCGTGGTAGGCGAACGTGTAGGTCGGCAGGGAGTATTCCTGCGTGAGGGAGCGAAGGTCGACGACGTTCGCGTCGCTGTCGGCGACGGCGGCCGCGATGCGGTCGGACATGTCCTGCGCGCGGCTTTCCTGCGGCATGATGCCGAAAGACGGGATGGTGGAAACCAGGGCATCAGCAGGCAGAGAGGCGAGGACCCGGCGCAGGCGCTCTTCGAACTGTCCGGGTGCCATGTCCTCGGCCATCACGTCGTTGCCGCCGATGGTCAACGTGACCAGGTCGGGACTGTAGGGCCCATCCAGGAGGCCCAGGCCGCGCATCTGCGGGATCTGAGTGAGCTCCACGGACTCGATGGTCGCCCCCGACAGGGACAGGTTGAGCAGCAGGACCTCGCGGTCCAGCTGGGCGTCGATGGCCGAGGCGAGGCGTGCCGGGTAGGACTCGGTGATACGCGAGGCTCCCATGCCCTGCACGGAGGAGTCGCCGAGGGAGACGATGAGGTAGGGACGCTTACCCTCGGGATGCTCGTCGAGTTGACGCAGGCGGTCAAGGGTCGCCAGGTTATGGTCCTCCCAGGCCTTGCGGTAGTCACCGCGCTGGGAATCCAGCCGCAGGAGGCGTCCGATCGCCAGGCCGCCACCAAAGAGACTCGCGCCGCCGGCTGCTGCGCCCGCTACCTGCCATGCTCGTTTGCTGATCCCCATCGGAATATCCTTCCCTCGTGTCTGCTGACCTTCAGTGTAACGAGGCCGGGGCCGGTGCTTCAAATGCTGAAGCACCGGCCCCTCGGTTTGTCTCCGATCGCTCAGCCCAGGCGTCCGGCGGGAGCTCCCGGGAGGGATCGGATGAAGTGGGGAGGCTCCCAGCCTCGCTCCGCGTAGGCGGCCGCGACGGCTCGCGCCACACCCTCCACGGCGGGCGCGTCGACAAGCGCGATCGCGCTGCCGCCGAAGCCGCCACCCGTCATGCGGGCACCGTGCGCGCCCGCAGCTCGAGCAGCCTCCACGGCCACATCCAGCTCCTCGCAGGAGACCTCGTAGTCATCACGCAGCGAGTCGTGAGAGTCATTGAGGAGAGCGCCCGCGACCGCCAGGCGCGTCCCCTCCAGCGGCCCCTCGTCAAGGAGCTCGACGAAAGCGCGCGTCCGCGCGATTTCGGAGACGACGTGGCGCGTGCGGGCGGCCAGGCGCTCATTGCCCAGCGCGGCCGTTGCCTCGTCCAGGTCCTCGACATCCACGAGCTGGTCCACGCCCAGGATGCGCGCCGACTCCTCACAGTCCGCGCGGCGCGAGCCGTACTGGCCGTCTGCCAGCGAATGCTTGGCGCGCGTGTCGATAACGAGAAGCTCCAGGCCGACCGCGCTCAGGTCGAAGGGAACCTGGCGCGTCGACATGTCGCGGCAGTCGAGGGCCAGCGCATGGCCCTCGCGGCAGCGCAGGGACGCTGTCTGGTCCAGGCCGCCCGTGTTCGCGCCCGCCACCTGGTTTTCCGCGGCGCGTGCCGCATCCACGAGCACCTTGCGTCCCTCGTCGTTGGGGGCCTCGATCGTGCCCGCCAAACCCAGCGAGCACACCTCATCGAGGGCCACCGCCGTCGCGCACTCAAGCGCGGCGCTCGACGACAGGCCACCACCCAGGGGCACGCACGACCACAGAGCCGCATCAAAACCGGGCAGCGGCCCGTATCCAGCCTGCTCAAGGGCCCACGCGACGCCCGCGAGATACGCGGTCCAATGGTTCGTCACCTCGCCGGGGGTCCCCTTCGGGCCGATCACGTCGAGATCGAGGACGTCGGTCGCCTCGCGGGTCTGTGGAGAAATCAGGCGAATCGTCCGATCCTCGCGAGGCGACAGCGCCACGTACGCGCGGTGCGGCAAAGCAATCGGAACGCACGGGCCACCGTTGTAGTCCACGTGCTCGCCGATGATATTGACGCGTCCGGGCGCGCTCCACACGCCCCGAGGCTCGTAGCCAAACGCGTCACGGAACAGGTCTGAGGCCTGCGCAGCCCCTTCATCGGGGGTAGCGGCGTCGGCCCACACGAGATCAGTCACAAGATCCTCCTTGGTCTCACTTCCTCAAGGCTACGTGAACGCCCTCACACCCTTCAAGCGCTACGGCCTCGTCGCGCACGCCCGGACAACCGGTACAGTGGAGCCACCACAACCGCGACACAGGCAGGCCCCATGTTCCTCCCCCAACGACTCCCCGGCCAGGACTGGCTCGGCGTCGTCGTCGCGATTCCCGAACCGTGGGTCACACAGCTCACCAACCTGCGCCTGCGCCTGGGAGACCTGGCAGGATCACGCATCCCCGCGCACATTACGCTGATGCCGCCCACACCCGTCGCACGCGAAGCGCGCGCTGAGGTCATCGACCACCTGCGCTCCATCGCCTCGAGGCACTCCCCTTTCCGCGCCACCCTGTCGGGCACCGATTCCTTCCGTCCCGTCTCCAACGTCGCTTTCATGACGCTCGCCGAAGGCGCCTCCGACTGCACAGACCTCGCCGAAGAGATCCGCTCCGGCCCCCTCGACCACGAGACACGCTTTCCGTATCACCCCCACGTGACGCTGGCACAGGACGTCGACGACGTCGCCCTGGACATGGCCCTCGACATCGGCGCAACCGTCGAGGCCTCCTGGATCGTTCCGGGTTTCCGCCTGGATCGCATCGACCCCTCGGGCATCTACTCCTCGATGGCCCTGTTCGACTTCGACGCCTCCGGACACTGAGCCCCCTGCTCACCACGCCGTCGCGCGCTCATCACGCGCTGGTGTTCCGGGCGCCGGAGGCCCCGGCCGTGGGACCGGGCTGCGCCGTGGGCGGCGGCCCGCCCGCGAGCCGTCCGCGCCGCGAGCTTCGCTCGGCGCGTCGTCTCGAAGCCCGGCCAGGCCCCGCCACCGCCCACGGGCACCGCAGCCAGGCCTTCCGGTCCCTCCGGCGCCCTCCACACCGGCGCACTCTCGTTACTGCGAGTAGCCAGCCCAAGCCACACCACAATCTGCAAGCACCGCCAGGCCCCAAAGCCCCATCTTCGGGGCACTATCCGGATAGCTTGCGCGCACGCGGATAGGTTATGCACATCCGGATAGGTTATTAAGCTATCCGGATGCTCGTTATCTATCCGGATCTTCGCTACCTATCCGGATGATCGTTACCTATCCGGATGTGTATTGGGCCTGGGAACAACCACCATCATCGACGAGCACGGCAGCCAGGCCCCATCAATGTCGCACGTAATTCCCTCGCGACTACTTCAAATTTTGAAGTCACACTGTTGGAATTGCAACGTTTCCAGCGATTGTTGAAACTTCACCCAAACGAATTACGTGCGAAATTTTGGAAAACAGTGCCACAGCTCATACAACAGGTCGCCCGCAGACATGAAAGGCCGTAGCCACCCGGGGACGCGAAAGGCCGTGGCCACCCAGGAAACGCTCGCTCCCAGGCCAGCCACGGCCTCGTCAATGAAACGTCAGATCTCGTAGGTCACCGAGACAGGCGCGTGATCCGAGAAGCGCTCCGCATACTCGTCGGCGCGGCCGATCGCGAAGGAACGCGCGCGCTCGCCCAGGGCGGGCGTCGCGTACTGGTAGTCGATGCGCCAACCCGCGTTGTTCACGAAGGCCTGGCCGCGCCAGGACCACCACGAGTAGGGGCCCTGCACGTCGCCGGCCAGGTCGCGCACGGCGTCACGCCAGCCTTCCACCACCCACTGATTGAGGAAAGCGATCTCTTCGTCGAGGACGCCGGCGCGCTTGTTGTGGTTCGGCTTCCAGTTCTTGATGTCGGCCTCGGAGCGTACGACATTGAAGTCGCCGCACACGAGCGAGGAGATGCCCCCGGCGGCCTCTTCGGCGATCAGCTCGGCCATGCGGGTGCCGATGCGCGGCAGGTGCGCCATCTTGGCCTCCTGCTTGGGAGTGTCCTTCTCACCCGAGTGGAAGTATGCGGAGACCACTCGCACGGGGGTCTCGCCCCCCTCGGGGCGCACGATGGCCTCGAGCCAACGGCCCGAATCCACGTCCGTCTCAGCGCCGTCGAGAACCGGGCGAGGCTCGCCCTCCAGGACCGCGCGCCCGCGTCGCACAGCTACACCCACGCCGGCGCGCCCCTTGATACGGCAGGGAACCCACACGCTGTCCCAGGCCTCGCCCATGATCTCGCGGGAAATCTCCTCCGGCGCACGCACTTCCTGCATCAGCAGCACATCCGTATCGCTAGCCTCCAGCCAGTCGAGGAAGCCACGCTTGTGGGCGGCGCGAATGCCGTTGAGGTTCACGGTGGTCACCGTCAGAGTCATCGTTTTCTCCTTAACAAGAGTTTTCTTCAGTCTAGATGAACGAGGAGGCGCGGCGAGGAATGGATATCCTCACCGCGCCTCCGGTGCGTTCGCGTGCGGCCCCCACATGCGCCGAGGCCACGCACGCCTGTCAGTTCGCGCTGATTCCTGCCTGGCGTTCGGCAGCCTCAACGACGTTCGTCACGAGGAGCGCCCGGGTCATCGGCCCAACGCCACCGGGGTTGGGGCTGAGCCAGCTGGCCACCTCATCCACGCCGTCCGCGACGTCACCCATCAGACGAGCCTTGCCGTCCTCACCCTGCACGCGGCTGACGCCAACGTCGAGGACGATCGCACCGGGGGCCACCATGTCGCGAGTGATGATCCCAGCAGAACCAGCCGCAGCCACGATGACGTCCGCCCGGCGCACATGATCGGCCAGGTCGGTCGTGCCCGTGTGGCACACGTCGACCGTCGCGTTCACTTCCTTGCGCATGAGCAGCAGGCCGATCGAACGGCCCACGGTCACGCCTCGACCGATGACGCAAACGTTCTTTCCGGCCAGGTTGATCCCGTGGCGTTCCATGAGCTCGATGACCGCTCGCGGCGTGCACGGCAGAGGCGAATCGATGGGACCCGAGCCTCGCAGCACGAGGCGTCCGAGGTTCATCGGATGCAGGCCGTCCGCGTCCTTCGCGGGGTCGATACGCTCCAGGACGGCGTTCGTATCGATTCCGCGCGGCAGGGGCAGCTGCACGATGTAGCCCGTGCAGGCAGAGTCTGCGTTGAGCTGATCAATCGCAGCCTCCACCTGCTCCTGCGTCGCGTCTGCGGGCAGGTCCACGCGGATCGACTCGGCGCCAATCTGCGCGCAATCGCGGTGCTTGCCAGCGACGTAGGCGACGGACCCGGGGTCCTCGCCGACGAGGATCGTGCCGAGGCCCGGGACGACCCCGGCCTCGCGCAGACGATCAACACGCTCCTTCAGCTCCGCCTTAATAGCGGCAGCGGTCGCCTTGCCATCCAGGACCCCGGCGGGGCCCTCCCACGGAGCCC
The DNA here is from genome assembly GCA_001838165.1 of Actinomyces sp. HMSC035G02. Taxonomy (GTDB): domain Bacteria; phylum Actinomycetota; class Actinomycetes; order Actinomycetales; family Actinomycetaceae; genus Pauljensenia. The sequence continues at coordinate 23,257 of KV835908.1, read as the reverse complement.
TCACGATCAGAGCCCGGCGTACAGCGGGTGCTTATCCGTCAGCTTCTTGACGCGGGCGCGCAGTGCGTCCACCTCAACATTGCCGCCGGACGCACCCTGGGACAGGGTCGTGCCGATGATGTCCGCAACCTCGGCAAAGTCCTCGGCGTCGAAGCCACGCGTCGCGAGGGCGGGAGTGCCGATACGCAGACCCGAGGTGACGGCCGGCGGACGCGGGTCGAAGGGGACGGCGTTGCGGTTGACGGTAATGCCGACCTCGTGCAGCAGATCCTCGGCCTGCTGACCGTTGAGCTCGGAGTCAACCAGGTCAACGAGGACGAGGTGCACGTCGGTGCCGCCCGTGACCAGCTTGATGCCAGCCTTCTTCGCATCGTCAGCGCCCAGGCGCTCAGCGATGATCTGCGCGCCCTCGAGGGTGCGGCGCTGGCGGTCCTTGAATTCGTCGGTCTGCGCGACCTTCATGGCGATGGCCTTCGCGGCGATCACATGCATGAGGGGGCCGCCCTGCTGGCCGGGGAACACCGAAGAGTTCAGCTTCTTGCCCCACTGCTCGCCGCGCGAGGACAGGATCATGCCGGAACGAGGACCACCCAGAGTCTTGTGGACCGTCGTCGTCACCACGTCGGCGAAGGGGACGGGGTTCGGGTGCAGACCCGCAGCCACGAGGCCTGCGAAGTGAGCCATGTCCACCCAGAGGGCGGCGCCGACCTCGTCCGCGATGTCGCGGAAGGCCTGGAAGTCGAGGTGACGCGGGTATGCGGACCAGCCCGCGATGATGACGCGCGGACGCTCCGCAAGGGCAGCCTCACGAACCTTCTCAGGCTCGATGCGCATGGTCTCGCGGTCAACCTCGTAGGCGACGGCACGATAGTTCTTGCCCGAGAAGTTCAGGCGCATGCCGTGGGTCAGGTGACCGCCGTGGGCCAGCGACAGGCCGAGGATCGGGTCGCCGACATTCGCCATGGCCATGAGGGCGGCTGCGTTAGCCTGAGCGCCCGCGTGGGGTTGAACGTTCACGTAGTCGCCACCGAAGACCTGCTTCGCACGTTCGATGGCGAGAGACTCCGCGACGTCCACAAACTCGCAGCCACCGTAGTAGCGGCGGCCCGGGTAGCCCTCGGCGTACTTGTTGGTGAGGACCGAGCCCTGCGCCTCGAGGACAGCGCGCGGCACGAAGTTCTCCGAGGCGATCATCTCGAGGGTGTCACGCTGGCGACCAAGCTCGGCATCCAGAACTGCCTGAATCTCAGGATCCAGCTGCGCAAGTGTCATGTCATTGAGGGAATCCATGGGGTTCTCCTATTGATCATCCGATGATGGTTGGCAGTGGCCTCTAGCCCAGGCGGGCGGCTATCGATGCCGACGCGTCGCTCCCCGGTGGTGGCCCACCTGTTCGCCAGTCACGACACGCTGACCAGTCTATCGCTCGGCGGTTTTCCGCGCATTCTGCCAAGGTGTCAGCAAGCTACCAGCTGGTCACAGGACACTCAGATCTGACTTGCACAACTCGTCAGGTGTACGAAATCACAGCCTTTTTTCGCTTGTACTTAACCCTTTGGTTAGCAACCAAGCTAACCATATGGATAGACTAGGGTTAACACCTAACGGTGACTGAGTTGCGCTAGGGACGTTTACTTAGTAAATATCCCAGTCCAGAGGGGATTTTCCGCCTCTAACCGACATGCAGCATTTGAGTTTGATGAAGTAGAAGGAAGACGCACAGATGACAACCTTGACGAAGCCCACCGCACGAGCCGCATCCACGGCTCTCGCATTCGAGCACGCGTCGGATCTTGCCGCCTCCGCCGACAACGCCATCAAGCGCATGTGCGACATTTTCGCTGCTCTTTTCGGCATTATCCTGCTAACTCCGCTGTGGATCATCGTCGCTGCGATGGTGCGCCTGAACGACGGCGGCCCCGCTTTCTTCACTCAGGAGCGCGTCGGCCTCAACGGCAAGACTTTTACCATGTTTAAGTTCCGCACCATGCGCGTGGACGCCGAAGAGCTCAAAGCCTCCCTCATGGAGGCCAATGAGGCCGACTCCTCGGCCGGAAATTCGATCATGTTCAAAATGGCCAACGATCCGCGTATTACGCGCATCGGAGCCTTTCTGCGCAAGACGTCGATCGACGAGCTGCCCCAGCTGTTCAACGTCCTGCGTGGCGACATGTCCCTCGTGGGCCCTCGTCCCCCGCTCCCCAGCGAGGTTGCACAGTACGAACCCCGCGTGATGGGCAAGTTCGCCGTCCGCCCCGGCATCACCGGCCTCTGGCAGATCTCCGGCCGCTCGAACCTCTCCTGGGATGAGACCGTCCACCTGGACCTCTCCTACGCCCAGCACCGCTCCCTCACCCTTGACGCGTGGATCATGCTCCAGACCATTCCCGCGCTCCTGCGTCACGAGGGCGCCTACTAAGCCTTTCTTCTCTGTGTGTGATTGGGTGTGGCCCGAGCCGATCGGCTCGGGCCACACTTTTACTTCCAACGCTCTACCAAGCTCTTTACGGCCCGCCAGAACACGAACAACGACGCAAGCGCACACTCCTCGCACATTCTGAGATCGAGCCGTCAAACAAACAGCGCACGCTAGCGATCGACTCACACGACACGATGACGGGTGCCTGATCAGCAGCTCACAAGCCCCACCAGAGTTTGACACCTGCACACATAAGCCCCCTTCACCACCTGCATCACAGGGAGCCGTCACACCCTCATAATGTTTTGTGCGGGCTACACCATTCACTGCATAACCCTTTTTAAGCATCTATCCGGAAGCGTTTTGAGACACGTTCAGTGACGCTCACTCCACCGTCTTCACACCCCTTGAACACTCCCGAAAGCCGACCGCAGCGTCGACACAATAGAGCGTCTGACCTGGGGTTTTAAACGTTCCGCGGCCCCTGCTGGCGCCCACTCTTCGAGACGCATCACCGACCAAAACCAGCCTTGCTGCAAACCTCTCTCAGCGAGAGGCTGGAAATACGCGCAAAGCCACTAAGCAGAGCCTTGAGCATGCCATCCACAGATCCACGTATCGGCCCAACAGCACATCGGAGGGGAAACCGCCAGCACAACGGGCGCGAGCCACCACAGCGAACCAACAATCGTCTTCCCACAGCGACGTGCAGCACCTCGGCAGCCACACCAATCGCCGATCTCAGACGAAGGCACCGATGGGTTGGCGTCACCGGAAGAGCAACCTCGCTGATCGACAGCCTTCGCGGGCGCCTTATGACGATGCGGATAGGTTATGACGATATGGATAGGTTATGGCGATCTGGATAGGAAAATAAGCCATCCAGAACCGCCGTTCCTATCCAGCACACAACTTCCTATCCAGATCGCACGTTGCAGCCGCCTGGAGACATAACGGAGGCCGGACCCCGCAGGGTCCGGCCTCCGCCACAACGACAAGCGTCAACCTCGGTCAGCGAAGCGGCACGCCTCCGACCAGCCCGAGATCGTCGAAGCTACCCATCGCCTCGAGCCGAGAGATCAGCTCGGGCGCGTGAGCGACAAAGTCGAGGGCTTCGACGGTGTAGCGCTTCGTGAGGCGCTTGGGCTCGTGCGCGACGCGCCAGGCCCACCCGAGGCGGGCGGCATGCACCCAGTTCGGGAAATAGTCGTCGGCAGCACGCGCATACTGGTCGATCCAACCGCCCGCGGTGCACACGGATGCCTCGGGCAGGAGGTCGAGAACGAAGGATGCGACAACCTCCTGGAGGCCCGCCCCCAAGCCCACGATCACGAGGCGAGGGTCGAAGGCGGTGAGAACAGACGGATCCGCCTTCAGGCGACGCAAGCCCTCGTAGCCGTCGATGACCTGTACGTCGAAGCGGTGCAGGCGCTCGGCTGCGGCCTGACCGGCCTCGGGCACGGCCCCGATGAGCGTGATGCGAGCGCCGTCCTCGAGGCGTTCGAAGACGTGCGGCAGGACGAGGTCCGCGGAGGTGCGGGCGACCTCGTGGCCCGCTGCGCGCAGACGCATCTGCAGGAGGGTCCCGTCAAAGCCGACGGTGTGCATACGAGCAAGCGCACGGAAGTCGGCGTGCAGGAGGGACCAGTGGTTCAGCCACGTGGTCGTGTGCCCTCGGGTTAGCACGCGCTGCGCCATCGCGTCGAACGCGGGGTCGGTCGCAGGGGTGCCGACCGCGCCGGCGGCTTCGGGCTGAGCCTCGCCGCCGGCGGGGGTTGACGTCGCGGTCATGGAGATCACCTCACCAGGCTTGCCGTGAGATCGAAGGTCACGGACGATGCTTTCGCGTAGTTGGCGTGAGACTCAACGGCGATACGGTTGACACCATCCTTGAGCAGCTTGCGGGGCACCGTGATGCGCACGAGCTTGTTCTTCGCCGTAGTGAGGCCCACGTTGGAGGAGGCTCGCGTATTGGCGTCGATCGTGCCCTCGGGCATGTTCACGCGCTTAATTTCGGTGCCGTTCACGTAGATGACTGCACCATCGTCAACGCGGACATCGAGGGTGACCTCGAAGTCGGCGCTGAGGGTACCGAAGTTGACGTCACGCACGAAGTAGTTCGTGATGGCTCGGTCCGCCGCAGGCATCGTGAAGGGCGTACCGGCGTCGCGGTCGCCCCAGCCGAGCGGGCTGGCGCCGTGCTTCCACGAGGACAGGTCGGCGGTGGAGTTCCACTTGGTGTCGGGCGCTTCCTTGGAGTTCCAGTAGTTCCAGTACATGCCCGAGAACAGGAAGGGTCCGAAGTTAAGCGCAGACACGTCGAGGACCTCGAGGGGCTTGTCCGGGTCAGGCGTGAGCGGAACATCCGGCTGCGGCTGGGGTGCCGGCTCCGGTTCGGGCGCGGGAGCGGGTGCCGGCTCGTTGCCCTTAGTGACGACCTGCACCATGCCGTCGATGGTCATCGACGAGCTGGAGCGGTAGTTCAGGTGTGTTTCGACGGCCAGCGTGTTCGCGCCGGCGACCAGCTTGTCCGCGGGGACGAAGACCAGCTGTCGGTCGGCTCGCGCAGAGGGCGTCGAGACAGAGGCGGATGCGAATGTAGACGCGTCAACCGTTCCATCGCCCATGCGCTGGCGAGCCACCTCGTTGCCGTTGACGTACACCACGGCACCATCGTCAGCCGTCACGGCGACGTTGACGCCGCCGATGGCGGTGGGATCAGCGACCGTGAAGTTGATTCGCGCGTAGGTGGTGACGGGGCGGGTCTTGGCCGTGCCCGGGGTCAGCTTCGTGTTGAGGCCGGGGCCGCCGTAGCCGATCGGGGATGCACCGCGGCTCCATGCAGAGTCGTCGAACGAGGTCTGGGCCCAGTTCTCGGCGACCGGATCGGTCGACCAGTGGTACGCCCAGGTGTCGTCCTCGTCCACGAGCAGCGAAGAATCGTCGGGCTGCGCGGGCTTACCGTTGGAGTCGACCACGTAGGCGTGCGTGGACGCGCCGCGCAGGCCGTCGGAGGCGACAGCGCGCACGAAGAAGCGGTTCTTGCCGCCCAGGGGCACGGTCACGGAGTTCGAGGTCGTGGTGGCGATCGGACGATCGTCACGCAGGATGTCGTAGGAGACGGCACCCGGCACGGAGGACCACTTGAGGGTCACCTGCTGGGAGTTGCCGTCGGAGGCGCGCAGGTTGGCGGGCACGGCGGGTGCGGTAGCGTTGCGCGCAGGCATGCGCACGAAGCCGCCGGACCACTGTCCCGAGGTGAGCGACGTGTAGGAGTAGTTGAAGTCGCCGCCTGCCCACAGCGCGCCGTCGTCGCCCATTTCGAGGGCCCACGCGCCGGTGAAACGCTGGGAGGACAGGCGGTAGGGGGTCCAGCCGAGCTGGCGGCCCGTGGCCTCGTCCCAGCCGCCGACCCACTGGATTTCGTCGGCGCGCGTCCAGGAGGTGCCCAGCGTCAGGTAGTGGTAGGCGTCCTGGAAGGCGAAGTCGGAGCAGTGGCACGACGCGTAGACGACACCCGTGGCGGAGCGGGTGCTCGCCTGAACGTCTCCGCCGTTCTGCATGGTGATGGAACCCGAGGTGCGGGTCATCGAGTCGGAGTTGTATCCGAAGAGCGAGTGCTGCGAGCCGCCGAAGTACACGCGGCCGTTGCGCGCGGTGACGGTCTGCTGGTACTTGCCGATCAGGTAGGAGTGCTGGAAGGTCCAGGACGAGTCCAGCGCAGCGCCGGCGGCTGTGGACAGTCGACCCGCATTTTCGACGACACGGTCGTGAGCACGGGTGAAGTAGCCGGCCGCGTAGTAGTAGGCCTCGTTCTCGTCAACGTCGATATCAATGACGGTGCCGTTGAACTCGGGGTTCCACGAGCGGTCGGGCTTGCCGTTGATATCGAGGCGCGCGCCGTTACGGGCATAGGTCCACGACGCACCGTTGCCCTGGAAGTGCGTGAAGATACCGCCCAGGTAGATGTGGTCGTTGATGATCTTGATGGACTTCACCGAGACGCGGCCACCGTTGGCGCCGGTGCGCGCCTGCAGGGTCCACGACGGGTCAATCTGACCGGTCGCCGGGTCGATCAGAACCGTGCCGACGTGGGTCTCACCGTTGACCTTCGTGAAGTCACCGACGACGAGCAGCTTACCGTTGGGTAGCTCGGCGAGGTCCTTAACCTGGTTGTTGAAGGAGAAGGTCTGTCCGTTCCACTCCCCCGTCGTCGCATCGAAGCCGGCGAGACCCGAGGATGCGATCTCCTGGCCGTTCTTACCCTTCTGCACGCCGGTGAAGTTACCGCCGACGTACATGGTCGAGCCGATCTGCTCGAAGGCCTGGACCTGGATATTGCCTTCCTTGTAGGAACCGTTGAGGTTGCCGGTCACGCCCCAAGACATCGGCGAGGCGAACTCAGAAGCGGTGTCCTTCTGCTTTTCGGCGGGCGTGCCGCCGTCGCCGATGGCGCGGAAGCTGGCATCCGTCGAGCGCAGCTGCGGACGCACGTAGGCCTCGGCGTAGGGGTTGATGATCGAGCCGTTGTAGTGGAAGTACGACGTCGAGGAGGACGTGTCGGCCCACGACGTGGCGAGAGGGCCGTAACCCCAGCCCATCGTGTACTTGTTCTGCGCGGAGGCCGTCAGGTTGACGTATCCCCAGCCAGTGTTCGTGCCGAAGCCCGACCAGACGATGCCGCCGTTGACCCACCACTCGCGGTTGAACTTCACGTCCACGGGGTGGGCGCTCTTAAAGGGCCAGATGAAGTCGCGCATCTTCGGGAAGCGCATGCGTACCGTCTGGTAGGCGGTGCCCCTGTGGTTCCAGGCGCGCTGGACCATGATGCCGTCATCGAGGTCGGAGACCGCGGTGCCGCCGAGCAGGCCGTTGACGGTTTCGTGCGAGGCCTGGACGACGTCGAAGTCGCCGGCCGTACGCGGACGGGTCTTGAGCTTCTCCTGGTCGCCCTTCCCTTGGCTCCACGTCTCCCAGCCTTCGCGGCCGCGACCGATGAGGACCCAGCCGCCGCCGTCCGTGGTCTGGTCGCAGAAGAACTGGCCGGGGGCCTCCATGGTGGAGGTCTGCAGCCAGTACGTTCCGTTCTGAGAACGCGGGTCGTTCTGCTTGATTTCCCAGCACGAGGCCGCAGCGGTGGCCTCGCTCAGGCCATCATGAAGCGGGTCTGCGGCCGCGTGGGCAGCCGGGGAGAATGCAAGAACGCTCAGGCCGGTCACTGATGCCAGTCCGAGCGCTAAGCAACGGCGCATAAAACTCATGGGGTCCTCACAGGTATCGTGTAAATGGTTACTTCTATAGTGTCACGATAATTGCCGGCGTTCAACCACTTGGTTAGGACCGGGCGGGAGTCGTTTACCACATACAAGCCAACCCCCGCCAAGATGGCAGGGGTTGTACCTGTCAGCACGATTCACGAGCTGGATCGAACCATTTTCACCGGCTCACACCTCGCGCGAACTCGAGAGGAAAAGAACGATTCTTCCCTTATTTCACAAGAGTCGCGTTCAGGTCGAAGGTCATCGAGGGCGAGCCCTTGTAGTTGAGGTGCTCCTCGACGCCGATGCGGTTCACGCCGCTCGTCAAGAGGCTCGCAGGGAGGGTGACCTCGAGCAGATCGGAGGCTGCCTTGGCGGCGCTCACGGCCGAGTTCGCGTAGGTCGTGTGAGTAATGTTGCCATCGGACATACGTTTCGTGTCAACGATCTTGCCATTGACTCGCAGGACGGCGCCGTCATCCGCGCGCACCTTCACGGTCAGCGTGGTGTTCGGGCTGATCGCGCCCAGGTCGATGTCGCGCGCGAAGTAGTACGTCACCGCGCGATCCTTCTTGGCAATATCGAGGGCGGTCACCGCGGCGGAGTCTCCCCAGCCGATCGGGCCGGACCCGCGGTTCCAGCTCTGGAGGGAGCCGGTCGTCGCCCAGTCAGAGGCGGGGGCATCCGTCGACGTCCAGTAGTTCCACTCATCGCCGGTCTGGATGACCGTGCCGGACTTGACAGAGGCCGCGTTGATCGGCTGCGTCGCGTCGGTCGGATCGGTGTTGCGGTCCGCGGGAACAGAGCTGTTGTCGTCCGGGGTGCCTTCCACGCGGAAGATGGAGGCCTGCATCGAGACGGTCGCGGTGCGCATGTAGTTGACGTGGGTTTCCACGGCGATCACGTTGTCACCTGTCTTCAGCGCCGATGCGGGGACGAAGACCTCGGAGGGGGAGGCGGAGGCCGCGGCGAAGTTGGGCGCGGCGTCGGCGCGGGTCGCGTAAGTGACCGTGCCGGCACCCATGCGGGTGCGGCCCACCTCGACGCCGTTGATGTAGACGACGGCGCCATCGTCGGCCAGGTACTTGACGTTGATGCCCTTGAGAGCCTTCGCATCAGCCACCTGGAAGTGCGTGCGGTAGTAGGTCGTCACGGGGCGCGAGCCCTTGGTGGCGATCTGGGTCGCGATCGCGGAGTCGCCGTAGCCCAGCGGAGCTGCGCCGGTCGCCCACGCGGAGTCGTCGAACGAGGCCTGGGCCCAGTTCTCGGGGGCGGCGCTGGCGTCAGCGCGGTAGTTCCAGGTTGCACCCGCTTCGAGGAGCACCGGGTTGGAGGCATCCGCCTGGCCGGGAGCAGGAGCGGTGTAGACCGCGGTGGTCGCGGAGCGGTTGCCCTCGGCGTCAACGGCGCGCACGAAGTAGCGGTTCTCGCCGCCGCGCGGCACCTCGACGCTGGTGGTCTCGGAGGTGGCGATCGGACGATCGTCGCGCAGGATCTCGTAGGACACGGCGTCGGCAACGCCTTCCCACGCGAGGGTCACGGTGGAATCGTTCGACGCGGTGGAGCGCAGGAGGGAGGGTGCCTCAGGCGCGACGTTGTCACGGTTGTCGTAGCGAGCAAAGCCGCCGTTCCACTGAGTGTGCGTGGCATCGGTGTGGGAGAGGGTGAAGTCGCCGCCCACCCACAGGTTGCCGTAGTTATCGGTCTCAAGCGCCCAGGCGCCGGTCTTGCGGCGCGAGGAGAGCTCGAAGGGGGTCCACTTCAGGCTTTCGCCGGTGGCTGCATCCCACGCGCCGACCCACTTGATCTCGTCGACGCGCGACCAGGAGCCGTTCATCGACCAGACGTACATGTCCTGGTAGGTGGCGTCGGAGCAATGGCAGGAGCCGTAGATGACGCCTTTTGCAGAGACGGTGCTGGCCTGCAGGTCGCCGCCATTGCTGAACATCATGGCACCGGAGAGACGCTGGTTGCTGGCCGCGTCGTAGCCGAACAGTGAGTGCTCGGATCCGCCGATGTACACGCGGTTACCTGCCGTGGCGATCGTCTGCTGGTACTTACCGGCAGTGGCGCTAGAAGGCTCGAAGTTGAAGCCCGTGTCCACGGCAGCACCCGGCTGCGTAGAGAACTTGGCTGCGTACCAGGCGCGCTGGTTGCCGTGCGCGGTGGTGAAGTGGCCGCCCGCGTAGAAGGCGCTGTTGGCCTCGGATACACCGACGGCCTGGACGGAACCGCTGATCTCGGGGTTCCACGAGCGGTCGGGACGCCCGCTCAGGGAGACGCGTCCAGCATTACGCGCGTAAACCCGGGAGCTGCCACCGCCGGAGAGGTGGGTGAAGGCACCACCCATGTAGACGTTACCGTCGTAGTAGGTCAGGGCGCGCACGCTCACGGCACCGCCGCGCAGCGCGTTGACGATCTGCAGATCCCACGAGGGGTCGATCTGGCCGGTCGAGGGGTTGATGACGACGGTGCCGACGTGGGGCTCGCCGTTAACGCGGGTGAAGTCGCCGCCGACGAGGAGGCGGCCGTCGGGCAGGGCGAGGAGCGCCTTGACCTGCGCGTTGAAGTCGAAGGTCTGGCCGGTGAAGTCGCCAGTGGCCACATCGAAGGCCGCGAGGCCTCGCGAGGAGATCTCGGCACCCTTCTCACCCTGCTTGACGCCGGTGAAGTTGCCGCCCACGTACATGGTGGAGCCGACCTGGGCGAAGGCCTGGACCTGGATGTTGCCTTCTTTCACGGAACCGTTGAGGTTACCGCTCACGCCCCACGAGGTCTTGGCTGCGTACTGCGAGACGGTGCCGGAGACCGTCGAACCACTCAGGCCCTCGTCGGGGATGCGGGCGAAGTCTGCCGAATCCGAGGAGATGCGCGGACGCACGTAGGCCTCGGCGTAGGGAAAGACCGTCAGGCCCGACTTGTGGAAGTAGGAGGTGGCGGAGGTGACGTCACCGGTCCAGTTGGCGGTGAGAGCGCCGTAGCCCCAGCCCATCTGCCAGCCCGTGGTGCGGGCCGAGGGGTAGGTCTGCAGACCGTTCCACTCGTTGTCGTAGCCGGTCAGGCCCCACATGAGGCCGGAGCGCCAGCCTCCCTTGTCGAGCTGAACGTTGACCGGGTGGGCCATCTTGAAGGGCCACACGAAGTCGGTCATCTTCGGGAACTGAAGATCCATCGTCTGGTAGGAGCGGCCCGATGCGCTCCACGAGCGCATCACGCGCACGCCATCCGCCTGGTCCTTGACCGGCTCGTTGTTGAGCAGCTGCGTGACAGCCTTGTTGGAGAGCTGAACAACCTCAAAGTCATCGGAGGTGCGCGAGCGAGAGGTCAGCTTCGCGGGATCACCCTTGCCACCGCTCCAGGATTCCCATCCTTCACGGCCGCGACCGATCATGACCCAGCCGCCACCGTCTGTCGTCTGGTCACAAAAGAACTGGGCGGGGTGATCCATCGCGGGGGTCTGAAGCCAGTAGGCACCGTCCGCAGCCCCAGGATTCCGCTGCTTAATGTCCCAGCACGACGCGGCGGCAGTCGCGGCGCTCGAACCGTCGCGAACGATAGCCTGACCGGGTGCCGAATCCCCCTGACCTGCGCCAACAGCGTGAGCCATCGGAGCAAGCGCAAGGGAAGCGCAAGCGACAATCGGTGCAGTTGCAAGGATTGCAAGGCGCGAAATCGCAGAAGCCATGACACGACCTTTCGGAAGAAACAGAAACTTGTTGCATAAATAATTACACAACAATCCCTCTTAGATCAACCGGGTGGTCAAGTCAGACTTTCACAGGTGCATCACGCACCTCATTTTCACCCCCGACGACGCTTTGCGAGGGACCCAAGTCCCGACAGGTGGAGGCGATCCCTAAACACGGCACAAACACAGGCAAAAACAAGGACCGAGAGGGCCGAGCCAACGACGGTTGCAACGAAAGAATCGCGCCCCAGCCACCACGCTATACACCCGCCCGGAATCACCGCAGACGCGCCCACAACGAGAATCGGCTTGACCACCTCCGACAATTTCGGTGTCACGCCAATAAACCGCGAGACCTGAACGGTCGCCATAGCCGCGTCAAGCACCATGCACACGGCCCAGACAATCGCAGCGGCGACCATTCCTCCCCGCGGAATAAAAATGACGTTACCCACAACGTTGAGGGTCAGGACCACGATCTTGTTGACCGCAGCCCACCCGGAGCGCCCGCTCATGATGAGCAGCGAGTGAATATTCCCCGCCATGAAAGTAACAATCGAGCCGATGCACAGGACCACGAGGACGTTCGCGCCGGGAGCAAAACCGTCGCCGAGGATGCGCATGAGCGCGGGCGCGTAGATCGCCATGAGCGCGTAGATGGGGGCGGCGAACAGGACGAGCCAGATCGAGGCCGTGCTGTAGAGGTCGCGCAGCTCCTTCGTCTTACCCTGGTGTAGGAGCTTGGAGAACTGCGGGGAGACGACGACGCGCAGAGCCGTGTCGACGACCATGCCCGCCTGAATGAATCGAATGGCACCACCGTAGATGCCCGAGGCCGCGTCGCCCGCCAGGAGACCGACGAGGAGGACGTCGAGCCACTGCAGCGCCTGCTCGAGGCCGGCGGTGAGGGTGCGAGGCAGCGCGAAGGACACGACTTGACGACGCCGCTGGGCACTCGGCCAGCGTCCCACCGAGTCGGCCGCCGAGGGCATGTGTCGCAGCAACAGCCACCATGCGGCCACGAGGACGACGACGAAGGGCAGCGCCCAGGCGACCGACACGAAGGCCAGCGACCCGGTGAACGCGGCCGCGAGCGCAACGAGAAGCGGGCGCAGGCCGGGCAGCAGCAGGTTCTGAACGAGGACGTACTCGCGCATGTTGCCCAGCGCCCGCAGGGCGGCGGATGCGACCAGGGTGAGGGCGCCGATCGGCACGAACCACAGCACCGCCCGGGTGGAGGCCGCGACCTGCGCGTTCCAGATCAAGGGAGCCACGGCCTCGAGAATGAGGACGCACACGGTCGACACTCCCACCGTCATGGAGGCCATGAACGACAGGGTCGCGCGGATCTCCTCGGGAGCATCCAGGGACAGGCGCGGCATCAGGTAGATGGCTGTGGAGTCGAGGCCCACCTTGGCCAAGGCCATGACGATCGCGAAGACGCCGGTTGCCTGGGTGACGATACCCGCCCCCTCGGCACCCAGCATGCGCGAAAGGATGATCGTGAACACGAAGCCCAGGACCGCGGAAGCTGCCGCTCCTACGAAGCCAACGATGCCCCCGCGCGCGAGGGAACGCCTGGCTTGATTTGCCTCACTCATGATTAACCTTCCCGCTACCGCGCGGTAGCCTTTTTCTATAACCTACCGATGGGATACACATGGACTTCATCAACTCGCTCTCCCCTGCCCGCAAAAAGAGCCTGCTGGCAGCCGCGATTCTCCTCATCATTGCGCTCGTCATCGTCGGCTTCCTACGCCTGACGGGCTCTGCCCAGACAGACACGGCCGCCTCAGCAGCGTCCGGCGCGCAGAGCACCGAGGAGGACCCGCAGTCCGACATCCCGCAGTCCGTCGCGAAGACCATCACCCCGCAGTCGGGCGGGCCTGCGAACGAATCCGGCTCGCTGGCCACGGATGCCGAGGCCGCCGGACAGGCCACCTTCGTCATGAACACCCTGTGGGACGCGTACACGGACCCCGAGCAGGCTCGGGCGACCGACCTGTCTTCCGTGCTCACGGCCTCTGCGCTGGAGGAGTTCGACGCGCAGGCTCTCGAGTGGACGAGGGACGGCACCCACACCACCGGCTCACCGACCCTCGAGGACGTGCACATCCTCAGCGATGACGGTGCCGGAAACGTCACGGTCTCGGCGTGCGTCGATTCTTCCAACGTTCGCGTCCTCAACGACGCGGGCACTGCGCTGACGGACGACACGACCATGACCCGCGCCCTCACCTATTTTCTGTTTGTGAAGGACGACGGCGCGTGGAAGCTGTCCGGCTTCTCGTTCCCCGACGACCCGACTTGTTGAGTCGAGCAAGCATCAAAGTGGCAAAAGCCCCGTCGTTCGCGGCGGGGCTTGTCCATTGCCCCATGCGCACGGCCCGCTGGGCGCGGACGGTCCCGGCGACGCTACCGGCGCTCGCGCCGCCCTCGCGCTCAGCCTCTGCGCGCTTAATCGGGTCGCTCTCCTCCTCGAGGTGCCGCGACAGGAGCGCCACCGCGACGACGGAGATCATGAGACCGGTGTTCATGCCGTAGTAGAACTGTTCCACCAGGGTCGCCAGGATGATGCCGCCCAGGATCGAGCCGTACACGTCCGTGGCACGCCAGATCCGCGGGAACATGCGCAGGAAGAAGGCGAGGAACAGCGCCAGGCCGACCAAGCCGTAGGAGAAGATGACAGTCCAGAACTGGCCCTGCGTGCCCAGGGAGGGCAGCCACGGCGAGGCCGAGGGACGCGGAGCACCGAAGCCCAGGAGCGGGGACTGCTGGAGCTCATAGAGCGTCTCGAGGTAGTTGGACGCGCGGTCCTCCGTCGAGGAGGATGCCGCGACGCGCTCAAGGAGCGACTGGGAGGCCGGGGTGGCCAGCCACGCGCCCACGCCCACGACGATGGCCGCGACGATCCCCAGGACGGTACGCCAGGCTCCCGCGCGCAGGCGCTGGAAACCCACCCACACGACGATAACGATGAGGCCGATGTACATGCCGCGGTTCAGCGTCGCGGCTGCCGGGATGACCGACAGCGCACACACGGCGGCCACGATGAAACGCCACTTGGAGCGCTCGCGCCACAGCACGTAAGCAAAGACGAGCGCGAGCGGGAAGATCAGCGAGTAGACGTTGCCGTAGGTGTTGGAGTAGATGAAGGGCGCCGACGGGCGCGGGTCGGAGAGGATCCACGACGACGGGTTCCACTGGGTGGTCGCGCGCTTCGTAAACTCTTTGACGAAGTCGTTGGAGTGCAGGGCTCGCGGCACCAGGTAGTACATGAGCGTCTTGAAGCGCAGCGTCGGCGCCGCCATCGCGATGAAGCCGCCGATCGTAGTCGATGCCAGGAAGCCCCACATCGTGCCCACGATCGTGCGCACACTCAGGGACTTGCGCGCGTTGTAGGCGTATACCGCGAAGATAGCGGGCGAGAGCTCCAGCAGGAAGCGATAGAACGCGCCGATGACGCGCCCGCCCGTGTCGAGCATCGTCATCGAGGCCAGCACCCACGCCAGGAAGAACACCCACAGAATGGATCCGGGCGGGAAACGCAGGCCGTGTCGACCGAACATGAACACGATCATGACGGTCGCGAACAGCGGCCACATCAGGTCACCGGAGCCGAGCACCCACCACAGGAAGTACGCCGCATAGGCCACGACGAAGGGCCACGCGGGCAGATCCTGCGCGTCCTCTCGTAGCGGCCCGATTTGGGCGGGGGCGGGTTTGGCCCAGAGTCCTCGGCGCGGGCTCACGCGTGACCGTTCCCGTCGCCGGTGTTTTCCTTGCCGGACGAGGCCTGGGCCTCCTCAGCGCTGCTCGGTGCGGTCACGGGTCCGCTCGAATCGGTGCGCTCGGCCTGGCGCGGGGCGCCAAGCTTGTTGCGCCTACGCGACGACAGGTAGAGGAACGGACCCTCCAGGAATCCCTTGATCTCGGACTTGGTGAGCGAGCCGGGCACGTCCTCGTCGGTGCCCGCGACGCGAGCGCCACCGGGCTTGACGCGGCCCAGGACGCCGGGCACGCGGGTCGCCAGCGTGCCGAGCACGGAGGGCTTGGAGATGATCGCCTTCGTCAGGAGCGCCGCCATGCCGGAGCCGTTGCCGCGGATCTGCTTATCCAGGCCGGCCTCGTCGACACGGTGACGGTGGTGCACGAGGGCATCGGGCGTGTGGATAATGACGTCACCCGTGGCCAGGATGCGCGCGAACATATCGAGGTCCTCGCCTCCGCGCGTCGAGGTGCCAGCGCCAAGCGCTGGATCAAAGGGGCCGACCTCCATGAGGACGTCGCGACGCATGGCCATGCACACGCCTGCGCCCACGCGGGCCGTCGTGATCGGGAACAGCGGTCCGCCGTCGCCCTTCTCGCCCAGGGCCTCCAGGCCCTCGGGGATGTCGCCGACGCACCACACGCGCGGGGACATGTCCTTGGGGAAACCGCCGCGCGACTCGAACCACCGCTGGGGCGCATAGCGCTGCTCCAGGGGCAGGGCAATGCCCGTCGTCGCGGCCACGTAGGGCGAGGCCGTGAACGGGTCGATCATGGCGGTCAGCCAGTGCGGGTCGACGATCGCGTCATCGTCCGTAAAGACGATGACCTCACCGCGCGCCGCGAGCACGCCGCGGTTGCGGGCGCGAGACAGGCCCGGACGAGACGCGGAGACAATGCTCAGGCGAGTGTCCTCAATGCCCGCGAGCTTCTCGCGGGTCAGGCCCGTCTCCGGCGCGTTATCCACCACGACGAGCGTGAAACGCTGGTGATCCTGGGCCAGGATGGCGCGCACGGCGTCCTCGAGCATGTCGCACGAGCCGACCGTGCACATGACGACGGTCGCGTCCACGTCGGCACCGGCGCCCTCCTCCCAGCCGCGAGCGGGGGCCGGTTCAACCTCGAGCACGCGCGGATCCGTCTCCGGATGGTCCGTGCCCTCGATCTCGACGAACGCCGAATTACGGCCGTTGTCGCGCACGAGCACGAGCGCTCGCGGATCCGACGGGTCGCCCGAAATCAGCTGGGAGACGCGCGCGGTGCGGTCAACGTGCCAGATGGAGGCGGCCTTGTCGTCGGCCACGGTGGTTTCCTCGGCGCTCACTTCTTGCCCTTCTTCGAGGAAGCCTTGGACTCCGCCTTCTTGGAGACGGCTTTCTTGGAGTCGGCCTTCTCTTCCTTGACCTTCTCGTCCTCGGCCTTCTCGGCCTGCTCAGCCTGCGCCGCTTCAGAGGACTGCTCCCGCGCCTCGTCCGTGGGGACGATGACCTCAGCCGCCTGAGCGGGAGCGGTCGGAGCGGAGACGGGCGCGGCCACCTGGTCGCCCAGGTAGATCATGCCGTTCACCTCGCGGTTGATGATCGCGAGCTCATCGAGCAGGTGGTGCAGCTTCTTCAGATCGTGGCCCTTACGCACGGCGACGAGGACGTGACGGGAGGGGCGCACCTCGTCGAGGAGCGAGGCGAGAGGCTGGTTGATGTCGATGAGGCGCGGCGCAGGCACGCGGGTCTCAGCCAGCGAGGCGGACAGCACGCGGTGCAGATCGCGGGCCTGCGGGTCGGAGGCGTCGACGATCAGGTCCACCCAGTGATCGCGGTCGATCGCCATCGCGAGCATGCGGGTGGGGGCGAGCCACGGCTCGGGGACCCCCTCCTCGGCACTCCACACGGGCAGCGCCGTCAGGTCGGCGAGCTGCGTGGACGAGATCAGGGAACGCGAGCGGGTCTCACGGATGAGCACCAGGACCAGGCCAGCGAAAACACCGACGACGGTCGTGATGAGGATCAGGCGAAGCTTCGAGGGCGAGACCTCGTCGCTCGAGGACGCGGCCGGAGTGATCACGCGGCCAGCGGTGGCGTGATAGGGGGCGAGCTGCTCGGCATCCTTGGCGAGCTTGGTCAGCTCGGTGCGGATCTCGGCGGCGCGCGGGTTGTCCTTCGTGTTGCCGTCCTCGTCGACCACGGGCTGGAGGGAGGCAAGCTCAGTCTCGAGAGCCTGGATCTGCTCGTTGACGCCGGCGGCCATCTCATCGGCGCGCTGCTCCACCAGGGCGGTGCGCTCGGTCAGGTAGGCGTTGGCGATCGCGTCGGCGGCATCAACGGCCTGCTGGCGCGTGGGAGCCACGTACTCGATCTTGACGATCGTGCCGTTCGTATCGCCCGACACCTCCACATTGGAACGAAGCTCCTCAGCAGTGACACCGTTGCCGAGGCGCGCGGCAACGACGTCGAGGACGGCGGCGGACTTCGCGATGCCCTGCTCGGTCACCATGTCCGTCGTGTTCGACAGGGAGGCGCGCACGGCGGGAGCCGGCGTCGGGGACGGAGACGTCACGGTCATCGACACGGCCGCCGAGTGCGACGAAGGGACAGCAAAGGCGGCTGCGACACCTACGACCAGGCCGGCCACGGTCCCCGCAACGATCGAGGTCCAGCGGCGTGCCAGCGCGTGACGAAGGATCTGCTGGCCGCCCGCGGGCGGAGGGGTCAGGATCATGACTGTTCTCCTTGGAGGTGAGAGCGCACCCACGCGGCGCGCGCATTGAGCCGGCGCTCGAGAGCGCGGCGAGACGTTGCGGGTCGAGACGCGACCCCCTGAGTGTAGACCTGCACGAATCGGTCGAGCTCGCACTCGGCCTCGTCGCGAGGAAGCGAAACGAGCGAGACCAGGCGCGGCAGTTCCTGGCCCGTCAGAGACACCGACAGCTCGGCGAAAGCCTGGGCCTGCTCGGGATTCTTCCACGAATCCGAGCGCCACGAGGCGTTTCCGGTGACCTGGCCCGGGTGGATGCGGTACAGCAGCCCCCAGGGTGCGATGCGGCGGATGCGACCGCCCGCGGAGGCGACGCGCATCCACAGGTCGTAGTCCTCGGCGGGGACGGCGCGGTAACCGCCGACGCGGTCCATGATCTCGCGGGTGGCGAGCATGGTCGGGTGGCACACGGGGTTGGTGAGCAGCAGGTGCCAGCCCATGTCCTCGGGCGTGATCTCGTAGGGCATGCGGGGCACCGGGCGGGAGCCGCGCAGCTCGATCATCTGCGTAAAGACCATGTCGTCGCCGCGCTCGATCGCGCGCATCGTGCGCTTGAAGCGCCCCTTGAGGGACACGTCGTCGGCGTCCATGCGCCCCACGAGGCGCGAGTCGGTGCGCTCCATCAGCTGGGTGAGGACGCGGGAGACGCCACCCTCGCCCGGGGTAATGTCCTCGATGCGCAGGCGAGGATCGACCACTCCCCCACGCGACGCGCCGCGGATCGCCTCGCCGACCGTCGAATCAGACGACGAGTCGTTGCCGACGACCAGTTCGGCGTCGCGCGGCATGGCCGCCAGCGTCGAAGCCACGGCGCGCGTGATCGTGCCCGCCGCGTTGCGCGCGGGCAGCAGGACGGACAGCTCAGGCACGGGACTCCCCCTGCTTGGCCGCCTCCTTGGCGGCAGCGTCCAGGGCGCGCAGGTCGCGGAAACGGCGACGCAACGAGATCGAGGAGTGTGCAACTGCAATAGCGGCGAGGAAGGTGTAGAGCACCATGAAAGGAACGCCGAAGCCCCACAGCACGAAGGACCAGCACAGCACGCCCGGGTCGGTGGGCAGCAGCACGAAGGAACGCAGGTTCCCGCCGCGCGTCTGCTTGCGACCCGCCGCGCGCACGAACTGCTCGGCAAGGATCTGGCTCATGAACTGGCCCGACGTCACCCAGCCGTAGACGAGCGCGACGATAGCCAGCCACCACGACTCGGGGCGGTAGACCATAACCGCGGCGGCGGTGCAGAAGTGGATCGCCGGGGAACGGAACGCGTCGGCGACATGATCCACCCACTCACCCGTCTTCGAGGACGCCCCCGTGACGCGGGAGACCTGGCCGTCCGCGGAGTCAAACATGAAGCCGACCGCGAGAGCCGTGCCCACGATAAGGCCCGTCCACCACGCGGGTTCACACGCGACGAGGACGATGAGGCCCACCGTCGAGAAGCACACGGAAATGAAGCTGACGAAGTTCGGGGTCCAGCCGAAAGCCGCGCACGCCGCGGCCACGACGCGCGCAGCGCCGCGGTTCACCCAACGCATGTACGCGGGGACGCCCGCGCCCGGCTTCTGCGCGGCGGCGAGCGCGGATCGGTAGGCACTAAAACGAGTCCCCCACGAGGAATCCGGCTCAAGCACGACGGGCAGGCTCACTGCGCCTCCCCTTCCGCCTTTTCCGCGTCCTGCGCCGGGGCCTCGTCAGAGAAGTCCTCGGGCGCGATAAAACGGCGCAGCTTCGTCGACGAGGTCGACGGCGTGTAGGGCAGGTAGACGACGCGCGCGCCGACCTCGGCCATTTCAGCCTCGAGCTGAGCGCCCTTCGGGGTGTCCTTCCAGTCGTCACCCTTGAAGAGGACATCGAAAGGCTGGAGACGCCACGCGAGGCGCTTGTCCTGGTCCAGGTCGACGACAACCGCGTCCACGAAGCGCAGCGACGACACGAGGTCACAGCGCTCCTTGAGCGGGATGACCGGAGCGCGACCCTTCATGCGGATGAGGGCCTCGTCCGAGGTCACGCCGACGACGAGGCGATCGCAGCGCTCACGCGCGGCGCGCAGGATGTTGAGGTGTCCCTGGTGGAACATGTCAAAACCCCCGGGCACGTAGCCGGTGATGGGGGTGCGTTGCTGAGTCGTTTCGTCCACGTAACAAGTGTGCCATTTATCAGGCGGTCAATGCGACACTTACCCACTAAATGACCGAAAGATCACGTCCTAACGTTCCCCACCAAGTGACAAGACACCCCTCACAGGGGCGTCATATCGCGCAAATATGACCAGATGGCCGCACGTTACCTTGTTACAGGGCACGACACGCCAGCCGGGTGTCACGAGGCCGGCGCACCGTTCGGGCGGTCAGGCTCCGCGTGCGCGCAGACCGCGCCCCGGCCTCGTCCGGGCGTCCGCGAGAGGGCCTCAGCGCGAGAAGACGACCGTTCGGTTGCCGTTCATGAGGACGCGACGCTCCGCGTGGAAGCGGACGGCCTGGGCGAGGACGCGGCGCTCCACGTCCTGGCCGAGGGCCACCATGTCCGGCGTGGAGTCGGCGTGGGAGACGCGAGTGACGTCCTGCTCGATGATCGGGCCCTCGTCGAGGTCGGCAGTCACGTAGTGGGCGGTCGCGCCGATCAGCTTGACGCCACGATCGTGGGCCTGCGCGTAGGGGCGTGCGCCCTTGAAGGAGGGCAGGAAGGAGTGGTGGATGTTGATGACGCGGCCCTGCATGGCGCGGCAGACCTCGTCGGAGAGGATCTGCATGTAGCGCGCCAGGACGACGAGCTCAACGTTTTCGGAGGCGATGAGGTCGAGGAGCTGGCGTTCCGCCTGGGCCTTCGTGTCCTTCGTGACGGGAATGTTGAGGAAGGGGACGCCGTAGAACTGGGCGACGGGCGCCAGGTCCGGGTGGTTGCCGACGACCGCGATGACGTCAATGGGCAGGCCCTGCGTCTGCTGGCGGTACAGGAGGTCGGTGAGGCAGTGGCCCTCGCGGGAGACCATGATGATGGTGCGCAGCTTGCGGCCCAGGTCGTCGACGCGGTAGGTGGCGCCGAATTCTTCGGCGACGCGGGCCAGGCCCTCGTCGATCGGGGCGCGGCCCTTCGGGGAGTCGACCTCGACGCGCATGAAGAAGGTACCCGTGTCGGGGTCGCCGAACTGCTGAGACTGGATGACGTTGCCGCCGGACTCGCCGATCACGCCGGTCACGGCGTGCACGATGCCGGGGCGGTCCGGGCAGGACAGGGTCACAACAAGCTGCGCGTTTTCAGTCATGCGTTCCAGTCTAGCCAGCTTCATACCCACGAACGAGGCCGGGGCAGGGTTTGCGGGAGACGCCACGGGGTTGCGGGGTGGTGTTGTTGCTGGACGTGGCGAGGTAGCGTCGTTGCGGGCGGGGTTGTCGTCCGAGCGGGCGCGATTGCCGTTTCACGCGCGTTTCACGCCCACAGCCCGCGTGCATCGGCTCAGTAGGGGCACCTCGGCCCGATGGGTGGCGGCGTTAACCCTCCGCCTAGTGGCCCCAGAACACCCACATCGAGCCCTACTGTCACAATCCACGCTACAGAACCGCAACACCAGGAACCCGCCTGCACATCCGCTTGACACCAAAGCTGATTTGGATAGTAGCGCATAACCGCACCCCTAGACAGGCTGCTACGATGCGAAGCAGTGAACCAGAGCAAAGGAGCCACCATGGTCCCCGCCGACGATGAGCACAAGAGCGCTAACGAGCCAGAGAAGAACACCTCGACACGAGGGAGCTTCTTCGAGAAACTGAAGTTCTGGAAGCGCTGCAAACAGGAAGACGACAAACCTGCACAACTAACCCCTATGCCCTCCTGCCTAATGAAGTGGTGGACTCCACTGCTCGTAGCGTTCATTCTGTTTAGCCTGAGTTTCATCTGCGCATTGGGGTGGGGATGGCAATGGCATTGGCCGTCATCTAACGCAATGAAACTCTGCATGACGATTACTGGCGCAGGCCTCGCATTCTCAGCCTGGCAGCAGCGGAGCCATGACAACGCCAGAATCGAAAAAGATCGAGCAGAGGCACAGCGCAAACATGATACTGAACACGAAGAACGCGAAAGAAATCGCCTCGAACAGATAGAGCGAGACGAATACTGGAAGCGCCGCGAACAAGCCTACAACCTACTTTCCTCCCCAAACGCCAGCATTAGACTCGGAGCAATAGAACTACTCATCGAGCTGGCAAACATCACTACTGAAAACCCAAAAAAACAAACACACGAATACCAGCAATTTATACAGCACATTACAACAGCATTATGTACACAGGTTCGCCACGAAGGCCTCAATATAGAGGCCGAGGGAACCCAGGAAGAGCACGCACTAATCCAGTCAGAAATTATTACTCGCCTGCTCGACATAGCAAATCAATCTTCGGGCAACTCCAAAGCAAACGCATGGCACAGAATTCGACTCAACCTATCACAAACAAAATTTTACACACCCATTCACCTTAATGGAATAAGGCTTAAACAAGAATTAGACTTCTCAAACAGCATATTTTTAGAAAACCTTCGAATCGAAGACACTAGACTCGAATCTCTAAACTGGGAAGGCGCAGAACTAAGGTCCAAGACAATCATATCAAAGAGCAAACTGCGATTCAACACTTTCCCATCTTTCATAAAAGATGCACAATTCTCAAAAACTACATTTTCGGCCACACCCCGAAATGTCGACACCCCTGAGATCATCCTGCCAATCAATTCGGTAAGCACTACAGACGAATCGACCGAACAAATACTGTTCGAAGATAACTGCACTTTTAAACATAAGCTGAAGATGCATGGATATACCCTTGCTAGGAAATCAATGATCGGCTTTAAATACTGCACATTTGGACCACTTGAGATAACAGGTATATTGCGATCACTAATCACATTTGAACACTGTCTATTTGGAGATATGGTCAATATTCACGATATTGACTACCAAATGGGCCATTCAAGCAGTCCAGACGAAGGCTTGGTTGAACTTTGGTACAAATTCGGACACGTAGATGACGAGCTTGGGCAGTGGCTTCACGAGTTTCCAGGATATAACCCCGACCAAGAAACAAATATCACTATCAAACGATGCACATTCACAAATTCATCCATAGTCGGATCAACAATCTTGACTAACCTTCGCTGCTACACTCCAGAGTCTAGAGATTTTGAAGACTTTGAGTACGATACAGACATCATTACCTTCACCGAAAATAGCATGAGCAGCTCAACAGACCTGAGCCTACAATGCATCAATCGAGACGCAGACCATGCTATGGGATACTCATTTGAGTTAGGCAAAGAATCACCCAGAAAATAAGAGATAAACAGGTTAACCGGCTCTTCCGAGTTGAGTGTGGGTGACCGGG
>KV835907.1:7175-9006 GCA_001838165.1 Actinomyces sp. HMSC035G02 | reverse complement strand
CCAACCCCTCGCAGCCTCCGGTGGGCACCAACCCTTCCGCACCTGGCAGCACCAACCCCTCGCAGCCTCCGGTGGGCACCAAGCCTTCCGCGCCTGGTGGCGGCTCTAACTCCGATCTGGAACAGCAGGCCATCGCCGAGTGCAACAAGGCAATCGACAGAGATTACACGAATGCAAGCGTCTCTGGTGGAAAGCTCGAGCTGCAGGATACCTACGGTGATACCCAGTGGTGGGATTACACCGGCACAGTCACCGGCACGGACAAGATTACGAAGAAGAACGTCAACACTCGTTTCACCTGTTCTGTCTTCTACTTCGGCAACTCAAAGACTTTCTCCGCTTTCGTTATCCCCGAAGATTACTGAGACACAGCACTGTGACCTCGTCGAGCACAACAACTCCGCTGCAGCGCACGCGCACTGACAGTTTCCGATAGACCGAGAGAGTCCCCATGTCCACACCCTTCAACCCCAACCAGCAGCCGATTCCCGGCAACGGCCAGTACCCGACCGGGCAGCAATATACCCAGCAGATGCCCGCGGCAGGAGGATACCAGCAGCAGGGATACCAGCAGCCTCAGCAAGGCTTCTACCCGCAGGGCCAGTTTCCGGGCGCCCCGTACGGTGGGCAGCCGGAGCAGAAGTCGAAGACCGGGCTGATCATCGGCATCATCGCGGCCGTCGTGGTCGTGATCCTGGTCGCTGGCGTTGCGATCTGGGCGCTGACCAAGGACGATTCCTCTAACGACGAGGCGTCGGCCTCGCCGAGCGCTTCGAGCAGCGCAGCGCCCACGTCCGCCCCTTCCGCGGTCCCCTCCCCCGCTCCGTCGGCTCCCGCCCCTGCACCGACCCAGTCCGCGCCACCCGTCGGCACGAACCCCAGCCCTGCACCGACTTCGGGTACGGGTTCCTCCGGGAGCGTCAGCAGCGATGAGGAATACGGCGTCCTGACCGAATGCAAGTCGGCACTGTCGCAGACGGTCCAAAAGGGCACGCTTCAAACCTGGACGGTCGTGCGTGACGGGGTGGATTCTAAAGGACGCCCCCAGTACCAGGCGAACGGTCAGTTCAACGGCACTCTTCTCACGGGCAAGAGCGGCACCTTCAACTTCACGTGCACAGCGCTCTACCACCAGGATAAGGGCGTGTACGAAGCCTGGGCTTCTATCGACGCCTACTAAACCGTACAACCGACACGCGCGATGATCATCCACCCCGAGCTACTTCCTGGCACCCTCTACGCAGCGCAGCCCTGGTGGAAGAACGCCGTGCTGTACCAGGTCTATCCCCGTTCGTTCCAGGATACGAACGGGGATGGACTCGGGGACCTTGCGGGGATTATCCGCCACCTCGACTACTTGGCCGAGCTGGGTGTCGATATCCTGTGGATATCCCCGATCTACCGCTCCCCTCAGGCGGATAACGGCTACGACATCTCGGACTACCGTGACATCGATCCATTGTTCGGCGATCTCGAGGCTTTTGATGCGCTCGTTACGCGCGCCCACGACCTGGGTATGCGCATCGTCATGGACCTCGTTGTCAATCACACGTCAATCGAGCACCCTTGGTTCCTTGAGTCCGCATCGAGTGTCGATTCGGAGCGCCGAGAATGGTACTACTGGCGGGATCCGCGCCCTGGCTTCACCCCCGGTACTCCCGGTGCCGAGCCGACGAACTGGGAGTCTTTTTTCGGTGGCCCAGCGTGGGAGTACGACGCATCCACCGGCCAGTACTACCTCCATCTTTTCGCACGCGAGCAGCCCGACTTAAACTGGGAGAATCCGCAGGTTCGTGACGCCGTCTACGAGATGATGAACTGGTGGCTCGAC
>KV835907.1:0-7075 GCA_001838165.1 Actinomyces sp. HMSC035G02 | reverse complement strand
CCGTCTACGAGATGATGAACTGGTGGCTCGACCGGGGCGTCGACGGCTTCAGGGTCGACGCGATCGACGTCATTTCAAAGCTACCGGGCTTGCCCGATGGCGGGTTGCCCCGCCCACCGTTTGGGGTCGGCCACGAGTGCTTCGCCGACGGGCCTCGTCTGCATGAATTCCTGCAGGAGATGCACGAGCGAACGTTCGACCACCATCCGGGGTCGTTTACGGTCGGCGAGGCCTCGAACGCGTCCCCGGAGACGGCACTACTGTTTTGCGATCCCGAGCGCCGCGAGTTCAACATGCTCATCCAGTTCGAGCACGTCAACCTCGGCCTCGAGAACGGCAAGTTTTCGCCCCGCCGCCTGGCGCCCGGGGAGCTGGCGGATGTTCTCACTCGCTGGCAGGACACGCTCGGGACGCGCGGATGGAACGCGCTGTACCTGGAGAACCACGACCAGCCGCGCTCGGTGTCCCGTTTCGGGGATCCGTCGCGCTACTGGTACGAATCGGCGACAGCTTTGGCGACCGCCTATTTCCTGCAGCGCGGCACCCCCTTCATCTATCAGGGCCAGGAGATCGGTATGCTCGGCGGTGATTTCACGGCCGCAGCCGATTTCCGCGACGTCGAATCCGTGTCGTACATGAAACGCCTAGGGATTGACGAGGTCCCCGAGGGGCTCGCCGCGATGTCGCGAGACAACGGCAGGACTCCAATGCAGTGGGATTCCTCCCCCGCTGCCGGCTTCTCTGAGGCAGTCCCGTGGATTGACGTACCCGCTTCAGCTGAGCACATTAACGTCGCAGTACAGGCGGAAGATCCTCAGTCCGTTCTGTCGTACTACCGCGCGCTCATCAGCGCTCGCCACACCATCCCTGCACTGACCGATGGAAGGTTCACTCGGATAGACGCATCAGCGCCCGCGCTCTTCGTCTACCGGCGCGCCGCGCCAGGTTCGGACGTCCTCGTGATGGTCAATCTGTCGGGGGAGCCCCACGCTCCCCTGTTCTCCCCCGAGGACGAGGCCGTGGCATCGTTGCCGTGGCGCCTCTACCTGGGCAATACGGACGCGTCATTCGTCAAGACAGATGCGGCCGGCGACCACATACAGAGCGAACCCACGGTTACCACGCCAATGAGGCCATGGGAGGCTCGGGTGTATCTCCTTACCGACTAGACCGCCGAGGGCCGCCCGACGCAGCGGCGGGTTCACTGCGAGCCGGCGCTGAGCTGTTTCCAGCACCCAACCATCACCGAACGACCGGGGCCCTCTCTACACGAGTGTTGGTGACATGTCACCAACACTCAGCACGCCAACTCACGCACATAGAACACGCGGGTGGGAAGACCATGTCTTCCCACCCGCGTCTCGCATAGTGAGCGCACTCACGTCACTGGCTCGGTGCCGCGAGAGCCACCTTCGTCAGGTTCAGCGCTGACGACGCTTGACCGCGACGAGCGAACCACCCGCAAGGGCAACGATTCCGGCTAGAACGCCGACGTTTGCAGCGTCAGCACCGGTCTTCGCCAGGCGCGGGGCAGGAGGCGTCGAAGGCGTCGGGGTCGGCTCCGGCGTCGGGGACTCCGAAGGCGTGGGGCTAGGCTTCGGGGACTCCGAAGGCGTGGGGCTAGGCTTCGGCTTCGGGGACTCCGAAGGCGTGGGGCTAGGCTTCGGCTTCGGGGACTCCGAAGGCGTCGGGGTCGGCGTGGGAGTCGGGGTCGGCGTGGGAGTCGGCGTCGGCGTCGGTGTCGGGGTCGGCGTCGGCTTAGGGGTCGGCACCAGCTTGTTGTTCAGGGTGAGAGCAAAGAGCTGATCCTCGCTGAGCTTGAAGGTCGCCTCGCGGTTGTTGGCCTTGAGGGTCACGCCCTGAGCGGTATCAAACACGCGGCTCTCGGCCTCGTTCCAGGTCACGCCATCGGCTGCAGGGAGGTCACCCTCGGAGACGGTCACCTCGGTGCCCAGCGGGAGGGTACCCGGGTAGCTGTAGCGCTTACCGGCCTTGACGGTCGCCTGGTAGGTCTTGTTGACCGACGGATCGGCGTCGTTCTTCAGCGTGATGTTGAGGGTGTACTCGAGGTCCTTCGCGTTGTCGGGGAGCTCGCCATCGACCTTCTTGGTCACCGAGAACGTCTGGTGCGCAAAGGCATCCGCAGACGCACCAAAACGCACCACCTTCGTGACAGGCGAAACGTTCTTGCCGGGCACGTTGAACTTCGCGGTGTTGGAGAACTTACCAACGACGTCAGCGGCGCGCTTGGCCCCCTCGACGCGAGTCGGAATCTCGACGATCGCCGACTGGTTCGCGGGGATCTCAGGGAAGGTCACGGTCAGCTTCTGGGGCGTGCACTCGACCGTCGAACCAGCACCGAAGGCACCATTCGAGGTGTCCTTGTCCTGGCGCTTACCCGCGGGCGTGGTCGGATCGACGACGACGAAGGTGTGCTTCTTGACGTAGTCGTTCACCGTGTCGCAGTCGTAGCTCCAGTTTTCACCGGCGGGAACCTCGTCGACGATCGACGCGCCAGTCACGGCCTTATCACCGGCGGGCAGGATTACTCGCCACATGATGGCTTTGTTCTCATCGCCATCCGCGCTGTCGCTCAGGCCGATCCAGCCTTCCTTGGCGGTGCGGGCTTCACCGGTGGGACGCACGACCATATTGACCTTGCGCGAGACCACCTTATTTCCGATCTGCACCTCGAAGTTCTCGTTGGCGGGGCCGGTGTACTGAATCGCGGCGCTCGTCGTCACGGTACCCGCCCACTCGGCGGCCGCGTCGGCGTTCTCGTTAAAGACGACGGTTACGATACCGTCGGTCCCCCACGTGCCACAGCCGACGACAACACCGGTCGCGGAACGAACTTCGAAGGAACGCTCGACGGTGGGGCGCAGGATCGCCTGACCCGTCTTTGCCTCGGCGACGGTCGCGTCGTAGGTGAAGAAGTCGCCGGCCTTGACGGCGCCATTGGTCTTCCACGGCAGCTTGACGCCGATATCCCACAGGTTCGCGATTGTCTTCGCTTCAGCACCCTGGGGATTGACCAGCTGCAGATTATCCCAGTCGAGGTCAACCTTGTTGTTGACGTTCGTCGTGGGTGCAGGACACGCAAGCGCCGTGGCCGACGCCGTGCGGGTCGTCAACAGCTGCAGAGCACCAAAGAAGCTCAATACCAGAGCGAAAGCAACAAGAAGTGCGCTAAGCCGACTGCTCTTCAACGCAACCATAAAATACTCCTGTCGATGGACATAAGACGGAATCGCCTCAAGCACATAATTATAGAGTAACGGAGCGAAATAGCTAGCAGTCAACAGGTTAGCAAAAAACTATTTAAATAAAATTTCCCTGTCAAACCAGTTCAACCTGCATATATGCCAGATACAAAACACATCTGTAATCGAACCAATTTAATTTTCCGCACAGCAGGTCAAACGCACTTGACCAGTAAAAACGCGGATTTTACAAAATAATGTTGTTGATCACATTTCTACTCGCCGTCACCCATTTCCACCTCGCGCGACCACGAGACACTCATCCTCGTTCGACATGCCATCCTCCATCACATGACAGCTCCGAACACCTTTGATCAGCCACAATAGGCCACATAAGCAACCGCGCACGATTGACTACAGCACCATAGTCCTCCACTCCCTCTCGGCGACATCGACAGCAGGATTCGCGACCACTCATCTTTTGACAGGACTTTTGTCCGAACTGACCCGCCCCCCTACCCCCACGCGCGTGACCCACTACCAACGAAGCACACACAAAGAAGTGGGCGGGATGAGCATTGCTCATCCCGCCCACTTCGCTCCCTCAGGCACTCACGCGCCTCAGGACAGCGTCGTCATCAGTGGCTACGGCGCTTTGCTGCCACGAGAGACAGACCCGCAATCGCGACGATTCCAGCCAGGACGCCCAGGCCGGCCGCATCGGTACCGGTCTTCGCCAGCTGCGGAGCGGGCGAAGGGGTTGCCGAGGGGGTAGGAGCAGGGGTCGAAGGCGTGGCCGACGGGGTCGGGGTCGGGGCCGGCGCCACCGTGTTGGTCAACGTCAGCGAGTAAACCCGATCATCGCTCAACGTGAAGGTGGCCTCGCGGTTGTCCGCGGAGAGGGTCACGCCATCGGCGGTCTCGAAGACGCGGCTCTCGCCATCGTTCCAGGTGATGCCCACACCGGCGGGCAGGTCGCCCTCCGACACCGTCACGACGGTACCCAGGGGCAGAGACGTGGGGTAGGTGTAGGTCTCACCAGCCTTGACCGAAGCCTCGAAGGTCTTGTTCACCGAGGGATCGGTGTCGTTCTTCAGGGTGATCGTCAGCGGGTACTCGAGGTCCTGGGCAGACTCGGGCAGGTCGCCCTCGACCTTCTTGGTTACGGAGAAGGTCTGGTGGGCGTATGCGTCGGCAGACGCACCGTAGTAAAGGGTCTTCGTGATGGGCTCGGTAACCTTCACCCCAGCAACGTTGAAGTTGACGGTGTTGGAGAAGACACCCACGACATCTCCAGCGCGCTTCGCGCCCTCAACGTGGGCGGGCAGCAGGACAATCGCGGACTGGTTCGCGGGAATCTCGGCGAGGGTCACGGTGACCTTGGAGGAGGTGCACTCGACCTGCGCAGCCGCACCGAAAGCACCCTTCGAGGTGTCATTATCCTGGCGGAGGCCCTCGGAGTTAGTCGGGTCGGTCACCAGGTAGGTGTGGTTCTTCGTGTACTCGTTGACGACGTCGCAGTTGAAGTTCCAGTTGGAGCCCGCAGGGACCTCGTCGACGATCGACGCGCCGGTCACGGCCTTATCACCTGCGGGGAAGACAACGCGCCACATGATGGCCTTGTTCTCGTCGCCATCCTTATCCTCACCGAGGGTCAGCCAGCCGTCCTTCTGGTAGCGGGGAACGCCGGGGGTGCGACGCAGCATGTCAATCTTGCGCTCGACCTTCTTACCCAGCTTGACCGTGTACTGCTCACCGCCAGGACCGCTGTATTGCGTCAGGCCGTTGGTGGACACGTGGCCGTACCACTGCGCGGCAGACTCGACCTTCTCGTTGAAGACGACGGTTACCATACCGTCAGAACCCCAGGTGCCACAGCCGACGACGATGCCGTTGTTGGAGATGACCTCGAACTTACGGGCAACGTTCGGACGCAGGACGCTCTCCCCCGTCGCGGCGTTGACGATCGAGGCGTCGTAGGTGAAGTAGTCGCCGGCCTTCACGCGGCCGTCGGTCTTCCACGGCAGCTTGATGCCGAGGTCCCACCAATCGCCCACGGCCTTTGTCTCACGGCCGGCGTGGTCGACGAGCTGAGCGTTGTCCCAATCCAAGGTGACCTTATTGCTCACATTCGTGGTCGGCTCGGGGCAGCTCAGGGGGGCCGCAGATGCAGGGGCCTGAGCGCCGACAAACTGTGCTAGGCCGAAGAAACTCAAAACCAATGCGAAAGTCGCAAGAAGAACACCGAAGTGACGGCGCTTCAGGGCAACCATAGAAAACTCCTGTCGACGGGATGTGCGACGTCGTCGCCGCATACCCGCTCAGTCTATGCCAATCGCCTGCAATTTGGTCAAGAATCAGAGCGATTAGTTCCTCAGACACCACAACGAACCCGAGCGACAAGAGTGAACATCGCCGATTTGTCGGACTAATTTATAAACTGACAAAATTTGTTCCTCGGGCGTGTTGTCCAATGAGCGAACAACCAACCCAGAATGCCGACAAACTCACCAGTCGTTCAGCAAATGGAAGGATGCTACAACGCCGCGCACTGATCGACCATCTCCCCAGCGCCACGCGACACAAAGGGGTTATAGGACACTACGTGTTGCCGCATGGCACTGGTTGTTGCTTGTGGACCCACGGATTTTCTGGGTGCCGGGCCCGGCGATGCCCTCTATGCCGATGGTGGTGGGGGTTTTGCACTACATGAAGCCCTTCTTCGGCGTATCGACGGCGTGTCGGAGCATCATGTAGTGCAATTCCCCCGTTTGGTGGCGGTGAGATCACGGTTTGAGGTTGTGTGGTGCCCAAAGTGCAGACCACCTCGGCAAATACCGGTGAAAACAGGCTGTTTCGGGCGAGGTGGTCTACGTTTTGGGCACAACGGTGCCTGTCGTGGAGTGTTGTTCGCACGTAAGCCCCTGAACATGCGCGTTAACCCCTTGATACGCACGTCAACCCCTCAACATGCGCCTGGGCGGCGTTGCCCGCGTGCGGATCATCGGGCCCACGTGCGAGTGAGAGGGGCCAGGTGTGAAATGGCGGGGCTGGACATAGCTTCAGGGCCCGCGGGCACTGCGGCCTGGCCCTGTTGGCCAGGTGGCCCGGTTGTCTGAAACCATCGTCGCCTTTGCTCGCGGGTGAGTGCGTGGGGGTGAAACCGCCATCGCCTTTGCGGGTGAGAAATAGGCGTTTTTGCGGCGCTTTTCGGGTGCAGAGGCGATGGCGGTTTCAGTGGTTCCTTGTTGGGGGCGTGCAGTGGTGTTGTTGGTTTCAATGTCGCGATCTTGTCGCGCCTCGTGCGCGACATTCGTCGCCCTGCCCGGCCTGATGTGGGTGCGGGCGCGAAAAAGTTTGCCCTACGTGCTCACAATGGTCAAAAATTCGCGTTTGATGGCGAGTTGGGCAAGTATTTTCGCGGAAACGCGGCTGGAGGGGCCGTACTGGTCAAGTATTTTCGCGGACCAGCAGTCATGGGATACCGCCGGGCGAGTTTGTTGTGCTGAGGTCCTGCTAGATTGGCCCGCCTACTGGCAGTGTTAACCCTTCTATGCGCAGCTAAACCCCATTGGTGGCATGGTGGGCAGCCCGCCCAGACCACCACCTACCGGGTTAACGTGCGCATCAAAGGGGCCCACGTGCGCAGGATGCGTTCACAGAAACAGAAGATGGACCTGAAGGGCTCGCAGGCCTCCCGACGATCCCCATGCCTCCCCGGCGACGACAGGGGCGAGACCCCGAAGGGTCCCGCCCCTCGTTGCGTACGGTGACCGCACCATCGGCGCCGAAAAGTCACCCTTCCAGCAACACGTAGTGTCGTATGACCCACACAAACGGGGTTAAAGGACAAAAAGAGTTGGTGGAGGGTT
>KV835906.1 GCA_001838165.1 Actinomyces sp. HMSC035G02 | reverse complement strand
ACCGAGCTCATCACGCTGGGCAGGACACTCAAACGCCGAGCCGGGGACATCCTGGCCTACTTCGATCATCCCCACACCAGCAACGGTCCTACCGAAGCCATCAACGGACGTCTCGAACACCTACGCGGATCCGCACTCGGACTTGCGAAACCTCACCAACTACATCACCCGAGCACTCCTCGAAACAGGAGGATTCAGACCCCAACTACACCCCCAATTATGAAGAGCCG
>KV835905.1:37368-77679 GCA_001838165.1 Actinomyces sp. HMSC035G02 | reverse complement strand
GCGGGCGGCCGGGCCCTCCGGCGCCCGGAACACCTGCGGTGCCGCAAGCAACACCGCCAAAACGGAAACCCCTACAGCCCCAGGAACGCCTTGATCGCAGGCATTTCGCGCACGGCCTGCACCAGGCCGGCACGGTAGGTCGCCTCGAGGCGTTCGCGCCGCGACTCAGTGTTGTTGATCCACAGGTTGTCGGGAGCGAAGACGTAGGCCTGGCCTCGTTCCTCGAGCTCGAAGAGGAAGCGACGTCCCGCGTTGTAACGGTCGGGACGACGGGCCACGCCCTCGAACACGGACGGGAACTGGCGGTAGGCGGTTCGTAGGAGGGCACCGACGCTGGCGGGCATGGGGCCCTTGACGTAGTCGCGGGGGCGAGTGAGGACGACGAGGAGCTTGCGGTAGCCCTCGCTCAGCGGCTGATCGAAGGGCAGGCCGCCGTTGGGGCCGAGCGCACCATCGACGTAGATGTCGCCGTCGATGTCGACGGGCGGCATGAGGATCGGCAGCGTGGAGGAGGCACGGATGATGGGTCCGAGCGTGTCCAGGGTGCTCATTTCCTCCTTGGAGAACCAGCGGACCTCACCACGCGACGCGTTGAAGGTCGCGACGCGCGTGGTCGCCGGATTCGCCAGGAACGCGTCCATGTTGAAGGGCAGGGCGCCGTCGGGGTAGCAGATCTGCTGGTAGATGTACTCGGCGTTGAAGTAGCCGTGCCCCTTGCGGAAGTGCTTGAGTCCGCCGAATTCGGGATCCTCAACGAGGTCGACAAAGGTGTCGTGAGAGCGCTGAGCGTCGCGGGAGGTGAAGTTGCACAGGTGGCTGGACCCCGCGGAAACACCGGAGATATGGGGGAAGTTGATGCCTTCGGCGATGAGTCGGCTCACGAGCGCGGCCGTGTAGGCATTACGCATGCCGCCGCCTTCGAACACGAGGGCGGTGTCGTCGATGGTGACCATCGTGGCGATGGACTCTTCGGGGGTCGGGTAGTGCTCTGGCGTTTCCTTCACGTTTCGACCCTACCGCCACGCCTCGAACCTACGCGCGCGTATGCCCGGTGAAGACCACGTAGTGGTAAAAGAAGAAGCGGAACGCCGTGCCCAGGGCGAAGCCGACGACGTAGACGGCAATGTTGTCGGCCAGCGCCGAGGTGAACCCGAGGATGTGGTGGGTGAACAGAAGGCAGAACTGGGAGATGCCGATGCCGCAGGCGTTCGCGAAGAAAAAGAGGATGGCCTCGCGCGTGGCGTTGTCCCGCGTGCGGCCGCGGTAGGTCCACAGGCGGTTGGCGATCCACGCGTAGAGGGTCGCGGTCGCGGCAGCGACGAATTGCGCGGTGTTGGGGTGCCCGGCGAGGAAGCCGAGGGGCCCGTGCTGGAGGAGGTTGAACAGGCCGGCGTCGACGACGAAGGCGGTGGCTCCGACCATGCCGAATTGGATGAATTCACGCACCCAGGCGAGGACGCGCTCGGTGAGGCTCAGGGACGAGGCCGGGGCCGCTCCCCCGTCAACCTGCCCCCGGGTGCCGGGCTGGGAAAGAGGGGCGGAGGAGTCCGCGAGCGCCGCGGGTTCGAGCGCGGCGGATCCGCGCGAGGGAGCTTTTTCGTCATTCACTCGTATAGTCTCGCACGGTCGCGCCGCTGTTTCGTGGATCCCCCATAGTTGCCTCACTCCTGAAAGTCGCACGTAATTCCCCTCAGCCCGTTATCAACAGGCCCGCATAAACCGCAGAATTCCAACGATCTGATTTCAAATTCTGAAAGAGATGCCGGGGAATTACGTGCGAGATTTTTTAGGAAGCACATCGGACATCTCTTCTGATGTGCTTCCCAAGTCCGCAGGCCGCCCATACCCCAGCCCGCCTCTAAGATGGTCCCCATGACTGACACAACCACGCGTGAGACCCAGGCCTCGTCGATGAACACTCCCCCGGTTGCCCCGAAGCGTTACGGGTACCGGGTGCGCGACCAGTTCGGGCAGCATTTTGATGACCCGTGGGATTGGCTGCGCGACAGCGAGGATCCCGAGGTCAGGGCTCATTTGGAGGCGGAGAACGCGTGGGCGGATACGGTGACGGCGCCGACGCGCGAGGCGGCCGCGCGCCTTGTGGAGGAGGTCAAGGCTTCCACTGCGCTCACCGACGTGACGGTTCCGATCCGCGAGGGCGAGTTCTGGTATTTCCGGCGTTTCGCGGAGGGCGAGTCGTACGCGACGCATCACCGCGCGCCGGTGGAGCGCGACGAGGCCGGGGTGCCGGTCCCGCTCGTCCCCCAACCGGGCGTCCCCACGCTGGGCGAGGAGCTCCTCGTCGATGAGAACGAATGGGCGCGCGGGCAGGAGTTTTTCCGCCTGGCGGACATGTATCCCTCCCCGGATGGGCGCCTGATCGCGTGGGCGCGGGACACGAGCGGGGATGAGCGCTACACGTGGGTCGTGCAGGAGGCGTCGGGCCGGGTCATCGACGAGGCCGTGGTGGACGCTGGGTACGGCTTCGCGTGGGCGGATGATTCGCAGTCCTTTATCTACATGGGCGTGGATGACGCGTGGCGCGCGTGCGACGTGTGGTTGCACCGCGTGGGCACGCCGCGCGAGGCCGACGAGCTGCTGCTGGTCGAGCCGGACGAGGGCTTCGAGATGGGGTTCGCGCCCTCGGGTTTCCCGGGGCACGTCGTCATTCACGCCTCGTCGTCGACGGCGGGCCGCGCGTGGCTGTGGCTGCCCGCCCACCCGTCCGTGCGCCCGCTGCCGCTCATGCCGGTGCGCCCGCGCACGCTGGTGTCAGCGGATTCAGCGGGTGATCGCCTGTTCATCGTGCATACGGGGTTGACGCAGGAGGGCTCGCTCGCGCAGGCGATGCTGCCTGCAGGGGGTTCGCCCGAGGCCCTGGCGCAGTTGGGTGTTACTTCTTCCCCCGCCTACAGTCGCCAAGCGCTGGCGGATCGCACGCCGGGCACTCCCCTGCCGGAGGAAGAGCCCGCGCCCCTCACGCCGTTTGAGTCCTGGGAGCCGCTGCGCAGCCCCGGCCCCGGCGAGCGCATCACCGACGTCGAGGCTCACGCGGACTACGTGGCGCTCTCGCTTCGTTCGGGCTCTCTGACGCAGGTCGACGTGTGGGATCGCCGCGAAGCCTCACCCACGTGGCGGCGCGTGGAGGTCGACGCCCCGGTGCGCACGATCGCGACCGTGCCGACCCCGTGGACCGATCCGCTGCGCGTGGAGTTCCAGTCGCAGACCGTGCCGCCCACAGTCGCGGAAGTTTCTCTGCCGAACCCGGCCCCGGCCTCGTCCCCCGAGGACCCCGAAGGCGCGACCCTGACCGTGCGCACCCTGCGCACCCGCAAGGCGCCCGGCTGGGACCCCGCGCAGTACGTCGAGGAGCGCGTGTGGGTGCTCGCGCGCGACGGCGCGACCCGCATCCCCGTCACCCTCATCCACCACCGCGACGCGCGCCCGGACGGCACGCACGCGGGCTGGCAGATCGGGTACGGCTCCTACGAGGTCAGCTACGACCCCGAGTTCGAGAACCTGCGCCTGCCGATCCTGCGCCGCGTCGTCTACGCGATCGCGCACGTGCGCGGCGGCGGCGAGATGGGCCGCGCCTGGTACGAGGACGGCAAGGAGCTGGTCAAGGAGCACACCTTCACGGACTTCATCGACGTGGCCGACTGGCTGGTCGACTCCGGGTGGGTGGCGCCCGGCCGCCTCGTCGCGGAGGGCCGCAGCGCCGGAGGCCTGCTCATGGGCGCGGTCACCAACGCCGCCCCCGATCGCTTCCGCGCGATCCTGGCGGGCGTGCCCTTCGTGGACGCGCTGTCGACGATCCTGGACCCGTCCCTGCCGCTCACCGTCGGCGAGTGGGAGGAGTGGGGAAATCCGCTGAGCTCGCGCGCCGTGTTCGACGCGATGAGCCGCTACACGCCGTACGAGAACGTGCCCGACGGCGCGCTCCTGCCCGCGATCATGGCGACGACGTCGGTCAACGACACGCGCGTCGAGTTCGTGGAGCCCACCAAGTGGGTGCAGCGCCTGCGCGAGGCCACCGGCCAGGTTCCCTCCACGGACGAGGCCGGGGGGTCTACGCCCGCGCGCGACCCGCTCGAGCGTCCGATCATCCTGCGTACCGAGATGGTCGCCGGGCACGCCGGCCCGTCCGGGCGCGAGGGCCGGTGGGCGGCGCGCTGCGAGGAGTTCGCCTTCGCGCTGGGCCAGGTGGGCGTCACGCTGTAACAGGTGGGGGCGGCCTTCGTTGGAAGGCTGCCCCCTCGCGTTGCGCCACTGTGCCGTGTGGCTGCGCCGTGCTACTGCGCGCCACCGTCCCAGCCGGGCCGCAGGGCGAAGGACTGGATGTCCGCCGTCGGCGTCAACTCGCCTTTCTTGAGGAAATAGGCCAGGTCACGGGTCGTGAAGATGTCACGCCACTCGCCACCTTCCCAGGGCCTGTACGAGAGGGTGACGACACGGTCCACTCGGCGGTCCTTGAGTGCGTAGACACCGGTCTCGGTCACCTGGAAAACCGACAGGTACTCTCTCCTCGACACGTTGAGGGAGAACAGATGTCGGCCCTGGCCGCTCGTGAGGTCGACGGCGAAAGCGTCCCCATCCGAGGAGACGAACCTGTATTCGCTGCCCACGTGAATCGCCTCGTACTCGTAAATGCCCAGCTCAACATTCAACTCAAGGGGGTTCCCGGCCTCGTCGAGGACGGGAATGATCGAGCGCTCACCCGTTGACAGGTCCCACCGCTGAAGAACCAGCGTTCGCTGCCGCTCGCTCGTCGAACCATTGCGTGAGGCAGCGGCCTCGTCCGCCAGCTCGCTCGGCATCGTGATGACGTCCCCTTCGCAGGCAAACATGTGCTGTAGCGAGTTCAAGCCGTCGATCATCGGCGCTACCGCGAGGACTGGAGACTCCTCGCCGTCATGGTCATTGAGCTGAACAACAGCCGCGAGGGTGGTCGGTGACGCCTCGCCACCCGATCGAGCAGCATACGCCGCGAACGCTGCGGCACTGATGCCGCGAGACTCCTTCGTGTCGGTGATCGCCAAGATCCGCGCCCCACACTGCCCGACAGAGCCTCCTGTCTTGTCATTCTCGACGCTCGCCACACGTCCATCAACGTGGACGGTGTCAACCTCATACCCAAACTCTTCACCACTCACAACCGCGAGCGCGCCATCGGGGAGTGCATAGCGTTGACGCTCGTCGCTGCGGTCTCCTCGTCCAATTTCCTGCGTTCCCGCCTGGGTCGTGAGGAAGTCGTGAGAAGACGCCGCGTAGAAGACGCCCCGCTCATTCCACACCACATCGCCGCCAAGCACATTGTTCACGGCAGCAACCTGGCCGCGCCCGTCGGCGTCGAGAAGCACGATCCAACCGTCATAGTCGTCATACCGAAAATCATCGCCCGCCGTGGACGATCCGGACCCCAGGCGCACGGCAACGACCGCGTCACTCGTCGTGAGAAAACTAGCCGGTTTTCTGGTCAATCCCCCATGGAATACGCAGCTCCACGCCAGCGCGGCAACCGAGAGTACGACGACGAGGAGAGCCCATCGACGGATACGCTTCGGCTTCTTCGGGTGGCCATGCTCCTGCTCGTCGGCACCCGTCTCACAAAGCTCGTCGAGGCGTTCCCCCATGCGTATCTTCCCTCTCCTCGCGGCAGCGGGCGCTTCCACGCCCACCCCCAGAGTCTAGGGCACGAGGCCGGAGCGGCCCCGGCCTCGTCCCATCGTCGTAGCAGCCGAAGCCTTATCCCAACCGGGCACGAGGCTCGGACAACCGAACAACCTTACTGGGCACCGCCGTTCCACCCCGGACGTACCGCGAAGGACTGAACCTTCAATTCACCCGAGAACCACCCCTCCTTGAGATAGCCCGCGAGCTTGTCCGTGGTGAAGATTTCACGCCACTCTTTGCCGTCCCACGGCATAATGAACAGTGTGATGACATGGTCTTTATGGCTTTCTCCGAGGGCGTAGACACCATCCTCGTTCACCTGGTACGTCATCCAATAGCTGCCAGACACAGGCATCCGCGGATCCGTGTAGAACAGGCGCCGCACCCGGCCGCTCGTCAGGTCGACACCGAGAGCCCGATCATCCCGGTCCACCAGCCTGTATTCGTTGCCCACTTGAACACCCCGGTAGCCAGAGAGGAACCACTTGTCATCAGTTTCAAAGAGCTCTCCGTTGGGATCGGTCACCGGGATATTCGTGCGCTGCCCCGTGGACAGGTCCCACCGGCGGAGGACCCATCGGTATCGTTCATGCGCCATCATGTTGTCTGGGGTGCCAGGATTTACTTCCTCAACGCTCTGCAGCGTGATGACGTCCCCATCGCAGGCGAACATATTATGTCCCGACACCACGTTGTCGATAACCGGCGTGACAGCGAGAATTCGAGGCGCGTCACCCTCAGGAGCATTGAGCTGCACGACAGCCGTCAGGGCCTCCGGGACTGCGTCCTCGCTGTTCGCCTGGGCGGCATAGGCCTCGAATGCCGCATCCGCGATACTCGGAGATTCCTTCGTGTCCGTAATCGCTAGGATCCGTGACCCACACTGCCCAAAATCACCGGTAATGCCCGCGGTTTCAACAGTCGTGATACTGGAGTCGCTCTGCACGTCGCCGTCGTTGTATTCCCAATGCTTTGGCACCAGAGTGACGAGCTGACCATCGGAAAGCTCGTATCGTTGAATCTCCGTTCGAGTGCCATTGTCGCTCTTGCTCACCTGCGTTCCGCTATCCGTCGTCACGTAGTTGCGGCTCCGCGAACCGTAGAAGACACCGCGGTCACTCCACAACACGTCCCCGCCAGCCACCGAATCGACGGATGCCACCGTGCCTTGTCCCTGAGCGTCGAGGAGCACGATCCAGCTGTCCGTGTTCGTCGCCTCCTGGAGAGAAGGGCGATGTTGCGGCCCCAGTCGCAGAGCGATCACCGCGTCATTCGACCGCAAAGAACTGACCGGTCTGCGGACCACGTCCTGATGAAAACTAGTGCCTACCGCAAGCGCAACAAACGAGAAAACAGCGATAACGAGGGCCCACTTCCACACGGGCTTCAACTTTGCTAGGCCACCGAATCCCAGCTCATCATCCCCCGGCGCCATCCAGTCGTCGGTTTGCGTCGTCACTCTTGGTATTCCTTTCATCACGGCGGGGCGCGGTCGTGCCCACCCCTTGAGTCTAGGCCACGAGGCCCGGGCCGCCCCGGCCTCGTCCCCCTTCCGATCAGGCAAGCGGGATGCCGATAGGATGAGGGCATGACGATTACGGCGGCGGCAGACGGTTCTTCCCTCGGCAATCCCGGGCCCGCGGGGTGGGCGTGGTACGTGGACGAGGACACGTGGGACGCGGGCGGCTGGCCGCAGGGCACCAACAACCTGGGCGAGCTAACCGCCATTCTGCGTCTGCTCGAGGCCACGGCCGAGACCGGCGAAGAGCTGCACATCCTCGCCGACTCGCAGTACGCGATCAACGTCGTATCGAAGTGGCGGCTCGGCTGGAAGAAGCGCGGCTGGACGAAGGCCGACAAGAAGCCCATCAAGAACCTGGAGCTCATCCAGGAGATCGACCGCGCCATGGAGGGGCGACGCGTCACCTTCGAGTGGGTCAAGGGCCACGCGGGTCACCATATGAACGAGCGGGCCGACGACCTCGCGCGCGCGTGCGCCGAGGCCTACCAGGCGGGACGCACGCCCGAGCCCGGCCCCGGGTTCGGGGGCGGGGCTACGCGCACAACCCAGCCGGACGAGCACGCCACCTCATCCACGGCGCCAGATCCGCGCGATGTGACGCCCACCCCTGACGCGCCCGTGGATGAGCCCACTTCCCGTGGTGGCTCGGCCGACACTATCGGCGTGCCCGTCGCATCCGTGTCGCTTGAATCGCAGAGCACGGGTGTCAGCGCCACCGGCGAGGCCATAACCTCGACTTTTCGTTCGCATCCCAGTGTTTTCTCCGCGCCCACCGAGGCGAGCGAACCCGCCCATGCGGCCCCGGCCTCGTCCGTGAGCGCTCCGACCACCGAGGATGCGGTCGCCCGCGAGCGCGAGTTCATCCTGGCGTGGACCGGCGGCGACGAGGAGGCACTGGCGGCCATGACCGACGAGCGCACGACGCGCATCTGGCCGGGCGGCGGCGCGACCACGACCCTGGCGGGGCCCTCGCCCGCTTCTCCGGCGATCGGCCGCATCGACGCGCACGACCTGGGCGGGGCGTTCCTGACCCGCTACCGGGTGCGCTGGGAGGGCGGCGCTTCGCTGGAATCCAGCGTGTGGGCGCCGGCGACTTCTGGCGAGTCGCGCCTGATCATGGTGCACCACCAGTCGACGCTGATCTCCTGAGCCGGGGCGTTATGTCGTGGGCGAGCTCGGCGGGCGAGCTCCAGGCACGTCGGATGATCGAGCGACACCGGGCCGCGGCGCGAATAGGTACCTTGACGGCCGGGTGCACGTGCCCCAATCCCGCCGCTCCAGCGGGTCTAGCACGCCCCACGCGGATAGGTTGTGCGCATGTGGATAGGTTATGCGCATGTGGATAGGTTATTAAGGTATCCGCATCGTCGTAACCTATCCGGATGCTCGTAACCTATCCGCAAGCAACCGGCCAACAACTGTATTCGCGGCAATGCTCGGCGCACGCACCCCTCTCTTGCAATGTCGCACGTAATTTCCTTGGGTCAGTTTTCACTTGCGCCCTGAAACGTTGGAATTGCAACAACCATATGTCGATCCTTGGAAGGCCAATGAGGGAATTACGTGCAACATTGCTGAGTAGTCGCCTTATAGAGTCCGGAGGCGCCCGAGAACCAGGCACAACACCAAGCCAGCGCGCGAGGTATTACACCATTTAGGGAGGATTACACCAGTTAGGGAGCATTACACCCCCTGGGAAGTGGTGTAATACCCCGCTAAGTGGTGTAACACTACTTAGGAACAAGCCAACACGCGGACCAACCCGGAAAGAGCGACCAGCAGGGGCGCACAGCAACAAGCACAACAACGGGGGCGCAAGCCACCGGCCTGCGCCCCCGCTCAGCCCCTCCACGAGGAGCCCCGCCACCCCCTTACAGCTTGGCGCCCTCGAAGCTGAAGATGTCAAGGAAACGACGCGCGCGATCCGAGGCCGGGTCCGCGAAGAACTTGCGCGGCGGGTCGACCTCGACGATGCGCCCCTCGTCCATGAAGACGATGCGGTCCGCGATCGCGCGGGCGAAACCCATCTCGTGCGTGACGATAAGCATCGTCATGCCGGTGCGAGCCAGCTCGAGAACGACGTCGAGGACCTCGCGCACCATCTCCGGATCAAGGGAGGCCGTGACCTCGTCGAGGAGGAGGATCTCGGGGTCCATCATGAGGGCGCGCACGATGGCGACGCGCTGACGCTGGCCGCCGGAGAGCTGGCGCGGGTAGTCGTCGGCGCGGTCCGCCAGGCCGACGCGCTCGAGCAGTTTCAGCGCCCTCGCGCTCGCGTCGGCGCGCGATTCTCCCGCGACGAGGCCAGGGGCGAGCGTCAGGTTCCCCATGACGGTCAGGTGGGGGAAGAGCTCGTATGACTGGAAGACCATGCCGATGCGGCGGCGAACCTCGGGCCAAGAGACGCCGGGCGCGGCCAGGTCGCTCCCGTCGAAGATGATCTGCCCGGAGTTGATGGGTTCGAGGCCGTTGATGGTGCGCAGGAGCGTGGACTTGCCGCAGCCGGAGGGTCCGATGATGACGACGACTTCGCCGTCGGCAACGTCGAGGGAGACGCCGCGCAGGGCGTGGTGCCCGCCCGGGTAGGTCTTGTCGAGGTCGACGAGGCGCAGCTGCGGGTCGGAGGTCAGTTCTGCCATGTTTTCTCCATGTGGCGTGAGAGGAGCGAGATCGGCCAGCAGATGAGGAAATACAGCACGAAGATCAGGCCGTAGATCCACAGCGAGGCGGTCGGGTAGTTGAAGCGGTTGGCGTCGATGATCTGCTGTCCGACTTT
Organism: Actinomyces sp. HMSC035G02; assembly: GCA_001838165.1. GTDB lineage: Bacteria > Actinomycetota > Actinomycetes > Actinomycetales > Actinomycetaceae > Pauljensenia. The sequence goes on along the minus strand of KV835905.1, from coordinate 67,708 downwards.
GAGGACTTCGACGACGCCGATGAGGACGACGAGGGAGGTTGTCTTCACCATGCGGGTGATGAGGTTGACGGCCGGGGGCGCAAGCCTGCGCAGGGTTTGCGGCAGGATGACGCGGCGCATGGTCTGCCTCGGGGTGAGTCCCAGAGCGTATGCGGACTCGTACTGGTGGCGCGGGATCGCGATGAGCGCGCCTCGCACGAGGTCGCCCATTTCGGCGCCGCCCCACAGGGTGAAAACGAGGATGGACGCGGTGATGCCGTTCAGGTTGATCCCCGCGACGCGCGTGAGCCCAAAGTAGGCCACAAACAGCAGCACAAGCTGGGGCATGATGCGCACGAACTCGAGGTAGAGCTGCATGAGCCAGCGCAGGGGACGCCAGCGCGAGCGCATGCCGAGGCCGACGAACACACCGAGCACCAGCGACAGCACGACGGACAGCGCGGAGATGCCGACGGTGACACCCAGGCCCTCGAGGATGCGCACGAGGTTGCGGCCCTCGAAAATGACGTTAATTCCCAAATCCGCCACGGCGCACCTTCTTTTCGACGAGTCGGGCCGCGATGGACACGGGCAGGAGGATCACCAGGTAGGCGATGACCAGGAGGACCAGCGCTTCGGAGGTGTTGTAGGACATGCCGATGAGGTCTTTCGCGACGTACACGAGGTCGGGCAGCGCCACGACGGACACGACGGATGTTTCCTTGATGAGGAAGATGACGTTGGCGGCCAGCGGCGGCACGGAGGTCGCGATGGCCTGCGGGAGGGCGACGTGGCGCAGCGTCTGGGTGCGCGTGAGGCCGAGCGCGGACGCGGACTCCCACTGGATCGTGGCGATCGAGTCGAGGCCGGAGCGCAGGGCCTCGGCCATGTAGGCGCCGCCCAGGAAGATGAGGCCGACGATCGCGCAGGTCTCGCCGCTCCACTTGATGCCCACGCGCGGCAGGCCGAAGTAGATGAAGAAGAGCTGCACGAGCAGGGGCGTATTGCGCGACAGTTCGACGTAGGCGGCGGCGATCTGGGTGGCGACGGGGATCCGGTACTGCCGGATCGCGGCCACGAGCAGGCCGACCGCGAGCGAGCCAGCGATGCCGATAGCCGCGATCCTCAGGGTGAGGATCGCGGCGTCGACGTACAGGGGCGCGTATCGCGCCAGGATGTCGAGATTCATAGGAAAAATCCGGGACGAGGCCGTGGCCGGTCCGGGCGATCACCCGCGGCGCGCGGACCCGGGAGGGGCCACGGCCTCGTACCTGTCAGTTGGTGGAGGTGGTGTCCACGCCGCCTTCGACGACGAGGTCGTCGGGGGTCGCGGCGTCACCGTAGACGGGGGCGAGGGTCTGCTCGTAGTCCTTGTGGAAGAAGTTTTCCTTGCCGAGTTCGACGAGTTCGTTGTTCAGCCAGTCGAGGAGGGCGGTGTTGCCCTTCTTGACGGCGGCCGCGATGTAGCTGGTCTCGCCCAGGCTCTTGATGCCGACGCTGAAGCCGGGGTGCTGGATCGCCCATGCGATGACCTCGGTGTTGTCGGTGGAGAAGGCGTCGCCGCGGCCGTCCTCGAGGGCCTGGTAGGCGTCGGAGTACTGGTCGTACTTCTGGAGCTTGACCTCGGGGTGGTTGGCCTCGAAGTAGGCTTCGGCGGTCGTGCCCTTGGTGACGATGAGGGTCTTGCCGGCCAGCTGGCTCACGTCGGTGATTTCAGCCGAGGTGGGCGAGACGACACCGAGGGAGACCTTGAAGTAGGGGTTCGCGAAGTCGACCTTTTCGGCGCGCTCGGGCGTGACGGTGAAGTTCGCGAGGGTGATATCGACCTTGTTGGAGGCGAGGACCTCGGTGCGGGCGGCGGCGTCGACGGGGACGTACTTGGCGGTGACGCCCAGGTCGGCGGCGATGCGGTCACCGTAGACGACGTCGTATCCGGCGGGCTTGCCGTCGGCGTCGATGTAGCCGAAGGGGGCCTTGTCAGAGAAGATGCCGATGACGATCTCGCCGGCTTCCTTGATCTGCTCGGGGCTGCGGTCGCCGACCTGCGCGCTCGACGAGGAGGACGAGGAGGTGGACGCGCCACCGGAGCATGCGGCCATGCCGAGGGCTGCGACCATGGCGACGGCGGCCGTGGCGAGTCGAAGGAATGGCTTCTTGCGTGCGTGAGTGGCGCTCATGAGGGCTCCTGATCTGCGTTTTTAGTGGAAGCGCCGAGGGATGCTCCTCGGCGACAGGAACGATATTTCCACCGGACGGTCTATTGCGCGAGGGCTATTTCCCGTTTTGAAACTATGTGACAAGTCCGTGACGAGGCTCCTTCCCACTTCGTGGAACGGTATCGCCGCGAGAGCGTGCAAGTCGTCACGCACGGCCCCGCCAGCGCGCACTCCCACCGCCTCACGCGCCACAATGACACCCATGCCCAAGCTACCGCGCACCGTGAACCTCCCCGTGCCGGCTAGCCCTACCCGCCGCGAGATCCTCGAAGGCCTGCGCCTGACGGCGCCCGTGGCCGCGGGTTACATCCCGCTGGGCCTGGCGTACGGCGTTCTTGTCATCCAGCTGGGCCTGCCGTGGTGGTTGGCTCCTTCGCTGTCCCTGGCCGCCTACTCCGGGTCGGCCGAGCTGCTCGTCGTGACCCTGGCCGCGCAGAATACGCCGCTGGCAGTCATCGCGGTGACGATGCTGCTGGTGAACTTCCGCCTCCTGTTTTTCGCGTTCTCGTTCCCGCTGCACGTCATCGAAGGCCGTTTCGCGCGCCTCTTCTCGATGTACGCCCTCGTGGACGAGGCCTACGCGCTGACCGCCGCCCGCCCAAACGGGTGGACGAAGCCTCGCCTGTTGGCGATGCAGGCTCTCTTTAACCTGACGTGGCTGACGTCGAGCCTCGTGGGCGTGTCCGCGGGGTCCTTGATTCCTACGCAGATCGAGGGCCTCGACTTCGCGCTGACGGCCCTGTTCATCACGCTGACCCTGGACGCGTCGCGCACGAGGCGCGAGCTGCCCTCGATCCTCCTGGCTGGCACATCCTTCGCGGTGGCCATGGTGGTGGCGCCGGGTCAGCGCATGCTGGTGGCGCTCCTGCTGTTCGTCGCGTGCCTGGTGGTTCGCCACGTCCTTCATCGCCGAGGCATCCTGCACTCCGCGGATGTGGTGGCCGAAGGGGGTGCGCAGTGACTCCGACGCTGGGCTACCTGCTGGCGCTTCTGGCGATCACCTTCGTCATCGACTTTACGTTGCGTGCTCTGCCGTTCAAGATCCTTGAACCGCTACGCGATTCGCGCTTTGTCTCCGACATGGCGGTGTGGATGCCGCCGGGCATCATGCTGATTCTGGTGCTTTCGACGCTGACGCAGGGCGCGCAGGAGTCGGGTGGCCGCTGGTGGGCGGCGCTGGTAGCGACGGGCGTGACGGTCGCGGTGCACCTGCTGAGCGGCCGCAAGCTCCTGTGGAGCGTCGGCATCGGAACGGTCTGCTACGTCGCACTGCTGAACTGGCTCTGACGAGCTCCGCCGAACGGCTCCGAGCCGCGGGCGCGCGGGTTACGGCCCCCAAAGTCGCACATAATTTAACATGGTCATTTTTCGAGATGCTCCACAAGCGCTGCAATTCCAACAACATGCTTTCAAAGCCTGAAATACTCCCAGGGGAATTACGTGCGACATTGCTGGGCGCACATCAAACAGCGCGGCCTCACCGCCACCAATCGGGGGGAATGACGCCATCCAAGCCTCCAACACGCCGGCGACACGCCACCAGAGGGCTTCGCATGGCGCAAAACCCCCATCGCAGCCAGCCTGAAGTGCACCGCATCGCATCCAAGATCGACGCAGGGCCAATTGGCGCGAAAAAACTCGCCCAGCACGGCCCCTCCAGCGGCTCTTCCGCGAAAAAACTCGCCCAGCAAACGTAAAAACGCCGATTTTGGGGTGTTTTGAGCGTGCAGGGCGAACTTTTTCGCGCTCGCACCCACATCAGGCCAAGCAGGGCGAACTTTTTCGCGCACGAGGTGCGACAACGTGGCGACGTTGAAACCAACAACACCACTGCTCACCCGCAAAGGCGATGGCGGTTTCAGACAACCGGGCCACCTGGTCGGCACGGCCTGGCTGCGGTGCCCGTGGGCGGTGGCGGGGCCTGGCCGGGCTTCGAGACGACGCGCCGAGCGAAGCTCGCGGCGCGGACGGCTCGCGGGCGGGCCGCCGCCCACGGGCACACTAAGCAGCCCGGCCCGCCCGCAACACCCGTGGGACCACACAGCACCCCCAACGCCTCCCAAACACAAACGGCCCCAACGACACCGCCACAAAACCGCTACCATTGTGTCCATGCACACAGAGTCGTACCTGCACCATAGTCACACCGTTTACGAGCACCGCCTGGACGTTCCCCTCGATCACCTGCGCCCCGCCGGCGCGGAGAACCCGACTATCCAGGTTTTTGCGCGCGAAGTCGTGCGCAAGGGCCGCGAGGACGCGCCCTACGCGGTGTTCTTGCAGGGCGGCCCGGGCTACCCGAGCCCGCGTTTCGGCACGTTTACCGGCGGGTGGATGAATCGTCTCCTGCAGGATTACCGCGTGGTGCTCCTCGATCAGCGAGGCACGGGCCAGTCGACCCGCATGGACGCCCAGGCGCTCTCCCACTTGGACACGGACGAGGAGAAGGCCGCGTACCTGCGCCACTTCCGCCAGGATCAGATCGTGTACGACGCGGAGGCGCTGCGCCGCGAGCTGTGCGGCGATGACCCGTGGACGACGCTCGGCCAGTCGTTCGGCGGCTTCATCACGACCTCGTACCTGTCGCTGGCTCCCCAGGGCCTGAAGGCCAGCCTGATCACGGGAGGCCTGCCCGGCCTCGTCCATGTGGACGACATCTACCGCCTGACGTATGAGCGCACGGCGGCGCGCAACCGCGTGTACTTCCAGCGCCATCCGGGCGACGAGCGCACGGTGCGCGAGCTGTGCGCGCACCTGGCGGACACGGAGGAGACGCTGCCGACGGGTGAGCGCCTCTCCCCCGCGCGCCTGCGCATGATCGGCATGATGCTGGGCGGACAGGGCAACACGGATCAGCTGCACTACCTGCTGGAGGGGCCGTGGACGTCGGTTCGAGGCCAGCGCAGGCTTTCGTCGCAGTTCCTGGCGGCGATCGGCTCGCAGGTGGACGTTGCGCCGATTTACGGTTTGTTCCAGGAGTACATCTACGCGTGCGCGACGCCGGACCTGGTGGGCACGGCGACGGGTTGGGCGGCGGATCGCCTGGCCGAGGAGATCCCGGGCTTCGCGAAGGACGCGAACCCGCTGGATGAGAGCGAGCCGTTCTACCTGACGGGCGAGCACTTCATGCGCCGCGTGTTCGACGAGGATCCGGGCTTGGCGCCGCTGAAGGGCGTCGCGGAGATTCTCGCATCGACGACGGAGGCGGCCCCCGTGTATCTGCCGGACGTGCTGGCGCAGAACACGGTGCCTGTGGCTGCGGCCGTGTACTACGACGACATGTTCGTACCGCGCGAGCTGTCCGTGGAGACGGGTGAGCTGATCGGCGCTCGCCACTACATCACAAACGAGTACCAGCACGACGGATCCGCATATTCGGGCGGAAAGGTCGTCTCTCACCTGCTTGACCTGCTCGCGGATTGATCCGCGCGCTCCCGATTGAAAGGACTGGCCATGGCTACCTCATCTACCTGTTCTTGTCCGTGTGCTGGCTCGGTGGACCCGACTCGGGTCGCGGGGTTTGCGGCTGGCGTGGGCGCGACTGTCGCCTGGTACGCTCTGCCCGATTACGTGCGCTCGCGTCCGTTGCGCGGTCTCGTGAAGGCGGGCCTGCTGGGGGTACTCGGCTGGTCGATGGTGGCGCAGCTGCCGGAGGGCGCGGAGCTTCCGCCCTATGACGATGAGGACGCGGATTGCTCGGAGTCGTCCCCCGTCGCGGGCGAGGACCCGCTTGAGGGCGTGACGGAGGCGGATCCGGCGGAGCTGGCGGTTCTCGCGGGCGCGGCGCTGGGTTCGGCGATGATCACAGTGGGCGTGGAGCGCTGGCTGTTCCGCCGCGGCGAGGGTCGCCGTGCGCAGGGCGTTCGTTTTGCCCATACGAGGCAGGGGCTGGCCCTGGGCGGTCTGGAGGCGGCCTTGACTGTGCTGACGTTCGGCGCGGGGGCTGTGCGCGAGAGGCTCTCGAAGGGCTGACTTTTCGTCTATCGTCCCGCCTCGACGAGGCCGGGGCGCAGCGATCGGGTCCGTGCGCGTGAGCGTGCGGGCCCGACGTGCGTCAGAGGGTTCGCGCGGTGATGCGGCGCAGGGCTTGGCAGGAGCGCCAGGAGTTGAGGAGCCCCATGGCGAGGGGCAGGGAGACGAGGGCGGCGAGGAGCGCGGATTCGGTGGCGACGGCGATGCCACCGACGGCGAGGAAGCCGATGAACCAGGCCAGCTGCATGCGCGCGCAGGCGGTCATGACGGCACCGTCTTGCCGGGCGGCGTGCAGGGCCGCGTGGGACTCGGAGAAGATGACGAGGTCTTCGTTGCCGTCCCATTCTCGGTGCCAGCGGCGGGCCACGATGAGGAGTGCGGCGAGGAGTGCGAGGAGGATGAGACCTCCTCCGAGGATGAGGGCCAGCGCGAGGGCTGCGAGCGTTTCGAGCATCGTGTCGGGCATGGAGGAGAGCTCGACGACGGCGACGATGGTACTGACGGAGAGGATCAGGAGGATGGTCACGACGTCGATCGCGATGTTGACGCGGCCCTGCGTTCGTTGACCGGCGCGCACTCGGTTGTAGCGGCGCAGCTGGTCGTTCCCCAGGCGGTAGGGCCGGGGTACGGCATTGAATTGCAAGGGCTGATAGGTCACCCCCTCACAATAGCGCTGTCCGTTAATTTTTCGCGCCTTACAAAGCAACCGTCAGGCGCTCAGTTGGACACTTTTTCGATGGTCAGTATATGAGGATTCCTCGTCACCATCACTGAAACTGCGCGGCGACACTGCGCGGCGACGGGGATCAGCGGATGGGCGTCGTCATGGCGAACACGATACAGCCCCCACCCTCACCGAGGTGACCTCGTCCACGAAACACGGGCCACCAGCCTCGTCGCGGGCCTCGCACCCACTATCCTGGACCCTATACGCGAGGCCGCCCCAGCCTCGTCCATCCGGCACTGTACGTAGAGGAGCCCCCATGGCGACCGAGCCCGTGTTCGAGGCCATCAACTGGAACAAGATCCAAGACGACAAGGACCTTGAGGTCTGGGATCGCCTGACGGGCAACTTCTGGCTGCCTGAGAAGATTCCGCTCTCCAACGACCTGCCGAGCTGGAAGACCCTCACCAAGGACGAGCAGCTCATGACGAACCGCGTGTTCACGGGCCTGACCCTGCTGGACACGCTCCAGGGCACGGTTGGCGCGGTGTCGCTGATCCCGGACGCGCGCACCCCGCACGAGGAGGCCGTCTACACGAACATCGCGTTCATGGAGTCGGTGCACGCCAAGTCCTACTCGTCGATCTTCTCCACCCTGCTGTCCACGGAGGAAATCAACGAGTCTTTCCGCTGGTCGAACGAGAACGAGGCCCTGCAGAAGAAGGCCGAGATCGTCAAGTCCTACTACGACGGCAACGACCCGGAGAAGCGCAAGGTCGCCTCGACGATGCTCGAGTCTTTCCTGTTCTACTCGGGCTTCTACGCGCCCATGTACTGGAGCTCGCACGCCAAGCTCACGAACACGGCCGACCTGATCCGCCTCATCATCCGCGACGAGGCCGTTCACGGCTACTACATCGGCTACAAGTACCAGCTGGCCGTGAATGAGTCGAGCCAGGAGCGCCAGGACGACCTGCGCGACTACACGTACTCGCTGCTGTACGAGCTCTACGAGAACGAGGAGCAGTACACGGAGGACCTGTACGATCCGCTCGGCCTGACCGAGGACGTCAAGAAGTTCCTGCGTTACAACGCGAACAAGGCGCTCATGAACCTGGGTTACGAGGCCCTATTCCCGCACGACGCGACCGACGTGAACCCCGCGATCCTGGCGGCCCTGAGCCCCAACGCGGACGAGAATCACGACTTCTTCTCGGGTTCCGGTTCGTCCTACGTGATGGGCGAGGTCGTGGACACCGAGGACGAGGACTGGGACTTCTGATCCTGCAACTCGCGGCCGGGCGCGCATTGTGCGCCCGGCCTCGTTGTGTGTCCGACCGCTTTCCTGGGGTACCCACCCAAAAGTCGCACGTAATTTAACGCGGTCATTTTTTGACATAGCCCATAAACGTTGCAATTCCAACGATGCAATTTCAAAGTCTGAAATAAGCGCAGGCGAATTACGTGCGACATTGGTGAGGAACCATGGGGCTGCAACTGCGGAAATCCGGCGGCCCAGCCGCGCCCACGTTGTTACGTCTCGCGGCACGCCTTACGAGGTCTAGACCTACTCGCGGCGTGCGTTACGCAGCCTGCGTCCGCTCTCGTCGCCGCAGCCAGGCGCAGGCCCAGGCGAGGCCGAGTAGGGCGGCCCCGCCCGCCAGCTGGGGGTAGATGCCGATGGATCCGGCCTTGGGGAGCACGCCGACCTGCGTGTCGACGACGCGAATGCCGGGCGTGCGATCCCCGGGCAGGCTGCCCGAAGCGGGCAGGACGCGCACGGAGCTGAAGCCCTCATCCGCGCCGAAGTCGGTCTTAATGACGGTCGTCGCGTCAGTATCCGTTCCGGCTTCGATGTGGAAGGCGGCGGGGCGGGGCAGCAGAGCGTGCCCGACGGGCGCGCGGGTCTCCACGAGCCAGTAGGTCTTCCCCGTCTCCAGGGGCGCGGTCACGAATCGCGACCCACCATCGAGGGTGGAAACCGGGGTGCCAGCCAGGGCCTCGTTGTCGTAGATCGCGAAGGCCGCGCCGTCGAGCGGATACGTGCCGTCGTCGTTGGGGGTACCGACCGGCTGCGTACCCGCCTTTTCGATGCGGATCGGTCGGGGGCGCGCGGGTGCACAGGCCTCGTTGTTGGCCTCGCCATCGTGATCGTAGGCGCCCGTCACCGCGTTGTAGAGGCCGCGGCCCGGGGTCAGGCGGTCGTTCGACGAGGCGCACTCGAGCAGTGACTCGGAATACCCGGCGGCCGTACTGTCGCGCGCGACCTTCATGCGGATGTACCACGAGGAGGACGCGCCCGGCTCGACGGTCGCCCCCTCGGTGAGGACGTACGAGGCGGCGGCCCCCTGCTCGGTCGCGGCATCAAGCCCGTCGAGGCTGGTCGCGACGGTCGCGGAGCGCACGGTCAGGCCCGGCGCGAAGTTCGGCGTGTCTGTGAGGCGCCCGGTCGTGCCAGCGAGGGTCCCATCGTTCGTGGCCGTAATGCGGTAGGTGACGGTGATGTCGTCCGTCGTCGCGCCCTCGACGGATTCGAGCTCCTTCTGGATGCGCAGCTTAGGAGTCTGCTCGCGGTTGGTGAAGGTGCAGGTGATCGGCAGGGCCGCGGGCGACGAGGCCGGGGCGACCTGGGAGAAGTCCACGCCGCCCGTCTCAGCGTCGCGGGTGACGTTCACTCGCTCGCCCACGCCGTTCAGGCAGGTCACGTCGACAAGGCTCCACTGCGCGGAGTTCAGGTCATTGCTGGTCTTCCAGGGGCCGAAACGCCCCTCCGCACCATAATCCAACGGGAATCGGCCGGCGATGCGCGGCCCCGTCTCGGCGATGATGAACTGGGAGAAGCCCGGCATGAAGGCCTTGTATCCGGAGGCGGCCGCCCCGGCCTCGCCGTAGGCGGTCGGGGTCAGGTTCGCATCCTCGAAGGACTTCCAATCGACGAAGCCGTCTGCCGTCACGCTCGTGGTGAGCGGGGTTCCCGTGGGCGCGGCCCAGTCACCCACACCCATCGTCGTGAAGGTGAACGGGGGAATCGCGTCGCCGACCTGCTCGGAGTCCTCGGTGACGGCTTTCGCGATGCGCACGTAGCGCTCCTGGCTGAAGGAGCCGTAGAGGCAGCCGAAGGACGCCTGGCTTTCCTTCGTTGTGAAGGTGGAGACCGGGGTCGAGCCCGCGGGCGGGGTGGCGGGGCAGTTGCCGTCCGCATTGGGTACGAATCCGTAGAGGACGAGGCGGTACGGGATCCCGTTGACGGTGATCGTCTGGTCCGAAGTGGTCTTCGTGATCGTCAGGACGTCATCCGAGTCGGGCGTCTGGTCGGGCTTGCCTGCCGAGCCCGGGTAGTACTGGGGCTGATCCGTGTAGATGTCGTATCTGCCTTTTCCTTCACCGACTTTCTTGAAGCAGTGCCAGTTGCCATCGGATCGGGCAAGCGCGTAGTAGGGGGCGCTCGATGGGCAGGTGCGCGGCGCAGAGGCACGGGAGACCCACTCGTAGGGGCCTCCCTTGCGTCGCACGGCCGTCGTGTCCGTGTCGTTGTCGGTTTCCTGCTGGTCGAAGGGGAAGGATTCCTCGAGATCTCCGATGCGGATGTCGAAGGAGGAGTGCACCCAGTGGATCTGGGAGTAGATCGGGAAGTTGTTATGGCGCACGGCCCCGATGAGGAAGGTGCTGTTGAGCGGGACCGTCCCGGGATTGTTCGGCTTGTAGCCGAGCGCGCTAGTCGTCGATGTCGAGATCGCGTCGGGCGTGTATTCGCCGTAGTAGGGGTACTGGTAGTAGGCGGCCAAGTGGTAGTCCCAGGCGACGCCTCGGGTGACGTAGGACCAGTAATCACCGCTCTTCGCCGTATCCGCGTCGAGCCAGTCCTGGGAGTATCCCGCTCGATACGCAACCGATCGCTGGTTGGGGTCGGCGGAATTGTAGACCGTCATACCGGGCACGATGCCGAAGTACGAGTTGTCCGCGACGACGGTGGTGCGGTCCGTACCGGAGTCATTGAGGACGGCCTGGCCGATTCGACCTTCGGATCGGTTAAAAGTGATGCTGTCGGCACCGGGGGTCTCGAGGGGAGCCTCCGCTCGCGCTGCGCCAGGAACCAGAACGAGGCCGGAGAGGGTGAGCCCCGTCAGTGCGGCGGCAATGATTCCACGCACGGCAATGCGACACAGGCGCGACGCCTGCACCGAGCGGTCGGCCAGGTGGCCACCCACGGGTGGATGGTCTTCTCGGTGGGCACCGCCTCCATTCTGGACGCCGCCCTGCATGTCAGTGAGTCTCATACCGCCCCCACGTTGTTATGGTTACCGGCTCACCATAACAATGGGACTTAGTTCCCGCACAACCCCCTAGGTCAGTATTTATCCACACCCGCACACATGGAACAGGGTGCCCATATTCGGTGGATCGCGCAGGCGGCGACAATCGAACCGAACACACCATCATGAAATGGCGACGGTCCTCACTTTTGAAGAGCCTGCCTCAAACTCGACCATCCAACACGAAAGAGTCAGGACCACCAACCGGATGGTCAGACCCTTCGATTGTGCACTGCATAACAGGCATGCTATTCGCAACGCCAGGACATTCCTCGACACGACCTCCCCAAAACGGAAGCCCAGGAGCGAAATTGCGGCCAAGCGAGACCAAACATGCGACACGACCTGTCCACACTCTGTTTGCTCCAACACACTTATCGTCACACGTGTAACATGTGCACCAAATGTCACAGGCGCATCATGGCAAGGTATTCCCTGCCATGACGGGCCTTCGGCGCGAGCGCACGGGCCTTTGCTCATCGGGAACATCCCGACAGATGGGGCCACACCACTTCGCACGGCGGCTAAACTGTGACTGGGAGCGGCCTCGCTTCCACCCACACCGTACGTCGCGCGCACAGCGCGGGGGAATGAGGAGAGCACGACTATGAGCATCTTCGACCGCTTCGAGAGCGCCGTCGAGAGAGGCGTCAACGGCGCCTTCTCGCGCGTGTTCCGGTCGGGGATCAAGCCCGTGGACATCACCACGGCGATCCGCCGCGCCATGGACGAATCCGTCCAAGAAGTCTCCGCCTCGCGCATCATTGCCGCGAACCACTTCTCGGTCTACGCCTCGCGCACCGACCTCACCTCCCTCGAGGCGTCCCTCGACGTCCTCGCCGACGAGTTCGCCCAGCAGGCCACCGAACACGCCGCGGCGAACAGCTACTCTCTCCTCGGCCCCGTCACGATCGAGTTCATCGCCGACGCCTCCGAACCCAGCGGCACCCTCAAGGTCGACGCCGAAAACCGCCGGGGACCCGCGGCCCCCGCCACGGCCTCGTCCGCGTCCCCCGAGCATCCGATCATCGACGTCGACGGCGAAAAGTGGCTCCTCACCGAGCCCGTCACCGTCATCGGACGCGGCTCCGAAGCCGACATCGTCGTCAACGACTCGGGCGTCTCGCGCCGCCACCTCGAACTGCGCATCACCCCCACCGGCGTGATCGCGACCGATCTCGGCTCCACCAACGGCTCCTTCGTTGAGGGCCACCGCATCGACGCAGCGACCCTGCTCGACGGCAACCAGATCGTCATCGGACGCACCAAGATCCTCTTCTGGACGCACCCAGACCAGAGCGGAGTTTAATGAAGTGACCACTGACCTCGCATTTACCGTTTTCCGCATCGGGTTCCTGGTGCTGCTCTGGCTCCTCGTGCTCGCGGCCGTCAACACGCTGCGACGCGACATCTTCGGCACCGTCGTCACCCCGCGCGGCAAGGGACGCGACAAGGCCACCTCACGCCGCAAAGCCTCCCGTGAGAAGCGCAAGGACAACAAGAAGCGCACCTCCACGAACCCGCTGGCCCCCAAGGATCTCCTGGTGACCGGCGGCCCCCTCGTCGGTACCATGCTGCCCCTCGGCGAGGCCCCCATCGTTATCGGCCGCTCCCCCGCGTGCACCCTCGTGCTCGAAGACGAGTACGCGTCCAGCCGCCACGCGGCACTCACCCCCCAGTCCGACGGCTGGTGGATCGAAGACCTCTCCAGCCGTAACGGCACCTTCATCGACGACGAGCGCCTGAACGCCCCGCGCCAGCTCAAGATCGGTGACGTTATCCGCATCGGCCAGACAACTCTCGAATTGGTGGGTTGATATGTCAGGAAACGCGGTTCAATTCCACTACGCTGCCCGCTCCGACGTGGGCCTCGTGCGTTCCAACAACCAGGACTCCGGCTACGCCGGCGCGAACCTGCTGGTCCTCGCCGACGGCATGGGCGGCCCCGCGGGCGGCGACATCGCCTCCTCGGTGGCCCTCGCGCACCTGGTCCCCCTCGACACGGACTCGCACCCGGCCGACTCGATGCTTCCCCTCCTGCGCGAGGCCCTCCTCGACGCGCACGAGGAGCTCACCGAACGCTCCAGCCGCGACCGCGACCTTGAGGGCCTGGGCACCACCTGCATCGCGCTCATGCGCTCCGGCAACCGCCTCGCCATGGTCCACATCGGCGACTCGCGCGCCTACGTGCTGCGCGGCGACACGCTGACCCAGGTCACGACTGACCACTCCTTCGTGCAATACCTGGTCGACACCGGCCAGATCACGCCCGAGGAAGCCGAGCACCACCCCAACCGCAACGTCGTCCTGAAGATCCTCGGCGACGCGCAGGCTGACGTGGCCCCCGACGAGACGATCCGCGAGGCCGTCGTCGGCGACCGCTGGATGCTGTGCTCCGACGGCCTGTCGGGCCTCGTCTCCCCCGAGACGATCGGCCAGGTCATGGCCGACTTCAAGGATCCGGGCGAATGCGCCGAAGAGCTCATCCGCCTGGCCCTCCTGGGCGGCGGCCCCGACAACATCACGTGCGTGATCGCGGACATCGTCCCCGCCGGCACGTTCCCGCCCGCTCCCCCGCAGATCGTGGGTGCCGCGGCCATCGACCGCAACGCCAAGTCGCGCGGAGGAGAAGGAGCAGCCGCGCGCGCTGCTGCCCTGGGCTCCTCGGCCTCGGGCACCCCCAGCGACGAGGACGACGCCCCCGTCGAACTCAAGCCCCGCTCCTCGTGGTGGACCCCCGTGTTCATCTCGCTCGTGACGGTCCTCGTGGTCGCCGCGTCGTGGATGTCGTGGAAGTGGACGCAGACCCAGTACTACGCGATCGGCCAGGACGGCTACGTCGTCATCTACCAGGGCATCCCCCAGTCGATCGGCCCGTGGCAGCTCTCCCACGCCGTGGAAGTCTCCAACGTCGCGCTGTCCGACCTCGCGCCCGTGGACCGCCAGCGCCTCGACACGCCGGTGCTGCGCTCCTCGCGCGCCGACATCGACTCCTACATCGACGGCCTGCGCCGCTCGATCACCCAGCCCGCCACGCCCTCGTCGCCGACGCCCCAGTCGGGCGCGCCCCAGTCCGGCGAGGCCCAGTCCGGGGCGCAGAGCGGGGGCGCCTCCTAATGGCTACCGTATCGATCGCGCCCGCCCGGCCTCGCCGATTCCTGGAGCTGACCCTCATGGGCCTGGCTCTGGCCGTCGGCATCGCCGGCTACGTGCTGACCTCGCTGAACTACACGGGGGAGATCCCCGCGAACCTGCTCACGCAGGTCGGCGTGCTCGTCGCGATCGCAATTATTGCCGAGGTCGGCGTGCACTTCCTGGCCCCCTACGCGGACCCGGTGATCCTGCCGGTCGCCGTCGCCCTGACGGGCCTGGGACTGGCGATGATCTACCGCCTCGACCTGTCGTACGCGCGCAGGGACGAGGCCGTGGTGGGCTTCCGCCAGGCGCTTTTCGTGGGCATCGCGATCGTTATCGCGGCCATCATCTTGATCATGCTGCGCGACCACCGCATGCTGCGCCGCTACACTTACACTTTCGGCGCGCTGTCGCTGTTCCTCCTGCTCCTGCCGATGATTCCCGGACTGGGCCAGGAGACCTTCGGCGCGCGCGTGTGGATCCACCTGGGTCCCATCTCCGTCCAGCCCGGTGAGCTCGTGAAGATCACGCTGGCTGTTTTCTTCGCCGGATACCTCGTGACGAACCGCGACAACCTGGCGATCGGCGGGCGTAAGTTCCTGGGCATGCGCCTGCCGCGCGCCCGCGACCTCGGCCCGATTATGGTCGTGTGGCTGATCGGCATCGCGATCCTCGTCCTGCAGCGCGACCTGGGCACCTCGCTGCTCTTCTTCGGCCTGTTCGTTGCGATGCTGTACGTGGCGACAAACCGCGTGTCGTGGCTGGTCATCGGTTTCACGCTCTTCGTGCCGGCAGTCGCGATCGCCGTGAAGTCGTTCAGCCACGTGCAGACGCGCTTCAACATCTGGCTCAACGCCCTGGATTCCGACGTATACGACCACGGGTCCTACCAGCTCGTCCAGGGCCTGTTCGGTCAGGCCTCCGGCGGCCTCATGGGCACCGGTTGGGGACGCGGCTACCCGCAGCTCGTGCCGCTGGCGAACTCGGACTTCATCCTGTCCTCCTTCGCGGAGGAGCTGGGGCTGACCGGCATGGCCGCCATCCTCGTCCTGTACCTGATCCTCATCCAGCGAGGCCTGCGCGCGGCACTGACGGTGCGCGACGGCTTCGGCAAGCTCCTGGCGACCGGCCTGAGCTTCTCGCTGGCCATTCAGCTGTTCGTGGTGCTCGGCGGCATCACGCGCATCATTCCGCTGACCGGCCTGACGGCCCCGTTCCTGGCTGCGGGCGGCTCGTCGATGGTGTCCTCGTGGATCACCGTCGCGCTGCTGATCCGCGTGTCGGACGCTGCTCGCCGCCCGGCCTCGACCCCCGCGCCGTGGAACTCCGGCATCCAGCCTGCCGTTGGAGTGGGTGAGTGAGCCGTGAATAACCAGATTCGTAAGATCTTCATCATCGTTCTCCTGATGTTCGCCCTCCTGGGTGTGGGCATCACGAACACGCAGTTCATTTCCGCGTCCTCGCTCAACGCCGACGCTCGCAACCAGCGCACGATTCTGCACGCGGCCGAAACCGACCGCGGCCCGATCATCGTTGACAAGACGGCGATCGCATCTTCGGAGCGCGAGGAAGACTCGAAGCGCTACGTGCGCACCTACGCCGAGGGGCCGCTGTACGCGCCGGTCACGGGCTACTTCTCGTCGGTGGGCAACGCGTCGACGGGCATCGAGGCCACCGAGGAGGACGTCCTGGACGGCCAGTCCCAGACCCTGCTCGGGCAGCGCCTGCGCAACCTCCTGACGGGCCAGAACCGTCAGGGCGGCGGCGTCTCCCTCACCCTGAACTCGCAGATGCAGAAGGCCGCGGCCGAGGCCCTCGGTAACCGCAAGGGCGCCGTCGTGGCCCTCGACGCCAAAACTGGCGCGGTCCTGGCGATGTACTCCTCGCCGACCTTCGACCCGAACCAGCTGGCCTCCTCCGACGCCGGCGCGGTGACCGACGCGTTCTCCACCCTGTCCTCGGACCCGAACAACCCGCTGCTCAACCGCGCGATCTCGCAGCGCTACGCCCCCGGTTCGACGTTCAAGATCCTGACGACGATCGCCCTCATCGAAAACGGCATCGCCGACCCGGATATGCACATGCCTTCCCCCGTGTCGACGACCCTGCCGGGCACGGCCACCGAGGTCTCCAACATCGAGTCCTCGACCTGCGGCGACGGCAACCCGACGCTGACCGAGGCCTTCGCGCGCTCGTGCAACACGACCTTCGTGCTGGCTTCCGAGCAGCTGACGAACCAGCAGCTCGTCGACGTGACGAACCGCTTCGGTTTCGGCCGCGAATCGCAGATCCCGCTGACGGTGACACCCTCCGTGTTCCCCGCCGACGCGGACGCCGCGCAGCTCGCGATGAGCTCGATCGGCCAGTACACGGTCCAGACGACGCCTCTGCAGATGGCACAGGTCGCCCAGGCCATCGCGAACGACGGCCAGATGATGACCCCCTACCTCATCGACTCGATCGTGGACGCCGACAACCAGGTCGTGCGCACGAACAGCCCGACCGACGCCGGCCGACCGATCTCGTCGGAGACGGCCTCGAAGCTGCGCGCCATGATGGAAGCGGTCGTCTCCCAGCCCTACGGCACCGGCACCACGATGGCCCTGCCGAACGTGGCTGTGGCCGCCAAGACCGGCACCGCTGAGACCGGCAACGGCGACCGCGCGAACGCCTGGGCCGTCGGTTTCGCACCGGCGGACAGCCCGCGCATCGCTTTCGCGGTCCTCGTCGAGGGCGATGACACCAACCCCACGCTGCACGGCGGAGACGTGGCCGGCCCGATCGCCCGCGCTCTCCTGGAAGCGGGGCTGCAGTGAGTACGCCACGCATGACTTCCGGTGCCGGGCGGGTGCTCGGGGGGCGCTACACGCTGCTCACCCCGATCGCCCAGGGCGGCATGGGCGAGGTGTGGAAGGCCCGCGACCGCGTCAGCGGCCATATCGTCGCCGCGAAGGTCCTGCGCCCCGAGCTGACGGGCGAGGAGCTCTCGCTGTCCCGCCTGCGCCTTGAGGCCCGTAACTCGATGTCGATCTCGCACCCGAACATCGCCAACACCCAGGATTCGGGCGAGGAAGACGGCATCGGCTGGATCATCATGGAGCTCGTCGACGGCCACCCGCTGACGGATTACCTGCGCGGCGGCTCCCGCATCTCGCCCGAGTACCTCATGCCGATCCTCGTGCAGGTCGCGATGGCGCTGGGCGCTGCCGCGCGCGCGGGCGTCGTGCACCGCGACATCAAGCCCGCGAACATTATTGTTCGCCCTGACGGCATGGTGAAGCTGACGGACTTCGGCATCTCTCGCGCGAAGGGCCAGGTCAACCTGACCGCTGCGGGCATGGTCATGGGCACCGCCCAGTACCTGCCGCCCGAGCAGGCCATGGGCGAGGTCGCCACCCCCATCGGCGACCTCTACGCCCTCGGCGTCATCGCCTACGAGGCCGCGGCCGGTCGACGCCCGTTCACCGGCGAAACCCAGGTGGACATCGCCTTCGCGCACGTCAACGATCCCGTCCCGCCACTGCCGGACTTCGTGCCCGAACCCCTGGCCGACGTCATCCTGCACCTGCTGGAGAAGGACCCCGCGAAGCGCCCCGAGTCCGGATCCGCAGCCGTGCGCGAAATCGCGAGCGCAGCCAAGGCGATGGGCGTCTCCGTGACCCCTCGCCCGCTGCCCCTGCCGAAGGCCGCGCAGCGCCCCGAAGAGGTCCGTACGCCCGTCCAGCCGTCCGTGCCGATCGTCGCGCCCGTGCGCCACCTGACGCGTCGTACGCTGCCCGACGAGATGCTGCAGCCCCCCTCGGGTCTGACCCCGAAGGTGCGCGCGACGACGGGCCGTCACGCCAAGCTGCCCGTCCTCGACGAAGCGACGACGATCGCCCCCTCCTCGGCCCCGATCCCGATCACGGGTCGCCACGCCGCCGTCCCGCGCATCCTCGACGAGGCCGAGGTCCCCCCGATCTCTCGCCCCGTATCCGCTCCCACTCGGATTCGTCGCCTGCACCCCGAGACGACCGGCGAGCAGGCGCCCGCGGTGTCGGGTGCCGTCCGATCGCTGACCTCGACCGGACGCCACGCGGCAGTCCCAGCACCCGCACCCGCTGCTCCTACGCCCGCGCAGGCCGCCACCGCCCGCCCGACCACGGGTTCTATCCCGAGGCACGCGGCTCCCGCTCGCTCCGAGCAGGTCCCACAGCCCAGCAGCGAGAAGACCCAGCGCCCCCAGGCCTCGGCACCCGCGCAGCGCCCCGCGCCGATCCCGGCTCCCCCGGCCGACACAAAGCCAGCACAAACAGCAGTGCCCGCAACCCCTCAGGCAGCCGAGCCGCAGGACCGACGAGCCGCCCTCGCCGAGCGACTGCGCCAGCGTGAGGCGGCCCGCCAGGCCGAGGACGCCGCCGAGGAGCAGCGCCGCGCAGCTGTCGCCCGCGAGGAAGAACGGCGCCAACGCGAAATACTCGAGGCCCGTGAACTACGCGAGGCCCGCAAACGCCGCGAAGCCGAAGAAGCGAAGCGTCAGGCAGCCCGCCAAGCGGCCCCCAGCATTCCCCAGCCCGTCCGCTCCGAGTCGCCTCGCCGCGACAAGGCAGCCACGGCCTCGTCGCCGCGCGTGTACGGGACCGTTCCCCAGCCTCGCGCAGCCACAGACTCGACGCGCCAGCGACGCTCGGTTTACGAGCCGCGGCCCGAGAAGGGCAAGCGCGGCCCGCGCTGGCACGAGCTCGACGCTCGCAGCGCGCAACGCAGCCGTCCGGCGGCCAAGACCGCGTACTCGCGCAGCGTCGTCGCACCACCCGTCCCAGCATCCAGGCAGATTATTCGCGCGGTCATCGTCGCAATCATCGTGATTGCGCTCATCGTGCTCGCAGCTATTACGATCAAGAACATGCTTGGCTCCCTGATACAACCAAGTGCGGGAGCACACATTATCAAGGAGGTTAGGACATGGCAGAGCCCATGGCCCACCGTCTAGCTGGCCGATACGAGGTCCGCTCGCTCATTGGGCGAGGCGGAATGGCCGAAGTCCACCTGGGCTTCGACACTCGCCTGTCGCGCGTCGTAGCAATCAAGATGCTGCGCCGCGATCTGGCGCAGGACTCGATCTTCCAGGCGCGCTTCCGTCGCGAAGCGCAGTCGGCAGCGTCGCTGAATCACCCGAACATCGTCGCCGTGTACGACACGGGCGAGGAGATCATCGAGGATGCGACCGGCCGTTCGATCGCGGTGCCTTACATCGTCATGGAGTACGTCGAGGGGCACACGGTCAAGGACCTGATCTCCGACGGTACGGCCGTTCCGATCAACGAGGCCATCGAGATCGTGTCTGGCGTCCTGTCCGCCCTCCAGTACTCGCACGCGAACCACCTGGTGCACCGCGACATCAAGCCTGGCAACATCATGCTGACGTCGGACGGCAAGGTCAAGGTCATGGACTTTGGCATCGCGCGCGCCCTGACGGACTCGCAGGCCACGATGACGCAGACGAACGCCGTCGTGGGCACCGCCCAGTACCTCTCCCCCGAGCAGGCTCGCGGCGAGGCCGTTGACGCTCGCTCCGACCTGTATTCGACCGGCGTCGTTCTCTTCGAGCTGCTGACGGGCCGCCCGCCCTTCAAGGGCGACTCGGCCGTCGCCGTCGCCTACCAGCACGTCGAGCAGATCCCGCCCACGCCCTCGTCGATCCTGTCCGACATCCCGGACTCCCTCGACCGCGTCGTGCTCAAGGCCCTGGCGAAGAACCGCGAGGACCGCTACCCGAGCGCCGCGGCCATGCTCGCGGACCTGCAGCGCGTGGCCCGAGGCCTCGACGTGGGTGCACCGCCCGCCGACTCGTGGGCGACCGAGGTCCTGCCCGCCGCCGGCGTGGCGTCCGCGCGCACCGCCGCGACCACGCCGATGGCGGCGGTCCCCAGCCATGCGCCCGCCGCGGCGATGGCCGCGACCTCCACGTCGCTGCCCGCGGTTGCTACCGATGACTCCGCGAACGAGGCCGCCAAGGCCCGCAAGCGTCGCACGGCGATCATCGTGACCGTCGTGCTCATCGCCCTGCTGCTGATCGGCGGCTCGGTGTGGGCCCTGACGCGCGGCGCCGCCCAGCCCGAGTCGGTTGCGGTTCCCAACGTCGTCGGCCTGACCCAGGCCGAGGCGAAGACCCAGATCGAACAGGCGGGCTTCACGTGGGAACTCAACCCCGACAAGGTCGCCTCCGACACCGTCGCTGAGGGCTCCGTGGCCTCCACCGACCCCACAGCGGGCACGCAGGCCGAGAAGGGCGCGACCGTTCGCGTCACCATCTCCTCCGGCCCCGATTCGGTGACCCTGCCGGACAACCTCGTTGGCATGAGCCCCGACGACGCCCGCAAGGCAATCGAGGCCCTGGGCCTGAAGTGGGAGCTCGACTCCAGCAAGGTTGCCTCCGACACCGTTCCCGAGGGCAAGGTCGCGCAGACCAACCCCTCTCCCGGTTCCAAGGTGAAGGCCGGTCAGACGATCCGCGCCTACCTGTCCTCCGGTTCGGACCAGGTGGACGTGCCTGACCTGTCGGGCATGACCCAGGATCAGGCGCGCAGCACCCTGAAGGCCGTCGGCCTGGAGCTGGGCAACGTGACGAGCGTCGACTCCGAGAAGGAGAAGGACCGCATCGTCGAGCAGGATCCCGCGACCGGCACGAAGGTCAAGAAGGGCACCACCGTGGGCGTATCCGTCTCGAATGGCAAGGCCGCACAGGTGGAGATTCCGACCGTCGTGGGCATGGGCCGTGACGACGCCGAGGCGCAGCTCAAGGCCCTGGGCCTGACCGTCACCGTCGAAGAGGTCGCAGGCAACCAGCCCGCCGGCCAGGTCCTCTCCGTCGAGCCCGGCGAGGGTTCGAAGGTGGACAAGAATTCGACCGTGAAGTTGAAGGTATCGAAGGGCAGCCAGAACGGAAACAACGGCGGCAACAACGGCAACAATAACGGGAACGCCCACCACTGAGTGAGCCCCGGGCCGCGTCGCGGTAGTACAGCTTCGTAGTTGTTCCCGTTGATCACTGAGGCCCGCGCCTGCGAGGAGAATTCCTGCGGCGCGGGCCTCACTGTGTGCGCGGGTGTGCGCGGGTGTGCGCGGGCGTGCGCGGGTGTGCGCGGGCGTGCGCGGGATGGCCGCCACACCGCGCATCAGCTGACCAGTCACTTGGCAGATAGGTGCTGTGCGGCGACACGGACCTCACTGCATGCGGGCGCGGCCAACACGCGCGGCGGGAAGGCGGTCCCTGACGTGGATAGGTTATGACGATGTGGATAGGTTATGACGATGTGGATAGGTTATCGACATCCGGATAGGTTAATAAGCTATCCGGATACGCATAACCTATCCGGATGCTCGTAACCTATCCGGATGCACCCGCCCACAAGCACATCTGCGGCACGGTAGCTGCCACGCCTACCAAGATTCACAGCGCGCTACATCTGTTAGGGAGCATTACACCACTTAGGGAGCATTGCACCGGCTCGGAAGGGGTGTAATGCTCCCGAAATGGTGTAACACCACAAAGGAACAAGAACTTTCGCGGCAACGGCATCGTTCAGTGGGGGGTTTGCACGACACGAGCCACCAACACGCCGACGACACACTCTCCGAATGCCCCAAGTAGTGCAAACCCCCCACTGCTCCCCAGCTGACGAGCACGAATGTGAAGAAAGCGGGCTTCGTCGCCCAACGATCTGGATAGGAAACACCGATCTGGATAGGTTATCGACATCCGGATAGGTTAATAAGCTATCCGGATACGCATAACCTATCCGGATGCTCGTAACCTATCCGGATGTTTGCCCCCTGTCCGGAAGCACCTCCCGACAAGCAGATCAACAGCCGCGTCGCCGCAACACTTGATTCGGTAGCCACGTGGGCGCCACCTCCGTCGGCATGTGCGCAGCACCGTCGTCACCACGTCACCCCACCAGCGCTTCTGCGGCCGAGGCGCCGCAGGAGCCCGGAACGGAAGAAGCCTCCGCAACGCCTACAGCTTGAAACGCTCCGCGACGACGGGCTTCAGGGACACGGCCCGCTCGCGCGCGTCGGTATCGCCGCAGGCCGCCAGCCAGTTGGCGAACATGAGGTGCCCGGACTGGGTCATGACGGACTCGGGGTGGAACTGGACGCCCTCGAGGGGCAGGGAGCGGTGGCGCACGCCCATGATGATGCCGGACTCGGTGCTCGCGGAAACCTCGAGCTCGTCGGGCATGGTCGCGGGGTCGATCGTCAGCGAATGGTAGCGGGTGACGGTTAGCGGCGAGGGCACGCCCTCGAAGACGCCGTGCCCGTCGTGCGTGATGACGGAGGTCTTGCCGTGCATGAGCTCGGGCGCGTGCCCGACGGTCGCGCCGAAAAGCTCGCCGAGGGCCTGGTGTCCCAGGCACACTCCCAGCATCGGGATGCCGTGCTCGGCGCAGTCGGCGATGGTCTGCAGGGAGGCACCGGCGCTCTTGGGGTCGCCGGGTCCGGGGGAGATGAGGATGCCGTCGTAGCCGGCCTCGAACCAGGCGGGATCCACGACATCATTGCGCACGACATCCACGGTCGCACCCAGGTGGCGCAGGTAGCCCACGATCGTGAAGACGAACGAGTCGTAGTTGTCGACGCAGAGGATTCGTGCCATCGCGGGTCCTTTCATGTACGAGGCCGTGGCCCCTTCTCCGGCATCCATCGTAGGGCGCTCCCCTAGTGGGCGCGCGAGCGCTGTCCGTTCTCCGGGCGCGCGAGCGCGCGGGCTCTTACGGCGCAACCCAACCGACGTCCGCGGATACGGCACGAGGCCGGGTCTCCCCGGCCTCGTCCCATCTGCAAGCGAGCGGCTCAGGCACCGCCGACGGAGGACTGTCCCAGTTCCAGGTATGACTGGACCCAGGGGTAGACCCAGGTGAACAGGGCGGCGACGGCCGCGCCGATGAGGACCAGGGATTCAATGACTTTGAACCAGGTGGGGCCGGGCAGGTGGCGGAAGATCCATGCGTACATGTGGGGTCCTTCAGTTCGTGGGTTCGTCGACGAGTTCGGCGGGGACGCCCGTGTCCTTGGGGGTCCAGGATTCGAACTTGAGGTGGACGATGTAGCGCTGCCAGTTGCCGTATTCGGGGTGGCAGGTGGTCATGGTCATCCAACGCTCGGTGGGGGTTTCGGACCAGGAGACATCGTCGATGACGGGGGCGACGACACGCATCTGGGTGGGGTCGGTGGCGTCGATGATCTCGGAGGAGACCATGGAGTACACGAGGTAGCGGTCGTCGACTTCCACGACGACCTTGTCGCCCTGGGTGAGGCGGTCGATCCAGCGAAAGTTGTTGCCGTAGGTGCGGCGGTGGCCGGCGACGGAGAAGTTGCCGACACCGCCGGGCTGGGTGGTCATGTCGTAGTGGCCGGCCCATCCCTGGTCGAGGACGTAGGAGGTGGTGCCTTCGGCGAGGGGGATTTTCATCCAGTCCCAGGTGGGCACGTGGACGATGCCGTAGACCTCGCCGTCGCCGACTTCGCGGTCGAAGGCCGGCGGGTCGTCGGTGCGTACTTCGCCGAGGGTGCGCTTGGAGGGCTGGTGCTCTTCTTCGTACGAGGCGATGGTCTGGGAGACCTGTCCGGAGACTTGGTAGGTCGTCCAGTAGAGCTGCCAGACGGAGAAGAGGCCGACGATGACAGCGAAGGTGATGAGCAGTTCGCCGACGACACCGACGATGTTCCAGAAGATGTTGGAGCGCTTTTTCTTAGCCGGCGTGGTCGGGGCGACGTGTTCACCCATTCGGTTCCTCCACGGTTGCGTAGTTGACGGTCAGCGGGGTGGTGGCGGGTGCGAAGCTCAGGGAGTCTTTGGTCTGCATGTCCCACCCGAGGCCGTACTTTGTCACGTAGGCCTGATAATTCACCATACGTGGGTTTGCAGTAACCGTCGCGCGCAGGGTGGCAGGATCACCGATTGCTTGGATCACATAGGGCGGGGAGAAGCTGGTTCCGTCCACGAGAATGACGTTGCCGATGCAGCGGATGACGGTGCGCGAGGTGATGCGTACGCCCTGGACGGTCATAGCTTCGGCACCCCCGCTCCACAGCGCGTTCATCGTGTCTTCGATGTCCTGCTGGTGGATGACGAGGTCGTTGGGGGTTGCGCCTTCGGGAATCTGTCCGGGGGGCGCGTCGCTGAGGGTGATTTGGACGCCGGGGCCGGTGACGGTTTGGGTGGAGCGAGCGGTGAAGACGTCTTCGTCGCCGGATTGGGGGACTGTGGTGGTGAAGCTCTGGATCTGAGCGTCGAGCGCGGCGACCTCGTTTTCGAGGGCTTTGACCTGTTCCTGGCGGTTGCGCACGAGGGTGGACAGGTCGGAGGTTGCCGCGGGGTTTTTGCGTTCGTTGAGCGCGGAGACGGAGAAGAGGAGGCCGGAGGCGACGGTCACGGCGAGCACGCCGGCGACGTGGCGGACGCTGCGTGCGTGCATCTTTCCCCCTCTCGTGGCGCTGCGCTTTGGCACTTTCCACGTCCGAGACTACGCTAGTGTTGCGACTAATTCATCACCGCCGGGCGGTTTTCTTCCCGCGCGGGCCAGCAGAGAGGACCCGACGTGGCCGAATCCAAGAAGCGTAAGAAGAATGGGCACGAGGTTGAGGACGATACCGAGATCCAGAACTGGACTGACGGTATTCCGCTTAGCCCCGCCTGGTGGGCACCCACGTTTGTGGCCCTGATGATTCTGGGTCTGCTGTGGGTTGTTGTCTACTACATTTCGTCGGGCACGTACCCGGTTCCGAAGCTGGGCGCGTGGAACATTGCGGTGGGTCTGGGCACGATGATGGTCGGCTTCCTGATGACGCTGCGTTGGCGTTGACGGGGGCGCGGTGGGCGTGCGCCTGCCGTCTCCAGTGAGTGTGAGTGTGGGGCGTTCCGGCTGCGGCCGGGACGCCCCACTATTTCGATCGACGAGGCCGTGGCTGGCTACCGGGTCTCAGCCGAGCGAGCGGGCAACGGCCTCGTCCTCGGGTCACGGCCTGCTGAGCTGGACCCTCATGCCGGCGTCGTACATGCCGAGGAGGGAGCGTCCGGCAAGGCCGTCTTCGAGGCGCGCGGGGTGCGCGCTGGCGAAGGACATGACGGTCGTGGCACCGGCTTGCAGGATCGCGGGCGACGCCGGGGCGGAGGGGCCGAGGACGACGGTGTGGGCGTCGGAAGCGAGCGCGAGGAGGCGCGGCATGGTCTTGTTGACGAATGCGGATCCGGAGATGAAGACGTAGTCCATCTCAGGGAGCAGGTATTCGCAGGCGGAGTCGGGGTAGTCGCCCTCGAAGACGTTGCGTTCGAGGATGTTGAGTTCCGCAGTGTCGGGCATGGCGGCGGGCGCGAAGGGGAAGTGGCCGATGATGGCGACTCGCTTGCCGGCAACGAGGGGCGCGTAGGGATGGAAGGTGCGCGCCCAGTTGTTTTCCTTGCAGGGTCGGAATCCGTGGGCGAGGGCGCGGACGGGGTGGGAGTGGTATGCGTTGACGGCTGCCATGCCGATGCCGGCGTCCTCGAAGTTCCAGGACTTGGCGAGGGCGGCGACGTCGCGCAGGGGGCGGCCGACGAGGTCGGCGGGGTCCTCGGTGGCGCGCGGGCGGGACTGGACGTTCATGCCGAAGGCCATGCCGACGCCGTCTTCGCTGGAGGCGACGCGGCGCCATTTGCCGTCGGTGTGGATCTGGGTGACGGTGATGTCGGCGGGGATCTCGTCGATGAGCTGGTCGTACAGGTCCCAGGGGCTGGTCATGGTCTCTCCTGTGGGCGCATGAGGAAGGGCCCGGCACTATTTGCCGGACCCTTCCTATATTAGGTCATCCTTAGATGTCATGCGCCTGTCGGCTGCTGACCCGTCACGCGCCGTAGACCTCGAGCAGGACGCGGAACACGAGGGCGTTGAGCACGAGCATGCCTGCGATCATGCCGAGCGCGACGACCGCTTCACGCCGGTTCTGCTGCACCTGCGTGACGCCTGCGCGCGGGCGGGCCATGCGCACGAGGACCCACGTGGCGCCCACGCCGGCGATCGCCCCACCGATGTGCCCCTGCCAGGAGATGCCGCTGACCACGAAGCCGTAGACGAGGTTGATGCCGAGCAGCGTCACGATCGCGGTCGTGTCTGACCCGCCGAGGCGCTGGAGGACGAACACGGCGCCGAACAGGCCGAAGACGGCGCCCGACGCGCCGACCGTGCTCACGAAGATCTCGGAGGGCTGGATGAGGCACCACGCGATAATGAAGGCGGAGCCTCCCAGCGCGCTCACCAGGTAGAGCGTGAGGAAGCGCCAGCGGCCCAGGACCGGTTCGATCGCGCGCCCCACCCAGTACAGGGCGAGCATGTTGAACAGGATGTGCATGATGCCGCCGTGCAGGAACGCACCGGTGAGGACCGTCCACGGGCGCGACATGAGGGTCGCGGGTAGGAGCGCCAGGTCGACCTTCGTCGAGGGCGCGAAGGAGGTCACCGCGTACATAAGGACGCAGATCGCGATCATCGCGTAGGTGACGACCGGCGTGCCGGCTGCGGCCGCGCGTGAGGCGGAGCCCATCCACCGCTTCTTCGAGGACGTGCAGTCCACGCAGATCGAGCGAACCTCGGTGGGGATCGCGCAGTCCACGCACATGGGTCGGTTGCAGCGCTTGCAGTAGTCGACGCTGCGCACGCCCGGGTGGCGTGGACAGTCGGGGGCGGCGCGCGGGTCAGAGCGCTGGCCGTAGCTCGGCATGCTCATAGCTTCCCTTTCGGCGGGGGTAAGGGACGAGGCCGGGGTGCACCATCCCGGTCACTGCACGCAGCAGCCGGGGGCGGCCCCGGCCTCGTCGATGATGAGGGGAGAGGGTCAGTCGACGATCTCGATGGAGTTGATGACCTGCTCCGTCACGGGGCGATCGTTCGCGCCCGTGGGGGTGGTGGCGATGGCGTCGACGACGCGCTTGGACTCCTCGTCGGTGACCTTACCGAAGATGGTGTGGTTGCCGAGCAGCCACGGGGTGGGGGCCACGGTGATGAAGAACTGGGAGCCGTTGGTGCCCTTGCCCATGCGCTTGCCGGCGTTGGCCATGGCGAGCAGGTAGGGGTCGTTGAAGTTGAGCTCGGGGTGAATCTCATCGTTGAACTGGTAGCCGGGGCCGCCGGTGCCGGTGCCGAGGGGGTCGCCGCCCTGGATCATGAAGCCGGGGATGACGCGGTGGAAGATGGTGCCGTCGTAGAGGGGACGGGAGGTCTTCTGGCCGGTCTTCGGGTCGACCCATTCGCGCTCGCCCTTGGCCAGGGTCACGAAGTTGTTGACCGTGTTGGGGGCGTGGTTGGGGAACAGGTCGACGGTGATGTCGCCGGCGGAGGTGTGAAGAATAGCTTTCATGTCTGTAATGGTCGCATCTTTTCCTGGGTGTTTCCTGTCCGTCACGCACCTCACGCGAGCCGGTGGGCTGCAGATCACAGCCCGTTGTTGCACAATAGGAGTGAGTGGCGCGTCCGCGCCCCTGTTTATTGTGGACAGAATCGGAGACATCATGGTTACTTCGCCGACTTTCGATGCAGATAAGCTGCGCGCATCGTCTCAGCAGCTTCGCGACGCCGCTGCCATTTACGCCGGCAAGGTTGCCGTGCGGGCTGCCGATCTGGCTAGCCAGGGCGTCGACTGGGCCGCGCCTCGCGCCCAGGCTGCGCTGAATTCCGCGATCGAGCACGCGACCCCCGCGATCGAGAGCGCCGCCGCTCGTGCGCAGGCTGCCGCCGCGCAGGCCGGCCCGGCGATCGAGAACGCTCGCGAGCACCTCGTGGACGACTACCTGCCGCGCGCTTCCCTCGCCGTCAACCAGGCGGGTGCCGCGCTGTCGGCTCGCGGTTCGCTGTCGGAGCGCGCTCGTCGCGCTTCCGAGGCTTCGGCTGTCGCCCTCGCGACCCCCACGCGCAAGCGCCGCAAGTGCCGCGTGCTGCGCGCCTTCGGCCTGACGGCCCTGGTGGGTGCCGTCGCTGGCGCGGGCTACATCCTGTGGAAGCGTTCTCAGCCGATCGAGGATCCCTGGGCCGAGGAGTACTGGGCGGATCTGGACACGGATTCTTTCGTGCCGGACACCGAGGCTGAGAAGGCCACCTTCGAGGCGGGCGAGTGAATTTAACCTTCTGAGAGGTTTTTGCTTCGGGGCCGCGGCGCGCTGCGCCGCGGCCCCCCCGCCATTCCCACAGGTGCCTTCACGCGTCTCCGGCTGGGACGGTTAATTTCTTCCGGAACGCAGCTCGCAGTTACCGAGCATTTTTGCGAGCCTTGCCGGTTGGTCATATGATGAGCATCATCTCATTAATGTCTGCAGGCCGCGCCTGCGCTTGTTTCGCCTGGAGGTTTTCGTGAGCGACGTAAGCTTCGACTCAGATAAGCACGATCAGACGCGTCAGGACGCAGAGAAAGGCGGGGAGTCTCTCATGACCGCCGCCGATGACATCGGTGCCGTCGCCGACGCACAGGTTGAATCCGTGTGGGGCGAGGAGGCCGGCGTCGACGCTGCGCGCCGCGCACTGCAGGACTCATACTCCACACTCCGCGATGGCTTCAAGGGCGAGCAAGAACACTTCCTCGAGTTCGGCACGAAGGTTGACCAGTCCGAGGAAGCCTTCCGACAGATGGAAGAGCAGAACGCAGGTTATTTCTCGCAGACGAACGCGGCCATGGCCCAGGACCCTGCCGTCGCCGCCGCTGCCGCCGGATCGGGAGCGGGCGCCGGGGCAGGTTCATCCGCTTCGACATCCCAGACATCGCCGTCGGAGTCGCAGGATAACACCGACCCGAACGCAGCCGGTAGCTCCGAGTTCTGAACCCACGAAAGGATATTCCAGTGGTGCACAGCCCCATGTACAAGCGGCTCATGCGTTTCGTGGAGGACGCGAAGGCGAACGAGTCTCTGTCTGACTATGACAGCAAGCACAGCTCCACCCTGGAGGCCATTCGCGAGGCGGAGGAGCGCATCCAGCATTTCAGGGAGTATCAGGGATTCCAGGGCCAAACCGGCGACGCCATCGACAAGTGGCTCGAGGACGCGGAACGACGTGTCAGGCTCTGGAGGGCTTCGTACCTCGCCACGTCGCAGGTCGAGGTCGAGATGCGCCGCGTCATGCAGCACGCGCGCGAGGAGGCGGAGATGCTCTCTCCCGTCCTCGTCGACGCCAGGCTGGATAAGCTGCGCGACGTGGCCGAGGTGACGATCCCGGTCATGGAGCAGTACGGCCTTGTCGGCATGGCCTATAACGCGGTCGCATCGACCGGCGCAGCCGTCTACGACGCGGTCGCGGCACAGGCCAACAACCAGCGAGAAGCCAGCTCGACGGACATCCTCCAACGACTCAACGACTCGATGCAGGGGCTCGCAAACCACGCGGCCCGCATCAAGGAGATGCAGGAGGAGTTGAAGGATTATCGTGGAATCTACTGGGACCCGAATGATCTTCCGCACCCCTCCGACACATCCGTCGCGCAGCAGCTTGAGGACGGCTACAAGGGAGTATCCCCGCATGATCCCGGCGTGTATCCAGGCAACAGGGACACCGACTACGGTCGCTCGGACCTGCGCGGCCCCAATTCCGGACTCTACCCGAATGGCTTCGACGACCCGACCGCACAGGAAACGGACGCCGAGAAGCTACGCAGGCTCCAGTCCCAGCGCATCCCCGACAAGTTCAACAAGGACGGCGAGCTGGGGAGCCGCAGCAACCCCATCACCGACCCCGAGGACCTGAAGGACATCGACCTGCTGCATTCACGCATCGGTGGCGAGCGCTACGCTAACGGCCTCACTCGCGGCGGCTACACCCCCGCGCCTCCAAACGATCGCCACCATCCCCTGTGGAACATTAATGGGGGTCCCTCCACTCGCTTCGACGCCTCCGGCCGTACGAGCCTCGCGGGCGCAGGAGCCCTCGGCGCCGGCGTCCTCGGCGCGGGCGCCCTCGGCGCCGCTGCCCTGGGCGCGCGCGGCGCGTCGGGCCTGGGTGCCGGTTCGCTGGGCGCGTTGGGTCGCGGCGGCGCGGGCGGCCTGGGAGCCTCCGGTCGTGGCG
>KV835905.1:6091-37268 GCA_001838165.1 Actinomyces sp. HMSC035G02 | reverse complement strand
GCGGCCTGGGAGCCTCCGGTCGTGGCGGGCTGGGTGCAGGCGGCCTCGGCGGGCTGCGCGGAGGGTCGTCCTCCGTTGGCGGCCTTGGCTCCGGCGGTCTACCCGGTAGCGCGAGCGCGTCGGGCGGGACAACCGGCCTGACGGGCACGAACGGCACGGGCGGAGCTGCCGGAGCCGCTGGAAAGGCGGGTGCCGGCAGCACCTCTGGCGGTTCGGGCGCGGCCGGGCGGCCCGGCATGGGCGGCTTCATGGGTGCCGGTGCCGGCGCGGGTGCCGGTGGCGGCAAGGATGACAAGAAGGGGCGCCGGCGCAAGTACGAGGCCTTCAAGTTCGAGGACGACGAGGACGATGCGCTGCCCCCGGGCTACGTCAATCCGATGTCGCAGACCTACGGCTCGGACAAGGACCTGAAGCCCGCCTCCCAGAAGGACGACGGATGGGATCCCCGCCAATGGTGACCACCAACCACACGTCCGATCGCCCTCGGCGGCTGCGGCTCGCGGGTGCGTGTGCGATGATCCTGGCCCTGGCGGCCGGGGCCATCGCCCTGCCCGCCGCTCCCGCGCACGCCGCCGACCCCATCACGGCGGCCGACCAGTCCTACTTCGCCTACTACCACCTCGATCAGGCGCGGGCCAAGGGCTACACCGGCAAGGGCGTCACCATCGCACTCCTTGACGGCGAGGTCGACACCAGCGTCCCCGAGCTGGCAGGCGCCACCGTCATCGACAAAACACCGTGCACCGTCACCTCCGGCACACAATCCAAGAGCCACGGCACGGCCATGGCCTCGCTCCTGGTCTCCAAAGAGTACGGAGTCGCACCCGACGCAACACTCCTTGCCTACCGTACGAACTACATCAAGCAAGGGGACAAGGCGGAGTCCGATTGCCGAGGCCACCACGGCAACAACCTCGACGAGCCCGAATGGCTGATCAATCAGGCGATCACCGACGGCGCACAAATCATCAGCATCTCCGCGACAAATGGACAGGTGAGCGACTCGGTGAAGTGGGCGATCGCCCGCGCCAACGCCCTGGGCGTAATCGTGGTGAGCGGCGCAGGAAACGACAACGAGGAAAGTACTATTGATAGCTATGGCAAGTGGTCCGGGGTGGTCAGTGTCAGCGCCATCGACACCTCCGGCAAACGCGCCGAATACTCCTCGTGGGGCAAAGGCGTGACCGTGGCCGCTGTGGGAGGCCCCATGGTCGCTCACGACTTCGAGACCGGCACCAACATCAACGCGTACGGTACCTCCAACGCCACGCCCCTGGTCGCAGGCTTCCTGGCCCTGGCCAAGCAGAAGTGGCCCAACGCCACCAGCAACCAACTCCTCCAACTGCTCACGCACACAGCTCGCACTGACCAAGACGGGTGGAACAAGTACATCGGGTACGGCGGAGCAGACCCCGGAGCCATGGTCAATACCGATCCCTCCCAGTACCCCGACGAGAACCCGATCATGGACAAGGGCAACGATCGCCTCGGCCCCACCAACGAGGACTCCCAGCAGTACCTCGCCGGCCTCGTCGACCCCCGAGACATCGCTGGAGACTCCACCTACACCTACCGCGGCCTCGACGAAAGCATCCTGAAAGACACGGATGTCCCCACACCAATCCACCTGGGCACCAGCCCCCGCTACCACGCCAAGTAGGACAGAAAAGACCCCGCGTCGCCGCCGTTTGGTGGTTCGACGCGGGGTCTATCGTCTCTCAGGATCAGCTCTTTGAGGATGAGTTCATCACAGCAACCAAGATTGCCACGATGCCAGAGACCAGGATCAGGATGATGCCGATGGGCAGGGCGTAGAACAACTGCCCTAAGAACGAAAATAGAGTATCGCTATTGTGTTGGAAGCCGTTGGTAGCACGGCCAAGGAATAGCGTAGCTATGAGGGGCAAAATCGTAAGCAGCAAGCCAATTCCAAACAAAATAACCGCCGGCATGTACGACCTACGACGCCGCGCGGGCACCGCAGGCCCGTAGGCCGCGGGCCCAGCCTGCGCAAAGCCCGCTTGCATCCCGGCATCCACGGGCATCTGCCCCCAATTCTGCTGCATTGCGGGCTGCGTGGCTTCCTGCGGCAGGCCCTCGGCCTGTGGAGGATTGGGCACTTGCTGGCCGCCGTATCCGGGGGAAGTATTCGGGTCCGGGGCCTGGGGAATTGGAGTGGTCACTGGTGTTCCTTGGGAGGTTGATGGTGTGGGAGCAGAGGTCGTCGGGTCCGGAAGGTCCTAGAACAACGAGATGAGGTAGAAGAACCCGTAGATCAAGAGGATCAGAAGAACGACGAGGCCAACAACCGCGAGCGGCGCAGCATTCATGAGCAGGCCTCGGGCGATGTAGCCGCGCTCGGAGGGGTTCTTCGTCTGCTTGAGCGCAACAAAGCCGAGAACCAGACCGATAATGTTCACCGCGACGACGGGGATGGAGAAGAATCCGGCCATGAAGATGAAGGCGATCGGAGCCAGGTCCAGCCCGTGCTCACCCCTCGGAATCAGCACGTACACCAGCGTCCCGAGGATGACCAGCGCAAAGACAACGAGTCCGGTGATACCGAATCCGCGACACGCTGCCCCTAAGGCTTTGCCTCGGCTGCTTCCAGGAGCGGCGGGCTGCTGGGGAGCCTGGGCCGGATACCCGTTCAAGCCGGGACCGGTCGAATATGGAGTCGTCACAGGTAGTCCTTCATTCGTCGAGGGCAATGGGACAGAGGCATCCGCTATAAGCTAGTCCCCATCATCCAGAGGACGCCCAGGATCTCGGCAACCAGAAACAGAATCATCGGGGCTGCATTCAGCCAAATCCCCACCATGCACACCTTCGCGTGACGCGGATCCTGCGCCCGCTTGCGCGCGGCCTTGCCAAGGACAAGGCCGATAATGTTCATAATCCCACCCAGGATATAGACCATCGCGACGACGAGAATGAAGTTGAGCGGAGCCATAGCCCTCTCAAAGGAGTCGTGCGCGTCGAACGAGGTATAGGCTCCAAAGAACAGCCCGCCAGCGCAGAGGATGATCCCAATGACTCCGAGGCATATGGAGGCTACGACGAGGCCATGGCTGGGCGGAGCCGCAACCTGCGGCGCCGGCTGCATGTCGGTGTAGGGATTGCCCGCCACGTTTCCGGGGTAGACCGGCACGTTTCCGGGGTTTCCGGGCATCCCGGAACCGAGAGAATGAGGCATTGTCATCATCGGTCCTTCACTCGTTGATCGTTGCGTCTGAGTGCCCACCGGACGGGGTCACCGCGAGCGGCTCCGGGCCGCAAACACGAGGATGAGGCCAGAGACCACCAGCATTAGACCGAAGGGGACCACGTACAGAAGAAGTGCAACGCCGGCCCAGGCGAGCCCGTCCCCGCTATCCCCATGGTCTCCGGGGATGAGATCAATCGCGAGACAGCCAGCAATCGATGCCATGACGATGACTGCACCGAAGACGAGCAGGATGATACCGCCGATGCTCCGCCTCTTCTTCGCGCGAGGCACGGGTTCCTGGCCCGGATAGCCGGGCTGTACGGCAGGCACATACCCCTGGCCCATCGCACCGTTCATAGGCTGCGCGCCCCATTGAGTGGGAGTCGCGTTCTCCGGAGGATACCCCGGAGCGGGATGCGAGTCCGGGAGGTACGGGTTCGGGGTTGTCACGGTCGGTCCTTCACGTGTTGATCGGTGCGCCCATGCGGGCTGCGATCACAATCCTAAACGAGCATATGTTCACGCCACGCATCGACAGTCACAAGGCCTCGGAGCGACTCTCTTAGTCAGACATGTACACCCAGTACAGCACCCCGAGGATGATCCACGGCAACGCGTTGAGCAGGAGGACGTAACACGCTCTTCTCACTTCCTGAAAGTTGTTGCACCGCAACAACTCGATGAGACCGAAGATTCCCCCGAGGACATTGATGACGAAAAGGGCTAACAGGGCGAATATCCATATCAAGCCGGTGCCAATTCCGTATTTGCGCACCATTTCGTCCGCGTTTGCCGTTTCGATGCAATAGATGATCGTGAGGACAATGCTCAAGAGGATCACGACCCAACCACCGAGGCCAGCCACCAGCGACAGCATCCACGTGCCTCGTCTGCGAACGGGAGAACGTGCTTGATGAACGTCGCCTCCGGGAGCGACGCCAGCCACGAACTGAGGATCGGTCACAGGCTGCGCCGCGGCACCCTGCGCAGGAGAATCATGCAAAGCACTCATCGGTCGCCTCCTTTGTTGCAAAAGGGTGTTATTTCCATCCAAATAGCCACTCAGCGGCGATGGAGATAGCGGTGACGATCCACGCACCGACGCCACATCTGACGGGCGTCCACCTTGTGCGGGGCGTGCTGGGATACGGCTGTACTCCACCGCGTTCAAGATCCGGAGCCTCCATGCCCCTCCCTCCGACAAGTATTTCAAAACTTGAGATTAATGGAAAGGGGGGCGTTAGCACAAGGGGATGAGCGGAAGCGCATCGTTCGCGACGATACTCTTCCAACACGTCAAAGACCTACTTGACGAACATCGGAACGATCATGAGGGCCATGAAAACGACGTACGGACTCACATTAAGGAGAATTCCCAGCCAGTTAAGCTTCTGCGTTTTGGGCTTTCCGGCAGCTCCCACGAGTCCGATAACAACGCCAGCGAGGTTCACCGAGCCGATGAATGGCAAGCCGAGGAAAGGGATAAAGCCGACGATGTCAGCACCGCTCGGGTCAGCATCGGACGGGATAGCTCGAATAGCCAGGTACGTACCCAATACCGTTAGACCGACGAGGACCCACCCGACAATACCCAGGATGATCGACAGCCTATTCACCTTCTGAACCACAGGCCCCTGAGGCACGGGCGCATAGCCCGGCGCAAATCCCTGAGGTGCCGTCGAATACCCCTGCCCCGCAGGCTGCGCGGGCCGCGCGGGAACTGCGGACTGCCCCGCAGGCGGCTGTGGATACGGCATACTCATTGACTTCCTCGGTCTCATTTACGTTATTTACATGCAACGGTCATCCGAAGACCAGTGCGGCCCCGACAGTATAGGGAAACTAGGCATTCAGATCCAGACAAGGAGACCAATAGCGATCACCCAGGGAAGAATATTCAGGCCGATACCGAGCAGGCTCCACATCCGCTGTCGGCCCGAAACCAAGGGCCCCACCTTCTGGGAGCCACTAATCAGACCGATAAGATTAATGGGCAGAAGAACGCCCATGTACACGGTGAACGGGATGATCCATACAAAGCCACCGCCTTCGGGATGGTCACTGTGCACAGCACTGTCAACGATATAGGCGCAGTACAGGAGTGATGGAACCAGGACACCCAGTCCGATGATCGCACAAATGAAGGACAGCCTACTGATCTTTTCCGGGACCTGGCGCTGGGGCGCCAGCGAATATGGCACTCCCGCCTGGGGCACAACCTGCGGTGCCTGCTGCGCAGGCTGCACGGGCTGCACAGGCCGCGCGGGAGCTGCGGACTGCCCCGCAGGCTGCTGAGGATAAGGGGTGCTCATTAGGTTCCTCCTTTATTGCACCGACATGCGGCAACGAGACTGTGAAGAACCCACACATCCCCCGTACCGAAAAGTCGTTCAAGAATTGAGACTAACGACAAGACAACTCCCACGCAAAACGCGCTCACCCGAGGAGGATGCGCAGCACCTGGGCGACCCCGGCCTCGTTCGTCGAAGAAACCTTCTACGCGAACGAGGCAAGAACCACCAGGGGGAGGAAAAGCACGCACCAGCACAGGGGCACGTTCAGGACTATTCCTCGCCCGGCAAGCGCCCGCTCGGCCTCGCTGTCGGCGTGCCGACGCGCCCGTATACCCACGAGCAGGCCCGTCAACTGGATAAGGCCCGCCGGGACGGACATGTAGATGCAGACGGCCACGACAATCAACGCGGGCAAGAAGGGTCGCCCCGGCGTCGTAGCTAGTTCGTGGAGCATCGCGAACAGGCCGACAAGCAACGCTCCGGCCATAGCCAGCATGCCCGCGGCTCCCGCGCCCACCGATATCGCGCCCGCACTGGCACGCATGCCGCGGAATAGGGACACACACGCAGCCAGGACAGCCGCGCCGCACACAACGAGGAGGGGCACGAGCGCCCGCGGATCGGGGACCAAGCCAACGACGGGGGTGATACAGGCGCAGGCAAGAAAGAAGGCATTCGCACCCACTCCGAGCGCGCAGCGCGCGAGCTCCCTCCGATCCTCGGCGCGCGTTCGTCCCATCAGCCCGGCGACAACACCCACCAGATGAACGATCCCCGCCACGCCGGCTGCGGGCAGGAGGGAACGGACAAACTCGCCGTCGCTCATAACCGCAAACTCGCCGGGAATGACGAGGTTAGCGTCGGCCCTCATCTCGTCAAAAACCGAGGTCGACAGGACGATGAAACCCCCGATCATCACCGCAAGTCCGGCGAATACGCAGAACAGGGAAAGCCCGTACATCCGTCGCGACATACGTTCACGAGGCCCACCTACGGGAACGCTGCAGTCGTTCATAGCATTCTCCTCCTAGTGATCGCAGCGGCGGCCACGTCAAGAACAAGCACACGCCATCATTGGGCGTGCACCAACAATCGTCATCGACGCATGCGATAACCCATAGCTCAGCGGCCAAAGAGTGCCGGCAGCAAGAACGGGAGGACTGTAAAAATGACGTACGGGCTCGCATTGAGGAGGATTCCCAACCAGTTAAGCTTGAGAGTCTTGGGCTTTCCGACAGCTCCCACGATTCCGATAACCCCGCCAGCGAGGTTCACCGGACCGATGAACATCAGGGCAAAGAGCGGCAAGAAACCGATCACTTCCTTGCCGCTCGGGTCAGGATCGGACGCAGAGGCTTGGATAGCGAGCACCATGACCAGTATCGTCAGACCGATGAGCGCCCATCCGACAATACCGAGGATGATCGACACTCGATTCACCTTCTGAGTCACGGGTCCCTGAGTCACAGGCGCATAGCCCGGACTATATCCCTGCGGAACCGCCGCATATCCCTGAGGCGAGGGCTGTGCGGGCGCGTATGGTCCCGAAGAATGTTGCTCAGGCTGCTGAGGGTAAGGCGTACTCATCTCACTACTCCTATGCGTCACGTAAGGCCGTCACCCGAGGAGGGTACGCAGCACCTGCGCAACCCCGGCCTCGTTGTTGGAGGGGGCGACGAAGCGAGCGGCCTCGACGACGTCCCGCGAGGCGTTGGCCATCGCGAAGGACAGGTCACCCTCGCTCATCATCGACAGGTCGTTACCAGCATCGCCAAAGACGGCGGTCTGCTCGCGCGTCACCCCAAGGAAGCGCTGCAGGTCGCGCACGGCGCTCCCCTTGTCAACGCCTCGGATCTGCAGATCCGCCCAGTTCGCGCCGGAAATCGCGTACTGGTGCGTGTCGGCGAAGCTGGCCAGGGTGGCCTCCGCGAGCGCCTCGACCGGGCCGAGGACGAAAATAGCGAGCTTGACGATCACGTCGTCGATCTCGCCGGCCTCGATGGCGTCGATGATGGCGATCTGATCATCCACGCGCTTGGTGCGGTGGTAGTAGGGCAGAACGCCGTCGACGAAGCGGTCGTCGGTGCGCTCGACGTAGGCGAATTGCTTGCCGCACATGACCAGGCCGCCGTCGATCCCGTCCGGCCCCGAGGTGGCCTCACGGACGAGGCGGATGACCTCGCGCACCGTGGGGGTGTCCACCGGGTGGGAGGAGACCTCGACGCCGTCACGCATGACGATCCCGCCATTTTCCCCGATGACGGTCATGCCTGGGCGCCCGGGGAACATGTCGATGAGCGTCCACACCTGGCGGCCGGACGCGGGCGCGAAGGTGACGCCGCGCGCATCCATCTGGTCGAGCAGTTCGTCCATGCCGGGCGGGAAGTTCTTATCGTCATCCAGGAGGGTGCCGTCCATGTCGACGGCGGCCAGGCGCAGGTCAGCGCCCGCGTAACGCGCGGGGTCAGTGGGGGTCGTCATGGGTCCATTGTGCCCGACGGGGGGCATGGGTGCTCGCACCGGGGACGAGGCTGAGGCAACCTCACGCTGCCGGGCTCAGCCACGCACAGGCTCCTAGTTGTTACTACTGCTGATATAGGACAGCGTCTGCGCAAATCCAATGATGAAGGCGAGACCGAGAAGAATAAGGCCTGGAGGGGTCAGATGGTAAAGGGCCCACACGAAGGCCCAACCCGACGAAACATCATCGGGACCACCCCGACCGACAGTTGCATCGACGTACGCCGAATAGAAGAACGGGCTGATCGTCAGCAGAAGCCCAATGGCGCCAAGGATGAGCGGAATCTTGTAGTTTCCACTCTTCTTCGTCGAAGGGGACGCTCCACTCGAGCTCTCGCTCATGCCTGATCCTTTCACTGCCCGCCGCTGGGGTGATGTCTTGCACCACCATAGCGCAACGGCCGCGGCGCGCGCGTCGACAGTCTTAGTACCCCTGATTCCGCTCCGCACCCTTGACGGCGAGATGTGCAATGAAGGCGAACAGGAAGGCAAGAAGGCTGAACGGAGCCACGAAGATAAGGCACAACAGGAACATAAGGCCAGCATCAGCTTCTGATGCATTGCCACCCGAAACAATAGGGTCTACCAGGAGCACCAACAGCGGCCAATAGACGACGCTTCCCAGGATAACGAATCCCAGAATGACGCAAGAGCGCACCACCTTTGAGCCGCGGCGTGGTTTCTGGACGCTCAGTGCGCCTTGAGGATCCCAACCAGCTCCGTAGGCCTGTGCGGCCCACGCCGCCGCTTCGGCAGCCTTCCTCTCGCGCCTCTTCGTTACCCCAGCATCGATTGCCAGCGCGATAAGGAAAATAATGAGGATGGGGGCGACAAGTAACAGCACGCTATCCAACTGAAGCAACCTCCAGATCATGAAGCCGCTTCAACGGCCTTCTATTCCATTCGAGAGCACACCGGGGCACCCCAGAACCAGCACCCTAGCACAATGGCCGGAACGAGCGTCACGGCGGCTATCAGGGCCACGGCGCGCGGGAACAACAACCGTTAGCGTCCCCGTTTTCTCTCCTCTTCCCACTCGGGGAGCTTCGCAAAGAAGGCGTACAGGAAGGCAAGAAGACTGAATGGAGCCACGTAGAGCATGGCGAAGAGGCCGCTCCAACCGCTCATGCCATTCGGCTGACCGCTGACGAAATCTATCAGTTCAGCTAACAGCGGCAAGTAGACCACACTTCCGAGGAGAACAAATCCCAGAATGACGCAGAAGCGCACAATGTTCCCGTCGCGCCCCCTCGTTATCCTCTCATCGATGGCCAGAGCCGCCGATTGAATCAGCAGAATGATGCCGACTATCGGAAGCACGAAGAGTGGGAGGAGCAAGCCCTCCCAGGGCATGAAGTCGCTACCAAATGCCCTCTGTGCTGCATTCAGGCCAAGCCCAACCAACACGGGAATAACAGTGAGCACCAGGCCAACCTTCGCGCACGTCGCAGCCCAGCTTATTTCTTCTGCGGGCGCGGTGCCCGCCTCGCAGCTGAGGATTCTGACTCTCGTCGGCCGAGATGCGAGCACTACCCTGCGCAGAGTCACCCTCAACGCCTCTCACTGCCTCGTTGCCACTCATATCAGCCCTTTCGCTGCCCACCGGGGTTGGCTCAGAACCACCACCATAGCGCAGCCGCAGCGGGGGCCAGCACGGCCACGAGGGCACCGAGCAGCGACAAGCGCCGCGCACCCATGGACAGTGACGATCGGGTCGAGGCCGACAGGGAGAAGATCTCCTCATCAAGCTCGGCTCGCGCGCGCATGCTCGGGCGCACGACAGGCGGATACGAGGGCGGCGCGGGGCGCCGGCGACGCGCGGCCGGCCTGGTGACCTGCGCTCCTCGCG
The DNA here is from genome assembly GCA_001838165.1 of Actinomyces sp. HMSC035G02. Taxonomy (GTDB): domain Bacteria; phylum Actinomycetota; class Actinomycetes; order Actinomycetales; family Actinomycetaceae; genus Pauljensenia. The sequence continues at coordinate 27,397 of KV835905.1, read as the reverse complement.
CGGCCCCACCGACCCCCTCCGCGTGCGAGTACTGAGAAGGCGAGCGGTACACGATGTCTCCATCGACGTGTGCGGTGTGAATGCCGCAATCCTAGCACTCATGAGGCGCGCATCACATACGTTTAATTTCTTTAATTTCAAACAATTTGATCGGAGCCGCGAATCAACAACCGGCTTGCACCCCCTCATAAATGAGCTGCCCGCCACGTAACATGTTAGGCTGGTCACGTTCGCAAAGCATCGAACGACCCTACTTCGAGGAGAGAAACATGAGTCTGGAAGATCTGGCCAAGAAGGCTGAAGAAGGCTTCGAGAAGGTCGTTGACGCGGCCAAGGAGAAGGCTGAAGAAGCCAAGGACAAGCTCGCCGAGCTCGCTGGCGAGGCCAAGGACAAGGCAGAAGACGCCAAGGACAAGGCAGAGGAGATCGCCGAGGACGCCAAGGACAAGGCAGAGGACGTCAAGGACAAGCTCGAGAAGTGAGCCACCAAAAGGGGGGCGAACCAAGAGGTTCGCCCCCCTTCTCCATGCACTCGCGCCCCCGACGGTTTTACATTCCCCCGTAGCTCAGACCACGCGACTGGCGACGAACGCTCTACTCCCGTCCCTCGCGCACGCCCGCCAGGATCCGACGGCGCAGGGGGACGGTCGCCTCGGAGGCAACGACGATGAGAACAACGCCGACGATCGCCGAGGCGAGCGCAATGAGGAAGCCCTTTCCGGCGCCCGCCGCGAGCATCGGTGACATGAACACCATGCCGAGCAGCATCGAGCCGACGATCATCACGAACGCGGGGATCGCGACCTCGAGGCGGCGGCTGCGATCCATGAAGCCGCGCGGCGACCCCATGTAGGACAGGGCGCGCACCTGGTCGGCGGAGTCGAGGACGCGGATCGACTGGTTGACAGCGGTCGACACGGCGCCCAGGGCGAGGGTGATCGCGAAGGTCAGCAGCATGCCCCTGTTGATGTCGCCGATGACGATGAGCGCGACCTCGTCCGTAGAATCCCCGCTCATCGAGATCGCGGAGGCAGCCGGATACATGATGCCCACGAGGAACCCGACGAGGGCCACGGCCCCGAAGGAGCGCCACACGGCGCGCGGATCGTCGGCCATTCGGCGCCCGGCCACCATCATCTGGGGGCTGCGCGAGGCCCGGGCCATGATGCGACCCATGAGGCTGATCGACCACACGCCCACCAGGTTGACGACCAGGAAGATCGCGCCCATGAAGCCCATGAACACGGCCATGCCAATCGCGGTTCCCAGGTTCATCGCGAACGTGCCGACGCTCAGCCACACCACGAGGAGGACCAGCCCGAGGACGGGGCCGACCGCGCTCACGCGGCCCGCCTGCGTGCGGCGCGCGACGCCCAGGGGCGTGATCGCGACCTTGCGCATGGCCAGCCACGAGGACAGGGCGGCCAGGAGGATCATGGCGAGCCCCTCGACGAGGAGGGCCACGACCCCCACCCACATCTCGCCGACCCCCATTGGGCGGCCCTGGAAGGACAGGGCGCCCCACGCGGGCAGCGTGACGGCGTACAGGATCGAGCCGACGATAACGCCGACAACCGCGAACACGCAGGTTTCGAGGATGCAGGCGAGCTTCGTCTTGCCCGGCGCGAGGCCGACGAGGCGCAGGACCGCGAGGTCGCGCTCGCGCCTGCTCATGCCCAGGCGCGCGGCCGCTGCCCCCATCGAGATGATGGGGACGACGAGCAGGGTCGCCGCGAAGTACGCAAGCATCACGTAGAAGGACGCCATCCCGTCGAGGCTTGAGGGGTCGTCGGCCGTGGCGGACGTGGCGGCGACGGCGGCTCTCGCGCCGAAGGCCATGACGCCGCCCGTGACCGCGAGCAGGAACGCGTGCGGGAGCGCGAAGGCCGCGACCGTGAGGACGGACGTCGCCCGGTCGCGCGACCGCAGGAGCGCCCCGGCGGCGGTACGCACCGCGCTCATCGGGCCGCCCCCTGGCTGGCGGTGCCACTGCCTCGGGCCTCGAGGGAGACGCGACCGTCGCGCACGTGGATCGTGTGCGGCAGGCGCGCGGCAACAGCCGGGTCGTGGGTGACGAGGACGAGGGAGGCACCCGTGGAGGCGCAGGCGCTCGTCAGGAGGGACATGACCTCGCCGCCGGTCGCCTGGTCGAGGGCACCCGTGGGCTCATCCGCGAAGATCACCGAGGGGTTGGTGGCGAGCGCGCGGCCGATCGCGACGCGCTGGGCCTGGCCTCCCGAGAGTTGGCCGGGGCGGTAGGGGCCGGCGCCGTCGAGGCCGAGGTTCGTCAGGATCTCGCGTGCGCGGGCGATGGCCTGCGATTTGGGCGTGCCCGCGAGCATGAGGGGCATCGCAATGTTTTCTTCCGTGGGCAGCTCGGGCAGGAGCTGGCCATCCTGGAAGACGAAGCCGAAGCGACGCAGGCGCAGGTCAGAGAGCACGCGCTCCGACATGGTCGTCATCTCTTCGCCGTCCAGGGTGATCGACCCTGAGCTGGGGCGCAGCACACCCGCGAGGCAGTGCAGGAGCGTGGTCTTACCGGAGCCCGAGGGGCCCATGATCGCCACCTGCGTGCCCTGCGGGAGGGTCAGGTCGACGCCCGCCAGGGCGTGGACGGGAGTATTCCCGCGCATGTATGTCTTCGTCAGTGCTCGGGTCACCAGGCCCGCGTTGTTCTCTGTCATGCCTCCACGTTATTCCCGAGGCACATCTCACTTCCATGAGGGGCTGCCCTGGTTAACCCCTGAGAGTCCCCCGACGTATCCGCGAAGATGGCGGAATTCACCCACTTCCACGGCACTGATCCACCCGCAGACGCCAGCATGCGGGACTGTGTTCCCGCACCTCGGGCCACATGGACGCAAGACCAATAGGATCAGTTGTATCCGTTCTGACTGTCGGAACGGCACTACTCCAAGGAGAACACCATGGGTCTGGAAGATCTGAAGAAGCAGGCTGAAGAAGGCCTCGAGAAGGTCGTCGACGCGGCCAAGGAAAAGGCCGAGGAAGCCAAGGACAAGCTCACCGAGCTGGCTGGCGAGGCCAAGGACAAGGCCAAGGAAGCCGCCCACGCAGCCCAGGACAAGGCCGAGGAAGCCAAGGACAAGGCGAGCGAGGTTGCCGACGAGGCCAAGGACAAGCTCGGCAAGTGATCTGACGAAAGGGGCTGGGCCGCAGGGCCCGGTCCCTTTTGCATACCCACGAGGGGCCGCACGCACCCTCGCAGGGACGCACAGATACCACAGTTGCTACTTTTGACGCATGACCCCCGCCCTGGATCCCCTCGCCGCCCAGCTGCTGCTACGCGCCTATGCGCGGGCCACGAACATGCTCATCGCGGGGCGTTCCTTCGCGACGGATGACCCGACGCTGGCCGCCCTGCTGCGCGCGTTCGGAGCCCACGTGCGCCCGATTTCCGAGGCCGAAGGGACCCCGGCCTCGCCCCCGGTCGTCTTCGCGCTCGAGGAGGACGCGGCCCCCAGGCCCGGGGCGATCACGGTCCTGGCGCCCGGAGGCGCATTCCGCGCGGTCATCGCCCCCGACGGGCGCACGATCACGGGCCCCGGCGACGAGGCGCGCATCGAGTGGGCGCGCGCCCACATGCCCGTCACCGAGGCCGCGGCCCGCACGCTCGCTCCCCTGGTTGCGGGCCGGAGCGTGGGGCTTTCCCTCGTCCTGGAGCCGAAGACCGCGGCGCTGGCCCTCATGCTCGCCGAGGCCGGAGCGCGCGTGAGCGTCTTCGGCTGGGCCTCCGAAACCCGCGAGGACGTCGCGGCCCGCCTGCGCGAGGTCGGAATCCCCGTGTTCGCGGATTCGAGCGCCTCCCGCGAGCGCGAGTGGGAGCTCGCGCGCGAGTTTTTGGCCCAGCGCAGCGAATTCCTCCTGGACGACGGCTCGCACCTGATCCGCCTGGCCCACGATACGGTTGCCTGCCCCGGCGTCCTGGACGCGCTGGTCGGCGCGGCGGAGGAGACCACCTCGGGGCTGCGCCCCCTGCGTTCTTTCGACCTGCGCATTCCGGTCCTGGCCTCGAACGACGCGCGGTCCAAGACCCTGTTCGACAACGCCTACGGGACGGGTCAGTCGTGCTGGACGACGATCCTCGATCTCATTGACCCGCGCGGCGTCGGCGCGCCCATGGCGGGGATAAGCGTCGTCGTCATCGGCTACGGCGACGTGGGCCGCGGCTGCGCGCGCTTCGGCGCCGCGCTCGGCGCACGCGTGACCGTCGTGGAGCTAGATCCCGTCCGCGCCCTGCAGGCGTCGATGGACGGGTTCGCCGTGGCCTCGCTGGAAGAGGCCGCTGCGAGCGCCGGCATGCTGATCTCCGCGACCGGCGAGCGCTCGACGATCCCGCTGAGCGCGCTGGAGGCGGCGCCGGGTGGTGCGATCGTCACGGTCGCCGGCGGGGTCAACGGGGAAGTATCCATTGACGAGGCCGTGGCCGCGTCCTGGGTCATGGCTGAGTCGGGCGATCCCCACGTGCAGACCCTCACCAGCCCCTCCGGTAAGACCCTGCGCATCCTTGAGCGCGGCGAGGGGATCAACTACACGGCGGGCGAGGGGAACCCCATCGAGATCATGGACATGAGCTTCGGCGTGCAGCTGGCGTCCCTGCGAGAGCTCCTGACCCGCGCAGGCGAGCTATCCCCCGGCCTGCACGACCTGCCGCGCGAAGCCGACGACGCGGTGGCCGCAGCGGCCCTGAGCGCGCTGGCCCTGTCGTAGTCGCAGCTCACGCCCACCGGCGGGCAGGTGCGCCCACCCCACTTCTACACTGTTAGTCAGCGTCCCCCACTGAAAGGCCCCCCATGAGCGACGTGGTCGTCTGGTCCGCCGGCATGGTCATTCCGATCACCGCCCCCTCGATCCTCGACGGCGCTGTCGCCGTGCGTGACGGGCGCATCGAGCACGTGGGCGCGCGCGACTGGGTCATCGAAACGCTCACGCAGCGCGGCCTTTCCTTCACGGAACGCCACTTTGAGGGTGTGCTGCTCCCCGGCCTCGTCAATGCGCACACGCACCTGCAGTACACGGGCATGGCGTCCGTGGGAGCCGGACAATACCGCGGTTTCGACAGTTGGGCGCGCGCCTTCGACGAGGTCTACGACGCGGGCGGCCTGGACTGGGGAGGCGACGCGGCCGCGGGCGCGCGCCTGCTCCTCGAGAGCGGCACGACCGCCGCCGCCGACGTGGTGACGGACGCCGCCGCGGCCTCGGCCCTGCACGACGCGGGCCTGCACGGCGTCGCCTACTGGGAGGTCATGAGCTGGTCGAACGAAGAGTGGCGGGCGCGCGGCGAACGCGAAGTCTCCGAGTCTCTGGACGCGATGCCGACCCCTCCGGCCGTGGGCATCTCCCCCCACGCCCCCTACTCCCTGGACGCCGAGCCACTGCTGGACCTGCCCGACATGGCCCGGCGCCGCGGCATGCGCATCCACATTCACCTGGGCGAATCCCACTCCGAGGCCGAATGGTCCGAGACGCGCACGACCGACCTCGCCGACCTGTGGAAGAGCGAGCACTCCTCGTCGTTCACGGCGATGCGCTCGCGCGGCGGCGGCTTCTCCTCCACGCAGTTCGTCGATCAGCTGGGCGTCCTCGGGCCCGACTGCCACGTCGCCCACGGCGTGTACATGCGCGCCGACGACCGCCGGCGACTGCGCGCCCGCCAGACGGCAGTGGCGCTGTGCCCGCGCTCGAACAGGGTGATCGGCCTGGACGCGCCGCCCATCGGCGCCTACCTCACCGAGGGCAATATGATCGCGGTGGGCACGGACTCCCTGTCCTCCTCCCCCTCCCTCGACCTCCTCGAGGACGTCGCCCTCCTCTTCGACCTGGCGCGATCCCAGGGGTACGAGGACCAGGACCTGGCACGCCGCCTCCTGCAGGCCGCGACCCTGGGAGGCGCCACCGCAATGGGCCTGGCGACCGGCCCCGACCGCATCGGTCAGCTCCAGTCGGGCGCGGTCGCCGACATGTGCGTCGTCGACGTGCCCGTCACCTCGATCGTGGAGACCATCGACACCGTCGCCCGCCACGGCGCCGGTCGCGTCGTCGAAACCATCGTGTCCGGGCGCGTGCGCTACTCGGCCTCGCGCTGACCCTGTCGTTTCCCTTTCGCTCAGCCTCCCTTTCCCTTCGTTTGGAGCTTCGCATGACCGATGTTTCCCCGCTGATTGACGCGATGGGCCTCGCGCCCCACCCCGAGGGCGGCCACTACCGCCGCACGTGGACCGCGCCCACCCGAGTGGACACTCCGCGCGGGAGCCGCCACAGCGCCTCCGCGATCATCTTCCTCCTCGAGCGCGACGAGGAAGCCCGCTGGCACCTAGTCCACTCCGACGAACTGTGGATCTGGTCGGGGCCCGGTACCCTCGAGGTGCACCTGGGAGGCAGCGGGGACGCGCCCGACGCCGACCCGCGCATCGTCACGCTTGGGTCTCCCGCCGGCACAGTGGCTTCCGATCCGGCGAACCCCGTACAGATCCTCGTACCCGCCGGCACCTGGCAGCGCACCTTCGCCCGCGGCGACAACGCGCTGGCAACCTGCGTGGTCTCCCCCGAGTTCACATTCGACGACTGGAAGCTCGCCGAGGGGGTCTGAACCACCGGCCTGCGGGCCCTACGGTCGGGCACGGGCCCACGATCTGGGCGTACACGGGACTATCGCCACGTTCTGCGACTTGAGCGCGCGAACGCCGAGGTCCGGACATTAGGGTGAGACTATCCGCTCAACCAATACGAGCGGCTCGTTCCAAGGAGGAAACATGGGTCTGGAAGATCTGAAGAAGCAGGCTGAAGAGGGCCTCGAGAAGGCTAAGGAAACCTTCGGCGAGGAGAACGTCGAGAAGGCCGTCGAGGCCGCCAAGGACAAGGCGAGCGAGGTCGTCTCCGATCTGAAGGACAAGTTCCAGAAGTGACCTGACGGGAGGGCCGGGCCGATGTGGCCCGGCCCTTTCGCATGCCCGCGCGGCACTGTGTCCCATCCCCCAACCCCACGAAACCCCAACGATTCCAACGTTTTCCCAGCCCAGGCCTCGTTCCATTGTTTCGTGCATCGAAACGACGCCAGCGCGTTTTTCGGGGCACCGATACTCTCATCGAGTCAGACCCGCCCTCACCGGCGGATTTCCTCACGTCACTGGGAGGCCCCATGCGCCGCTCTGTCCGTTCCCTCGCTGCCGTTGCCGCCGTCGCGGCCCTCGGCCTGGCCGCCTGCACGGGCGGCACGAGCTCCTCTTCTTCCGCCGACGCCGAGCAGACCTACGGCCCCGGCGCGCTGCCGACCGTGACGGAAGGCAAGCTCACCGTCGCCACCTCCGATCCCGCCTACTCGCCGTGGATCCTGAACAACGACCCGGCCTCGGGCGAAGGCTACGAGTCGGCCGTCATCTACGCCCTGGCCGAGGAACTCGGCTACAGCGCCGACAACGTCCAGTGGGTGCGCGCCACCTTCGATTCGTCGATCACCCCCGGTGCCAAGGACTGGGACCTGAACATTCAGCAGTTCTCCATCACCGACGAGCGCAAGAATGCCGTCGACTTCACGTCCCCGTACTACACGACCACCTCGGCGATCATCACCAAGGCTGGCACCCCGGCCGCCAACGCGAAGTCCATCGCTGACCTCAAGGACGTCCTCATCGGCGTCCAGGCCGGCACGACGTCGCAGCAGTTCGCCTCCGAGAACCTCGAACCCGGACTCACCCAGAAGCTCCAGATGTTCAACTCCTCCGACGACACGGTCCTGGCCCTGCAGACGGGCCGCGTGGACGCGATCGTCGTCGACCTGCCGACCGCGTTCTACATGGTCTCCGCGCAGATCGATGACGGCGTCATCATCGGCCAGTTCGACGACACGACGGGCGGCGAGGAGTACGGCATCGTCCTGCCCAAGGGTTCCAAGCTCACCCCCACGGTCTCGGCTGCGGTCGATCGCCTGGCCTCGTCCGGCAAGCTTGCTGAGCTGCAGGAAAAGTGGCTGAACGAGGCGCAGAACGTGCCCACCCTCAAGTGAGGCCTCATTCATGAGTGAGCACTCGAATGACGCGCTGGCCACGCCCCCCGTTTCGGCGGTGGAGCGTGGCCGGCGCGCTTATCGGCGCAAGCAGACGGTCCGATCGATCCTCATCTCCCTGGCCTCCACGGTCGTGGTCGCGGGAATCCTCATCGCCTTAGTCGTCAACTCCGAAGGGTGGGAGGCCACCCGCAACACCTTCTTCAACGGCAAATACTTCGTCGAGGCCTTCCCCCAGGTCCTGTCCGGCCTGTGGCTCAACATCCGGATCCTGCTCATCTCGGTGCTGGGCGTCGCCGTCTTTGCGACTCTGCTGGCGGCCGCGCGCACTCTGGCCGGTCCCGTGTTCTTCCCGATCCGCTTCCTGGCGGCCGCATACACGGACATTTTCCGAGGCGTCCCCTTCCTGGTCGTCCTCTACCTGATCGGCTTCGGCATCCCCGCGCTCAACCCGACGACGCGCATCCCGACCGCGTTCCTAGGCACGGTCGCGCTGATCCTCACGTACTCCTCGTACGTGGCCGAGGTGCTGCGCGCGGGCCTGGACTCCGTGCACCCCTCCCAGCGTTACGCGGCCCGCTCGCTGGGCCTGTCCCACGGGCAGACACTGCGCATGATCATCGTGCCGCAGGCGATCCGCAAGGTCACGCCCGCCCTCATGAACGACTTCATTTCCATGCAGAAGGACGTCGGCCTGATCTCGGTCCTGGGCGCGGTCGACGCGATCCGTTCGGCACAGATGGTCCAGGCCAAGACCTACAACATGACGTCCTACGTCGTCGCCGGCCTGCTGTTCATCATCTTGTCGTTCCCCTTCATTCGCCTGTCGGACTGGTACACGGCCCGACTGCGTAAGCGCGAGCAGATGGGAGGCGTCGTCTGATGTCGATCCCCACGAATTACGAGTCCTCCCCCACCTCGGACAACACCACCCCGGTCCTGAGCGCCGTCGGCGTCGTCAAGCGCTTCGGCGACAACGTCGTCCTGCGCGGCCTCGACCTGGATGTCGCAGCGCACGAGGTCGTGGTCCTCCTCGGCGCATCGGGCTCAGGTAAGTCGACGCTGCTGCGCTGCGCCAACCTGCTGGAGCGGGTAGACGACGGCCAGATCTTCCTGGCTGGCGAGGACATCACGGACCCGCGCGCGAACGCGGACAAGATCCGCGCGCGCATCGGCGTGGTGTTCCAGCACTACAACCTGTTCCCGCACATGTCGGTGCTGGACAACGTGACGCTCGCGGCCCGCAAGGTGCACGGCTGGGACAAGGATCGCGCACGCGAGCGCGGCCTGGAGCTCTTGGACCGCATCGGCTTGAAGGACAAGGCGAAAGAATTCCCGGATCGCCTCTCGGGCGGCCAGCAGCAGCGCGTCGCCATCGCGCGAGCGCTCGCCACGAACCCGGAGCTGCTCCTGTTGGATGAGATCACGGCGGCGCTGGACCCGGTGCTCGTCGGCGAGGTCCTCGACCTCGTGCGCGAGATCAAGGCACAGGGCTCGACCATCCTCATGGCGACGCACGAGATCAGCTTCGCCCGCCAGGCAGCCGACCGCGTCGTGTTCCTACGAAACGGACAGATCGTCGAGCAGGGCCCGCCCGAGCAGGTCATCGACAACCCGCGCGAGCAGGCCACCAGGGACTTCCTGGCGCGCATCCTGCACTAAGACGTCGGAAACCAGGGGGTGGCCAACTCATCGTTGGCCACCCCCTTCTCATCCTCTCGCAGCGTGGTCCATTCCCGCCCAGATCCTTTCAGGGGAAAGAGGTAGCCCACTCGAACCTCAGATGCTAGGGTGTCTATTTGTACGGATAATGTCCGTACGAACGAAAGAGGAACTGACATGAGCACTGCAAAGACACAGCGTCTGGAACTGCGCCTCACCGAGGAGCAGAACACTCTCATTCGCAGCGCCGCCACATACACATCTCGCAGCATCAGCGATTTCGTCCTCTCCGCAGCCACATTGGAGGCGCAGCGACGTCTCGCCGACCAGCGTTTCTTCATCCTGAACGAAGAGGACCACGCCCGCTTCGAAGAAATCCTTGAGGCCTCGCCGACGGACGATCCCAAGCTGCGCAAACTCTTTGATCGCCTCTCGCCCTTCGGCACTCACATCGACCTGAACGCACCGAGCACCTCCGAGAACTGATGTACGTATCAGTCCTACAAGAGCCGCGGCCTCTCGAGCGGAGGGACGACCGGTCACGCTTCCAATCGGGCAACACTGAGATAGACGATTGGTTCCACCGATTTGCGTGGCAAAACCACCGAGCCGGAAACGCTCGCGTCTTCGTCACAACGCAGGAACCCGACATACTTGGTTTCTACGCCCTATCGATGGGGGCAGTGCAGCGCAGCACACTCCCAGATGCTCTCAAACCCGGTCAACGCCCGGAGCCTTGCCCGGTTCTCCTCCTCGCGCGACTCGCCGTCGATCAGCGCGCCCAGGGACGAGGCATCGGCGCGGCTCTCCTCAAAGACGCACTGTTGCGAGCCTACACGCTCAGCAATGAGGTGGGATTCGCGGCCCTCCTGGTCCACTGTGCGGACGACCGGGCACGCGAGTTCTACCTCAACCAGTGCTCGCAGTTTGTATCATGCCCCGGAGCGCAGAACCACCTGGTGTTGCCGCTGCGCGCCCTGCGGGAGTTTATCGATGCTCTGTGAGGCACCCCGATTGGGCGTCAATAAGTGAGGGCCCAGGATCCGCAGATCCTGGGCCCGAAGCGTTGTCAGTATGGAATCAGTTGGCACCCTCGGTGATGGTCACCTTGAAGTCGGTGGTGATGCCGTCCGGATCGGTCAGGGTCACGGTGACCGGGTCGTCGTCCTCGCCCAGCGCACGCAGCGGGTGCAGGGTGACGATGTTCTTCTCGGACTTGCCGACCTCGAGGGCCGTGGGGTCAGAGACCTCGATCTTCCACTTGGTGGCCTTGTCGGAGTCGGCCAGCTTGATCTTCAGGTCGCGCTTCTCGGGGACCTTGATGCCGTGTTCGTCGATCTGAGCGATGGGACGCTCGACCGTCTTGACGTCCTTCGGGGTCACGTAGGAGTGAGCGGAATCGGAATCGGTGGCGCAGCCGGTCAGGGCGGAGATGCCCAGGCCGAGCGCCAGCACTGCAGTAAGGATGGAACGCTTGTTCATAAGCACAATACTAAGCATCCATCCTCATCGATACGCATCACAAGGCCCGTTTTGGAACGATGTCACAACATCTCGCGTCACATGGACCAGACCAGCGCCCCCGACTCAACGTCCTCCCAGTACGAGCTGGCAAACTCCGCCCACTGGCGCGGGAACTGCAGCTGCGGGCTGTGCGTACCCCCTCGGATGATGCTCTCGTGGGCCGCCAGGTCAGCGGCCTCCTCCGCGTACCACGACGGCGGCCAGATCTCATCCTGGTCTCCGTACAGGACGTGCACGGGCACACCCGTGGCCGCGAGCGCGGGAGTGTCGGGGCGCAGCTGGGAGAGGATGCGGGCGATGCCCACCAGGTTTTCCGAGGCCGTGTCGAGCGCGCGGATACGTTGGAATTCCGCCCATCCGACGCCCGGTTCGTCGAAGTTCATGTCCGGGAAGTAGGTGCGCAGCACCTGCTGGCGCGCACCGGGACCCGTGGGCAGGGGGTCGAGGATGGGCAGGGTGTTCATCCAGTCGTAGACGGCCCGACCTGAGCAGAACAGGGTGACGGAAGCGAAGAGGTCGGGGCGCTTGACGACGGCCGCGCGCGCGACGATGCCGCCGAAAGAGTGGCCCACGAGGTGCACGCGACCCGTGGTCCCGGCCCAGGCCTCGGCGACGGCTATGAGGTCACCGACAAAGTCGCTCATCCCGTACGCGCCCAGGCCGGCAGGCGCGGCGGACCCGCCCTGGCCTCGTTGCGAGTAGGCGAGGACGTCCCAGCCCGCCTCCCCGAGGAAGGGCAGGACCGGGGCGTAGTCTTCCTTGGATCCCGTGTATCCGGGGACGAGGAGCGCACGGTTCTCCCCCGCCGCGTCCGGTGATGAGGCCACGGAAATCGTGGGGGTCCCATCGACGAGGGCGGGGGCGCTCGGGCCGGTCAGCAGGCCGCTCAGCTCGCCGGCCGGGGAGGGGACGGCGACGGGGATAACGTTTGCTGCCAGCGCAAAAGGACCGAAAGGATCTATCTGTTTCACGCACCCAATCGTAGAATGAACGCATGACAAACGAGACGATTGCGAGCCAGCTCGCCCACCGCACGATCCGCGCCTACAAGGACCAGCCTCTCACCGACGCCGAGGTTGAGACCCTCATGGACGTGGCGCGCCACACCGCGACCTCCTCGTTCCTGCAGTCCTGCACGGTCCTGCACATCACGGACCCGACGGTGCGCGAGGCGATCGGCGCCGCGTCCGGCCAGCCCTACGTGGGCGGCACGAAAGGCGACCTGTTCATCTTCGTCGCCGACCTGTACCGCAACAGCCGCATCCGCGCCGAGCAGGGCGTCTCCTCGGAGGCCCTGGGGTCGATCAACCTGTTCCTCACGGCGCTCGAGGACGCGCTCCTGGCCGCGCAGAACGTGGTCGTGGCCGCCGAGTCGATGGGCCTGGGCACCGTCTACCTCGGCTCGATCCTCGCCGATCCGCGCCCGGTCGTGAAGGCTCTGGAGCTGCCGGAACTGACCTTCCCGGTTGTCGGCCTGCTCGTCGGCCACGCGGACCAGGATCCCGGCCAGAAACCGCGCATGCCCCTGTCCGTGACGACCGCGAAGAACACGTACCCGCGCGTCGAGTCCTACACCGAGGCGCTCGCCGACTACGACCGCGAGGTCACCGAGTACTACGACCTGCGCTCGGGCTCGCGCCTCGAGTCCTTCACGCACCTGGTCGCCACCAACATCGGCGTGGGCGGCGCGCACGTCTCCCCCATCATGGAGGTCCTCCACGAGCAGGGGCTGTGCCTGCGCTGACTCTCCTTCATTGACGAGGCCGTGGCCTCCCCTCGCGCTGTCGTGACCGGCGCTGATCAAGGGGCCGCGGCCTCGTCGCATGCCTGGATGACTGCGCGTTTAGAATGAGCGCATGGCTGAGCTTGGTTTTTCCACCTACGTGTTTATCGAGCGCATCGCCGCGAACGCGGCCGCGCTGCACCCCTTCCCGGAGCACAACGTTGCGCTCGTGCGGGACGCGCTGGCGGACGCCGGCTTCGACATCACGCTGCTCGGCCCGGACGCGCCGGAGGTCGGCGAGGGCGTGTACTTCCAGCCCGAACCCTTCGACGACGAGGTCATGGGCCTCCTCGCGGACGCCCTGACCCTGCGCGGCATCGGTGCCTACGCCTACGCGCTCGTGGATTCGTCGCTCGGAGGGGACCTGGCCGACATCGCCCTGTTTATGCGCGTCGGCGACGCGTTCCCCCGTCACGGCCGCCACATCCTCATGACGCGCATGTACATTCATCGCACCCCCACGGGCGCGGGCAACAAGGCCGTGACCTGGGCGTTCGGGTCCCCCGCCGACCTGGAGGAGGCGAACCGTCTGCTGTCGGAGAAGTTCGACACCGAGCCGGTCACTGACCCGCGCGGGATGGCCGCCATCGAGATCCGTCACCCCGAGTTCGCGGCGGGCACGGCCGAACCGATGGTTCTCCTCGACGAGATCTTCCAGGTGTTGGGCGCCGCCGGTTTCGAGGGCATCACGATGTGCAACGACCCGGGCGAGCAACCCCAGGGCTGACAGAGACAGCAAGGGCCGCCGCGCAACCGTCGTTGGTTGTGCGGCGGCCCTTCGCAGTGGGGTTTAGCGGATTGCCTCCATGACGCGCACGCCGTCGAGCACGCTCACGTAGGGCAGGGGGTCCACGTCGGACTCGAGGACGTACTCGGTGAGCTGGTCGCGCACGGCGGCTCGCAGCTCATCGGGGTCCCACGGCTTGCCGATGTAGTAGTCCAGGCCCGCCTGGTTGACCGCGCGGATCGTGTCGGACTGGTCCGCCTGGCCCGTGACCAGCACCGTGCGGGTCGCACTGAAACGCTCATCCTTCATGAGCTCCACGAGGAAGTCCACGCCCGACTTTCCGGGCAGGCGGTGGTCGGACAGGACGAGGGCCAGCTCGTCCCCGTCTTCGACGATCTCGTCGATGACGGCCCACGCGTCGTCAACATCCTCGGCGACTTCGAGCCGGATCTTGTCCCAGAACTGTTCAAGATCGCGCTCGAGAGCGTCGCGCACGTCTGCTTCGTCCTCAAGGGACAGGATTGTCAGGGTCATGATTCCTCCTCGTGTGGTTGGGCGGGCAACGAGATCCGCATGATCGTGGATCCCGGGTGAGAGTCGATCGTGAGGGTGCCCCCATGATCGGCAATGATGCTTCGGACGATGGACATGCCCATGCCCAGGCCGAATCGGACGCGCCCCGCCTTGGTGGTGAAGTGGGGCTCCATAATCTTGTCGACGATTCCCGGGTCGATGCCCGGACCGTTGTCGTGGATGGTGACGCTCACACCCTCGGGCGTGGGACGCACGGTAATGCGGATGAGGGCCTCGGCCTCGCCGCGGGCGGGCAGCTCGGGCACGCCGCCCGAAGCCTCGGCTGCCGCGACCAGGTCGGCGGTCTCGTCCTCGATGGCCTCGGCCGCATTAATGATGAGGTTCGTCCACACCTGCTGCAGCTTCGCCGGGTGCGCGCGCACGGGCGGCACGTCCTCGTAGTCGCAGTCGATGCGAATGCCGCGCACCCTGTGGGCGGTCAGGCGCAGGACGTCGTCGATGCCCTCGCGCACGTCCACGGGCTTGAGGTCCTCGGCGTCCGGGCGCGCGTATCCCTTCAGGGACTGGGTCAGCTCGATGACGCGGTCGCCCGCGGCCAGCACCGAGCGCAGGGATCCGCCCAGGCGCGCCCCTGCCTCGTACGCGTCGATGCCACCCGGGATCTGCGCGAGCGCACGCGCACCGTCCGCCCCCTGGATCCCCGCGCGCACGAGGCGACGCGCGAGCGTGCGGTCACCGACGACGGGCAGGAGCTCCTTCATGAGGGCGCGCTCGACCGACGTGGAGCGCGGGGGCGCGGTGAGGGCTCGGGCCATCGCCTCCCTCGACGAGGCCGTGGCCGGGGCCGCGAGCGCCGCGTCGACGTCCTCGTGCAGGTGCTTGGCCGCGCGCACGAGGGCGGTCACCGGGTTGTTGAGCTCGTGGGCAATGCCGGCGCTCAGCTCGCCAAGCATCGCGAAGCGCGCGCGTTCGACCAGCTCGGCGCGGGTGGCGCGCAGGTCCTCGAGCGTGGCGGCCAGGGCCTCCTTCTGGGCCTCGAGGTCCTCGGCGAGCATCGCGTTTTGCAGGTGCAGGTCCTCGGCGCGCATGAGGCGACGCGTCAGCGAGCGGATCGCGAGCGCCGTCAGCGTCGCGCCGATCGACGGGTCCTCGGAGATGACGATCTGGAGCTGCTCGGTCGTCAGGCGCACGAGCGTCGCCTCGGTCGCCGTCTCGCCCGTGAAGAACGCGTCCTCCGCGCGCGCCAGCGACACGAGGCCGATAAGCGGACCCGACGACGCCAGGTGCGCCAGGACCTCGCCTTGCTGCGAATCCCTGTGCAGCGACACTTGGCCATCCAACACCAGGTAGACGGCGCCCACCGGCTCGCCCTGGGTCACCAGCTGCGTCCCCTCGGGGACAATCAGCCGAGGCCTCTGGCCGAGCACACGCTCGACGCCGGCGAGGAGCTCCATGACGACCTCGCGCTCGTCGCGGTCCAGGCCCTCCAGGAGTGGGCCCTGCACGGCGAAAGGCGGCGGATCGGCGATGAGCGAACGGATCTGCCTGTCCGAGTAGCCGCATCCGCGCAGGTAGCGCACCATCGTCGAATAGGCCTGGCCCGCCAGGAGGGGAACCGTCCACGGGGACTTCAGGACCGAGGCGAGCGCGCAGGACTGCATGCACCGGGCCAAGTCTCGGTGCTCGGACTTATCCGTCACCACCACCCACTGCATGCGCTGCAGCGCCGGGAAGCTCCTCGCACGGTCGATGAGTCCGTCAATATCATCGACCTCGGAGGTCACCAGGCCCATGAGCACGTGGTCGCCCACATTCAGGCTGGCCTCGTAGCCGGCCAGGTCCTCGATCCCGTCAATGCGGTCCAAGCACAGACACGGGAAGGCATGCGCCAAGTCCCTCGTCACGGGCGCGGCAATCGAGCGCGAGTCGTCGCCCACGACCAGCATGTGAATCGGGTAGCCAGCTCGGTGCCCGCCGCTGCGCACGTCCGTGCGAGCCAGCACCGAGGCGTCCTCCGCCGCAGGCCCCTGCGTCCACCCGTGGGCCAGCCCCGGCCGGGGGCGCGGCGCCCCCGAACCGACCATGGCCTCGTCCCCGGACACGTTACATCACCCCGATGAATCCCCAGGTCAACGGCGCGATGAACGCCAGGAGGATGATGCCCACGACGCCCACCACGATGCCGACGATCGCCATCTCGCGGGTCGGGGTCGTGCCCGTCGAATACGCGATTGCGTTCGGAGGGGTCGAGATCGGCAGGCACATGCCGAGCGAGCAGCCCAGGGCGATGACGATGGCGATCTCGGCGGCGCTCGTCGAGACCGTCGTCGCCAGGCCCATGCCCATGGGGATCAGGAGGTTCGCAGACGCGGAGTGCGAAATGACGTTCGAGGTCACCCAACCCACGAGGGCCAGCACGAAGATCAGCAGAATGCCGGGGATCGAGGCCCACTGAATCGAGCCGAGCATCCACTTGTCGAGGCCCGTGGCGGCCACGCCCGAACCCAGAGCGATACCGCCCGCGACCAGCCACAGGACCGGCCAGTCCAGAGCGCGCAGGTCATCGCCGCTCATCACCTTCGTCATCAGAAGGACCACGACCGGCAGGAAGCCCACGACGTTGGCGGAAATGTGGTGCAGCGACTCCGTCATCCACAGGAGGATCGTGAGACCCGCGACCGAGTAGAAGATGATCGCGCTGCGCGACTTCTCGAAGCGCGCCGACGTGTCGATGTCGAACTTGGCGTCGGCGGGGATGTATCGCCACGCGATGAACGCCCACGACAGGGCCAGGAGCACGAGCATGAGCGGGACAGCCGCGAGCATCCACTGCAGGAAGGTCACCTGCACGCCCGCATTCTCCAGGGCGCCGAGCGCGATTGCGTTCGGGGGCGTGCCGACCGGCGTGCCCATGCCGCCGACGTTCGCGGCGACCGGGATCGACAGGGCGATGCCCGTGCGCGCCTTGCCCTCGGGCAGGGCCATGATGACGGGCATCATGACGGCGAACATCGTCGCCGTGGTCGCCGTGTTCGACATGAACATGCTCATGATCGCGGTGATCAGCATGACGCCCATGACGGTCAGGCGCGGCTTGCCCATGAAGGGCTTGAGGAGGACGGCCGACAGGGCGCGGTCCAGCTTGTACTTGGCGGCGCCGTCGGCCACCATGAAGCCGCCCAGGAACAGGATGATGACCGGGTTAGCGAGGGCACCGAAGAACTTCGTGTAGGCCGGGGCGCCCTCACCCACGCTCAGCAGCGCGTGGTCCGAAATAAACAGGACCTCCAGGAAGATGACGAGGACCGCCGTGCCCGCGAGCGGCACCGCCTCTGTCACCCACAGCAGAATCGCCGCCAGGAAGATGCCGAACATGCGCGTACCAGCCACATCCAGGCCGGGTAGCTGCACGAACAGGCAGGTCACGATGCACGCCAGCGCCGCTACGGCGCCGAATACCTTAACCGGGCTGATTGCCTGCTTTTTCTTGGCAAAATCTGCCGGTCGCGTGGACATATTCTGAGCGGAGCGCGGATTGATTGACACCGCGCCCTTGGAGCGTCGAGCCATTATGAGAAGACCTCATCGTCTTGCATGGATAGTGTCCGACCAGTGTATGCCAGCGCACACAAAAAGTGAAACCGGGGTGGGGCATCCCGATGCCCCACCCCGGCTTAATGACGAGGCGCTGATCGACTCTTGACACCTCTCTCCCGATCACAGCCGGCAAGATGCGATAACCGAGTCGCCTACTCCCAGTCACCGAACCGCGCGGGACCGGCTACTCGGCCCCGGCCTCGTCGAGGGCGGTGTGGCCGTCGGCGATCAGGTCCAGGGCTGCGGCCTCCTCGGCGAGATAGAGGGGGTTCTCGTAACGCATGTCTGAGTTATGGCGTTGGACGGAACACCTATTGCTTGCGGGCACGGGCAGCCCGCAGTCCATTGGCGATGACGACGACTTCGGCGACCTCGTGCACGAGGACGACCGCTGCCAGGCCGAGCACGCCGGTGATCGCCAGCGGCAGCAGCACAGTGATGATCGCCAAGGACAGAACGATGTTCTGGTTGATGATCCTGCCGCCGCGGCGGGCGTGGCGCAGAGCCTGCGGGATCAGGCCGAGGTCGTGGCCGGTGAAGGCGACGTCGGCGGACTCGATCGCGGCGTCGGAGCCGGTCGCGCCCATCGCGATGCCCACGGTCGCCCCGGCCAGGGCGGGCGCGTCGTTGATGCCATCGCCGATCATCGCGGTCGGCGACGTCTCCGAGAACCCGGCGACGATACGAGCCTTGTCCTCGGGACGCAGCTCGGCGTGCACGTCGCCGATCCCGGCCAGCTTCGCCAGCGCAGCAGCGGTGCGGGAGTTGTCGCCGGTGAGCATGCTCACCTCGACGCCCTGGTCGCGCAGGGTCCGCACGACCTCGGGGACCTCAGGGCGCAGCTCGTCGCGGACGCCGATCGCCCCGGCCAGGAAGCCGTCGACGGTGACGAGCACACAGGTCTGCCCCTCGGCCTCCAGGTCCTCGACCCGGGCCTTGAGCGGACCGGCGTCAATCCAGCGCGGACTGCCCACCGCCACCCTGCGGCCGTCGACCAGGCCACCGATGCCGTGCCCGGCCTCCTCGGCCACGTCCTGCGCGGCGGGGGTTCCCCGGCCCGCGGCGGCGATGGCGGCGGCGAGTGGGTGCGTCGAGTGCTGCTCCACGGCGGCAGCCCAAGCAAGCACCTGCGCATCGTCGAACCCATGGGCGGCGACGATGGCGGTTACCTCGGGCCGGTTGCGGGTCAGAGTGCCGGTCTTGTCCACGGCCAGGTGCCGGATGCCACCGAGGCGCTCGAAGGCGGCCCCGCTCTTGATGACGACGCCGAACTTGGTCGCCGCGCCGATCGCGGAGACCACGGTGACGGGCACCGCGATCGCCAGCGCGCAGGGGCTGGCCGCGACGAGGACGACCAGGGCACGGGTGATCCAGGTCTCCGGGTCACCGAGCAGGGACCCGAGCACGCCGACGAGGACGGCGAGGATCATCACGCCGGGCACCAGCGGGCGGGCGATCCGGTCAGCGATCCGGGCTCGGTCGCCCTTCTCGGCCTGGGCCTGCTCTACCAGCTCCACGATCGTGGTCAGTGAGTTGTCGGTGCCCGCGGCGGTCGCCTCGACCTCCAGCACGCCGGCGCTGTTGATCGCGCCCGCCGACACCGCTTCTCCGGGCGCGACCTCGACCGGGATCGATTCACCCGTGATCGCCGAAGTGTCCAGGCTCGACCGGCCCGAGCGGACCAGCCCATCGGTCGCGACCCGCTCGCCAGGGCGGACCAGCAGCACGTCGCCGACGGCGATCTCCCTGGCCGGGACCGAGGCGGAGGTCCCGTCGCGCAGCACGGTCGCGGTCTCCGGCACGAGCTTCAGCAGCGCGCGCAGCCCACCGCGGGCGCGGTCCATCGCCTTGTCCTCCAGGGCCTCGGCGATCGAGAAGAGGAACGCCAGCGCGGCCGCCTCCTCGACGTAGCCGAGGATCACCGCGCCCACGGCGCTGATCGTCATCAGCAGCGCGATCCCGAGCTTGCGCTTCACAACGAGATTCCGAATCGCACCGGGCACGAACGTGTACGCGCCCAGCAGCAGGCCCGCCCAGAACGCGACCAGCGCCGCGATGTGCAGCCCCGACCACTCCAGCGCCAGGCCAGTGCCGAACGCGACGCCGGAGAGGATCGGCACGACCAGGCCGGGATCACGCCACCACGGGCGCTCTACCTCCTCTGCCTCGTCCGCGGGACTGGTCGTCGGCTCGTCGCAGCCGCAGGCGGCGCTCACGAGGCGTCCCCCGAACTGCTCGCGGCGCAGCAGCCCGGCACCGAGCAGGCTGGGTCGATGCACGGCGCGCTCTCGTCCACGGCGAGGGTCACATCGACCAGTGCCGTCAGCGCCGCGGCCAGGTGCGGGTCGGCGATCTCGTAGCGAGTCTGGCGGCCCTCGGGCTCGGCGACCACGATCCCGCAGTCGCGCAGGCAGGTCAGGTGGTTGGACACGTTCGAGCGGGTCAGCCCCAGCTCGCGCGAGAGCACGGCGGGGTGGCTCGGGCCGTCAAGCAGGGACATCAGGATCCGGGAACGCGTCGGGTCGGCCATGGCCCGGCCGAGCCGGTTCATGACGTCGAGACGCGAAGCAATGGTCAGCATGCACTGAACTATACAGTAATAGCTGACCAATAGTCCAGTTGCAGGGGCTGCCGCACATGCTCCGCGCGCTTGCGGCGCTCGGCTCGGCCGGGCCGTCACCAAACGGGGGAAATGGCGTCACTAGAGGTACGACACACCGGCGACACGCCGCCAACCAGCTTCTAATGCTGCAAAACCCCCACCGCAGCCAGCCTCGTGCGCCACATCGCCTACAAGACCTGGGCGCAGGGCCGATTGGCGCGAAAGAACTCGCCCAACACAGCCCCTTCAGCAGCATTTCCGCGAAAAGTTCGCCCAGCAAGCGTAAAAACGCCAATTTTGAGCCATTGTGAGCGCGCCGGCGAACTTTTTCGCGCTCACGCACACATCAGGCCACGCCGGGCGAACTTTTTCGCGCAAGAGGAGCGACAACGTGGCGACTTTGAAACCGACAACACCACTGCGCGCCCCTGAACAGCAACCATTGAAACCGGCATCACCTCTGCACCCGAAAACTGCACCAAAAACACCCATTTCGCACCCACAAAGGCGATGACGGTTTCAATCCCACACGAGCACGAGCGAGCAAAGGCGATGGCGGTTTCAGACAACCGGCCAACCTGGCTCGCGGGTTCCAGCTGCGCGACCAGCAGGTATCAATGTGCCCGCTACCCCAAAAACTCGCATGCAATTCCCCCGCGCACACTTCATGCTTTGAAATATAATCGTTGAAATTCCGGGCTTTTCACTAAGTGACGAACTGCAGGTGTCAGGGAATTGCATGTGAAACTGAGGATAGGGAACACGTCGAGGCACGGGACCTGGCTGCGGTGCCCACGGGAGCAAGAACATCACCGCCACCCATATTTCGCACGTAATTTATCGCGGTCATTTTTCGA
>KV835905.1:0-5991 GCA_001838165.1 Actinomyces sp. HMSC035G02 | reverse complement strand
TTGCAATTCCAACGACGCAAATTCAATGTTTGAACAAGCCGCAGGGGAATTACGTGCGAAATTGATGGGCGGTGGCGGGGCCTGGCCGCGGTGCCGGTGGGTGGCGGCAGGGCCAGGGCGGGCCTCGAGATCGACCACACCGAGCGCAGCTCGCGTGTGGCGATCTCGCGGGCGGGCCGCCGCCCACCGGCACACACAGCGGCCGGGCCCCACAAAGCAGCCCGGCCCCACAGACGGGCCCTCCGGCGCCCGGAACACCAGCGGGGCCACAAGCAGCACCGCAGCCGCAACCAGAGAAAACAAAAACCGCAGATCCCGAAAGGATCTGCGGTTTCATCGTGCGCGAGGGGGGAGTTGAACCCCCACTCCATCACTGGAACACGGACCTGAACCGTGCGCGTCTGCCTATTCCGCCACTCGCGCGTACCCAGAAAGAATAGGGGCATCACACCCCCCGCGTCAAATCAGCGCCATATGACCCAGGGCACAAGAATCCGCGCACCTCAACTAAAACACTGGTATTGCACCGAAAGATGCGATCAGCACACTACAGCATCAACCTGCACGCAACGATGCCAGCGACACCCAACAGGCTCGCAGCGATCACAGCGGCATCCACCCACCCGAGCCGAACGCGCGCCCCGCGATCGACACTATCCCGAGCCTCGATGGCCCCACGCATTGACATGGCACGCCCGGTTTCGGCCGCGCCGCGCGAGGTGGCAGACAGGATCGCGGTGATGACGTCGACGCTCAGCCGCGCGGACCCTCGCAGCGACAGCGTGGCCATGTCCTGCCCGAGTCGCAGCTTGGCGGTATCGAGCACCGCCTGCGCCTGGTCTCGCAGCATCGGCAGGCCTCGCAGGGCGGAGGCCATGACGAGCGACCACTGATCAACCGGCGCACCCAGGAGCCGCAGGGGCCGCAGGAAGAAACGCAGAGCAGCCGCGAGGGAGGCGGTCGGCGTCACCCACGCGATGAGTCCGGATCCCCACAGGACGACAAGCGCCAGAGTGGAGACTCGCAGGAAGAGCTCGAGTCCATCCCCCAACCAGGCACCGAGACAGCCGCCGATGAAACCAGAGACGAACCACATGGGCGGACGCGGAGCGACACCAAGGGGGAGCCGCACAACCAGCGAGGCAAGGAGAAGGAGGCCTCCCACGATCGCGAGCGTCGACCAGCGCGGCGACAGGATCACGCACGTGGTGAGCACGGTCCAGCAGGCGATAAGGGTGCCGGGCCAGGCGCGCGACAGCGGTGTCGACCAGGGCAGGGGCCGAGGCAGGGGGAAGCCCGGGCTTCGCCGTGGCCTCGGGCGCGGGGACCCTTCGCCGAGGCCGGGAGGAGTCCTCGAGAATCGGCCCTCGCTGGCGCCACCGCCGGGGCCGGTAGCCCCACAGGCGGAGTGGGGTTCGATCATGAGAGCACCCCCTCGGCAAGATGTCCATGGGTGTCGCACAGGGAGTCCATGCCCTCGAGGTCGTGGGAGATGACGAGGATGGACAGGCCGGCGCGGCGCCGCTCGTCCAGGACGGAGATGAGGAGGTCGCGCGAGGCCGCGTCGAGGCCGGCCATCGGTTCGTCGAGGATCAGGACGCTCGGGTGGGAGGCGAGCAGCCCAGCGAGGGCGACGCGGCGCATCTGGCCGCCGGAGAGGTCGTCGATGCCGCGCGTCGCCAGGGCCGGGTCGAGGCCGACCAGTTCCATGGCCTCGGCGACGATGCGGTCGCCTTCCTCGCGGCTAATGGCACCCTTGCGATGCGCAGAACCAGTACCGATGCGCGGGCCGTGCCCGGCGGCGGCGAGGATGTCGGAGCGCACGGAGGGGCGCTGGAGCTGAAGGCGCGCAAATTGCATGGAGAGGGCGACGTCGCCGACGCAGCGCTCCATGGGGCGCCCGCCGAGGGTGACCCGCCCCCACGTGGGGACGAGCAGACCCGTGAGGACGCGCGAGAGCGTCGTCTTGCCCGATCCATTGTCCCCGGTGATGAGCATGGCCTGGCCGGGGTCGAGGATCAGGCTGACGTCGCGCAGGACGGGCTTCTCCCAGGGGGTACCGAGGTCGTAGGTGTGGGCGACGCGGTCGGCCCATAGGTGAGCCGCCTTGATGAGGGCGGGCGCGCCCGCCAGAGAAGACACAGACAGGCCCGACGCACCGGGACCAGGGGACGCGGGAGGATCCCCAGCCTCGTCGATGAGGGGAGCGCCCTCCCCCGCGCGACAGTCCGAGACGATGCGACCGCCGTCAATCGTGACGACGCGGTCGGCGCGCGCGCTTTCGGCGGGGTCGTGAGTGATGTGAACGACGGCCATACCGCGCGCGGGCAGGGAGGCGAGGAGGTCGAGCATCTCGGCGCGGCCCGCCCGGTCGATCATGGCGGTGGATTCATCGGAGATGAGCAGGCGCGGAGAACGCGCGAGCGCGCCCGCGAGCGCGAGGCGCTGAAGCTGCCCGCCGGACAGGGAGCGAGGATCGGCGTCGGCCAGACCGGCGAGGCCGACGCTCTCAAGCAGCTCCTCGAGGTCGAGGTCGGCGCTTTGTTGCGCGCTCATGCCCCAGGTGACATCTTCGGCGACACTCTGTCCGAGAACAAGGAGTTCAGAGCGCTGTCCCACGAGCGCGGTCCCACCGACAGCACCGAGGACGCCGCCACCCTGGCGCGTTCCCGAGCCAGGTTCGACACCTGCGAGGAGGAGGGCCAGGGTGGACTTGCCCGAGCCGTTATGCCCAACAACGACGGTGAACTCGGGGCGCTCGAAGCTCAGGGTGACGCCACGCAGGGCGGGATGGTCGGCGCCCGGGTAGGTGAAGTCGACGTCGGTGAGGGTCAGGGGCAGGGGGGACGAGGCCTCGGCCCCATCGCGCGGGTCCGCCGAGCGGGCGGCTGCGTCCAGGAGCGGGTCCCACCCCGCGTCGAGGGAGATGCGACTGAGGATCGCACCGAGGAACCAGCGTGCGGCGAGGACCAGGAAGGCCACGCCGATGAAGCGGGTGATGGGGATCCAGATCCACCACCAGTCGACGAACCATTGGCCGAGCTGGTGTCCCGCGTCGACGAAGCCGCCGGAGTGGGGGATGTGGCCGACCAGCTTGAGGAAGCCGTCGAGGGTCTTGCGGATACTTTCGAGGCCGAGGGTGCGCAGGTCGGACAGGATCCAGAACGCGAGGCCGGTGCCGACGCCCCAGATGACGCCGAGGCCGGCGGCGACACCGGAGACGGGGAGCCAGGAGGCGCGTTTCTTGTGGAGGAATCCGATGATGAGGCCGACGAGGGCTGCCTGGAAGGAGCGGCCTGCCGTGGCAACGCCGCCGACGGCGATGGCGAGGAGGATCGTCGAGGCGAAGGCTGCGACCGCGGCTCGGGGCCGCAGCTTGAGCGAAACCATGGCGAGGGGGACGGCCGTGGCGACCTGGAAGAATAGCTGAAAGACGGGGGTGACCGCGGCGATGAGGCCGAAGGTGACAGCCAGGCCCGAGAGCGCACCAGCGGTCGCCACCTCAACGGGAGTGAGGCGGCGGGCATCGCGCGCGGATGAACTCATGTGCCTAGTCTCCCAGGCCCCGCCCACATCTGCGACCGCCGGGCCGGGATACCAGCAAAGCATGATGAGCTATAAGCGACCGACACACGCCTCATCGCCTACTCCCGATTGAGTGCTCCAAAGGGGATGTGGACGCTCGGGGTTGAGAGGGCAGCGCGTTCCACGTGGCGGCGCTGATCGTCGAAGAAGATGTGCGGCTGCAGCACCTCCAGCACGGGCCCCTTCGGGAGGCCTCCCAGGAAGAAAGCGTCGTTGACACGCAGGCCCCACTGGCGGATCGAATTGATCGCACGCTCGTGAGCGGGGGCGCTACGCGCCGTCACGACGGCGACGCGGACCCGACGCCGGTACCCCTGCGGGTCATCCACGCTTTTCGAGTCCTCGAGACCCTGAATTCTGTTGATCTTCTCGAGAAAATCGGCCATCGGCCCACGGTCGAGAGGCACCTCGGCCAGGGCGCTCTCATTCTCCTGGTACTCCTGCAGGCCCCCGCTCTGGAACACGCGCTCAGCCGAATCGTCGGCCAGCACCCCGTCGAAGTCGAAGGCGATGCGCAGATCCGTGTCCCCATCGTCCGCCGCGGCGTGCCCGACGACGTGGCCCGCCGCGAATCCGAGGCTGATCGCCTCGCGCACGTCGGCCTCGTTCGCGGAGAGGAAGAGGGACATGCGCAGTGGCTTCATGAAGCGATAAGGAGCATGCCCCTGCATGAAGATCGCGCGCGTAATGTCCAAACCATGACGTTCAACGGAACGCATCACCCGCATCCCGGTCTCCGGATCGTTGCGCGAGAGGATCACAACCTCCACCAGGCGCTCACGATCCGACAGGTCGTTCAGGTCGAGCAGGCGACGAATGAAGGGAAACGCGACGCCCGGTGCGAGCACGTCATCGAGATGTTCGCGCTGATACTCCCGATACCGCTCCTCCCCCTGCTCGCGGAACACCGCGTCAGACTCTTCCAGGTCAAACAGGGCACTAGAGGCGACGCCGATGACGAGGGCGCGCTCCAGATCAAGCTGGGCAACCATGGCCGTTCCTTCCACTCGCGCCGAGCCCCTCGCCCGACGCTGCCAGACTACGGGCACGCATGCTCATCTGCGTCCCCGCATCACTGACACCTCACGGGCACGACTAGCATCCGCAGAATCCCAGGGAAAAAACACCGTGTCATAATGCCGCACTCACCCTTGTGAGGAACACCTAATTTTATGTAGCATCTCCCTCGTAATCCCAAAAACACGAGAGGACCCAATGAAAACCCGCCTCGCCACCCTGACCGCAATCCTGGCCACCGCCACCCTTGCCCTCACCGCCTGCGCGGGCGGCTCCGGCTCCACCTCCGCCCAGTCGGAGCAGACCACTCAGGAGGCCTCGGCCTCGTCGACGCGTACGATCACCGACCACGCGGGCAACGAGGTCGTCCTGCCCGCCACGATCACCCGCGTCGCCATCGACCAGATCCCCATCGAATCCACCTACCTGGCCTACTTCGACGGCAAGGCCCCCTACCTGGTGGGCATGAGCGCCGCCCGCGTCAAGGCCATGAGCCAGACGATCGCCGCCGAGATGGCACCCGAGATGATGCAGGTGGACACCAGCTACTACGACAAGGGCGAACTCAACGCCGAGGCCCTGCTCAACCTGAACGTGGACGTCGTCTTCTACAACGCCTTCAATAAGGAACACGGCGAAATGTTCCGCAAGGCCGGCATCCCGGCCGTCGGCTTCACGACGATGGGGAACCCGTCGGAGACGTACACGGAGTGGATGGAGCTCCTTGAGGACGTCTTCAACGAGGATGGCCACATGGCCGACAAGATCGCACTCGGCAAGGACCTCGTCGCCGATGCCCGCGCGCGCACCGCGAAGGTCCCCGAGGACCAGAAGGTCTCGACGATGGTGCTCATGGGCGCGGCCGACGGTCAGCTCGCGGTCGCGGGCGGCAAGGACGGCTGGTTCACCAACGAATGGGCCGACTCTCTGAACTACACGAACGTCTCGCGCGACACCGACACCTCGCACACGCCCGTCACCTTCGAGCAGGTCCTCACGTGGGATCCCCAGGTCCTCCTCGTCACCGGCAAGGGAATGTCGAACATGACGGCGAACACCGTGTTGACGAACTCGGTCGAGGGCGTGGACCTGTCCACCCTCAGCTCCGTGAAGTCCGGCCGCGTCTACTCCACCGGCCTGGGCATGTGGAACTGGTTCACCCCCAACCCGGATTCCCCGATCGTGGCGAACTGGATCGGCGCCTCCCTGTACCCGGAGCAGTTCTCCGACGTTGACCTCGTAGCCATGACGAAGGACTACTACCAGAAGATGTACAACTTCACGCTCACGGACGAGCAGGCCCGCACGATCATCAACCCGGACGCCGCGTCCTGATACCTGACCCCGGCCTCGTCTTGAACTGCGCCCCGTTTCTTGGACATCGAAATT
>KV835904.1:708-9300 GCA_001838165.1 Actinomyces sp. HMSC035G02 | reverse complement strand
CACTGACTGGACCAAGTCGCTGTGTTCGAGTGTGAGTGTATTTTCCCAGGTGCTAGTGTCCCATACGCGTGCAGTGCCGTCATCTGAGCCCGTTAGAATATGCCCACCATCGGGTGACCATGCCACCGCTGTCACCATGTCCCCATGTCCGCCGAAAATATGCGTTATAGGGAGTGTATCAATTGCCTCAGCTTTGTTTATTGGAGCGGTCAACACTCCTTTGAGAATCTCGTGATTTCCGATTGTGTAGAGGAGTTGGGTGCGGTGCCGCTTCGCCTTGGCGAGGGAGGCCCCTTCCATGTCGCAGTGTCGAAAGACTGTGCCTGCCAGGTCGGCGTCGCTGAAGGTCGCGTTGGTGAGGGTGCAGTGCTCGAAGAGCGCGCGTTGCATGGAGGCTCCCGTAGCGTCAGTGCGGTCCAGGTTGGTGTTGATGATGTGGGCGTCATCCAACCGGGTACCGCGTAAAGGCACCCCGCTCAGGTTTAAGTGTGTCTGCTTGGAACCGATGATCCAGCCGCGCAGGTCTGTGTCCGATAGGACCAGGGCATCTGGATGTGGGTGCGGCATGCCTTGGCTGATGGCCCGAAGAGTGTAGGCGAAGATGTTCTCTCGCGCGGTCACGCTTGCGTGCTTACCGACGTACTCGAGTCGGGCGATCGCGCGGCTTCGTACGTCGCTAACGAGGCTGTCGATGAGCTCGGCGAAGAAGGTGAAGGTTTCGTTGCTGGGACGTGTAATGTCCCACGCGCTGAGCACATCCTCCTCTGCCTGGTCAAATAGAGAATCGCGCAGACGCACTGCCAAGAAATACTCCAAAAATGAGGAGTGTACGAAGGTGAGGTTGTCTCCTCGGCGCGAGAGAAATGTCGCTGTGCGGAAGTCCTGTGTGAGTTGGTCGGAGGTGTGGTCCCGTGACCGGCGCTGAATATTCTTGTGCTCATCACAGAACTCGAGCAGCCAGTCATCCATCTGGTCTGCGTTCCATGTTCTGGCCCCTGAGCGCCAAACCTGCCAGGCCAGGTGGGTCATGAGTTGGATCTTATGCTCGGGGGTGAAGCTGTGTTTCCCCATGTCGCGGCGAAGCCAGCCATCGACGAAACGTTTGTAGATGTCGACTGAACGGACACGTCGGCCTCCACGTGAGTCCTCCTCGACAGCGGGAAGAATGTCCCGGATCATGTTGAGCAGGACTGGCTGGGAGGCGAGTGCCCCCAGGTCGTGCACTGATCGGATCATGTCGAGGAGCCGGTTAGGATCGGAATCTGGGACGTTGCGCCGCAGGTACTCTTGAATCTGGTCCTCGTCGAAAGGGAGGAGGGTGAGGATGAGGGTTATGTTGTCTCCCTTGTGGTGTGCCCCGTCGTGGTCAAAGAAGCACACTTCATCCTTGAGGGTTCTAAAGTACTGTGTCCTGCAGGATAGGAGCAGGCGTGTGTGAGGAGTCTTGTCTCCTGAGTTGCTGTCGCTGGAGCTGAGGTTGAGGGAGTCAAGAAGGGATCGGGTCAGTCGTTGGCTGTCGCTGAGGGACAGGTGTACGAGAAGCTCGTCGAGGCCGTCGAAGATGACAAGGGTGTTCTCGTTGTGGATGATTTCGAGAATTTCGTTGGCTGAGGTGAATTGGCGAGTATAGCCAGCGAGGAATTTGGTCAGGAGGATGTGAAGCCCGAAGTCATACAGCCCGTTAGGGGAAATCTTACGCAGGTCAAAGTAGAGGGGAAAGGGAACCGGTTCCCCTTTCTTCCTGAGTTCTAAAAGCCTGCGGGCGAGAAGAATAGAAGTAGTCGTCTTACCCGTGCCCACGTCCCCGAGGAGGGCGCAGAGGCGTGGCTGGTCGCTACTTGGTGTGTGCGACCAACGGACCAGTTCCTCGACGATATCTGTCACAGGTGCCGAGATATCATTGCTGTTGCCGTTGTCTGCGTGCGCGGCTGCGCCGAAACCGCGCGTTGCTCGCGAGGGGATAGTCTTGACGGTGAACTCGCTCAGTGGAGCGGCAATCAGCTGCTCGGCGATCCCCTGGGGAGAAAGAGTGGGTAGGGGAGAGGGATGGTGGCTCTCGCGTTCGGTAAGTGTACGTTGAACGATCGCTGCAACTTGATTAGAAAATTCGATCTCGGTGGTGCGCCCGTTGTCCTGTGCTTGGGTGAATGAATGCTCAACAACTACGTCGCTTCGATCGAAAGGTGCAAAAGATGCTCCGTGATTGATCGGCTCAAGTTGTATAATGATCGGGTGTGGATGCTTCTTATATAAACGTAGAGCTTCGTTTTTCTCAACTAGATATGAGTGGCTGACAAGAACAATTGCAATGTCTGATTCATTGATATGTTGTTCGAGTGTGCCAGACCTGTTTTCACCGACCGGAATATTTTCTGGAGAGTAGAATGTAGTATGGTAGTCGGTATTAAGTGTGACCTTAATTGCGTTTTGAATTAGTTTTGCGCATGGTTGCGCGAACTTTAAATCATCAGCGATGAAGCTAATGTAGATGCGCAGTTCTGGTAGAGTGCTATTCACTGGAAGCTACCTGCGTGTGTGTAAAGTTGCTTCATGTTGACTGATCTGTGCTGTTGTTTAGTGTATTGGGAAATCGGCCTTTTGGAAATGTGTGTAATGGTTAGAATTGCTTAGCGATATCCCGTTTTTCGGTCAACCCGCTCAAGCAGCTTTTCCACAAAGCCATTTACAAATTGTCTGCGTTCATACTCTGTTGTGCAGCTGATATAAGAGTGTGGATGGTTGAAACTGCCTCGGTAAATTTGTCGCTCGTCGATCTGGTGGAGGTTCATTGACTTGTCGAGTGGTACGTCGTCAAGCATGACGGGCAGACTTTTCTTTCGTGTGGCATCACCTATTTCGGGAATCTCATGCTTCCTAATAAACTCTGAATTGAGAAAATGTGGGCTGACAAGCTGAATGATATAGTTGGCTTTATTCCATTGTTTCAGTATCTCTTGCTCCCATTCTTCGCCTATTGGAATGAGTGAAAACTCCCATAAGGTAAAGTTGTGATTTCGAACGATATTTAGGCGAGGTTTGAGTAGTTGAAGAAATGAACTCGCCAACTCTGAATCAGCGTGCGCCCATGAAATGAAGAGCTTGATGTCGGCCATGTTAACCTCACTTATGATGCAACGGTGCGTTCATTGTCGATACTGTAAAGTACTCTATCATCATCGTTGTTTGTCTCACAAATCTTGAGAGAACTAAGAGTGCTTGTTCCCAGCTGCCCTCTAGTTTCTTGTTGGCAGCAAAAGGGGTGGCCCCCGCTCGCATGAGCGGGGGCCAACCCTTCAGCATTCAACCGATGCGTGAAGCCTTCACTTCGCGGCGGAAACGCGGACCTTGAGGTTCGCGGACACCTCGGGGTGCAGGCCGACGGTCACCGTGTGGTCGCCAACGGCCTTGATGGGCGAGGCGATGATGACGCGACGACGATCGATGGTCTGGCCCAGCTGCTCCTTGACCGCGTCAGCGATCGCAGCAGCGGAGACGGCGCCGAACAGGCGGCCGGAGTTGCCAACCTTGCCGGAGATCTCGACAACGGCACCCTGGAGGGCGTCGCGCACGGCGCGAGCGTCGTCGATCGTGGCGATCTCGTGGCGGCGACGAGCAGCGGCGATCTGGTCGATCTGCTTCTGCGCGCCGGCGGTCCACTTGGCGGCGAAGCCGCGGGGGACCAGGTAGTTGCGGGCGTAGCCAGCCTTGACCTCGACGACCTCGCCGGCGTGGCCGAGGTTGGGGACGTCGTGGGTGAGGATCAGTTTCGTGGTAGCCATATCAGCTGTGTCCTTCCCTTATCAGCGGCCGGTCGTGGAGTAGGGCAGCAGAGCCATCTCACGCGCGTTCTTGACGGCGCGAGCGATCTTGCGCTGCTCCTGGGTGGAAACACCGGTCACGCGGCGGGCGCGGATCTTGCCGCGGTCCGAGATGAACTTACGCAGCAGAGCGGTGTCCTTGTAGTCGATCTTTTCGATCTTGGCCGACTTCAGCGGGTTGGCCTTCTTCTTGATGGGCTTGTTGCGAAGTTGGGGCTTCGCCATGATGGTCTCCTAGTGAATCCGGGCGGACTGTGCCGCCCCAAGCGTTGTGTCTTCGACGTGGCGCTTTCCGGCGTAGGTGCCGGGGCGCGCGACTTTAGAACGGGGGCTCGTCGCCGAAGGAGGTGGCGCCGCCAGCGGGGGCGGAGCGCCACGGGTCCTCGGGGGAGCCGCCGGTCGGTGCGCCGTAGTTGGCGCCACCCTGGCCATATCCACCCTGGCCGCCGCCGTAACCGCCGCCCTGCTGGGGCGCGCCCTGCTGGCCGCGGTTGTCGGACTGGTAGCCGCCGCCACCGGAGGGGGCGGTGCGGGTGACCTGCGCGCGTGCGCGGCGCAGGGAGGGGCCGACCTCGTCGACCTGCAGCTCAACGACCGTGCGACGTTCACCCTGCTGGGTGTCGTACGAGCGCTGGGTGAGGCGACCCTGAACGATGACGCGCATGCCCTTACGCAGCGACTCGGCGACGTTCTCAGCGGTCTCGCGCCACACGGAGCAGCGCATGAAGAGGGTGTCGCCGTCGCGCCACTCACCGGCGTTACGGTCGTAGGTTCGGGGGGTGGAGGCCACCGTGAAATCGGCGACCGCGGCGCCGGACTGCGTCCAACGCAGTTCGGGGTCAGCGGTCAGGTTACCGATGACAGTGATGACGGTATCTCCGGCCATGTCGGCTCCTCGGGCTTAGAGGGTGTGGTGTCGGCTCAGTGAGCGTCGGGGCGCAGGAGCTTCGTACGGAGAATGGTCTCGTCGATGCCCATGCGGCGGTTGATCTCGAGAGCGACCTCGGGGGTCGTGGTCATGTCGATGACGACGTAGATGCCCTCAGAACGCTTGAGGATGTCGTAAGCAAGGCGGCGCTTGCCCCAGACGTCAACGTTCTCGACGGATCCGCCGTTGGCAGCCACGGGTGCCAGGTACTTCTCCATCATGGGGGCGACGGTGCGCTCGTCGATCGAAGGATCGAGGATCACCATCAGTTCGTAGTTACGCACGTTGGTTCCCACCTCCTATGGTCTTTACGGTCACGGACGGTCCGTGACAGGAGGGCGTTGCGTATGGCCCGTGAGGGCCTGCTGGACCAGCCGCGGGTGCGGATAGTCCAGCTACCCACTTTACACGGGTGGCAGCGTCTTCGCTAGGGCGTTTCCGGTCACGATTGGGCTCCTCGGGACGAGGCCTGGGTCCACCCCGCCGGGACACCGAACCCCGCGCGGAACCTGGGGTGCGCACGAGGCCGGCCCCGGCCTCGTCGATCTGCTAGAGAGAGCGGGCGCCGAGCCCGTTGGTGAGGGCCCGCATGCCCGTGTAGACGGCCGAGTAGGCGAGCCAGACCATCGCGAGAGCCAGCGAGGGGCGCGCCGTGAGCGAGGTGGAGTGGGCGATGACCCACAGGAGGGGTGCGTAGACGACCAGGTTGACGATGCCGGCGATCGCCAGGTAGCGGCCTCGGCCCGCGCCGATGAGCACGCCGTCGAGGAGGAAGACGTAGCCGGCGATCGGCTGGAAGAGCGCGCCGACGATGATGGCGACAGTCGCGTAGTCGATGACGGTCTGGTCGGTCGTGAAGACGCGGGTAATCCAGGGTGCGGTGATCGCCAGAGCGACGCCGACGGCGACGCCGAAGCCGATGCCCCAGCGCGACAGCGTGCGCAGGAGGGGGCGCATGGCGCCGCGCTCTCCGGTGCCGGTCGTGAATCCGGCGAGCGCCTGGGCGGCGATCGCAAGCGCGTCGAGCACGTAGGCGGCGAACGTCCACAGGGTCCACACGATCTGGTGGGCGGCCAGGGCCTGGGTGGAGATCGCGGTGACCGCGCTCAGGGTCGCCAGGAGCGCGACGCGCAGCGCGAGGGTGCGCACGAGCAGCGGCGCTCCCTCGAGCGCCGCGCCGAACAGGCCAGACGTGGAGGGGCGCAGGCTCACGCCCTCGCGGCGGGCCGCGCGCACGATCATCCACCCGAGGAAGGCCGCCATGAGCGTCTGGGTGATGGCGGTGCCCAGGCCGGAACCCGCTACCCCCAGGTCGAGGGGATACATGAGCACCCAGTTGGCCACCGCGTTGAAGGCCGCGCCCACGGACGCCGCGACCAGCGGAGTGCGCGTGTCCTGCAACCCGCGCAGGGTGCCGGTGGCTGCTAGGACGACGAACATGCCGACGAGGCCGGGCGCGGAGGCGCGCAGGTAGGCCAGGGCGTGCGGCATGGTGGCCGCGTCGGCCCCCAGCCAGGTGAGTAGGGGAGAGGCGAAGACGGCGAGAAGAATCGCTGCGAGGGCGCCGAGTCCTCCCGCCAGCCACATGGCCTCGACCCCCGAGCGGATCGCAAGGTCGCGCCGCCCGGCCCCCAGGTGGCGACCCGCCAGGGAGGTCGTCGAGTAGGCCAGGAAGATGAACAGCCCGACCGCCGTGTTCAGCACGGTCGACGCGATGCCCAGGCCCGCCAGCTGCGGGGTGCCCAGGTGTCCGACCATCGTGGAGTCGATGACGGTGAACAGCGGCTCCGCGATGAGCGCGCCCAGGGAAGGCAGCGCGAGGGAGAGGATCATCCGCGTGGTGATCGTCGGGGTCGACGAGGCCGGGTCCCCCTCACGCTTCGCGGGTGAGGTTGGGTCGCCGGGTCCCTGTGTGCTCGTCATGACACTCCGATTCTTTTCCACAATGTGTGCACAGGCCTGTGGAAAGCCGTACATTGGGAAATTCTAGACGGCCCAATGAATGACAATGATGTGACTGTGATGAGGATATCTGCCCTGACAGATCGGTCATTTCGCGTTGTGCACAGGCGTCGTCGGCGTTGTGCACAGGTTATCCACAATATGTGCACATGCCCGTGCACAGCGTCTGTCGCGCAATCGCCTACAACGCGTTAGTCTTCGCCTGAAGGCTCTCTATACACAGGGCCCCGGGCCGCGCTCGTGGCACTGGGCCCGGCCCCGGCCTCGTCCCTATACGCCCGCGCACCCGAAAGGATCACGATGTCCGACGACCAGTTCGACCGCGTCCCGCCGCAGGACATCGACGCGGAGATGAGCGTCCTCGGATCGATGATGCTGACGACCGAGGCCGCCAACGTCGTCTCCGAGATGCTGCGCGGGCAGGACTTCTATCAGCCCAGCCACGAGACGATCTTCGACACCATCGTCGAGCTCAACGGCCGCGCGGAACCCGCCGACGCGATCACCGTCGCCGGCGAACTCAAGCGCGCGGGCGTCCTGTCGAAGGTCGGCGGCGCCGCCTACCTGCACACCCTCATCGCCTCCGTGCCCACCGCCGCGAACGCCGCCTACTACGCGCGCATCGTGCGCGAACGCGCCATCATGCGCCGCCTCGTCACCGCGGGCACGCGCGTCGTCCAGCTCGGCTACGCGGACGCCGGCGGCGACGTCGACGAGATCGTCGACCAGGCCCAGGCCGAGGTCTACGCCGTCTCCGACGGGCGCGAAACCACCGACTACGTCTCCATGGACAAGATGAGCACGGATATTCTCATCGCCCTCGAAGACATCGAAAAGAACCAGGGCAAGCTCAACGGCGTTCCCACCGGCTTCACCGACCTCGACGAGCTCACGCAGGGCCTGCACGGCGGCCAGATGATCATCGTCGCCGCCCGACCCGCCATGGGTAAATCCACGCTCGCCCTGGATTTCTGTCGATCGGCGTCCATGAAGCACGGAATCACGTCGCTGATCTTCTCGCTGGAAATGAGCTCCCAGGAAATCGCGATGCGCATGCTCTCCGCCGAGTCCGGCGTGCGCCTGTCCAAGATGCAGGCCGGCAAAATGAACAGCAACGAATGGCAAAAGGTCGCCGAAACCTCCTCGCGCATGAGCGCTGCGCCCCTGTACGTCGACGACTCCGCGAACATCACCATCTCCGAGATCCGCTCGAAGTGCCGCCGCCTCAAGCAGCAGGAAAACCTCGGCCTCGTCGTCATCGACTACCTCCAGCTCATGACGAGCGGCCGCCAGGTCGAGTCGCGTCAGCAGGAAGTCTCCGCAATGTCGCGAAACCTCAAGCTCCTGGCCAAGGACCTCGATATTCCGGTCATCGCCGTTGCGCAGCTGAACCGTAACTCCGAGGGCCGCACCGACCGCAAGCCCATGATGAGCGACCTGCGCGAGTCCGGCTCGCTCGAACAGGACGCCGACATCATCATCCTGCTGCACCGCCCCGACTACTACGACAAGGAAGACCGCCCCGGCGAGGCCGACATCATCGTCGCCAAGCACCGCGCGGGCGCGACCGCGACCGTCACCGCCCTCTTCCAGGGCGACATGGCGCGCTTCGTCAACTACACGGGACGCCCTGAGCCCGGCGGCGGAGAGTAGCGGGCGTTTTAACTGGCTGCCTGCGTGGCCTGGCCGCTGTGTGTGCC
Organism: Actinomyces sp. HMSC035G02; assembly: GCA_001838165.1. Taxonomy (GTDB): domain Bacteria; phylum Actinomycetota; class Actinomycetes; order Actinomycetales; family Actinomycetaceae; genus Pauljensenia. Next base: position 892 of record KV835904.1, on the reverse strand, counting down.
GGGGGGCGGCGGCCCGCCCGCGAGATCGCCACACGCGAGCTTCGCTCGGAGTGGTCGATCTCGAGGCCCGCCCTGGCCCTGCCGCCGCCCACCGGCACCGCGGCCAGGCCCCGCGCCTCGAAGCCCGGCCAGGCCCACCAATTCCTCCGGCGCCCTCCACACCGGCGGTGCCTGGTCGCTGATG
>KV835904.1:0-608 GCA_001838165.1 Actinomyces sp. HMSC035G02 | reverse complement strand
CTCCGGACCCTCCGGCGCCCTCCACACCGGCGGCACTTGTGTCGCTGTGCGTGGATAGCACGCTCACCGCTCCCCCTAGCAATTTCGCACGTAATTCCCCTGAGGCTATTTCAGAATTTGAATTGCGTTCGTTGGTATTTCAACGTTTCTGAGTGTTGTTGAGGGGCTGGTCCGGTCGAATTACGTGCGAGTTTTCTGAGGCCTGGCCCTGCCGGCCACGCGCCGCCCTCCACACCGGCGGTGCCTGGTCGCTGATGTGGCTCGGTGCGTCGTCTCGAAGCCCGGCCAGGCCCCGCCTCGGCCCCACAGGCCCGCCTCGGCCCTCGCGCACATCGCTGCTGAGCTCCTCAATTTCGCATGCAATTCCCCCGCGACTATTTCAAACATTGAATTCACAGCGTTGAAATTGCAATGTTTTCAGACGTTATTGAATCTTCATCCAATCGAATTGCATGCGACTTTTCTGAGGCCTGGCTCTGTCGCGACCTTCGGGCTCCGTGGTCAGGTTCTGCGTCTCGAGGTGGGCTCGGTCCCGCTGGTGTCCGCCGCGCCGGGGGTGCTCCCGGGGGTTGCGTGAAAGAAAGATCGCCCCTGCGTAGCACCGTGTG
>KV835903.1:28612-50369 GCA_001838165.1 Actinomyces sp. HMSC035G02 | reverse complement strand
AAAACGATTACACCACTCCACAGGACTTGCCCTGCCGATGGGGTGTTACACCTGATCGGTAAGGTTCAACCCCTTCTGATCGGGTTGAATCTTCCCGATGAGGTTGAATCCTGCCGGCAGCTCCGCGTTTGTGCTTGTTGTGATGGGGCCGTGTACCCGATCAGTAGGCATTACACCCGTTCTGATCGGGTGCAGTGCTCCTTAACGGGTGCGGTGCTCCTTAACGGGTGCAATGCTCCCTCAGTCGCGTGCAGTGTTTCTTCTGGGTCCGACTCCTCGGCCTTTCGGCGTCGCCGCTTTGTGTGGTTTCTCGAAAATGTCGCACGTAATTTCCCTGTCAACCTTTCAGGTTTTGAATTGTGGTCGTTGCAATTCCAAGGTTTGTGAGGCCAGTCGAAAACTGACCGAGGGAAATTACGTGCGACTTTTGGGTGAGGCTCCCCGAGATACCTGCCGATAGTTCGCGCCCCGGCCTCGGCCCAGTGCCGCCTCGTGACCCGAACGTGCGCCCCGCCCCGGAGCCGCCCCTGCGCCCAGGGCGAAAGCGCGCGCACGGCGCGGGAGCTTTCCGTAGGCTGTAACCAGTCAACTGGGACGGGTGTACGCCGAGCTCGGCGAAGTGCCCGTCCTGTGAAATGAGGAGAGGCATGTTCGAACGCTTTACCGACCGCGCTCGCCGGGTCGTCGTGCTCGCGCAGGACGAGGCTCGCGGTCTCAAGCACAACTACATCGGCACGGAGCACCTGCTGCTCGGCCTGATCTCCGAGGGCGAGGGCGTCGCCGCCAAGGCCCTGGAGACGATGGGGATCAAGGGCGAGGCCGTCCGCGCTTCCGTCATCGAGATCATTGGCGAGGGCGAGAAGCCGGTCGAGGGCCACATCCCCTTCACCCCGCGCGCAAAGCGCGTCTTCGAGCTGAGCCTGCGCGAGGCCCTGCAGCTGGGCCACAACTACATCGGCACGGAGCACCTGCTGCTCGGCCTCCTCAAGGAGGGCGAGGGTGTGGCCGCCCAGGTCCTCACCAAGCAGGGCGCGGACCTGGCGCAGGTGCGTCAGACCGTCATCCAGATGCTCAGCGGCTACCAGCGCGGCGACGACGAGGGCCGCGAGTCGGTCGGCGCGGGCGTGGGTGGCTCGGGTGGTCCCGAGCGTTCCAATTCCGCGATCCTCGAGCAGTTCGGCCGCAACCTGACGCAGGCCGCGCGCGAGAACAAGCTGGATCCCGTCATCGGCCGCCGCGTCGAGATGGAGCGCGTCATGCAGGTCCTCTCGCGCCGCACGAAGAACAACCCGGTTCTGATCGGTGAGCCCGGCGTTGGTAAGACCGCGGTCGTCGAGGGCCTCGCCCAGGCGATCGTGCACGGCGACGTGCCCGAAACCATCAAGGACAAGCAGATCTACAGCCTCGACATGGGTTCGCTGGTCGCCGGCTCTCGCTACCGCGGCGACTTCGAGGAGCGCCTGAAGAAGGTTCTCAAGGAGATCCGCACGCGCGGCGACATCATCCTGTTTATCGACGAGATCCACACCCTCGTGGGTGCGGGTGCCGCCGAGGGCTCGATCGACGCCGCCCAGATGCTCAAGCCCATGCTGGCGCGCGGCGAGCTCCAGACGATCGGCGCCACCACGAACGACGAGTACCGCAAGTACATCGAGAAGGACGCGGCCCTCGAGCGCCGCTTCCAGCCGGTGAAGGTCGAGGAGCCCAGCGTCGACGAGACGGTGGAGATCCTCAAGGGCCTGCGCGACCGCTACGAGGCGCACCACCGTGTCATCATCACGGACGCTGCGATCCAGGCTGCCGCCGAGCTGGCGGACCGCTACATCTCGGATCGTTTCCTCCCCGACAAGGCGATCGACCTGGTCGACGAGGCCGGCGCGCGCCTGCGTATCCGCCGCATGACCGCGCCGCCGGAGCTGCGCGAGCTGGACGAGAAGATCGCCGAGGTGCGCCGCAACAAGGAGGCGGCCATCGACGATCAGGACTTCGAGAAGGCCGCGTCCCTGCGCGACGAGGAGTCGAAGCTGTCCGAGGAACGCAAGGCGAAGGAAGAGGCCTGGAAGGGCGGCGAATCCGACGAGATTGCCGAGGTCGGGGATCAGGAGATCGCCGAGGTCCTGGCCATGTCGACCGGTATCCCGGTCGTGCGCCTCACCCAGACGGAGACCGCGAAGCTGCTCAAGATGGAAGACGAGCTGCACAAGCGCGTTATCGGCCAGGACGAGGCCGTCAAGGCTCTCGCCCAGTCGATCCGTCGTACGCGCTCCGGTCTGAAGGATCCGAACCGTCCCGGTGGCTCGTTCATCTTCGCCGGCCCGACCGGCGTCGGTAAGACCGAGCTGGCCAAGGCCCTCGCCGAGTTCCTCTTCGGCGACGAGGACGCCCTCATCCAGCTGGATATGTCCGAGTTCTCCGAGAAGCACACGGCCTCGCGCCTCTTCGGTGCTCCTCCCGGCTACGTCGGCTACGACGAGGGTGGCCAGCTCACGGAGAAGGTTCGTCGCAAGCCGTTCTCGGTCGTCCTCTTCGACGAGGTCGAGAAGGCTCACCCGGACATCTTCAACTCGCTGCTCCAGATCCTGGAGGAGGGTCGCCTGACGGACTCGCAGGGTCGCAAGGTGGACTTCAAGAACACCGTCATCATCATGACGACGAACCTGGGTACCCGCGACATCAACAAGGGTGTCCTCACGGGCTTCCAGACCGCCGACAACTCGACGCACGACTACGGCCGTATGAAGTCGAAGGTCGCGGAGGAGCTCAAGCAGCACTTCCGTCCCGAGTTCCTCAACCGCGTCGACGACACGATCGTGTTCCCGCCGCTGACCAAGCCCGAGATTGCGCGCATCGTCGACCTGATGATCGCCAAGCTGGCCAAGCGTATGGAGGCTCAGGACATGCGCCTGCAGCTGACGGACGAGGCTCGCGAGCTGCTCGCGGACGTGGGCTTTGACCCGGTCCTGGGTGCGCGTCCGCTGCGTCGTGCGATCCAGCGCGAGATCGAGGATGCGCTGTCTGAGCGCATCCTGTTCGGAGAACTGCAACCCGGTCAGGTTGTCACCGTTGGCGTCACCGGAGAGGGTAAGGACCGCAAGTTCACCTTCAACGGAGAGTGATTTACTCGCCAATTATCTTCGACTGACAAACCAGCCACTTTGAGAGGGTGGCCCGTCGCACAGCGATGGGCCACCCTCTAGTTGTTAAGTAATCGCCCATCTGATAGATTCTCATTAACTATTAGTATGCGGTGTAGTCGTGCCACACTATTTCTGGGGTATTGCTCACCGACCGAGAGAGGCCATATGTCCGCGAAAACGCGACACAATCGGATCAGTGCGAGGCGCCGTCTGCCGGCGTTCATCCTCGTGCTGCTCGTTGTTGCGCTCTGTATCGCGGGTGTCATCTACAAGGGCGCGGAGGTGACCCAGGTCAACGTCAACGACGGTGGTATCTGGGTGACCAACAAGTCCAAGCAGATGGTCGGACATCTCGACTACGAGGCCCGCATCCTCGACGGCGCGCTGCGCACCGAGGCCACCAACTTCGACGTCGGCCAGGCGGGGGAGACTGTCACCGTCTCCGACCTCACCTCGTCGACGGTTGCGCCCGTCAACGTCACACAGGTCTCCCTCGGCTCCCCGACGGCCCTGCCCGCGGGGTCCGCGGTCATGCAGGGCGGCGACGTCCTCGGCGTCCTCGATGCGTCCGACGGCACCCTGTGGACGACCTCCGCCGTGAACCCCAGCCCCCTGAACCTTTCCGAGGCGGCGGCCCTCTCCTCGAACATGGGCGCCAGCGCCTTCGTAACCGGCATGGACGGCTCCGTCTACACCCTGGCCGCCTCGGGCACGCTGACGACGGTCAAGCGCCAGGGCGCGGTCGATCAGGCGCAGACGTCCACGGTGGAGGGGATCCCCGAGGATGCGCGATTGAGCATGACGGTCGTCGGCGACCAGGTCGTCGCCCTCGACGCTGAGTCCAACACGCTCTTCCTGCCCGACAACAAGCGGATCGATCTGAGCGCAGCCGGCGTCGAGACCGGCGGAGTCCTCCAGCAGGCCGGCCCGAAGGCCGATTCCGTCCTGCTCGCCACGCCCACCTCCCTCGTGGAGATCCCGCTGGCGGGCGGCACCCCGACGATCACCCCCTCGACCGAGGGCGGCGTCAGCGGCACCCCGGCCGCGCCCGTGCGTCACGAGGGCTGCTCGTATGGTGCGTGGACCGGCAGCGGTGCGTACATGCGTGCCTGCGACGATCCTTCGGCGAACAAGCAGATGGTCGTCGATACGCTAACGACCGCGCGCGAGATCGTCTTCCGCACGAACCGCAAGGCCATCGTCCTCAACGACGTCGCCGAGGGCAGCGTCTGGCTGCCCGACTCGAACATGGTCCTCATGGACAACTGGGACGAGGTCGAAAACGAGCTCGAGGAAAACGAGGACGAGCAGGACAGCCCCGAGCTGACGAACGAGGTCGCGGACCCGCAGCAGCGCGAGGAAAACACCCCGCCCGAGGCCGAGGACGACGAGTTCGGCATCCGCCCGGGACGCTCGACCATCCTGCCCGTGCTCGACAACGACTCCGACCTCGACGGCGACGTGCTGACTGCCGCGCCGGTCAAGCAGCCCGAGTGGGGAGTCGTGACGGTCGCGCGCGGCGGACGAGCCCTGCAGATCAACGGAGTGTCGGCGTCTCAGGCCGGCTCGACGACGTTCACCTACGCGGCCTCTGACGGCCAGGCCTCAGCCGAGGCGCACGTGCGCGTCACCATCCACCCCTTCGATCAGAACGAGGGGCCCGCGCAGCTGCGCGTCCCGACCGTCAAGATCGGCGCGGGTGCCCAGATCCAGTACGAGGCCCTGAGTGACTGGCGCGATCCCGACGGCGACCCCATCTACCTAAAGAACGCCGAGGCCCCCGAGGGGCTGAAGGTCTCCTTCACCGAGGACGGCTCCGTCACCATCACCGAGGAGGGCGGCGCGGCCGGCCCGAAGTCGATCGTTCTCACGGTTGCCGACGACCAGGGCGCGGAGACCCGCGGCGAGCTGATCGTCGACGTTCAGGAGCCCGGAAACCTGCCGCCGTCTGCGAACGGCGACCTCTTCCAGGCGCACCCGGGTGAGACCGTCACCCTCGATCCGTTGAAGAACGACACCGACCCGAACGGCGACCAGCTGACCCTGGCGGCCGTGTCCGGTGCGCCCGCCGGTGCCACGATCCAGCCGGACCTGGACCGCGGAACCATTGACTTTAGGGCGACCGAGCCGGGTTCCTACTCCTTTGCCTACACCGTGTCCGACGGCATCGCGACGACACTGGGCATCATTCGCGTCGAGGTCACGGCGCCTTCGAGCGAGCCTCCCGTTGCCGAAAACGACACGGCGGTCCTGCCGCAGGGCGGCTCCGTCCTCGTTGCGCCCCTGAATAACGACTACGACCCCTCCGGCGGCCTGCTGTCGATCACCTCCGTGGATGCCTCGAACGCCCCGGAGATTGAGGTGGCCCTCATTGATCGCCACCTGCTGCGCGTTACCGCGCCCGCCGGCCTCGAGCGTACGGTGCAATTCAGCTACACCGTGTCCAACGGCGTCGGCGAGGCCACGGCCGACGTGATGGTCATCCCCGGAGCGGCGGACCGCTCGGACCTGCCGCCCATCCTCAAGCCCGACCACGTGAAGGTGCGCGTCGGCGACGTGGGAACCGTGTCGGTCCTGGCGAACGATCGCTCGCCCGCCGGCCTGAACCTCCAGGTCGAGTCGACCCTCGAATACGATTCCGGCTCCGCCCTGGGAACCCCGTTCGTCACGGGCAACCAGGTGCGCCTCGAGGCTGGGCAGACCCCCGGCCTCATGGACGTGACCTACTCGGTCATCGACTCCGCGGGCAACCGCGCATCGAGCACCGTCACCTTCGAGGTGATGGGTGCCTCCGATCAGAACCAGGAGCCGCGTCCTCGCGACATTACAGCCTGGGCGGCTGCGGGACAGACCACCCGTATCGCCGTGCCCCTGGACGGTATCGACCCCGACGGTGATTCCGTGACCCTGGGTGGCCTCGGCTCGTCCCCGCAGCTGGGCAACGCGACTGTCGGCCCCACCTGGATCGACTACACGCCGAACCAGAATGCCACGGGCACCGACTCCTTCACCTACACGGTCGAGGACCGCCAGGGCGGGCGTGCCTCCGCTCGCGTGCGCGTCGCCATCTCGGCCGCGCCCACGTTGAACCAGAACCCGGTCGCCGTCCCCGACACGGTGCTGACCCGCCCGGACCGTATGGTGACCGTCAACGTCCTGTCGAACGACGTCGACCCCGATGGCGATCCGCTCGCGCTGGAGGAGGGCAGCCTCGAGACGGCCACACCCGAGCTCGACCCGCAGGCTCTGTCCTCCTCGACCATCCAGGTGCACACGCCCTCGCAGGCCGGCACCTACCTCGTGTCCTACGCGGTGAGCGACGGCCGCGGCGGTTCCGCCCGAGGCACCGTCACGGTCTACGTCCAGGACGACGCCCCGCTGAAGGCCCCCATCGCCCGCGATGACTTCGTGTCCTACGAGGAACTGCCCACCGACGGCTCGGCCGTGCGCGTGAAGGTCCTCGACAACGACGAGGACCCCGATGGCAGCATCAACGAGCTGACCGTCACGACCGCCGAATCCGGCGTGAGCGTGGAGGGCTCCGACCTGCTCATCCCGGTGACGGACAGCATGCGCCTGGTCGTCTACACGATCACGGACCGCGACGGCCTGACCAACTCCGCCGTCGTGACCGTGCCCGGCCGCGACACGACCGCGCCCTTCCTCAACACCGCGAACCTGCCCATCGAGATGGACGCGGGCACCTCGCGCACGATCAACCTGGCGGATTACGTGATGACGCGCTCGGGCCGCAGCCCGCGCCTCGTGGACGACTCCTCCCCGGTTGCGCAGACCGGACTGGACTCGGTCGTCGCCGACTCGTCGACGCAGCTGACGCTGACCGCGAATGCCTCCTTCGGCGGCAACTCCGCGTTCCTCATCCAGGTCGCGGACGGCGACGCCTCCGACGCGGGCACGCTCACCGCGTCCCTGTCGCTGCCCGTGCGCATCAAGGCGACCCAGAACCAGCCGCCCATCTTCGCCCCGACTGCGATCCGCGTCGAGGCTGGCGGCGCCGCCGTCACGCAGGACCTCAGGCTCGGCGTGCGCGACCCCGAGGGCACGGACGTCTCGACCTTCACCTACGCGATGGGCTCTGCCCCCGACACGATCTCCGCGTCGCTGTCGGGCACCGTCCTGACGGTGTCCGCGCCTGAGACCACCCCCACCGGCTCCGCGGGTTCCATCGCCGTGAGCGTCACGGACGAGCAGGGCAACACCGTCAACGGCTCCATCCCCGTCGAGGTCGTTGGCACCACGAAGCCGCGCATCCAGGTGCCCGCGTACAACGTGAAGGCCAAGGTCGGCGAGACCGTGAGCGTGGACGTCGCCTCGCAGGCCACCAACCCCTTCCCGGACACGCCGATCTCTCTCGAGGGCGCCGCCATTGCGCTGGGGGACGCGACGACCTCGACCTCCGGCACTGTCGTCACTATCACGCCGAATTCGGCGGGTACCATCTCCATCGCCTATCGCGTCAACGACAAGCTCAAGGACCCCTCGCGCGTCGTCCAGGGCACCATCACGGTCGTCGTGACGGGTCGGCCCGACACGCCCACCGGCGTGGTCGCCCGGGCGAAAGGCCCGACGGGCGCCACCGTGTCCTTCAACGCTCCGGCCTCCAACGGCGAGCGCATCACCGAATACCGCATCTACAGCGGTGGTCGCCAGGTCGCCAGCTGTACCGAGACCGTGTGCGAGGTGAACGGCCTGACGACCGGCAGCAGCTACACGTTCACCGTGACGGCAGTGAACGCCTCCGGCGAGTCTGAAGGCGCGACGTCGAACTCTGTGACGCTCTCCGGCGTCCCGGATCGCCCGGGCGGCCCGACCGTGACGGCCGGTGACGGAGAACTCGCGGTGAGGTGGGATGCCCCCAACAACAACGGTTCGCGCATCACCTCGTACACCGTGTACGCGACGATCGCGGGTGCCGCGGCGAGCAGCTGCACGACGAACGGCGAGCAGGAGTGCACCATAAAGAACCTTGTCAACGGTCGGACGTACACCGTCACGGTCGTCGCCACGAACGCGAACGGCAATTCCCAGGCGTCCCCGGGCACGACGGGCACCCCGAAGGCCACTATCCAGGCCCCGGACAAGCCCGTCATCTCGAAGGCTGAGGCCAAGCAGGTTGGCCAAGAGATGTTCCTCGACCTCAACTGGATCCTGGGCAAGTCCGGCTCCAGCGGCTGGGGAACGACGACGATTCGAGTCAGCGATCATACTGAACCTGTAACGGTCGCGGGAGGTTCGACGTATCGCCAGGTTTCCGTCACGGCGGGCACTACCGTGAATGTGAGCGTGACCGTCACCAACCTGCAGGGCGAGAGCGCCACGTCCAACGTAATGACTGTCCAGGTTCCCGCCCTGACGCCCGTGCGCGAGCCCAAGGGGGACGTGCCGACCCCCGACGCACCCGGTCTGCACACCCCCTCGGATAACTCCTGGGGAAACATCACCGTCTCGAATGCTCGACTGCGCGAAGGAAACGGCTACAAGGCCGCCGACCTGAAGCTCTTCTACGCGGATACCCCGGAGAAGTGCAAGGCCCCCGGTAACCCCGTGAAGTTCAACAACGGAGACCGCGCCGACTTCAATATCGGCCCGCTCACCCCGGGTGCCACGGTGACCTACTACTTCTGCCAGCAGGGCAAGAAGGACGACGGCTCGTACGCCTGGAGTGGCACCGTGGCGGTCACGGGCGTCGTTGGCACAGGCCAGCGCAGCCGTGACGATGACGATGATCCCATCCCGACCTTCGAGGTCCAAGCAACCGCGTCCTACGTCCAGAACAATCGATCCTGGGGTGTGGCTGCTTCGTGGTCCAATCCCAGCGGAGTGGAGATCACGCAGACCAATATCTGGATCGAGGGACTGAAAGACTCGACGAAGCAGAGTTGGTCAGGCCCGCTTACCAACTGGTGGGCCGAGGACCTGGCGCCCGGCCACGAGTACACGATCGTCGTCCAGCTCATCGGAAAGAATGGCCAGCACCGCGAGGTGAAGACCACCGTGAAGACCGGCGACTTGGTCGATAACGTGAAGGCAACCTTCGAGGGGAAGGCGGCGTGTGGAAACGGGCAGGAGTGCGGCTCGATGACGCTGCGCGCCGTCAACGCCCCGAACTATTCGTCCGGCGTGACCCTCGTGTGCAGCGTGAAGACCGGTCGCCCCTCTTCGGTCACACAGTTCCGCTTCTCGCGGGATAACCCTCAGATTACGGGTATCCTGACCGAGGCCGTGACGGCGGCTGAGCTCCTCGCGAAGCCTCCCGTCATCGACTGTCACGCTGAATAGACCACCCCCGCCACACAACAAAGGTAGAAACATGACCCTTTCCATTGAGGATGCAACCAGGTTCGCCCAGGTCTTCAAGGGCCTCGTCGACGGCGTGTCCGTGGCGGTCCTGGACAAGCGCCAGGCCGTGCGACTCGCGCTCACGACGATGTTCGCCGGCGGCCACCTCCTGCTCGAGGACGCCCCCGGTACCGGTAAGACCGCGCTGGCGCGCGCCATCAGCGCCGTCATCGACGGCACGCACTCGCGTATCCAGTTCACCCCGGACCTGCTGCCCTCGGACATCACCGGCGTCAACATGTTTAACCAGAAGACGGGCGAGTGGGTCTTCCACGCCGGCCCCGTCTTCGCGGAGATCGTCCTGGCCGACGAGATCAACCGTGCGTCGCCCAAGACCCAGTCCGCCCTCCTGGAGGTCATGGAAGAGGCCCAGGTGACGGTCGACGGCGTGCGCCGCCCCGCCCCCCAGCCCTTCATGGTCATCGCGACCCAGAACCCCGTCGAGCAGGCCGGCACCTACCCGCTGCCCGAGGCCCAGCTGGACCGCTTCCTCATGAAGACCTCGATCGGCTACCCCTCGCGCTCCGCGATGATCGACGTCCTCGACGGCTCGGCCTCGCCCGACCGCTCGAAGAACCTCAAGCCCCTGCTGTCGGGCAAGGACATCGTCGCCTGGGCGGCCCTGGCCTCGGCGAACCACACGGACCGCGCCGTCCTCGACTACGTGGCCGCGCTGGCGGAGGCGACCCGCGAGGACGAGTCCTCGCTGCTGGGCGTGTCCACCCGTGGCGCCATCGGCATGGTGCGCTGCGCCCGCGTGTGGGCGGCCGCGCAGGGACGTAACTTCGTCCTGCCCGACGACATCAAGGCCCTCGCGGTGCCCGTGTGGGCGCACCGCGTCATCGTCGACCCCGACGCCGCGTTCTCGGGCGCAACCGCCGAGGGCGTCATCCAGCGTGCCCTGACGTCGGTGCCCGCACCGGCCGTCGGCGCGTAAGGAAGCGCCGGATACAGCGATGGAAGGGAAGCGAACGGACACCCCCACGATGGTCTCGCCCAAACGGGCGCAGGCCGTTCGTTCGCATCCCCTCAAAGCTCTCGTGGGCGCGGTCACCCCGACCGGGTGGGCGGTGATCGCGCTCGTCGTCGTGAGCCTCGTGCTCGCGGTGGCCTTCCAGTGGGTCGAGGCCCTGGCGTGCGCGCTCGCGGGCGTCGTGGCCCTGCTGCTCGCCGCGATGCGCGTCGCGTGGCGTCCCCCGCACGTCGTGTCGATCCGCGTTCCCAACGAGCGCATCGTGGCCGGCCAGACGGCCGTCGGCGAGATCTCGGTGCGTAACGAGCGGGCCCGTTCCGTGCGCTCGGGCATCATCGAGCTGCCGATCGGCACGGGTACGGGCGAGTTCGTCGTGCCTCCGCTGGGTGCTCACGAGACCTGGGACGAGATGTTCCTGATTTCCTCGCGTCACCGAGGCCTCATCAACGTCGGCCCCGCGCGCGCCGTGCGCTCCGACGCGCTCGGTCTGCTGCGCCGTGTGCGCATGTGGGACGAGCCCGTCCTCCTGCACGTGCACCCGCGCACCGTGCGCGTTCCCTTCGACGCGACCGGCTTCCAGCTGGACGTCGAGGGCGTGTCGACGGGCAAGCTCTCCAGCTCCGACGTCTCCTTCCACGCGCTGCGCGATTACGAGCCGGGCGACGACCGCCGCGCGGTGCACTGGCAGTCGACGGCGCGCCTGGGCAAGCTCATCGTGCGCCAGTACGAGGAGACCCACCGCTCCCACCACGTCATCGTCTTGGATACGTCGCGCGACGCGTGGGACCACGACACCTTCGAGACCGCGGTCTCCGTCGCAGGCTCCCTGGGCCTGGCGAACCTGCGCGAATCGCGCCCCGTGTCGCTGACGACGACCGAGGGGTGGCTGCCGTCGGGCATCGCCATGCGCATGCTGGACGCGCTCTCCGAGGTGAAGGCTCGCTCTTTCGGTGACCTGTCGCGCCGCGTGCGCGAGGCCGTGGCGCAGCGTCCTGGCGTCTCCGCCCTCACCCTCATCGTCGGACCGAACGTGACGGACATCGAGGCCGCCCACCTGGCGCGCCTGGCCCCGATCGACGTTCCGGTCTCCATCATTCGTATCGGTGCGGAGGGCGTGCGAGCCCGCCGTGACCTCGGCCGTGGTGTACTCCTGGATTGCTCGACGCTGGACGACCTGCCGCGCATTATCGTCGCCGGAGGCCTGGCATGAGCACCAACGTCAACACCAAGCCCCGCGCTCAGCGCATCGATTCCCAAGACGAGGCCGTGGCCTCGTCCGTGGAGGCGACCGAGCGCCGCGAGGCCGCCGCCCAGGACCGGGCGCCCGCCGCCGCGGGCGAGTCGCCAGCGCCCAAGCCCAGGACCACTCGTAACCGTCTGCTGACGATCACGCAGCGCTTCGCGACGTTCCGCACGCGCCTGCCGATCTGGTCGCTGCTCGTCCTCGCCCTGCTGTTCGCCGGACCGGTCGCGGCTTTCGAGCCCGTCTTTGGCGGGGGAGTGGGCGCGATTGCGGCGGGCGCGGGCGTGGCCTGCGGCCTGCTGATCGCAGCCGCCTCGACGCGTTGGCGCTGGGACGCGCTGACGACTGTCCTGAGCGTCGTCGTCACGTACTTCCTGCTGGGCAGCGTGGCCGCCCTGCGCGCCGAGGCCCTCTACGGTTTCCTGCCCACGGGCAAAACCCTGCAGGTGATGGTGCTCGGGTCCTTCCGCGCGTGGAAGGACCTGTTGACCCTGACGCCTCCCGTGTCGGTCTACTCGGGCCCAGCCCTCGTGCCGTGGATGTGCGGCCTCGTGTGCGCCGTCCTCGCGGGCCTGATCACCGCCCGCTCCGGACGCGCGGTCCTCGGCTCGATCCCGCTCGTCATCATGGGCGTCATTTCGGTCTTCTTTGGACTCTCGCACCATGCGTTGCCCGTGTGGGCCGTGCTGGCCTGGTGGGCACTCCTGGTCGCCTGGTGGGCGCTGGCCGCCCAGTACCAGCGCATCACGCTGGGGCAGGACGTCCTCGTGGGTCGTTCCTCCTCGGGCGGTGGCGAGGTGACGGCCGCGCGCCAGTCGCGTTCGACCGTGTACGTGGGCACGCGCCTGCTGGGTGCCCTCGCCGTCCTCGCGGTGTCCGTCGGCGTCGCGCTGCCGGCCGCGGCGGTCCTCGGCGCGGGCGGGACTCGTATCGTGGGCCGCGACCTGGTGGACCCGCCCCTCGACATTCAGGCCTACCCGTCGCCCCTGTCCTCTTTCCGCCACTACACGACGGACCTGCAGGACGAAACCCTCCTGACCGTGTCTGACCTGCCGGAGAACCAGCGCGTGCGCATCGCCGCGATGGACGTGTACGACGGCACGACCTTCGGCATGTCCACGAAGCGTGGAGACGGACACACGGGCTACATCCCCGTGGAGTCTACGATCCCCGGACGCGCCGAGGGCGACTCCCTCGTGACCGTGACGACGAGCGGCCTGTCCGGCCCGTGGGTGCCGGTGCTCGGCACCGCCTCGGAGATCGCGTTTACGGGTGCGAATTCGGCTGCCCAGAAGGACGGCCTCTACGTGGACACGTGGGCGAACGCCGCGCTGACGACCGGCCCTGCGGGAACGATGACCTACAACGTGCGCACGTCCTTCGCCGAGCCCGTGCGCGACGAGGACCTGGCGTCCCTGTCGGTCGTACCGCTGTCCACAACGGATAAGAACGTGCCCGAGGGCCTGGCGACGAAGGTCTCTGAAATCACCCAGAACGCGTCCACGGCGCTGTCCGCCGCGCGCGCGATCGAGCACTACCTGGCGAACAACGGCTACTACCTGAACGAGAACACGCAGTTCTCGCGTCCGGGTGTGCGCACGGACCGCCTGGAGCGCATGTTGAGCGGCGACGAACAGCTCATCGGCGACGACCAGCAGTATTCGGCGCTCATGGCCCTGATGCTGCATCACTTGGGGATGAACGCCCGCGTCGTCATGGGTGCCTACCCCGAGGGTGGCTCCCAGGGCGGCCCCGCGACCCTGCGCGGCTCGGATATCCGCGCGTGGGTCGAGGTCGAGTTCGAGGGTGGCATCTGGGCCGTCTTCGATCCCACGCCCCCGCGCGACCATACGCCGCAGACACAGGTTCCCAAGCCTCGGAGCGTGCCGCGCCCGCAGGTGCTCCAGCCTCCGGAGCCCCCGGAGGCTCCCGCGGAGCTGCCGCCGACGACACGCGACCAGAACGCTGACCCGATGGAGCCCCCGGCCGAGCCCTTCCCGTGGGGTCTCGTCGCCGGCATCTCGGGTGGCATCCTGTTGATTCTTCTGCCGCCGCTGATGGTCCTGCTGTTCAAGGCGGGGCGCCGCAGGCGTCGGCGCCGTGCCGCCGCCGTGGGCGCGCTGGTCGGCTCGTGGGACGAGGTCGTGGACCTGGCCGCGGACTCCGGCCTGCGCATCGACGTGGGGCGTACGCGCCAGGAGACCGCCTGGTCCCTTGCCTCCCAGTGGGAGCTCGGCGAGGACCCGGGCGACCCCTTCACCCTGGTCACGGGCGAGGTGCGCCACGGCGACGACGGCTCGACGGACTCGGTGGAGGTCGACGAGGCCGAGGCCGGCGCGGGCCGCTACGTCATCGACGGCTGGAGCCGCTTCGGCGATGACGTGCCCGCCCCCGTGGTGATCGCGCGCTATGCGGATATCGCGAGCTTCGCCTCGAACGGTGCCTCGCGTGACCGTGCGCGTGACGCGTGGGCCCAGGTGCGCTCCCTGCGTTCCCAGGTGAGCAAGAAGGCTGGCTTCCTGGCGCGCGTGCGCCGCGCGCTGTCCCTGCGCTCCCTGCGCATGCGCCGCAAGTTGCGACTGAGCGCGTCGATCGCGCGCACGATGGATGAGGAGAAGAAGGCGTGACGCCAGCGGTTGCGGGTATGAGGGGCCCCGAGATTCCCGGTTTCCGGTGGGTGCGCCCGCTGGGCCAGGGTGGTTTCGCCGACGTCTTCCTGTACCGTCAGGAGCTGCCGAGCCGCGAGGTCGCCATCAAGGTCGTGCGTACGCAGGGCGACGAGCGGGGCACGAAGGAGCTACACCGCGAGGCCGACGCTATGACGCTGCTGGCCGGCCACCCCGCGGTCGTCGAGCTACACGGCGTGGGCACGACGGCCGACGGCCGTGCCTACCTGGTGATGGAATATTGCCCGGTCGCTGACCTGCTCACGCAGGTGCGCGCGCGCCCGATGTCGCTGGAGAAGGCTCTCGACACGATGATCAAGGTGTGCGGCGGCGTGGAGATGTTCCACCGCCAGGGTTACGTGCACCGCGATATCAAGCCCTCGAACATCATGCTGGACTCCTACGGCAAGCCGGTGCTCGCCGACTTCGGCGTGGCCTCGAAGGTGGGGCAGCTGGAGGTCGGAGCGTTCGACGGCTTCTCGGTGCTGTGGGCACCTCCGGAGCAGCAGGACGTGAATTCCCCGGCCTCGCCCCTGCAGGACGTGTGGGCGTTGGCTGCGACGACGTGGACCTTCGTGACGGGCCGCAGTCCTTTCGAGGATCCGATCGGTGACAATTCTGCCGCGTCGATCGCGAACCGCGTGCAGCGTGGCCGCATGCGTGGCCTCGGCCGCGCGGACGCGCCGGCGGAACTCGAGCGCGTGCTGCGCGCGGCCATGGCGATCGATCCGCAGGAGCGCACGCAGAGCGCGATGGAGTTCGGTCAGGGGCTGCAGCGCGTCCAGAAGGAGCTGGGCCTGCCGCGCACGGAGATGGAGATCAAGGAGAAGCGCTCCAAGGCCTCTACGACCGTCTCGGGGGACCAGAAGACGCGCCTGCGTGGCGCTCCCGTCATCGACCCGGATCAGACGCGCCTGCGCTCCTCGGCCTCGTATTCCTTCGAGGGTGGGGCGGGCTCCGGCGGCGTCGAGGCCGTCGCGGACTCCTGGAAGATTGAACGTTCCTCGGACGTGGACGAGGACTCGATCGGTCGCGTGGTCGAGGATTCCTCGGGCCCCAAGCGGGGGATCTCGCCCGTCGTGGGTGTGCTCCTGGCGCTCGTGGCGGCGGTCATTGCCGCCGGCCTGGTCGTGGGCATGCTGCGCGGCGAAGGATCGTTCACGCGCATTTCTCCCGCCCCCGAGACGACGAGCGCGTCGCCCGCCCCCGGGGACGCCGTGGGGGCGGCCCCGCCGCAGGCGTCCGGCCTGGCGGGGGAGTACGCCGACGGCGTGGTGACGTGGACGTGGACGGCGCCGACGGGGCCGGCCCCGTCGGATATCGTCTACGCCTACGAGGCCACGGGCCCGGCAGGCACGTCGCGCGGCCGCGTGGAGACGACAACGGCGATGGTGGACGGCGCAAGCGGCGAGAATTGCATGGAGATCACGACGGTATCCCGCTCGTCCGGGCGCATGTCCGATCCGCTGCGCGCGTGTGTGGATGTGCCGTGATGCGGGTCATGGAATCGGTTGAGTTTTATTCACCGCGACGCATCGCTTCTGAACGAGGCGCTGGTCACGTCGTGTGTAGAATGGTCAGTATCGCGCGTGGTCCCTCGCGCTCAACGCAGCTAAAGGATGAAGGCACATGTCTCTGACTGAACATGCGGAACGTCCCGCAGTTCGATGGGGCGCCTCGACCGACATCGGTCCGGTCCGCTCTGAAAACGAGGATTCATGGCTGGCGGTCCCTCCTGTGTTCGCTGTCGCAGATGGGATGGGTGGCCACCTGGGTGGTGCCCAGGCCTCGTCGAGTGCCGTCATTACCCTCCAGGAGTTTCTGAGCACCGATCGCCTCGGCAACCGCCCCGTCGACCTGGTGGACCTGTCCGTCGCGATCGACGCGGCGGCGACGGCCGTCGCCTCGCTGGCGCCGATCGATAACCCGGCGAGCGCCCCGGGCACGACCCTGTCGGGCGTCATGGTGCTGCGCACCGCCGAGGGCCCTTACTGGCTTTCATTTAACGTGGGTGACTCGCGCGTGTATGTCGTGGGCGGTGGGGGCATCCGCCAGCTCACCCACGACCACTCCGCGCTGCAGGAAGCGCGTGACCTCGCGGCCACCTCCGGAGCGCCCCGTGTGATCCCTCCCGCAAACGTTGTGACAAAGGCGCTGGGTGCCGGGCAGACCGGAAGTGTGAAAGCCGACTACACAATCATGCCGCTGGAAGAGGGCGATCGGGCAGTCATCTGTACAGACGGCGTGCACGGCGTCCTGCGCGATTCGCAGATTCATGCGGTTGTCGCGGCCGGCGACGGTCCTCAGGGGACTGCGGATACGCTCGTGCGCGCGTCGCTGGAATCGGGCACCCGGGACAATGCGACCGCCGTTGTAGTTTACGCAGGAACCAAATCACGAGTAACATTGACATCGAATGTCATGAATCGGATGATTCAACCAGTACGTCCGGCGTCGATTGAGACCGCTCGCCGGGTTCCTCGTAGAGAAGGCAGTAACTGATGCTTCAGATTGGACGCTTCCTGTGCCGCGGGCAGGGCGCGATGCTCGTCACGGGCCCCCTCGGTGCGGCGCTGGTTCCGCTCGACTTCGCTGACTCCGCGGCCGACGTGGTCTGGGGACGCGCCGACACCCAGGCGTGGCTGTCTCACGTTCAGGCCGAAAAGGGCGACGCCCTCCTCCTGGACTGCGCGGGCGAGCAGCCCTACCTGACGGTGCTGGGTGACATCCAGCTGCGCATGCGCGCCGCCGGCCAGATCACCGAGCAGGTGTGGACCGACCCGATCTGGGCGTGGCCCTTCAACCCCGGCGAATGGCAGACCTTCGAGGCCACCATCGTCGACGGTGACGAGGTCACGTGGATGGTGCCCGCCGCCGACCGCGTCGAGGCAGGCGAAATCCGCATCGGCCGCGCGCTCGACGAGGTCGAGGCCCTCGCCTCGATGCCCGTCGACACCATGGGCTTCCTCATCAACCCCGATATCCCGGACCATGAGCGCCGTGCCCGCCGCGAGGCCCGCGAGGAGCTGCCGGAGCCGACCGTGCACACCGCCTCCGTGGACCTGGCCGCCGTCGAGGCCCAGTTCCTCGCCGCGACCAGCAACGGCCCCGTGTCGCTGAGCTCCGCTTCTCGCAACCCCGATGAGGCCCCTGAGGCCTCGGGCGAGCAGGTCGAGGAAGAGGTTCGCGAAGAGGCTTCCGCGAAGGACGCCGAGCAGCCCTCGGGCGAGCTCTACGTCGTCGCCGACGCTGAGGAGCCGCCGGTCGACACGGCGGAGTCCGCCGAGCGCGCCGGTGGTTTTGGCGAGTCGGGTACCCCGGCCTCGTCTGAGCCTGCCCCCGAGGCGGTCGTCGAACCCCCCGCCGCTCCCGAGGCCATGAGCGCCGAGGGCCTGGCCGGCCTGGGTGCCGAGACCGACACCGAGGCGACGATCCTGCGCCTGGCCCCCACGAACTCGGGCCCCGCCGCGCCCGTCGCGTTCCTGATTCACGGCGGCACCGTGCCCGTCGAGGTCTCTCGCGACGTCGTCATCGGCCGCGACCCCGACGCGCGTGCGCTGACCGGCCGCCCCGTGGCCACGGTCCTGCGCGTGCCTAGCCCCGAGACCGAGATTTCCCGCTCGCACTGCGCCGTCATGATGACGACGCCCGGCTCCTGGGCCCTCATGGATCTGGGCAGCGCGAACGGCACCGTGCTGCGCCACGCTGACGGCTCGTTCCAGGACGTCACCCCCATGGTGACGATCGCCCTGAACGACGGTGACCTCATCGACGTCGGCGAGGGAACCACGATCGAGTTCCGCGTGCGCTGATCGATTCACACGTTGCAGGTGGGGCAGGCCTTCGGGCCTGCCCCACCTGCGTTTTTGTTGACTTCGTGCGAGTGCATGGTGTCGGGGTGGGTGCCCCTGCCTCGTTTATATAAGGACAATCATACTCATGCGCGCCTTGAGGTGACCTAGGTCCCTTGATGCGTGTATCCTTACCTCTGGTAGCGGCCCACTGATGGGCCGGACATCGCAAACACGGAAGTTGAGGACCACGATGGTCAAGTACGTATACGACTTCTCCGAGGGCGACAAGTCCATGAAGGACCTGCTCGGAGGAAAGGGAGCCAACCTCGCCGAGATGACGAAGCTCGGTCTGCCCGTTCCCCCCGGCTTCACGATCACCACCGAGGCGTGCCGCGCATACCTCAAGGACTCCACGGTTCCCGAGTCGCTTGCCACCGAGGTCACCCGCGCCCTGCGCGGCGTCGAGGACAAGATGGGCCGCCGCCTGGGCGACCCCTCTGACCCGCTGCTCGTCTCCGTGCGAAGCGGCGCCAAGTTCTCCATGCCCGGCATGATGGAGACCGTCCTGAACATCGGCCTCAACGATGAGTCCGTTCTCGGCCTCGCCGCCGTTAGCGGTAACGAGCGCTTCGCGTGGGACTCCTACCGTCGCCTCATCCAGATGTTCGGCAAGACCGTTCTCGACATCGACGGCGACCTCTTCTCCGACGCCCTTGACGAGCTCAAGGCCGAGCGTGGCGTGAAGGGCGACACCGAGCTGACCGCGGAAGACCTCAAGGGCCTCGTCGAGACCTTCAAGGGCATCGTCAAGGAACAGACCGGCAACGACTTCCCGCAGGACCCGCGCACCCAGATGGACATGGGCATCGAGGCCGTGTTCCGCTCCTGGAACACCGAGCGCGCCCGCATCTACCGCCGCCGTGAGCGCATCCCCCACGACCTGGGTACCGCCGTCAACATCTGCACCATGGTGTTCGGCAACATGGGCGAAAACTCCGGCACCGGCGTGTGCTTCACCCGTGACCCCTCCTCCGGCCACTCCGGCGTCTACGGCGACTACCTGGAGAACGCGCAGGGCGAGGACGTCGTTGCGGGCATCCGCAACACGCTGGCCCTGTCCGACCTCGAGCGCATCAACAAGCCCGTCTACGACGAGCTGCGAGCCATCATGCGCAAGCTCGAGACCCACTACCGCGACATGTGCGACATCGAGTTCACCGTCGAGCGCGGCAAGCTGTGGATGCTCCAGACCCGCGTCGGCAAGCGCACCGCCGCCGCCGCGTTCCGTATCGCCACCCAGCTCCTGGGCGAAAAGCTCATCACCCGCGACGAGGCCCTGGGCCGCGTCACCGGCGACCAGCTCACCCAGCTGATGTTCCCGCAGTTCGACGCCAAGGCCGAGAAGGAGCTCATCGCTCGCGGCATGGCCGCCTCCCCGGGCGCCGCCGTCGGCAAGATCGCCTTCAACAACGCGCAGGCCGTCGAGGCCGCCGAGAAGGGCGTCAAGACCGTCCTCGTGCGTCGCGAGACCAACCCTGACGACCTGCCCGGCATGGTCGCCGCCGAAGGCGTCCTGACCGCCCGCGGTGGCAAGACCTCGCACGCCGCCGTCGTCGCCCGCGGCATGGGCAAGACCTGCGTGTGTGGCGCCGAATCCCTCGTCATCGACGAAGCTGCCGGCACCGTCACCATCGGCGACCTCGTCCTGACCGCCGACGACACCATCGCCATTGACGGCCAGACCGGCGAAATCTTCCGCGGCGAGGTTCCCGTCGCCGACTCGCCCGTCACCACCTACCTCGCCGAAGGCCTCGAAGCCGGCATCGCCGCCGCCGGCGACGACCAGGGTACTCGCGAGCTCGTCGAGGCCGTCGACAAGCTCCTCGCCCACGCCGACAAGGTCCGCCGCCTGCACGTGCGCGCCAACGCCGACACCCCCCTCGACTCCAAGCGCGCCATCGCCTTCGGCGCCGAGGGAATCGGCCTGTGCCGCACCGAGCACATGTTCCTGGGCGAGCGCCGCCCGCTCGTCGAGCGCGCAATCCTCTCCGCTCCCGAGTCGGATGAGCGCCAGGCCGCCTTCAACGAGCTCGAGAAGCTCCAGAAGCAGGACTTCCTCGAGATGCTCGAGGTCATGGACGGCAAGGCCATGACCGTGCGCCTCATCGACCCGCCGCTCCACGAGTTCATGCCCGCCCTCATCGAGCTCGAGACCAAGGTCGCCGTCGGCAAGGCCACCGGCACCCTCGACCCGGCCGACGAGGCCATGCTCGTCGAGGTCCGTCGCATGCACGAGCAGAACCCCATGCTGGGCCTGCGCGGCGTGCGCCTGGGCATCTACCTGCCCGGCCTGTTCGCCCTGCAGATTCGCGCCCTGTGCGAGGCGGCCGCCGATCTCGTGGCCCGCGGCCTCAACCCGCGTCCCGAGATCATGGTCCCGCTCGTCGGCTCCGTGCGTGAGCTCCAGCTCGTGCGCGAAGAGGCCGAAGGCATCATCGCCTCCGTCGCCGCCGCCCGTGGCGTGGACCTGTCCGGCGTCTCCATCGGCGCCATGATCGAGCTGCCGCGCGCCGCCATGACGGCCGAAGACCTGGCCGAGGAAGCCGACTTCTTCTCCTTCGGCACCAACGACCTGACGCAGACCGTGTGGGGCTTCTCGCGCGACGACGTCGAGGGCGTGTTCTTCCCGCAGTACATCGAGGCCGGCATCTTCGGCGTCTCCCCCTTCGAGTCCATCGACGTCCACGGCGTGGGCACCCTGGTCTCCGAGGGCGTGCGCCGCGCCCGCTCCACCAAGCCGAACATCAAGCTCGGCGTGTGTGGCGAGCACGGTGGCGACCCGCAGTCGATCCACTTCTTCCACAACGTGGGCCTGGACTACGTGTCCTGCTCTCCGTTCCGCGTCCCCGTCGCCCGCCTCGAGGCTGGCCGCGCCGCGGTCGAGGACCACGTGGACATGACCGCCTGATCGCTGGCGCTGTTGTGAACGGCGCTGACCTGCGCCGTGCCGCTTTGCTGAGCGGTGCTGCGTGAGCGTGACGAGGCCGTGGCCGGGAAACCGGTCGCGGCCTCGTTTTGTTGTCTGTGCTGCTGTGGCCTTGCTTGTGGTCCCACGGGTGTTCCGGGCGCCGGAGGCCCCGGCCGCCCGCGAGGCTAGGCGGCCTCACTTCGTTCGGCGCCGCGCCTCGAAGCCCGCCCGTGCCCTCCGGTCCCTCCGGCGCCCTCCACACCGGCGGCGCTTGGCGTGCTGGCGTGTGGCTGGGTGCGTCGGCTCGTTGTCCGGCTATGGCTCTCAATCAGCAATTTCGCATGCAATTCCCCCACGGCCCTTTCAAATCCTGAAATTAGATCGTTGGAATTGCAGCGTTTTCTGACTTTATTGAAACTTCACCCAATCGAATTGCATGCGAAATTTGTCTGGCGGTGGTCTTGCCGTCACCCGCGGGCACTGCAGCCAGGCCCCTCTGTCGCCCAGCAATTTCGCACGTAATTCCTCTGTGGCTTGTTCAAACATTGAATTTATATCGTTGGAATTGCAGTGTTTTCGAGAGGTCTCGAAAAATGACCGTGGGAAATTATGTGCG
>KV835903.1:0-28512 GCA_001838165.1 Actinomyces sp. HMSC035G02 | reverse complement strand
AATGACCGTGGGAAATTATGTGCGACTTTTGCTGGGGTGGTTATCGCCGTCACTCTCGACCCTCTACCGGTCGCGGGCGCTGTGGTCATGCCCCGCCGCGACGGAGCAATTTCGCATGCAATTCCTCTGAGTGTATTTCAAGTATTGAAGTCTAATCGTTGATATTCTGCGGTTTTTGGGCGTGCATCGATTTGTGTCGTGGGGGAATTGCATGCGAAATTTGACTGGACCAGGCCCTGCCGCCGCTCACGAGCACCGCAGTCAGGCCTGCGTCTCGCAGCTTCCGCGTTTGTTCTTGTGACTGGGTGTGCTGCACCCGATCCGTAGGCAGTGCACCCCTTCTGATCGGGTGTCATGCCCCGTAACGGGTGTTGCGCCTCATAACGGGTGCGGTGTCCCGTAACGGGTGCAGCGGACCACGCCATAGCAATTTCGCACGTAATTCCCCTGTGGCTTGTTCAAACATTGAATGTGCATCGTTGGAATTGCAACGTTTTCGGGTGGTCTCGAAAAATGACCGTGGGAAATTATGTGCGACTTTTGCTGAGGTGGTTATCGCCGTCACTCTTGGGTCCCTCTAACGGTCGCGGGCGCCGTGGTCAGGCCCCGCCGCGACGGAGCAATTTCGCACGTAATTCCCCAGCAGCTTGTTCAAACATCGAATTTGTATCGTTGGAATTGCAACGTTTTCGAGAGGTCTCGAAAAATGACCGCGGGAAATTATGTGCGAAATTTGTCTGGCGGTGGCCCTGACAACCCGTGCTGGCCCTACCAACCGGCCGAAGCCCGCACCGCGGCCGGGTCCCGTTATCCACGGGCACTGCGGCCGTGTCCTCCGTGTCCTGGCGTTCTCCATGCCGGCGATGGGGGTTTTGTGCCATGCGAAGCCCTCTGGCAGCGTGTCGTCGGCGTGTCGGAGTCCCGTGTGGTGCAATTCCCCCGCCGGATTGGTGGCGGCGCTGCCGTCCACATTCAGCGGACGTACAGCAACGCCCCGCCCGAAAGTGGGCGGGGCATCGTGAGAACCCGTGATCAGGCGTTCTGCAGTACTCCCTGCATGGCGAACATCAGGCCCACCATGATCGAGTTATTGAGTGCGTGGAACAGCCACGAGTACGCTACGTTCTTCCCGGACATTACGTACACGAGCGTCAGGACGATGCTGAGCGGCAGGTACGTGAAGAAGTCCTGCCACTGGTGACAATGCATGTAGGCAAACAGTGCCGCGGAGAACGATGCGACGAGCCACGTGGGCGCGTATGCGCTGAGCTTGCCGATGAGGATGTGGCGGTAGAAAATCTCTTCGACCATGGGCACCCCGATGGCGACGAAGAAGCAGAAGACGAGTCCCGTGCCGCCGTCAAAAATTGCGTTGATGACCTGCTGCTGGTTTTCGGCGATCGGCGGGTTGAGCCCGTAGAGGGCGATGCGGGCCGCGGCCTGGACGATGACGACCAGGATCCACAGGCCGAAAAGCAGCAGGATCTTCAAGAAGGGGCGCGTGCGCAGATAGGAGAACGCGGGGAAAAACTCGCGTGCAAAGAACGCGAGCACGACGATCAGAAAGACCGTGTCGACAGCGAGGTTGATGGCCGTCAAGTTCCACGATGCGGGGAAGATCCATGTCGGCACTCCCACCAGGAAGAACGCGGCGTAGGGGATGCCGAAGATCGCGATGCGCACCCAGTCCGCGCGCGTCGGGCGCTTCGGGGACGAGGCTGGGGCCGCCTCGCTCGAAACAGCCTCGCCGGGCAGGGGGAGGGGATCGGCGGACACGGGGCCCTGCGGGCTTGCATTCGTCACGGGAGAATCCGCCGCCGCGCTCACGGGCTGTGCATTCGGGTCGGTGGCCATGGGTGGGCTCAACTTCCTGTCGTTAATAGTGCTGCCGGAATATTATGACAGAATTTGAAACAAATTGAAACGCGCATGTGCGCCTGGGATGTGCGTACCTGGGGCTCTCGGTGGCCGTGCGTTTCGCCAGCTGGCACGCCGTTTTTATGGCATCGCGTCAGTAAGTGATCATCCTGGGCCCTTAGTCCCTCAATGGGGATGTATCTCCGCGCTAGACGCCGTCACGGCATGGTCACAATTTAGGACGACCTAAACGGACTACTTCCCACCTAGGCGAGATGTGGCTACGCTCAATGCTTAGGAATTCCATCATCCCGGCGTTGCCTAATCGCCGGATCCACAGGAGGCAAGCGGTGACAGTGCTTCGCGCTCACGCGCATAGTATTCGCGCTCACGTACACAACATCGGTCAGCGACTCAGCCGCGTCCTCATCGTCGCGGTGATGGCGGCTCTGGCCGTGGCGATGTTCGCCTCGCCCTCGCGCGCCGCGGATCAGACGTGGAGCGATGTTTCGACCACGATCAACGGCCTGATCGACGAAGGCGTGTCCACCTTCAAGGCGGGCGACGCTAAGGGCGGCAAGGACAAAGTCAACGACGCCTACTACAAGCACTACGAGATCACCGGCATGGAGAAGCAGGTCATGGCCCGCATCTCCGGCTCGCGCGTCTCGCAGGTGGAGATGGAGTTCTCCCTCCTCAAGAAGGCGATGAGCGACGGTGATAACGCCGGCGTCGACAGCCATGCCAAGACCCTCAAGCAGTACATGGTCGAAGATGGCGCGTCCCTGGACGGCGTGGCCCCCGGGTCGGCAGCCCAGGCCTCGTCGGACGATTACAGCCCGGGCGCGTGGGGTGAGGTCGCCAAGACGATCAACGGCATCCTCGAAGACGGCGCCAACGCCTATAAGGGTGGCGACGCCAAGGCCGGTAAGGACAAGGTCAACGAGGCCTACTACAAGCACTACGAGATCACCGGCATGGAGAAGCAGGTCATGGCCCGCATCTCCGGCTCGCGCGTCTCGCAGGTGGAGATGGAGTTCTCCCTCCTGAAGAAGGCCATGACTGACGACGACTCGGCCGCCGTCGACCAGCATCTCTCGACGCTGACGAACTACATCCGCGAGGACGCCAATAGCCTCGACGGCTACACCGGCAAGGCCGCCGACAAGACCTCCGAGGGTTCGGGTGCCTCCCCGTGGATCGCCCAGTTCCTGCCCTCCCTCCTCGTGATCCTGCGCGAGGGCATGGAGGCGATCCTCGTCGTCGCCGCGGTCCTGGCCTACCTGGCTAAGGCCGGCCACAAGAACAAGGCTCCCATCGTGTGGGGCGGCGTGCTGCTCGCCTTCGGCTTGTCCATCGGCCTGGCCTTCCTCTTTAGCTACGTCACCTCCCTGGCGGGCGCGAACCAGGAGCTCCTCGAGGGCTTCGCGGCGCTCTTCGCGGTCGTCATGCTGATCTGGGTCTCCAACTGGATGATCAACAAGTCCTCCAACAAGGCGTGGGACGAGTACATCAAGAAGCAGACGGACGCCTCGCTGACCAGTGGCTCCCTGCTGGGCCTGGCGTTCATCTCCTTCCTCGCGGTCCTGCGCGAGGGTGCGGAGACGATCCTCTTCTACGTCCCGATCGTCGCCGCCGCTGGCGACAAGGTCCACTACGTGTGGATCGGTCTGGCGGTCGGTCTCGTGGCCCTCGTCGTCATTTACCTGCTCATCCAGTTCGCGGCGGTGCGCATCCCGCTGCGCCCCTTCTTCACCATTACCTCGCTGCTGATGGCCTTCATGGCCTTCACGTTCACGGGTTCTGGTATCGCGGAACTCCAGGAGGCGGACGTCGTGTCCCTGACGCCCATCTCCGGATTCCCGACCATTGACCTCTTGGGGATCTACCCCCGAGTGGAGAACCTGGCCGCGCAAGCCATCGTTCTCGCCATCATCGTCGGTCTCTATTTCTTCGGAAAAGCTCGCCTCGCCCGCGAGGCCGCCCAGTCGCGGGCCGAGGACTGACTCCTCTCGAGCGACACCGACATTCCATCCAACCAACACGCACAGGAGATCATCACTATGAAGCGCTCTCTGTTCCGCGTCGGCGCGGCCCTGGCCACGCTGGCCCTCGCAGGCACTCTGGCTGCCTGCTCCAACAACTCCTCCTCGTCCTCCAGCGAGAAGCCCGCGGGGCCGGCCTCGGCTTCGGCTGACTCTGCCGCTCCCGCCCCCGGCGAGGACGCTGGCTTCGAAGAGCAGCCCCTCGGCGACGAGGTCCACGTCGGCCCCCTCGTCGTGGGTGGCGTCTACTTCCAGCCTGTCGAGATGGAGCCCCAGGTGGGCACCCCGGCCGCCGAGTCCTCGATGCACATTGAGGCCGACATCGCCGCCGCCGCCGACAACAAGCTCGGCTACGGTGCGGGCGACTTCGTGTCCGGCCTGACCGTGGACTACGCAATCAAGGACAAGTCCGGCAACGTCGTCCAGGAAGGCACGCTCATGCCGATGAACGCGTCCGACGGCCCGCACTACGGCCTGAACCTGCCCAAGCTGGACGCCGGCACCTACGACGTGTCCTTCATGATCAAGCCCCCCAGCGTGTGGCTGCTGCACACCGACAAGACCACGGGTGTTGAGGGCCGCTTCTGGACCGAGCCGCTCGTCGCCGAATTCCCGGATTGGCAGTGGGATCCCACGGCCGTCTCCTGGTGATCGACGTGCACTCTTCGCGGGGCCGAGGCAGTGGTTCTTTGTAGGACCGCTGGCCTCGGCCTCAGCCCCGTGAGGGGACTAGAATCGATACCGTAGCTACGACTTCGGTGAACCTTTATTTCAGGAGGAAAGCCAATGCTTCAGCAAATGAGTGAAGCAACCCTGACGCTGCTGTTGACGATGCTCGCGCTCGGCGCCGTCATTCGCTTCATGCCCGCCGCCGGGCGTGGTCGCCGCGGTAAGAAGGCACGCTCGGTCGCCGTGTGGGCCGGTATCGGCCTGGGCATGGTCTCCTCCCTGGCTCTGACGATCATTAACGTCGAGGCCCCCAAGTCCGTGAACCGCCAGACCGTCGGCCTGTTCACCCTCCCCGTCGCGATCGTCCTTGCGGTCCTGTTCCTCGCGCTCATCGCGGTGCGCTCGCGCCGCGTGCGTTCCCTCCTGCCCGGCGACGCCGACGACGAGGCCCGGGCGGCCTCGTCGATGGAAACCGCAGTGAGCGGGGATACCCTCGTGCGTATCGTCGGCGCCCTCTACATTGCGGCCGCCCTGTTCCGCGCAGTCCCCACGGCCATGAACCAGGCCGTCATGATGCTCTCGGGCGGCGTCGAGATCTACTCGACCCCGGTCGTTCTCGCGATCGTCGGCTACACGCTCGCATGGGTGCTCGTCTGCTTCGTCACATGGGTCTCCTACCGCCTGTGCTCGTGGAACAACCGCGTGTGGCCGGCGGCCTTCATCCTGATCTCGCTGCTGGCCAACCACGCCCTGATGATCGTGCGTATCATCAAGGCCAAGCGCTGGATCGCGATTCCCAAGGACGCGTGGAACGTCATGTCGTGGTTCATCAACCACGAGGCCGTCTTCACGATCGCCGCGGGCCTGGCCCTGTGCGCCGTCGTGTTCCTGACCTGGCTGGCCTCGCGCTCCATCCCGACCGTGGGTGCCAACCCCGCCGAGGGACGCCTGGGCCGCGCGCGCTCGCGCCTCTACAAGTCCATGGCGGGCACCGCCGCCCTCGGCTACCTGTGCGGCGCGCTGCTCATCACCGTCGGCGTCGCCTACGGTAGCCAGGAGATCGAGCTGTCCCCGCCCGAGTCCTTCAGCGTCGTCGATGACCAGGTGAGCGTCAACCTCGCCGACATCTCCGACGGTCACCTGCACCGCTTCGAGTACACGACCTCGGGCGGCGTGAAGGTGCGCTTCATCGTCATCCAGAAGTCCGGCTCCTCCTTCGGCGTGGGCCTGGACGCGTGCGATATCTGCGGCCCTACCGGCTACTACGAGAAGGACGGCAAGGTCATCTGCAAGCTGTGTGAAGTGGCGATGAACATCGCGACCATCGGCTTTAAGGGCGGCTGCAACCCGATCCCCATCGACTACAAGGTCTCCAACGGCACGCTGACCGTGCCGATCTCGGCTCTCGAGGCCTCGGCCTCGGTCTTCGCGAAGTAAGGCTCACGCGTGTTTTTCCGAATGCTGCGCGGCGCCCTCACGAGGCGCGGTAACCGCCACCTGATGATCGCCCTGACCGTCGCGCTGGGAGCCTGCGTCGCCACGT
Organism: Actinomyces sp. HMSC035G02; assembly: GCA_001838165.1. Lineage (GTDB taxonomy): Bacteria > Actinomycetota > Actinomycetes > Actinomycetales > Actinomycetaceae > Pauljensenia. The sequence goes on along the minus strand of KV835903.1, from coordinate 22,398 downwards.
CCATGCTCTCCGTCATGTTCAACGTTGGCGACAAGGTCAACCAGGAACTCAAGTCCTACGGCGCGAACATCGTCGTGCGCCCCCAGGGCGCGGCCGTCCTTGACGACCTCTACTCCACGGGCGAGGCTACCGAGTCACGTTCCTACCTGCGCGAGGACGAGCTCGGCAACATTAAGACGATCTTCTGGACCTACAACATCCTCGACTTCACGCCCCTGCTGAGCGTGTCCGTCACGGACGGGAGCGGCGAGCACGTGCCCACGACCGGCACCTGGTTCAGCCACCACCTCGAGCTGGCCACCGGCGAGAGCGTCGAAACCGGCCTCGACAAGCTGCGCGGCTGGTGGGGCATTGAGGGGGCGTGGCCGACGGACGACGACGAGGATGGTGCCCTCGTCGGCGCCACCTACGCGGCCGCCCACGGCCTGAAGGTCGGCGACACCTTCACCCTGACCCGCGAGGGAATCACGCACGAGTTCACGGTGCGTGGCATCCTCACCAGTGGCGACGACGCCGACCGCGGCGTGTTCATTCAGCTGGCGCAAGCCCAGGCGCTCCTCGAGCGCGAGAACGTCGTCGGCAGTGTCGAGGTCTCCGCCCTGACCACGCCCGACAACGACCTGGCCCGCAAGGCCGCGAAGAACCCGAACTCGCTGAGCGTGTCCGAGAAGGAAACCTGGTACTGCACCGCCTACGTCTCCTCGATCGCCTACCAGATCGAGGAAGTCATGACGGACTCCGTGGCCCGCCCGGTCCGCCAGGTCGCCGAGTCTGAAGGCACGATCCTCGAGAAGACCCAGCTGCTCATGGTCCTCGTGACCGTCCTGGCGCTCATCGCCTCGGCCCTGGCCATCGCGAACCTGGTGACCGCAGGCGTCATGGAGCGTTCCAGCGAAATTGGCCTCATGAAGGCCGTGGGTGCCAAGGACAAGCAGATCATTGCCCTGTTCCTGACCGAAACGGTCATCGTCGGCCTGGTCGGCGGAGTCCTCGGCTACGGCGGAGGCCTCGCCCTCGCGCAGGCGATCGGCTACATGGTTTTTGGCTCCTCCATCGCCTTCGTGCCCGTCGTCGTCGGCCTCGTCGCCGTCCTCGTCATCCTTGTCGTCCTGGGAGCCTCCATCCCGGCGATCCGCTACCTGCTGCGCCTCAACGCGGCGGAAGTCCTGCACGGAAGGTGATGCCCATGTCCAGACGAGCAATGTTCTGGCGGATGGTCACTTCCTCCATCCTGCGCCGTCGCTCCCGTGTCTTCATCGCGATCCTCGCCGTCGCCATCGGTGCGACCACGCTGTCCGGCCTCGTCACGATCGCCGTCGACGTGCCGGCCCAGCTGGCCCGAGAGACCGCTCCTACGGCGCCAACCTCGTCGTCACCCCCGCCGGTGACCTTCCCATCACGGACGAGGCCGTGGCCGCCGCGACCGCCCAGGTGCCCGCGAGCGCTCTGGTCGGATCCGCAGCGTTCGACTACGAGACCGTCACCATCAACGACCAGCCGTACGTCGCGGGCGGCGCGGACCTGAATGCCGTGCATGCCATGAACCCGTACTGGTACGTGGACGGGGATTGGCCCGCTGCGACGGGTCAGATCCTCGTTGGTGAGCAGATCGCTTCGACGATCGACGTCAAGGCGGGTGACACGATTACGGTCAGCCAGCTGGACGCGAGCGCGTCCTCGAAGGGTGCACAGGTGCAGTCCGGCGCCCCGGCCGCGGGCCTGAAGGTCGATCCGCGTACCGTCACCCTGACCGTGTCCGGCATCCTCAAGACCGGCGGCAACGAAGACGGCTACGTGTACATGTCCAGACAGGACATGAGCACGCTGACCGGGCAGACCGGTGCCGTGTCGCTCGCTGAGTACTCGATCGCCCTGGAGGGTGATCAGCTCAGCGCCATCGCCGACGCGATGAACGCCGCGAACCCCGATATTCACGCCCAGACCGTGCGCCGCCTCGCCCAGTCCGACACGGGCGTGCTGGCGATGCTGCGCTCCCTGCTCATCGTCATCACCGTCATCGTGCTGGCGCTGACTATGATCGGCGTGTCCACCACGATGATCGCCGTCGTCACCGAGCGCCGCAACGAGATCGGCCTGCGTAAGGCCCTGGGCGCCACCGCCCGATCCATCACCCGCGAATTCATGGGTGAGGGCGTCATGCTCGGCCTCATCGGAGGCCTCCTGGGTGCCGGGGCCGGCTACGGCCTCGCCGTGCTCATTTCCACCTCCGTGTTCCACCGCTCCATCTCGCTGCACCCCGTCATCCTCCTCGGCACGGTCGCATGCTCGATCCTCATCGCTGTCCTCGCCTGCCTCCCGCCGGTGCGCCGCGCACTGGCCGTCGATCCCGCGCTCGTCCTGCGCGGAGAATGAGAGTCACCATGACCACCTCCACCGCCACCCCGGCCTCGTCGGCCCCCACGGACGCGCTGCTGAGCCTCGAGGGCGTCTCGAAGATCTACGGGGACCTGCACGCCCTCGACAACGTGTCCCTCGAGATCCCGCGCGGCCAGTGGGTCTCCATCGTCGGCCCCTCCGGCTCCGGCAAGACCACGCTCATGAACATCGTCGGCGCCATGGACACCGCCACCAAGGGCACCGTCATGCTGGACGGCCACGACATCTCCGACCTGACCGCCGACGAGCTCACCGAGGTGCGCTGCCGCACCATCGGCCTCGTCTTCCAGCAGTTCCACCTCATCGGCCACCTGACGGCCCTCGAAAACGTCATGGTCGCCCAGTACTACCACTCGATGCCCGACGAGAAGGAGGCCCTCGAGGCCCTGGACCGCGTCGGCCTCGCCGACCGCGCCACCCACCTGCCGCGCCAGCTCTCCGGCGGCGAGCAGCAGCGCGTGTGCGTGGCCCGCGCCCTCATCAACTACCCCAAGCTGCTGCTGGCCGACGAGCCCACCGGCAACCTGGACGAAACCAACGAGGAAATCGTCCTCGACCTGTTCAACCAGCTCCACCAGGACGGTACGACCCTTATGGTCGTCACCCACGACGCGCTCGTCGCCGAACAGGGCCAGCGCGAAATCCGACTCGACCACGGCAAGGTCGTCAAGGAAACCTGGCACGACCACGACTTTGAACAGCGCGCCTCCGGCCTGGTTCTGCCCGGCCGCGACGGCGACGCGCGCAGCGGAAAGGACAAGGTGCGATGACCACGCCCACCACCCCCGATAGCCGTTCCCGCTGGGTCGCCCCGGCCTCGTACGCGCTCCTCGGCGCCCTCGGCGCGACCATCCTGGCCGCCTGCACGCCCTCCACCGGCCTGGACATGACCAAGCCCATGAGCGACGGCACCTGGACCGCCCAATCCAACGCCGACGACCAGGGCTCCATCGGCACCATCACCATCACCGTCGAGGGCGGGCGCATCACCGCCACCTCCTACGAGACGACGCTGGCCGACGGCACCGACAAGGGCGCCGATTACGGCAAGAACTCCGCGGGCGAAGTCTTCAACGAGGACTACTACAAGAAGGCTCAGGCCGCCGTCGCCTCCTACCAGGAGTACTCCGACAACCTCACCAAGGTCGGCGACCCCGCCAAGGTCGACGTCATCACCGGCGCCACCGTCGCCCACCAGCAGTTCGTGCAGGCCGCCATCCGGGCCATCGCCGCCGCCCAGGGCGTCTCGCCCGACGGCGCCGATGACATCAACATTCCCGGCCTGAACGACGCCACGAAGGACGGCGACCTCGACAAGGACCTCGGAGGCTCCGACGGCTGAGGCTTCGCGCTTCGCCGGCACCCCGGGGGACGAGGCCGTGGCCGGGCCCGCGGGGGTCTCTCGCGCTGTGGATGCTGCGCCCACGTGGCGCTCCTCCTTCCCCGCGATGGGCACCCGCGTCGACATCATCGGGTGGGGCGGGGACGGCATGGCGATCGTCAACGCTATCGTGGGTGTTGTCGCGCGCCACGAGGATATATGGAGCGTGTTCCGGCCCTCGTCCGAGGTGTCGCGGCTCAATGCCGCTGTCCGTGATGCCGCGCGCGGTTCCGGTGCTTCCCGATGCGGGGCCGATTCCGCACAAGGCGGCCCCGGCCTCGTCGTGAGCGAAGAAACCGACCGGCTGCTGCGCGACGCGCTGGCGCTCGCGGAGGCGACCGGGGGAGCGTTCAACCCGTTGATCGGGCAGCTCGTTGCCGCGTGGGACGTCAAGGCGATGCGGGCCGCGTACGTCGCGGGTGTGCCCTTGCCGCCCGCGCCTTCTGAGCGCGTTGTGGAGGCGGCGTTGCGTGCCTCAGCGTGGGGCTTGCTGTCGCGCGTTGGCGAGCGGCGGTGGGCGATGGGGGACCCCGGTGAGTCCGCGGGTGGCGTGGATGTTCCCAGCCCGCGCCTCGACCTGGGCGGCATCGCGAAGGGATACACCGCCGACGCGTGCCGCGACCTGGCGGTGGCTATGGGGGCGCGCGGCGTCCTCGTGTCGGTGGGGACCTCGTCGGTGTCGGTGTTCGGGACTCGCGCCGACGGTTCCTCGTGGCGCGCCGGCCTGCGTGACCCTGATGGCGGGCCCACGTCGGTCGCTGGCGTCGTGGAGCTGCCTGCGGACGGCATGGCGTCCCTGTCGACGTCCGGGGACAACCTGGGGCCTCTGTCGGATCGTCGCGCGCGTGAAACATCGCGTGAAACATCCGCGGGTGGCGGTCGAGCGTTCGATCATCACATCATCGACCCGCGCACGGGATACCCCGCTCATGCAGGTGTGCGACAGGTTAGTGTCGTGGCCTCGTCGGGTGTGCTGGCAGAAGCCCTGTCGACGGCGCTGCTCGTCGATCCGTCCCTCGATGTCTCTGACGTCGTGGCGCGCTGGGCTCGCGAGACGGGCACCCCGGCCTCGGCGAAGGTTGTGGGCCTGGTGCGTGCGGAGCGATGAACGAGCGTTGCACTAGATGAGTAAGCAATGCACTAGATAGCACGGCATTGCACTGGCTAGTAGCTAGTGCAATGCTTCCCGAAATAGTGCAATGCTTCCCTATGTGGTGCATCGCTGCCTAAGGCTGAGCTGATATGGGGCACGGCTTGGGAGGAGTCCCGATGAGAGTATCGAACAGGGATTATCCACAGGCTTCTTTATAGTGCGAGTTATCCACAGGTGTCGGTTGTGTGGGTGACGAGTGCGGCTCACATGAGGATCATCAATGTATGAGTATTCGATCGATGACGGTCCTGACATTGCCCTCACAGCGTGAGGGTACCGTTCAGCAACCATGTGCCGATACATGTGTGTGGATTAGGAAAGGTTGCTACGTCCGTGTTGATAGCCCTGATGCGTTCACGACTATCTGGGATTCATGGGCGACAGTAGCCCAGGCCAGGCTCCTTGCGGTATGTGTCGGAGCGAAGCGGCAGGCTGTTCTCGTCGGTAATAGTGCCCTCGTTGCGCGTTCAATTCCATTGTGGGAGGCCAATCCGGATGTTGTGGCGTGGTTCGGTGTACGACATGGAAAGCGGCGATTGCCTCCTGTTAGAACGGTGGTAGCTACCGTTCCGCCGGTCTATGTATACGCGACCACCAGTCGACCATCAGAAAATGCATTGGAAATCATCGATGGGCTTCGATGCGAATCTGTCATCGACGCGGTTGTGCGTATGGCGTGTCATTCAGAAGCTTTGAGTGCTTTTGTCGCAGCCTGCATGGTGTTGCGTCACGAGTCAGGCTTCTCGAAGTTTGCTCAAGATGAAGCCAGATGTCTGGCAGAAATGACCAAAGATAAGATAAAGGTGCGTCTGATAGAACGGCGACGGGCGGCTACCTGCATTCCTTACAAGCGAGCGGAGAGAATCATAGACGCCGCTGACCCGGGCTGCGACAACCCAGCCGAGGCTGCGCTGCTGTGGGTCCTCAAGTCGGTGAGTGCCTTCGAGGTCGTGACCCAGTTCGAGATCATCGTCAACGGGCGCCGCTACTTTGCGGACATCGCGATTCCGGGACTCATGATCATCTTCGAGTTCGATGGGATTGGAAAGCTCGGAAAGAACGAAGCCGACTTCGCTCGGGCGAAGCGTGAATGGATCCAGCGAGAAAATGATCTGCGCAGTGCCGGGTGGACGATATACCGGGTCTCTTGGAGAGACTATGAAGACTTCAGTGCGTTACGAGCGTGGGCGATCCAGCTCCTTCGTCCGCATCAAGTCGCCATCCCTGAGCATGCTGAGGCGTTGTGGGCGTTGCCGACTGAAGCGTGTGATGGCCCGAATCGACGTTTTCATACGCGCAGTCGGTAGTTATTGCGCTGGTTGCTGTAGCAGTGCACTAGATAGCTGAGCATTGCACTGGATAGTAGGTAGTGCAATGCCTCCCTATCTAGTGCAATGCTCCTCTAAACAGTGCATTGCTATTTGGGGACGGGGCACACGTGAAGCAAATGCTAGTAGTAGCGAGCAGAAGGCGTGGCTATGGCGAACTCACTCCCCGATAATCAGTCCCTACTTCCCCGCAAGCAGGGTCGCCAGGTGGACGCCCCCGCGGCCGGCCAGCTGGGCGGCCTGGGTGCGGCACGAGAAGCCATCCGCCAGGTACACGGCATCCGGCTGCGCCGACAGGGACGGCAGCAGAGAATGCGACGCGACCGCGACCGACAGGTCGTAGTGGCCCGCCTCCATGCCGAAATTCCCGGCCAGGCCGCAGCAGCCCTCGAGCCTCCTCACGCGCGCACCCAGCGACTCCAGCAGCGCCTGGTCGGTGTCCCACCCCATGACGGAGTAGTGGTGGCAGTGCGGCTGCGCGACAATCTCGACGCCCTCCAGGCTCGGCAGGCGACGCTCGGATGCGGGCAGGGCCGACAGCACCTCGGCGAGGGTGTGCGTCGCGGAAGACACCAGCGCCGAACGCGGGTCCTCGGGCAGCAGGTCCAGCAGGTCGTCGCGCAGGACCGCCGTGCACGACGGCTCGACGCCGACAATCGGGATCCCCGACGCCGCGAAAGGTGCAAGAACGCCCAGCAACGACGCCAAGTGCTTCTTCGCACCGCTCAGCTGGCCCGTCGTGATCCACGTCAGGCCGCAGCACGCGTCCGGCGCGACGATCGGCGCGAAGCCGTTCGCCTCGAGCACGTCAACGACCGCGCGGGCTCCCGCGTCATCCAGGGTCTGGCTAAACGAGTCCGCCCACACGAGCGCGTACGGCCGCCCGCTGGGGTCGCGCGGCCCGCTCAGGATCGGGGAGTCCGCCATCGACGAGGCTGTGGCCCCCTCGCGCTCGCGGGCATCGGTGGCGGCATCGGAACTCGCAGTGCCGGAAGAGACAGCGTCGTCAGGCGTGAGCGTTGGGACAGAACCTGCCAGCAGGGAGTGGCGGCGAGCCCACGCGGTGAAGGTGCCGGACTGGAGGGCGGGCATGCCTCGGCGAGGATCGAGTCCGATGATGCGGAAGGCCAGCGAACGCAGGGGTGCCACCGACATGACGGCGTTTGCGACGGCGGCCAGGCCGGGCACGCGCGCGGTGATGCGGGTGAGGCGAGGCAGCCAGCCGAGCGTGTAGTGGCTGAGGGGGCGGATGCGTCCCCGGTAGGTGCGGAAGAGCGCTTCGGAGCGGTAGCGGGCCATGTCGACGCCGGCGGGGCAGTCGGCGGAGCAGGCTTTGCAGGCCAGGCACAGGTCGAGGGCCTCAAGGACCTCGGGGGAGTCGATGGCCTTGACCAGCTGCGAGTTCGCGGCCTCCTGCAGGATGCGGGCGCGCCCGCGGGTCACGTCCTTCTCCTCGCGCGTGGCCAGGTAGGAGGGGCACATGAAGGTGCCGGACACTCCCGCGCGGCACTTGCCGACGCCGGTGCAGCGGTGGACGGCGGCCGTGAAGTCGCCGCCGTCGTGGGTGAAGGCGAAGCCGCCGTCCGCCGGCATGGGGTGCGCAGACACGCGGCGCAGGCCAAAGTCGAGGGGGTCGACGCCCGGCTGGAGCTCGAGCGCGCCGCCCGAATTGCCGGCAACACCGGCATTCCGCGCCCGGGCGCGGGAGGTGGCCTCGGCCTCGTCCATGGGGGCGGCGAGCACCCCGGGGTTGAGGAGGTTGTCCGGGTCGAAGACGTGCTTGACGCGGGCGAACAGGTCGAGCATCTCGGGGGAGTACATGAAGCGCAGGAGTTCGCCGCGGGCGCGCCCGTCGCCGTGCTCGCCGGAGACGGAGCCGCCGTGGGCAGCGCAGATGCGGGCGGCGGACTGGAGGAACGCGCGCGAGTGGGCGACGCCCTCCGGGGTGTCGAGCGGCATGGCGAGGCGCACGTGCACGCAGCCGTCGCCGAAGTGTCCGTACAGGAGCCCGTCGATGTCGAACTCCTCCATGAGGGCGGTGAAGTCGCGCAGGTACGCGCAGAGGTTTTCGGGCGGGACGGCCGCGTCCTCGAAACCGGGCCAGGCCTGCTGGTCGCCGCCGCCAGCGCCGTCCGGAGGGGTGCGCCCGCCCAGGCCCGCACCGTCGGCGCGGATCCTCCACAGGGACGAGGCCTGGGCCCCCGGCGGGTACACGACCGTGTCGATGGCGGCAGAGTCGGCGCACAGGGCGCGTGCGCGCTCCAGGGAGGCGGTGACGTCTTCGCCGGGAGCGCCGACTTCGACGAGGAGCCAGCCTTCGCCCTCGGGCAGGGCGGGGACGGCACCGGGGCCCTTGTGGGCGCGGACGACGTCGACGAGGCGGCGGTCCATTCCCTCCACGGCGAGGGGGGAGTGGGCGAGCAGTGCGGGCACGTCGTCGGCGGCCTCGATCATGGAGCGGTAGCCGAGGGCGGCGAGCACGGGCGCGTCGGGCAGGGGCACGAGGCGCACGGTGATGGACAGGATGAGGACGAGGGTCCCCTCGGTGCCTGCGAGCATGGCGGCGAGGTTGCGCCCGCCCTCGGGGGTGAGGTGTTCGAGGGAGTAGCCGGAGACCTGGCGCTTGAAGCGACCGAGCTCGGTTCGGATGGGCGCCAGGTTGGAGTCGATGAGGGAGGCCAGCCCCGGCACGTCGCTGAGGGCGGCGTCGTGCGAAGTCGTGGCCGTGAAGCGGCGCCCCTGCCCGTCCACGCAGTCAAGGGAGACGATGTTGTCGGAGGTGCGCCCCCAGGCGGTCGCGTGCGGGCCGCACGCGTTGTTGGCGACCATGCCGGCGATCGTCGCGCGGTTCTGGGAGGAGGGATCGGGTCCGAAGCGCAGGCCGTGCTTCGCAGCCTCGGCCTGGAGGGTGGAGCCGACGCAGCCGGGTTCGACGGTGGCGGTGCGGGCCTCCGGGTCGATGGAGATGACGCGGTTCATGTGCCGCGAAAAATCGAGGACGAGGCCGGGGCCGATCGCGTTGGACGCGCACGAGGTGCCGCCGCCTCGGGCGGTGAGGGGGACGCCGTGGGCGCGGGCGAGGTCGAAGGCTGCGATCGCCTGCTCGGGCGTGCGCGGGAACGCGACGGCCAGGGGCGGGATACGCGTGAGGCCGGCGTCGGAGGAGTAGCGCGCTCGCGTGCCGCTCGAGGCGTCGACGTCGATGAGTGCGCGCAGGTCCGTCAGGAAGCTCTCGCTCATGGGGCCAGTCTGTCACGCGGACGCGCGTTGGGCGGCGGGTATCCGGTGTGCGGATGGTCGCGCGAGGCCGTGGCCGGTCGGGGCGCACGTCTGGTCCGTGGCGCTGTAGGCAAAAGGAGAGGGCCGAGGCAGCGGGTGCCTGCGGCCCTGACGATTACGCGGGTTCCGGGTCGTCGCGGAAGAGCTTGGGGAAGGGTGTCACGGGGACGGGCATGCGCTCCACGGGAGGAAGGTGAGGACTGACCATCTGTTCGGACTTTGGGTACAGTCGGGGCGACGACTCCGTGTTCAGGCAGTAGGGAGACAGCTCGCGGCGCGTCTCATCGGACGCCGGAACCTGCGGTTCTGGCGCCGAATATTCAACGATACGCAGCTTATCTCTGCCCATTGAGTGCCACCCTGTTCTGTCTCATATCCTCAGCCGCGCAGTAGTCTAACCGGGTGGAAGATGCTGCGCCATCCGGAATCCGAGCGACATGTGTCATCGTACACGACATTGGTCCCAAGTCGTCGGACAACTGGGGATAGTTGCTCAGAATGTGTCAGCGGGTCACTTGCCGCGCTCCTTCTGGATGGCTGCCCATTCCTCGTCGGTTGTCGGGTTGCCGCCGGCTACGATGTTGGCGAAGTCCTGAGACGTGCGCGTCCCTTCGTGGAAGTAGGACATGTGGTTGGCGGTCGAAAATATTCGGTTCGGATAAGGTGTGTACTCGGCGGAGTCGGTGGCATCGCCGCTCAGGTGGGTGATCCCCTCGAGTTTTCGGGGGTCTTTTCCATATTCGATAACGGCGCCTAAGCCTTCGACGGAATCTCCCTCGGGGACGGCTGAAACGTAGATGTGTTCCTTGGGGACGCTGTATTCGTCGATGGACTGGACGCCGCCTCCGGGCGATCCGGCCAGGATGAGGCGGTCGACGGTGCCGGGGGCCATAATCGTTGCGCTCTTGCCACCTGTTGTTGAGCCGTAGGAGTGGGTGAGGAGCGTGTTGATGAACGCGTGGCCGTTGGCGTTCGCGCTCGCGCGCAGGCCCTCCTCGAATTGGGCAAGCTTGGGGGCGGCACGGTTTGCATAGCCGATGTCTGCTGCCTGGATAATTCCACCGTCCGGAATAGAATTCTTCGGAGCGACGTAGCCGAGGTAAGAGATAGTGGCGACGCTATTCGGGTCGATCCCCGCGTGAGCGGTCTGCTTCCTGAGTCGCTCGTTGAATTCCATGTAGTATCCGAGGTCACCGCGCACGTTGGTGCCGATGCCGGGGACGAGCGTGGAAACGCGGGTTGCGGTGTCCGGGTTACCTGATGAAACGATGGCGGTCGTGCGCTGGTACTTCTTGTCGTAGTCGAAGTCGAGAAGGTAGGCGGGGGGAAGGCCCTTCCTCCTGCGTGTCATGTCGTCTGTCTGCGTATCGATGGCGATGAGATCCTCGAGGGCTTCTGTGGCACGGTCTAGGCGCTCTTTAGCTAGGTGGCGCTTGCCGTCGAGGGGAGCTTTGTCAAACTCTTTTTGTGCCTCGATGGCCTCTTCTTCTGCGTCCTTGAGTGCTCCCTGGCGATACTTGCCGTCGGCGTGAAGGTAGCCGTGTAGGGCATGGTGGTTGGCCTTGTCGCGCGCGACCGCGGGGAGTCCGTCGAGGTGGCGGATGTCGTCCGGACGTCGATCGATGAGGAATTGCTGCTGCTCGTATGTCAGCGACTTCCACCAGGCCGCGTTCTGGGAGGGAGACCAGTTCGGCTGGGGGAGGTCGGGAACGCCGGCGACCTCGTTGTTTGCCCCGTCTCCGTCCGTGTAACGGTCGTTGTTGATGTCGGCAAGGGCGTGGTAGAGATCCGTGTCGACTTGATCGGCGTATTCGACGATTTTCTTCACTCTTATCGCCAGTGCTGATGCGTCAATGAGTACCAAATCGGTTTTTGGTGCAGACGCCATCGGGTGGACGGAGCCGTCGGCTTTAATCTCGCACTGCATCGTGGTGGCGTCGGCTACTACGTCGTTAACCTGGGCAAGGATGTGTCCGACGCCGTCGCGTGCCCCCTCGACGGCCATGAGGGCGCCGTTAACGTTGGTGAGGGCGCGCTCGAGCGAGGCGAGGTTGGAGATGGTGGTCGCGCGCATCGCCGTGACAGCCTCGCCCTCGGACTGGATGGCATTCAGGTCGTCCTGTCCCATTTCGTAGGCCTCGCGCAGGCCCTGGCTCGCCTCGAACAATGTCTGTGCGATCTCGTCGAGCGGACCGGTCTGCCACTCGAGAATATTTGCCCAGGTGATCGCCATGTCTCATTCTCCCTTCGGGCCTACGGGCGGGCAGGGTTCGGGGATGCTCGCCCTGACCTGCTGGATCGCCTGCTGGTTGATGTCCTCGGTCGCCTTGAACTGGTTGGCCGCGGCCTCCACGTTGTCGGCCAGGGTCACGAACGAGGTCCTCAGTGCCGTCAGCTCGTCCTCCATGTGTTCGCCCGCGTACTGCGCCTGCTTGTAGGAGGAGCCGCCAGTCATGGCCGAGGCAACCTTGCACAGGTCGGAGGGGCTGGCGATGTAGCCGCCAACCTTGGTGGAGAGGTCGCGCAGTTTAGCGGAAAAGTTCTCGAGGTCGCCCTGGATAATGCTGAGGTCGGGCATCGTCGTCCTGTTCGTCGTGCTGGCATTGAGTTGTGCTGGCTCACTATTCTACCGGCTTGAAAAGGCTTAAGCTCGGGGGATTTTTCGGGCGAGATGGCTCGTCGACGCGTGTAATCCCAATCGATACTTACGTGGTATCTATCGCAATGTGCCTGTGTCATCCGTGTTTCTTTTGGAACGTATGAAACAATGGCCACGAGCGCCCCATACACGTGAAGGAAAGAGCGATGGCCCTGTTTGAGTTCGAGGATGGTCACCTCGTACCCGCTCAATTCGGATACCCGGTCGCCCAAGACCTGGGACCCGACCTCGTTGACGCTATCTGCCAGCAGGTCCTGCAGATCGTCTCGCGTCCCCTTTTCCCCGTGACCTGGCGCGACATGACCGGCCAGGATGACGAGGAGACGCCCCGCCTGACAGCCCTCGACGTGAGCGGCCAGATCGTCTCCGTCGAAATCCTCAAAGAACTCGACTCCGAGACCCTCATTACCTCCCTGTCTCGACTGGCCGAGGTCGCCTCGATCTCCTGGTCGGATCTCGCCGCAGAGTATCCGTCCGGCCCCGAGGGCTTCCGTACCGGTTGGGCGCAGTTCCGCGACTCGATGCCCCCTGCCGTCGGCCCGGGCCCCCGCCTGATCATGGTCGCGGGCGACATCGACCCCTCCGTGCGCCCCGCCCTGTCCGTGCTGGCGACCTCCGGCGTCGAGGTGCACCTCATGAACCTGCGCCAGATGTCCAACGGGCGCCTCTTCCTCGATGTGAACGCGGTCGGCCCGCGCCTCTACGGCCACGCCCCGCAGCTCCTCGCCTCCGCCGCGGCAGCGCCCGAGCTGGCCGCCGCGACCGAGCAGGCGGCTCCGCTCGACGATCGCGCGCCCGCAGAGTCCGCGATCCCCGCGCCTCCCGAGGAGAGCGTCGAGGCCTCGAACGACGAGGACTCCGAGACCCCCACGACGCGCCCCACGCCGAAGGTTGCCCCGCACCTGCGCGAGGTCTTCACCTACCCGATGGACGAGGAGCCCCCGGCCCCCTTCAAGCCCGCCGCTGAAGAGGACGCCGGTGGTGAGGACGCCGAGGTCGTCGCGGAGGCCGACGAGAGCGCCGAGCTGGCCGACGAGCTGAGCGCCGCCGACAATCACGCGGAGCCCGACGAGGCCGTGGATGCCTCGCAGGATGAGCCCCAGCCGGGCGATGAACAGGACGCGGCAGAAGAGATGGCCGACGATTCCGCAGACGGCGACGACTCTGAGGATTCTGAGGCCGAGCTGGCCGACGAGCTCCTCGATCACGAAGACAACACCGCTCAGGAAGGCGCTGAGGCGCAGGAGCGTGAGGCCGCGGATGCGCCCGCCGACGACGCGGCCGATGAGTCCGACGTTGACGCTCACGATGACGCCGATGCTTCCGCCGACGAGCCTCGCCCCGAGGAAACCGCCGAGCCCGCTGATGAACAGCACACCGACGAGCAGCAGATCGAGGAACGGCCGGCCGCCGAGGAAGAGAAGCCCCGCTGGGAGCGCCCCGCCCACATGAGCCGCCGCGCCACGCGCCGCGCTCGCGAGGAATCCGCCGAGCTCAACGACGGTGGCGCGACCGACGCGGCCACCGCCTCGTTCGTGGATCGCGCCGAAGAATCCCCCGAGGTCGCCCAGGCACGCGCGGAGGGCCTGCCGGTCCTCGGCCGCAACGAGGCCGGACTGCGCACCCTCGCGGAGATCCTTGGTCAGGACACGCCCCTCGTGGCCCGCAGCGAGCTGGGCCTGCCCACCGACCTGGTGCTCGCCGCGAACGGCGCCATCTCGGGCGCGGGCCTTACCTACCCGTCGCTCGACACCCTGCTTACCGCGCGCGGCCTCGGCCACATCGACGCGTGGGGCCAGGTGCGCATCGGCGACCGCCTGGGCCCGACCCTGGCGGAAGCCCTCGACGAGATCAACCGCGAGATCGTGCGCGAGTACGCGCAGGCTCCGCGCGGAACTCACTCCGCCAAGCACTGACAATGCCGCCGCAACGGCGCACACGCGAAGAGAGGCCCGGGATCACGTTATCCCGGGCCTCCTCGCTACCCGACGCTCAGCGCACGAAAGCGTCCAGCCAGCCGCGCATCGTCGCGTACACGGCCTCGCGCACGGGAGCATCCGACAGGAGCAGATCATGCTTGCCGGGGAAACGAGCGATCGTCACCAGGTCCGACAGGCCCAGGCTCCGCTGGGCGATGACCGTGGGGTCCAGGACGGTGTCGGAGGTGAAGACGCGCTCGCACCACTCTTCCTCGAAATAGGCCGATGTGGACATCATCGACAGGACCGGGCACTCCAGGTGGACGCGCTTCTCGATCGTTTCGTGCCCGGCCATAATTGCCTCCAGCCACGAGGCCGGGACAGGGTAGGACTCGGGGCGCTTCCACTCCTGGATGATCGGCCAGCCCGCGACCGACGGGTCCTCCGCCGACAGGCCCTCGGGGATCGGCAGCTCCGAGGAGGCACGCCCCGCGAGCGATCGGCCGTAGTGGCCGGTCCCGCCCGAGGGCACCTCCCACATCGGGTTACGCGACGCGATCCGGCCGATGACGGGGGCCATCGCCCCGCGCCAGGCGGCCATCGACTGCATCTCCAGCCAGCCCGAGTTCAGGATCAGGCCGTCCAGGACGCCCGGGTGGCGGTGCGCCCACAGGGTCGCGATCAGGCCGCCCGTCGAGTGGCCCATGAGGACGATCGGCTCGTCGTCACGCTCCTCGCGGATGATCTCGATGGCCTCGCCGATCTCCTCGTCGTAAACGGACAGGTCGTCGGCGTATCCAATCGTCTGGTGGGGGCGCAGGGAACGCCCGTACTTGCGCATATCGAGCGCGTAGAACGCCGCCCCCGCCTCGCGCAGCCGATCCGCCATCTCCGTCTGGAAGAAGTAGTCGTTGCGCCCGTGCAGGTACAGGACCGTCATGCGGGCGCTTGCGGGCGGGGTCGCGCGCACGAGGGTGGCGACGCAGGGACCCTCCGCGTCGTCGAGCAGCTCGATCGTGCGCGACTCGTACCCATCGCCCAGGATGTCGGTGCGCCACTGAAGTCCGGGAGGGCCGTCCTCGCCCCACGGGGCCATGACGTCACGCTCGGGGGCTCCCTCGGGCGACGAGGCCTCGGCCCCCGCCCCCGACAGGTCGGGCAGGCCGCTCGTGTCCGGGATCAGCTCGTCGCCGGGCGTGGGATTGCTGGTAACGCTCATGGGGTCAGCATAACGCGCGAGGCCGCCCCGGCCTCGTTGATGAGGAGAAGAAACAGGGGCGGCCTCGCGGAGAAAAGGTGCCGATCAGGCGAAGGAGGACGCGCGCGAGGGGATGCGCTCGTTGAGGAACTCGTCGAGGAGAGCCGTCAGCTGGTCGTGCTCGATGAGGAAGCCGTCGTGGCCGTGATCGGAGTGGATCTCGCGGTAGAACGCGCCCGAGATGCCGGCCGCCATCTGCCACACCTGCTCGGGGAAGAACAGGCGATCGGAGTCGACCGCGACGACGAGAGTGCGCGCGGTGACCGCCTTGAGCGCCTCGACGATGCCACCGCGGTCGCGGCCCACGTCGTGGGAGAGCATCGTGCGGCACAGCGTCACGTAGGAGCCCGCGTCGAAGCGGCGCACGATCTTCTCGCCGTGGTAGTCCAGGTAGGACTCCACCGCCAGGCGCCCGCCGTGCAGGGGATCCTCGTCGTTCTGCGGGATGCGGCCGAAGCGCTCGTCCAGCTCCGAGGGGGAGCGGTAGGTCGTGTGTGCGATCTGGCGGGCGAGTGCCAAGCCAGCGTTGGGGCCGGGGCCCGCGTAGTAGTCGCCGCCGCGCCACGCCGGATCCAGCTGGATCGCCCGGATCTGCGTGTGGGTCCACGCCGCCTGGTCGGCGGTTGTCTGCGCGCCCGATGCCACAACCACGAGTCGGCGCACGCGCTCCGGGTAGGTGACCGCCCACTCGATCGCCCGCTGGCCGCCCAGCGATGCGCCCACGACGATGCTCCACTCATCAATGCCGAGCAGGTCGGCCAGGCGGGACTCGGCGTAGACCTGGTCGCGCGTGGAGATCACGGGGAAGCGCGAGCCCCACGGTGCCCCGTCGGGAGCGAGGGATGCCGGGCCCGTGGAACCCTGACAACCGCCCAGCACGTTCGCGGCCACCACGTAGTAGCGGTCCGTGTCGATGATGCGCCCCGGGCCCACGATCTGCTCCCACCAGCCGGGGGTCGGCTGGCCGGGTGCCGCCTCGCCGCACACGTGCGCGTCGCCGGTCAGCGCGTGCAGGATGAGGACCGCGTTGGAGGCGGCCTCGTCCAGCTCGCCCCACGTCTCGTAGGCGAGCGTCACGCTGGGCAGGATCTCGCCGTTTTCCAGGCGCTGAGCGCCCAGGTTCGCGAACTTGCGGAAGGCGACCGGGTCTCCCTCGCGCCACGCGCCGGAGGTGGGTGCGGGGGGCAGGTTGTGACGGCTCATGATGTCCTTCTTTCGCTGGGGGCAGTTCGCTCTCGCGGGAGGCGGAGGAGGGGCAGCGGCGGCCTCGGAGTCTCAGGAGTGTGTGTATTTGTCCCCGAGGCCGCCGACGGGTCTGTTAGGCCGTGGCCGCGCGGGCCGCGTCGAAGCCGAGCTGCAGGTCGGCGAGGATGTCCTTGATGTTCTCCAGGCCGATCGACAGGCGCACGGTGCCGGGCGCGACGCCGGCCTTGGCCAGCTCCTCCTCGGTCAGCTGCGAGTGCGTCGTCGAGGCCGGGTGGATGACGAGGGACTTCGCGTCTCCGATGTTGGCGACCACCGGCAGGAGCTGCACGCCGTCCGCGAAGGCCCGGCCGGCCTCGTACCCGCCCTTGATGACGAAGGAGAGCAGACCGCCCGTGCCCAGCGGCGCGTACTTCTTGCCCAGCTCGTAGTAGGGGGAGGACTCCAGGCCCGCGTAGTTGACGGACTCGACGTCCGGGTGTGCCTCGAGGAAGCGGGCGACCGCCAGCGCGTTGGAGACGTGGCGCTCGATGCGCAGGGACAGGGTCTCAATGCCCTGCGAAATGAGGAACGCGTTGAAGGGGGAGGTGACGGCGCCCAGGTCGCGGTTGATGAGCGTCTGGATGCGCAGCAGGAACGCCAGGTTAGCGCCCAGCGCGCCGCCCACGCCCAGGTCACGGGCGTAGACGAGGCCGTGGTAGGACTCGTCGGGGGTGTTGTAGAGGGGGAAGCGCTCGGGCTGGGAGGCGAAGTCGAAGTTGCCCGAGTCGACGATCACGCCCGCGATCGAGGTGCCGTGCCCGCCCAGGTACTTCGTGGCCGAGTGGACGACGATGTCGGCACCCCACTCGATCGGGCGGACCAGGTAAGGGGTGGCGACCGTGTTGTCGACGATGAGCGGCACGCCGACCTCGTGGGCGACGGCGGCGATCGGCTCGATGTCGAGGATGTCGCCCTGCGGGTTGGGGATGGTCTCGCCGTAGAAGGCGACCGTCTTGTCATCGGCGAGCGCGCGCCACGCCTCGGGGTCGAGGGGGTCCGCGACGAAGCGGGCCTCGATTCCCAGGCGTCCGAGCGTGTTCTTCAGCAGGGTGACGCTGCCGCCGTACAGGGAGGGGGAGGCGACCACGTTGTTGCCGGCGACGGCCAGGGCGAGGATCGACAGGGCGGTCGCGGACTGGCCGGAGGAGACGAGGAGGCCGCCGACGCCTCCCTCGAGGGCCGCGATGCGCGCTGCGACGCCGTCGGTCGTCGGGTTGGTGAGGCGCGTGTAGATGGGGCCGAGCTCCTGCAGGGCGAAGCGGCTCGCGGCCTGCGCGGTGTCTTCAAAGGCGTAGGAGGAGGTCTGGTAGATGGGAAGGGCGGTTGCGCCAGTGGCGGGGTCGAGGTTGTATCCGGCGTGAATCTGCTTGGTTTCGAAGGACCAGTCGTTGGCGGTCATTGTGCGGCTCCTTAGGTGAGGGGTGGTTCGTCTCTGATTCCCCTCCGGCGGGCCGCAGATGCGGTGAAGTGAACATGCGTCGAGGCGCGTCCCGCTGTCGGGGGACTGCGCGGCAGTCGCTTGTGCTGACGCGCAGTCAGCGGCACATTCGACGGTTCATGCCTCTCATTGTTTGTTATCGACGAGGCCGGGGCGCGATGGTTCCGGATGCTGGACTTTTGTGACAGGTGGGGGTGTGGCGTCGGATGTGTGAGCAGGCTCGCAGTGGTGGTTGAAAATGTGATGAAAGCGCAGGTATTTGCGCGGTAATCATGGTGCTGGTGTTGTAAATGTTGCGATTGTTGCATGTGTGAAAGGTGGGTTTTGTGGTGTGTTTGTTGCCAAGCGTGACGAAAGTGGATAGGCTCTTTCCCAGTACGCGCGCTCCGGCGCACCTAATCGGACGAGATGAGACAACGATGAGACGACGCGGAACCATTCGCATGGGCCTGACGGCTATCGCCGCCTGCGCCCTCCTCGTGCTACCCCAGATGGCGCAAGCCGCCCCCTCTGAGGAAGAGATCGCTGCCGCCCAGGCTGCCGAAGAGGCTGCGAAGATGAGCGTCGCCCAGATCGAGGTCAAGCTCGCCGAGGTGAACGCCAGCGCCGCAACCGCGATGCAGAACGCGCAGATTGCCGGTGAAGACCTCAACGAAGCCACCATCGCGCTGAACGAGGCGACCGCAACAGCCAACCAGGCGTCGGCTGACGCGGACGCCGCCGAAGCCGCCTTCCAGGAAGGCAAGCAGCAGATCGCCTCCGTCGCCCAGGCCGCCTATCGCAACGGTGGCGGCACGCTCGATTCGCTCGCCCCCTACCTCGACTCCGACGGCCTGCGCAGCGTCGAAACCAAGCAGGCCGGCATCAACTCCTTCTCCTCCTCCGCCGAGGCGAAGATGCAGAACGTTGCCGCCCTCGAGCAGGTCGCCAAGGTGACCCGCGACGCGGCGAATACCGCGCTCGCGAGCCAGCAGGCTGCCACCAACGAGGTCCAGGCTCGCACCGACGCCGCCAACCAGGCCGCTGCCGCCGCCCAGAACGAGGCCGCGATCGTCGCCGCCCAGCGCAGCGCCTACGTGCAGGAGCTCGCGACCAAGCAGAACACGACCGTCGACCTCATCAACCAGCGCGAAGCCGCCCTCGAGGCCGAACGCCAGGAAGCCGCGCGCATCGCCGCCGAGCAGGCCGCCGCAGCCGCCGAAGCCCAGCGTCAAGCCGACGCCGCAGCCGCCGCCGAACGCCAGGCCGCAGCCGACGCTGCCGCCGCGGCCCAGGCCTCGTCCTCCTCGTCGTCCTCCGACGATGAGGATGATGACGACTACTCGTACTCCGCGCCCTCCTACTCCTACGAGGAGCCCTCGTACTCGGCGCCCTCCTACTCGGGTGGCGGCGGTGCCTCCACCGCCATCGCAACCGCGCAGAGCTACCTGGGCGTGCCCTACGTGTGGGGCGGCGAATCCTACGGCGGCGTGGACTGCTCCGGCCTGACCATGCTCGCGTGGGGCAGCGCTGGCGTCGACCTGCCGCACCTCTCGCGCGCCCAGTACAGCTACGGCACGCACGTGCCGATCGGCTCCATGGAGGCCGGCGACCTGATCTTCTGGTCCTCCAACGGCACCCAGTCCGGCATCTACCACGTCGCCATCTACCTGGGCGGCGGCCAGATGATCGAGGCTCCCACCTTCGGCGTGCCCGTGCGCATCACCGGCGTGTACAGCTGGGGCTCGATCATGCCCTACGCCGTGAGGCTCTGAGCCGCATCGTTGCTTGAAGGTCCGGGGGCCGCGCAGACTGTGTGTCTGCGCGGCCCCCGGCCTTTGTGTGTGGCCTTGGTGCGTGGTGTGCGTTGGTCTGCTGACCTTCCCCGGCCTCGTTCCTGGTGTGCCGACCTGCCCCGATGGGGAACCCGCGAGTGCGCTTGTGGAGTCATGTGGCTAGCATGAACGACATGGATGCCCCCACCGCCGACACTGACGCCCACCAGATCGGTGCTACCTCCACGGTCCCGCAGGTCGTCAAGCCGTGGCCCGCGTACGGGTACACCCTGTTCCTCTGGTTCCTCGTGGTCTCTCCGGCGTGGGGGTTCATTGATTTCCTCAGTAGGGATAACTGGACGCGGTGGGCATTCCAGTTGAGTCAGGCGCGAGTGATCATTGCGGCCATAGCAGTCCTCGCGTTCCTCCCCATCGTCCGGGCCGTGCTTGGGCGTTTTGTCATCGACCTGGTTCGCAGGATCAAGCCGATGCCCAGCGGCAAGCACGCTCCGGAAGCTCACCCTGGCACCATGTTCCTGGGGGTCGTGGCCTCGCTCGTGGTGCTTGGACTGGTTGGTCTGGTCGCGTGGGGCATGTGTGGTCAGGCTGCCCTCGACTGGCACGATGGACCCGTCACCCGCGAGGGCGTCACGTGCACCGCCATGAATCCCGAGGAGCGCGACGACGGGCCCTTCGTGCACATCGAGCTGACTGAAGAAGGTGGGGTCGTGCGCGCCTACGACCTGCGCCAATACGAGCTCGAACGCCACGCCGAGAAGGGCACGCCCCTCTACAACACGATCGTTGAGGCCTGCCAGACCCCCGGCACCCAGATCGGGATTTCTCTCTACGACCGCACGGGCATCATCGTCGACGCGTGGCGACACAGTTAGGAGACGCGGCGCGAGCGCGGGGGTCGCGCCGGTGCTCGCTCCCGGCCCGTCTGGTTGAGTCACGTTGTTCGGGGGCGGGCCGCTCCCGCTGATTGATACTGCCTGGGGGACAGGGGTGAGGACTGGGCTATTGTGGCCGCATGGCAACGACTTCGGATACCGCTGCGCAGACGGCCCCCGGTAATGTGATGAATAAGCTCTTCACCTCGAAGAATCTGACGCCCGCGCAGAGGCGCTTGAGGTGGGTGATCATCGGTATCTGGGTCATCCAGGCGTACATCGTGGTGTGTGTCCTGGTGGGGGACGACCCGTGGACGATATGGAGGCTGTACGCGGGCCTTGCCGGCCTTGGGGTGCCGCTCCTGGTTCTCGTGTTCTGGTTCCCGGTTGTCTGGGCGTCGTTGCGGTGGCTCGCGCGGGTGGCCTGGAGGTGCGTCGTTCCGTCGTCGTCGGGCAGGCGCGAAGGAGTCCTGTCGCTCATCGCTCCGCTTCTCGGCCTTGGGATGTCCGCGTCGATCCTGTGGGCGTTTGGGTACGCCTCGCAGTATTTCCTGACCCCCTACGTCCAGGATTGGCGTTCGGGGACCGTGCGCCACGAGGCCGTCACGTGCCGTGATTTCGAGGTGGACAACAGCATCACGCACTCCGGCGGAGGTCACGCCAGGGCACAGTACGTGTTCGAGTTGGTCAGCTCGGACGGCTCGTCGTGGGAGTACAGGGAACGCAAGAGCTGGATGGATGACAGGGTGGCGGCGGGTGAACAGCCCTACGCGACGGTGATAGAGGCGTGCCGTTCAGAGGGCGCGGAGATCGGGATCGTCCTGTACCCCCACTCGGGAACCATCATCGATGCTTGGAAAACAAACTGATGTACTGACGTGTGGCTGGGCGCGTTGCCCTGAAGCCCAGCCAGGCCCCGCCGCCGCCCACGGGTACCGCAGCCTGGCCCCCTCCATCCCGCAGGACTCGCATCCAGTGGTCACTTCCCACATTCCTGAGCCGACACCCAACTTCGCATGCAATTCCCCCACGACCCTTTCGAATCTTGAAATAAGATCGTTGGAATTGCAACGTTTTTAGGCTTTATTGAAACTTCACTTAATCGAATTGCATGCGAGTTTTCTGGGTAGCGGGTTTGTAGCTGCGCGCGGCGTGGTTGTCTGAAACCGGTGACGCCTTTGCTCGTGGCTACTTGCGTCGGGTTGGAACCCTTGTCGCCTTTGCGGGCCGGTGAGGTGGGCAAGTTGAAACCGCCATCGCCTTTGCTCGCGCAGGCCGAGCCTCAACTGAAACCGCCATCGCCTTTGCGGGTGAGAAATGGGTGTTTTCGGTGTGTTTTTCGGTTGCAGAGGTGTCACCGGTTTCAACGGTTGCTGTTGAGGGGCGAGCAGTGGTGATGGCGGTTTCACGGTGTCCTGCATCAGTGGTCGCAGTGGTGTTGTCGGTTTCAATGTCGCCACGTGGCTATGTCCTGTGGGCGAAATAGTTCGCCCTGCGCGGCCCGATGTGGGTGCGTGCGCGAAATAGTTCACCCAGCGCGCTCAAAATGGCCCGAAAGAGACGATTTGTGGTGTGCTGGGCGAGTTTTGTCGCGGACAAGCCCAAGGAAGCGCTGTACTGGGCTAATTCTGTCGCGCATGTCGGCACCGCGGTTTGGCCTTGAGTAGCGTCCCGCATAGTGGTGTAACCGTGGG
>KV835902.1:26987-40739 GCA_001838165.1 Actinomyces sp. HMSC035G02 | reverse complement strand
AAAACGATTACACCACTCCACAGGACTTGACCTCATAGTACGCTCTAAAAAACAAGAAATCATTTTACCGATTCCACAAATAAAATCGGAGGGTATTCACTGGAATACCCTCCGGTTTTGGTGATTATCGTGCGTCTATCCGAATTTTTGACTTTGCGGCCCGTTTCCGTTCCTTTTCGGCATGTTCCTGCTGGTAAGCTGCCTCTAATATTCTGTCCACTTGTTCTGGGCCAAAGGCCCTTTTGACCCGCTCATAGTCAGCGGAGACTTGCCGCATGGCCTTGTTTTCCAACTTGACCTCCTGCAATCGATCAGACAGGCGGATGTTGCTCTCCCTCACCCGGCCATAGTCCCCTTGCAGACGCTCAAATTTCCCCCGCAGCTCCACATAGGCCAGATACAGGGAGCGCAGCACCTTGACGATTTGGGCCAGCAGGGGCTTTGCCTTTTTCTCTCGGTAGGCCCGGCCTGTTTCCAGCGTTCCCGGCTCCGGCAAAATCTCCTCCGGATTGGCGGAGAAATCCGCTGCCAACCGCTCCATATTTTTCACCGCCGGGGCAAGTTCTTTGAGCCGCCGTTCCTGGCTCTCCACCTGGTTTTCTTTCTCCGCCTTGACCGTCTCCAGAACGGCGATCTCCTTTGCCCGCTGCTCTTTCTTGTAGTCCAGCACAGACAAGTGCTTGTCGTGGGTGCCTTTGTCCTCCCACTCAATCCCGTGGCGCTCCATGACCAGGGAAAGCTGCTCCTTTTCCGAGCGCACCCACTGGCTCCACTCTGTGTCCCCTCTGGTGCCGCCCTGGAAACCCTGGGCCGCTAACGCCTGTTTCAAAGATACCCTCGTGTCCAGCCCTCGCTTGCTCCCGGTGGTGAATGGTACAAAGTCAATGTGCAGATGGGGCGTAGCCTCGTCCATGTGGAGGTGGGCAGAGAACACCCGGAGTTGGGGGTTGCGCTCTTGAAAGCCCTTCATGTACTCGTCCAAAACCGCTGCCGCAAGCTGTCCCTCCTCGCTGTCGGCGCTCATATCATCTCGATTGCCCACTTGCAGGATGATTTCATGGAACGGCTTTTCCTGCTTGCCGGAGCGGATCTTCTCATAGTAATCCTCTATCCTTCTGTCGGCCCTGGTTTGTTTAGCGTTGTACCGTTCCAGAGCCTCGTCAAAGAGTTCATGGTACACCGCCTTGATATTCTCCTGGCAGTAGGTTATATTCAAGTGGGAGCGTTCCGGGTCAGTGTTCTTGGCGTGGAATTTTCTACTGTTATGGTTCACCGATCCTTGGCCCACCATGGCGCTGATTGTCCTTTTCAAATCAATCCCTCCTCCCTTTTCCGCCGCGCAAGCGGCGAGCCTTTGTTACTTTCTGCGAAAGTAACGCAAAAGCACTTTTGACAGCCTGACGGCCATCAAAAGCGCATTTGCGCCCTACGGGGTGGTGTGGGGGCTTTGCCCCCGGCAACTGCGGTTGCCTCCCCCAGCAGGGCCGCCCTTTGAAAAGGGCACCCTGCACCCCGCCTAAACTTTGTCACTCGCCGTTGGGCAGGGTGGAAAGGCCAGGGGCCTTTCCACCGCCCGGCAAGTGTTTTCCGTGGGCCGAAAGTCAAGGGGTACGGGTTGTATTGACTTGCGGCAATCTCCACCCGCAGGTATGCCCCCCTTGACTTTCGCCCCCGCTCCCCGTGACAGCCGTGACGACCGTGACGATGTTTTACACACCGCCTCCGCACTCCGAAAAGCTGTCACAGCTGTCACGGTCGTCACGCCTGGGGTTCCTCCAACGTGAGCTTGATACTCCGCCCGGCATGGGTTCGGGCGCTTTCATAGTGGATGTGGTACTCATAGGACAGCCGCCACGCCCGGACATTCAGCCGCATAGCCAGGGCATTGGGTTTCATATCCAGCCCCAGGGCGGCGACAAGTTCCGTGGCCGTCCCTCTCCACTCTGGCCGTTCCGCCGTTACCAGGGCGGCAACAGCCTCCAACACCGGGTCAGGCGGCTCCTGCCGCAGCTCCGTTTCCCGCCGCTCCAGCTCCCACACAAGCCGTTCCTCGTCCCGCTTGAGGTAGAGGCGCTGGTCTTGCTGATCCCGCCCAGAAATGTCCAGGGTGGCGGCGTTGTCTGCCCGCCGCTCCTTTTGGAGCAGAAAGGCCCCGTCTGCCGCACCCAATAAGCCGTTGGTGCCGGAGATCATATCAAACTTATCATCGGCCTGCTGCTTGCGGGTGTGATGTACAACCAGGAGGCAAACCCCGCTTATATCGGCAAACCGTTTCAGTTTGGTGATTACCTCATAGTCGTTGGCATAGCTGTACTTCTCTGCCCCGGCCTCCCGGATTTTTTGCAGGGTGTCGATGATAATAAGCCGGGTGTCCGTGTGTTCCCGGACAAAGCCCTTTAGCTGCTCCTCCAGGCCACCGCCGAGCTGCTTAGCTCCGATGGCAAAGAACAGGTTTCCGGTACTCTCTACTCCAAACATCCGGTACAACCGCTCCTGTAAGCGACGGTGGTTGTCCTCCAGGGCCAGATAGAGGACTGTCCCCTGGCGCACCTCATACCCCCACAGGGAAAGGCCCATACTCACATGATAGGCAAGCTGGGCCATGAGAAAGGACTTGCCCACCTTGGGAACGCCCACAAAGAGATATGTCCCCGCATAGAGCAGACCGTCTACCACAGGAGGTCTGCCGGGGTACACCTGTTCGTAGAGGTCATTCATAGACACGGTAGGCAGATAGGCCGGGTCATTGACCCGGCTTATCTGCCGCAGGATTTCCTCCAAATCTCTTTCCGGGGGCTTGTGTTCTGTCACGCCCTCTGCTATACTTTGGTTAGGTTTTTGTGAGAGCGACTGTCCCCCGTCTGCGCCAACAGGCGGATATGGGGCAGTCGTTTTCTCTTGCAATCTATCCATCTATCAATCCTCCCTCATGCCGTCCATGATGGCGGCGATCAGCCGGATGGTGTCCAGCAACTCCCCATCCACGCCATTCCCGGCCTCGATACGCTCCAGTTCTTCCAGAACGGCGGCCAGCTCGTTCCGCAGGGCCTTATACACCCTGGGGTTGCCCTGTACCACCACATCCCGGCACAGCAGCCGTCGGGTGATGTAGTCCTGTTTGGTAAGGCCGGAGAGCCGCACAGCGGTTTCAATTTCCCTGTCCTCATCCGGGGACACCCGGAAAGCCACAGTTTTGTTTCTCCAGCGGTTGTGTCGGTCAAGATTTTTCACTGACATGATTTAGGCCCCCTTTCGCTCCATGTCCAGTTTGTCCGCCATCTCCGCCTGCCGGGTGGGGAACAGGTGGGCGTAGCGGTAGGTAATATCAATGCTTTCATGTCCCACCCGGTCAGCGATTGCCAGGGCCGTAAAGCCCATGTCAATGAGCAGCGAAATGTGGGAGTGCCTCAGGTCGTGTATTCTGATCCGCTTTACCCCGGCCTCTTTCGCACCCCTGTCCATCTCCCGGTGGAGGTAGGATTTTGTCACCGTGAAAATGCGGTCGGTGGGCTTCACCCCATACAGGCTCTTGATATAGTCTCGCATTTCTTCACAGAGGAAAGCGGGCATTTGAATGACCCGGTTGCTCTTAGGGGTCTTGGGGTCGGTAATCACATCCTTGCCCTTAATCCGCTGGTAGGACTTGGAGATGGTGACGGTCTGTTTCTCAAAGTCGAAGTCGCCAGGAGTGAGGGCCAGCAGCTCCCCCTCCCGGACGCCGCACCAGTAGAGCATTTCAAAGGCGTAATAGGAAAGGGGCTTGTCCATCATGGCCTCGGCGAATTTCAGATACTCCGCCTTTGTCCAGAACAGCATTTCCCGTCCCTTTGGCTTTCCCATATTGCCCGCCTGGACAGCGGGATTGACCTTTAGATTGTAGTGCCGTACCGCATGGTTGAACACGGCGCTCAACTGATTGTGCAGCGTTTTTAAGTACACCGGAGAGTAGGGCTTGCCGTTCTTGTCCCGGTAACCCAGCATTTCATTCTGCCAGGCGATGACCTCCTTGGAGTGAATGTCGCACATCTTCCGCTTGCCGAAGTACGGCACCAACTTCTTGTAGAGGATATGCTCTTTCGTCCCCCAGGTGTTTTCCTTGATACGGCCTTTCATGTCCGCCACATAGACAGCCACGAAGTTTTCAAAGGTCATTTCCAGGTCGGCGGTCTGTTGTTGCAGGAATGTCCGCTCCCACTCCAGAGCCTCCCGCTTGGTGGGAAAGCCCCGTTTCATTTTCTTTACTTTCTTGCCCGTCCAGTCCTCGTAGTAAAAGGACGCATACCATGTGCCCTTTGCCTTGTCTTTGTATGCCGGCATTGTGGTTCCCTCCTTATTGTCTGTCCCGCAGCCCATAGAATTTTTCCTCGAAGTAGCGCCTGCTTACCCGTCCGGGAATGGTGAGAAAGCCTTTTTTCTTCAGCTCCTCGTTCATCTCCCGCACCAGCTTGTAGGCGTAGGGCTTGGAAATGCCCAGCTCCCTGGCGACCTCCTCTGCTCTCACAAACAGCTCCTTTTCCATGGTCAGCACCTCCTTATTTTAGTTTCGCAAATATGTTAATGTCACCATCTTCATTATACATTAACATAAGTGTTAATGTCAAGAATTTATTTCGCATTTTTGTTAAAGATTATCTTGCATCTTTCGCTTTTTTGCGCTATACTATTGGCAAAGGCGGTGGGATATTATGACAGTCGGAGACAAGATAAAGAAAATCCGCACCTTTCGAGGCATGACACAAAAGGAATTGGGGCTTGCTATCGGCTTTGAGGAAAAGGGAGCGGACAACCGGATCGCCCAGTATGAGACGAATTACCGTGTTCCGAAACGGGAACTGCTGGACAAGATGGCCGAGGCGCTGCGGGTAGACCGCCAGAACTTCTACACCATCGCCCCCGGCTCTGCCGAGGACTTCATGCGGACATTCTTCTGGCTGGACGAGGACAGCCCTGGCGCTATCCGCCTGTTCCAACTTGTCCGCAATCCGGGCAGAGCAGGGGCCGCTGATGATACCGCTGTACGGTACAATGATAGCGATGACTGGCCCGCACACCCTCCCGTGGGTATGTACTTCCAGTATGGCCTTGTGGACGAGTTCATGCGGGAATGGCTTTTTCGTCAGCAGGAGTTACACGCCGGGGAGATCACCAGGGAAGAGTATTTTGAATGGAAACTCAACTGGCCCCATACCTGCGACGATGGCCTGGAAAGCGAATATTATATCCCTTGGCGGAAAAATAAATAAGACAAGCAAAAAAACCGCCCTGCTGAATTTGTCGTTCAGCAGGGCGGTTTTGCTTGTCCTTTTGGGATTTTTCTCTTGAGAATACCGGGCGGACACAAATAGTATCAATCCAGTATCAAGAGCAGTATGGACGGGCAAAAAAGCCTGTATTCATGCGGGTTTTCGCCGTTTCGAGCGTCATTCCCACTCGATGGTGGCCGGGGGCTTGGAGGTCACGTCGAGGACGACGCGGTTGACCTCGGGCACCGAGTTGGTGATGCGGGTCGAGATGCGGGCCAGGACGTCGTAGGGCAGGCGCGTCCAGTCGGCCGTCATCGCGTCCTCGGAGGACACGGGGCGCAGCACGATCGGGTGACCGTAGGTACGGCCATCACCCTGGACGCCCACGGAACGAACGTCGGCGAGCAGAACCACCGGGCACTGCCAGATCTCCTGATCCAGGCCGGCCGCCGTGAGCTCCTCGCGGGCGATCAGGTCGGCTGCGCGCAGGATGTCCAGGCGCTCGCGCGTGACCTCGCCAATGATGCGGATGCCCAGGCCGGGGCCCGGGAAGGGCTGGCGGTTCACCAGGTAGTCGGGCAGGCCCAGCTCGCGGCCGACCGCACGCACCTCGTCCTTGAACAGGGTGCGCAGGGGCTCGACCAGCTCGAAGGTCATGTCCTCGGGCAGGCCACCCACGTTGTGGTGGCTCTTGATGTTGGCCGTGCCCTCGCCGCCGCCGGACTCGACGACGTCGGGGTACAGGGTACCCTGGACGAGGAACTTCACCTCGCCGCCGGCGGCGCCAACCTCTTCGATGACCTGCTTCTGGGCGGCCTCGAAGGAGCGGATGAACTCACGGCCGATGATCTTACGCTTCGCCTCAGGCTCGGTGACGCCGGCCAGGGCGGACAGGAAGCGCTCGGACTCGTCGCAGGTGATGACGCGGATGCCCATGCCGCGCGCGTAGTCGTTCTCGACCTGCTCGCGCTCGCCCGCGCGCAGCAGGCCGTGATCGATGAAGAAGCAGGTCAGCTGATCGCCGACGGCCTTGTGCACGAGGGCCGCAGCCACGGAGGAGTCCACGCCGCCGGACAGGGCGCAGATGACCTGCGCGTCGCCGACCTGCTCGCGAATCTTCTCGACCTGCTCGTCCACGATGGAACCGGCGGTCCACGTGGGTTCCAGGCCCGCACCCTCGTAGAGGAAGTTCTTCAGGGCGTCCTGGCCGAACTGGGAGTGGCCCACCTCGGGGTGCCACTGCAGGCCGTAGAGGCGACGCTCGCGCGACTCGAAGGCCGCGACGGGGGTCTCGGCGGTGGAGGCGGTGACGGTGAAGCCCTCGGGCGCGCCCTGGACAGCGTCGCCGTGGCTCATCCACACGATCTGATCGTCGGGGGTGCCATCAAACAGGCAAGAACCCGCAGAAACCGTGGCCTCGGTGTGTCCGTACTCGCGGGTGCCCGTGCGACCGACGGTGCCGCCAAGGGCGTGAGCCATGGTCTGGAAGCCGTAGCAGATACCCAGGACGGGCACGCCGGCCTCGAAGATCGCGGGATCGACGGAGGGCGCGCCCTCCTCGTACACGGAGGACGGGCCGCCGGACAGGATGATGGCGACGGGCTCCTTAGCGAGCATGTCCGCCACGCTCATGGTGTGGGGGACGATCTCGGAGTAGACGTTAGCCTCACGCACGCGGCGCGCGATCAGCTGGGCATACTGCGCGCCGAAGTCGACGACGAGGACGGGATGCATGTCAGAAGCGTTCACCCTGCCAATGGTACCCGCGCGCGCCCCACCCCGTCGCGCTCCATTACGCATGTCACCACTGCGCACACCGGATACGGCGACGGCCCCGCCCCCGGGTGGGGACGAGGCCGACTCTCGTTGCGCTGGAGCGCGCGGCTCAGCGGAAGATGGAGCGCAGCACCGGGAAGGCGCCGGTGGCAACGGCGGCCTTCAGCAGGTCGCCGATGATGAAGGGCACGAAGCCCTTCATCAGACCCTGCTCGATCGTCATGTGCGCGAAGGGGATCATCCAGGCCAGGCCCAGGATGTACACGGAGAACAGGGACACGACGGCGGTCGGCGCCATGGTGAGGATGCGGCGGTCGGCGCCACGCTGGGCTGCCAGGCCGGCGATCGCAGCGACGAGGAGGTAGCCGAGGATGTAGCCGAAGGAGGCGAAGGCCCAGCCGACGTTCGTGCCGGTGAAGACCGGGACGCCGGCGACGCCGAGGATCGCGTACGTAGCGACGGAGGCGAGGCCTCGACGCGCGCCGAGGGTCGTGCCGACCGAGAGGGCACCGAGCGTGCCGAGCGAGACGGGCACGGGCGTGAAGGGCAGCGGGATCGAGATGCGGGCGAGGACGATCATGGCGATCGTGCCGGCTGCCACCAGGGCGATTTCACGGGCGATCGTGCCACCGAGGCGGTCGGCGAGGACGCGGTTTTCGCGCGCGGCGGCGACGGGGGAAGCGGTCAGGGTGGTCATACGACACCTTTCAACAGGGCTAACAGCCTTTCATTCAACAATTGAACAATATGCTGCCCGCCACTCCCTGTCAAGCACACGGGCGCAGATCTCAGGGGGCGAGCGCCACACCGGCGCTCGCCCCCTGGAACCCATGAGCGGGTGTGATCAGTGCGCGAAGTGGCGCGTGCCCGTCAGGTACATCGTGATGCCCGCAGCGTTCGCCGCGTCGATCGACTCCTGGTCACGCACCGAGCCGCCGGGCTGGACGACAGCCTTCACGCCCGCGTCAATGAGCACCTGCAGTCCATCCGCGAAGGGGAAGAACGCATCCGACGCGGCGACCGCGCCAACGGAACGCTGCTCCGGAGCCTCGGCCACAACCTCGGACGCGCGAGCGCCGCCCGCACTGTCCACGGTGGACGCCGCCGCGTCACCCGTCGAGCGCGAGCCCAGCGTGTTCGCACGCTCGACCGCCAGCTTGCAGGAGTCCACGCGGTTCACCTGGCCCATGCCAACGCCCACCGAGGCGCCGTCCTTGACCAGCAGGATCGCATTCGAACGAACCGCACGCACCGTGCGCCACGCGAACTCCAGGTCCGCCAGCGTCGCCTCGTCGGCGGGTGCGCCGGCCGCGAGCGTCCAGTTCTCCGGGGAATCGCCCGGCGCGTCAATGTCGTCGCGCTCCTGAACCAGCAGGCCGCCGCTGATCTGCTTGAACTCGTACGAGCCGCGAGCCGGGGGCTCAACCTGCAGGACGCGCAGGTTCTTCTTCGTGCTCAACACCTCGAGCGCGCCCTCCTCGTAATCGGGGGCCAGCACGACCTCGGTGAAGATCGGGACGATCTGGCGAGCCAGCTCCACGCTCACCGGGCGGTTCACGGCGATCACGCCGCCAAACGCCGACACGGGGTCGCAGGCGTGCGCGAGGCGGTGCGCCTCGGCCACCTCATCGGCCACCGCGATACCGCAGGGGTTCGCGTGCTTGATGATCGCGACGCAGGGACGCTCATGGTCGTAGGCGGCGCGCAGGGCGGCGTCGCCGTCCGTGTAGTTGTTGTAGCTCATGGCCTTGCCGTGCAGCTGGCGCGCGTTCGCGATGCCCGGGGCCAAGGCCTCGTCGTCGACCTCCTCGTCCTCGAAGGACTCATCGATCTCGCGGTACACGGCCGCGCCCTGGTGCGGATTCTCGCCGTAGCGCAGCGACTCCACACGCTCGAACGCGTCGGCCACGAACACGGGCATACCCGAGGCCTGCCCCTCCTCCTCGGGGACCTCCACCACGTAGTCTTCCTCGGTCTGGTAGCCCAGCGACTCCAGGAACGCCGCGTCGGAGGCGTCCAGGTGAGACTCGGCGGCATCGTCGAGGGTCTCGCGCACATCCTCAAGATCCAGCTCGTCGGCCAGCCAACCGGCAATCGCCAGGTCGTAGGTCGCGGTATGGGCGAAAGCCTCGGCGGCCAGCACGCGGCGCTGCTCGAGGGTGAAACCCTCCCCCGCCACGGCCTCGATCACGTCCGCGTAACGCTCCGGGGAGGTCACGACGGCAACCGACGGGTGATTCTTCGCAGCGGCGCGCACCATGGACGGGCCGCCGATGTCGATCTGCTCGACGCACTCATCGAAGGAAGCGCCCGACGCGACCGTGTCCTGGAACGGGTACAGGTTGCACACGACCAGGTCAAAGGCCTGGATTCCCAGCTGCGCGATCTGCTCGCGGTGCGCGGCCTTACGCTGGTCGGCCAGGATGCCGGAATGGATGAAGGGGTGCAGGGTCTTCACGCGACCCTCGAGCACCTCGGGGAAGCCGGTCACGTCGTCAACCGGGGTGACGGCCACGCCAGCGGCCGCGATGCGGGCGGCCGTGGAGCCGGTGGAGACAATCTCCACGCCGGCCTCGCCAAGCGCGCGAGCGAGATCCTCCAGCCCCGTCTTGTCATACACAGAGATCAGGGCCCGCTTAATGGGGCGCACGTCAATGGGTTCCAGGTTGTCCAGGGAGACGGACATAGTTCCTCCAGGTTGAGACCAAACCCAGGCGCCCAGGCGGGCGACGCCTCGCGGGAAATGCGGCCGCTCCCCGGTGGTCATCCACCCTCGCCAGTCGCGGCGTCTCCCAGTCTAGTTCAGGCCCTCGCGCCGCGTCGCCTTCGTCTCGGGGTCTTCCTCGTCACCTTCGGCCCGGCCGGCTTCGCTATCCACGGCCACGTCGGCGGCCGTTTCGCCGGCCTCCTCGGGCGTCTCGCCCGCGGTTTGCTCGCCCGCTTCTCCCGCGTCGGTGCCCGCTTCGAGATCCTCAGCCCCGGCCTCGTCGGCGCCTGCGTCCACCTCGCCCACCTCAGCGGGATCGGAGGCCTCAGCCCAGGCCTCGTCCATCGTCGAGGCAGTGGCCCCCACGCGGGACGCACGCTCGGCGGCGCGGCGACGCAGGGCCTCGCCCTCGTCGCGCACGCAGCCGGCTCCCTCACCGAGGAGGGCGCGCGTCGTCGGGTGGGCCGCCAGGGCGATGATCAGCGTGGGCAGCGCGATCTCGAGCACGAGGGCGAGCGTCGCCCACCCCACGCGCGGCCCCATCACCGACAGGCGCACCGAGCCCAGGCTCATCGTCGCGCTCCACATCCACAGGGCCGTCACCGACGCGATAATCACCGAGGCCAACACGCCCTGCGCGGTCTGGTGCAGCAGGTGCTCACGACGGAACGAACGCGCCGCGACGACGCCGAGGCCAAGACCCAGGGTGATCGGCGCGATGATCACCCACATGCCAGGAGCGGTCTGCGGGACGGCACCCAGCAGCGGAATCGGCGGAATCGGACCGGTTCCTGCCACCGCCGGAGAATGCAACGAATCCGTCGCCGTCAGGAAACCCGCGCCCGACCACCAGGAGGCCGCCCACGCCATGACCGTCGGCGCGAACAGCGCCTGCCCGCCGACGATGAACGACGTGTCCGCGGCCGACGACGCACCCAGGAGCTCCTGAATACCCGCCATACGGCTCCACCCCGCGACGAGCGCGATGACCGAGGCGACGAACGACGCGGCCGCGAGGACCACCACAGACAGGCCACCCAGCTTCAGGCCACCCGAAATCCAGTGCTGCATCGACGGCGCCTCATGGTCACGCGAATAGCCCGAGGCGACGAACCACACCGAGCCGATCAACGGGATCAGCACGCCGCCGATCGTGCCCGTCCACCAATGCGAATGAATACCCGACGCCCCCGCCAGGAGCCACGAGGTCAGCAGGAAGCCAGGCACGGCAAACAGCGCGGCGCTGCGCGGATAACCCGCCGTCGTGCGCAGCAGAATCCGCACCAGCACGATCAGTAGAGCGCCCATCAGCGTCGGGATCGCACGATAGTGCACGTCACCCACGACCGACGTGCCGCCAATGACGGCGGCCCACAGGTCGCCACCCAGGCCAAGCGCGTCGCGCGGCGTCGTGTCATTCATCCACGAGTTCGAGCGCAGCGTCAGGTAGGCGATCATCGTGAACACCGTAATCAGACCCCAGCCCGCAAAGGCTGCCTCAACACCCGCGATCACTCCGCGCGCCCAGCCCTGCGGGACGGCCACACGGATCGTCGCTCGATCCGCCACGTACGTGGTCGTGGTTCGCCGGGGGCTGGGTACTTCTCTGATGCGCTCGCTCACAGGCCCATAGTGTCAGAATCGGCCCGGGGCCGCGACGCTGCGCGCCGACCCCGGGCCGATTTGTGCTGTGACGTTAGCGCGAGAGGATCTCGCGCGCGATCTCCGCCGTCTGCGAAGGAGTGCGACCCACGCGCACGCCCACGGCCTCGAGCGCCTCCGCCTTCGCGGCAGCCGTACCGGACGAGCCGGACACGATCGCGCCCGCATGGCCCATGGTCTTGCCCTCGGGGGCCGTGAAGCCCGCGATGTACGCAACGACGGGCTTGGTCATGTTCTCCTGGATCCACGCGGCCGCACGCTCCTCGGCGTCACCGCCGATCTCACCGATCATGATGACGAGGTCCGTGTCGGGATCCGCCTCAAAAGCCGCCAGCGCGTCGATGTGGGTGGTGCCCACAACCGGGTCGCCGCCGATACCCAGGCACGTCGTGAAGCCGAAGTCGCGCAGCTCGTACATGAGCTGGTAGGTCAGCGTGCCCGACTTCGAGACGAGGCCGAGGCGTCCCGGTCCCGTGATGTCCGCCGGGGTGATGCCCAGGTTCGCCTGCCCGGGCGAGATGATGCCGGGGCAGTTCGGGCCGATCAGGCGCACACCCGCCGCGAGCGCGCGCTCGACGACGATCGTGGAATCCTGAACGGGAATGCCCTCGGTGATGAGGACGATCGTTTCGATGCCCGCGTCGATGGCCTCAAGGGCGGCGCCCTTCGCGAAGGCCGGGGGCACGAAGATGACGGAGGCGTTCGCGCCGGTGGCCTCGCGGGCCTCGGCGACCGTGCCGAAGACGGGGACCTCAACCTGGCCGTCGGTCACCTTGTCGGCGCCCGGGCCGTAGCCCTGCACGTCGAAGGTGACGGTCGTGCCGGCCTTGCGCGGGTTCGTGCCGCCAACGATGGCCGTGCCAGCGCTCAGCATGCGCTGGGTGTGCTTGCGGCCCTCGGCGCCAGTCATGCCCTGGACGATGACCCGGGTGTCAGAGTTGACGAAGATAGTCATGGTGTTCTCCTGCGATTCTCGGGTCGTTACTTCGACGAGGCCTGGGCTGCGAGCTCAGCCGCACGCCGGGCCGCGCCGTCCATCGTTTCTTCCATGTGGACGAGCGGGTGCGCAGCCTCGGCGAGGATCGCGCGGCCCTCCTCAACCTTGTTACCGTCGAGGCGCACGACGAGGGGCTTCGAGGCCGCGTCGCCCAGCGTCTCAAGCGCGCCGATGATGCCTCGGGCGACCTGGTCGCAAGCGGTGATGCCGCCGAAGACGTTGACGAACACGGAGCGAACCTGCTCGTCTCCGAGGATGATGTCCAGACCCTTGGCCATGACCTCGGCCGAAGCGCCGCCGCCGATGTCGAGGAAGTTCGCGGGCTTCATTCCGCCGAACTCCTCACCGGCCATCGCGACCACGTCGAGGGTCGACATAACCAGGCCCGCGCCGTTACCGATGACGCCGACCTGGCCCTCCAGGCGCACGTAGTTGAGTCCGGCTGCCTTCGCTGCGGCCTCACGCGGATCCTGCGCGGCCACGTCCACCAGCTCTGCGTGGCCGGGGTGGCGGAAGCGCGCGTTGTCGTCGAGGGTCACCTTGCCGTCGACCGCCCACACGGAGCCGTCGGGGCTGGAGACCAGCGGGTTGACCTCGACCAGCGTCGCATCCTCGTCGCGGTAAACGGTCCACAGAGTTTCGAGGACGGGGGCGATGGCCTCGGCCGTTTCCTCGTCGAAGCCCGCTTCCTTCGCGATGTGGCGAGCGACCTCTGCGTCGATACCGACGGTGGGGTCGAGGGGGACGCGGGCCAAGGCCTCGGGGCGTTCCTTCGCGAGGGTCTCGATGTCCATGCCGCCTTCGCGCGAGCACATCGCCAGGTGGCGGCGGTTCGAGCGGTCCAGCAGGATCGAGAAGTAGTATTCGGCGGCAATGTCCGCGCCGGACGCGATCATGACCTTCTTGACGATGTGGCCCTTGATGTCGAGGCCGAGGATCGCCTGGGCCTCCTCGTAGGCCTCGTCGGCGGTGTGGGCGAGCTTGACGCCGCCGGCCTTGCCGCGGCCGCCGGTCTTCACCTGCGCCTTGACGACCAGCAGCGACGCACCGTCCGCGAGCAGCTCGCGCGCACCCTCGCGCGCCTCTTCGGGGGTTGACGCCAGGCGGTAGTCGAGCACGGGCACGCCGTGCTCCTTGAACATCTGCCGGGCCTGGTACTCGTAGAGATCCACCTTATTCCCTCCGTTGAACGTGGTGTGGTCAGCGCAATAATTCTAACGTGCGACCGGCAGAAACGCGCCATTTCCTCCCATTATCAAGGCTTGTCACGGCCTTGACCGGAAGGCACTTTCCCTTTGTCAACGCTTTGCGTTGCGGAGCGGATCGGGGTCACATCTCCCGCGGGCCAGGCCACGGCACCCGAGGGC
>KV835902.1:0-26887 GCA_001838165.1 Actinomyces sp. HMSC035G02 | reverse complement strand
GTCATTTTTCGAGACCACCCGAAAACGTTGCAATCCCAACGACATGAATTCAAAATTTGAACTAATCGCAGGGGAATTACGTGCGACATTTTTGGGCAACCACGATGTAGCCGCTTCGAAAGTGATTGAAGGCAAGCAAGAGGACGTGCGGGGCGGATCGGGGTCGTATCTCCCGCGGGCCAGGCCACGGCACCCGAGGGCGGCAGACCGGGCCCAGACAAATCTCGCACGTAATTTCCTTCGGTCATTTTTCGAGACCACCCGAAAACGTTGCAATTCCAACGATGCAAATACAATGTTTGAACAAGTCGCAGGGGAATTACGTGCGAAATTGATGGACGGCAGCGGGGCCTGGCCGGGCTTCGAGGCGCGGCGCCGAACGAAGTGAGGCCGCCTAGCCTCGCGGGCGGCCGGGCCCTCCGGCGCCCGGAACACCAGCGGCGCAACAAGCAACAACACGCAGCACGGACGGCTCGCGGGCGGGCCGCCGCCCACGGCGCAGCCAGGCCCAGCCGGAAAACGCTACGAAATCTTCTCCATCGGAGCCATGCGCACAAGGAGGCGCTTCTCGCCCAGGCCGAAGCGGATGCGGGCGACGGTGCGCGGCCCCTCGCCTTCGATGCCGGTGACGGTGCCGGCGCCCAGGGTGGCGTGCTTGATACGGTCGCCGACCTTGAGGGAGAGCAACGGCTTGTCCTCTGCGGGCTTGGCGGCGGGAGCCACGCCCATGCGCGTCACCTTGCGCACCCCTGCGGGCTGCGCGGAGGCGCCGCCGCGTCCGGAGCCGAAGGCACCCGTGTCGGTGTCACCCCACGGGTCACGCCCCTCGGAGCGGCGGGAACGGCCGTAGGAACCCGAGCCGTACGATCCGGACCCGTAGGATCCGCCGTAGGACGCGCGCATGCGCTCCCCCGACGTGGCAGCGCGGCGCACGTCGAGGAGCTCGGCGGGGATGTCGTCGAGGAACCGCGAGGGCGGCATCTCCTGGGGCGTTCCCCAGGCACTGCGAACGGCCGCGCGCGTCAGGTAGAGGCGTTCGCGCGCACGCGTGATCGCCACGTACGCCAGGCGACGCTCCTCCTCCAGCTCGCTCTCGTCGCCGAGGCTGCGCTGGTGCGGGAAGGTGCCGTCCTCCATGCCGGTGACAAAGACGACCGGGAATTCGAGGCCCTTCGCAGTGTGCACGGTCATGAGGGTAACCTGCCCGCCGCGCTCGCCCTCTGCGGGCACCTGGTCTGAGTCGGCCACGAGGGCGACACGCTCGAGGAAGTCCGCGAGGGTTCCACCCGGAGCGTCCGCCGCGAAGGCTCCCGCGACCGAGTGCAGTTCCGCCAGGTTTTCCACGCGCGAGGCGTCCTGCGGGTCCTCGCTGCGGCGCAGCTCCGCCAGGTAGCCGGTGCGGTCTAGGACCTCTTCGAGGATGTCGGCCTGCGACGCGCCTCGGGCCTCCGCAGCGCGCAGGGTTTCGACGAGTCCCCAGAACGCGGCCGCCGACTTGGCGGCGCGCGGGGTGATGCCCAGGACCTCGGGGGCAGTCTCGGCCGCGCTCTCGGCAGGGGACGAGGCCGGGGCCTCGCTCTCATCCGCACCATCGCGAGCACCAGGGGTCTCCCCCGCCGCTTCATCCGAGGAAACGGGGGCCGAAGAATCAGCCGAGGCCTCGTCCGGGGAGGCGGAACGCGCGAGCGCGTCGACGTCGATCCCCTCGCCCTCACCCGCGGGGCAGCCGGCGCGCAGCCACAGGTGGCGCAGCGCCGCACCGAAGGAGATGCCGTAGTGGGCGGCGTGCGCGGCGATGGCTTCTTCGGCCTTCGCGCCGATGCCTCGCTTGGGGACGTTGAGGACGCGGCGGGCCGCGACCGTGTCGTCGGGGTTGGAGATGACCTGCAGGTAAGCGAGGGCGTCCTTGATTTCGCGGCGCTCGTAGAAGCGGGTACCGCCGACGACGCGGTACGGGATGCCCTGGCGCACGAGCAGTTCCTCCAGCGCGCGGGACTGCGCGTTCGTGCGGTAGAAGACCGCGATGTCACCCCATTCGACGCCGGAGTCCGCGAGGCGGTCGATCTCGCCGACGACGAAGCGGGCCTCGTCGTGCTCGGAATCAGCGGCGTCCAGGGTGATGAGCGCGCCGTCGCCCGAGGCCGTCCACAGGTTCTTCGCGCGGCGCCCCGTGTTGCGGGCGATGACGGCGTTCGCGGCCGACAGGATGTTCTGCGTCGAGCGGTAGTTCTGCTCGAGCAGGATCGTGCGCGCCCCCGTGAAGTCG
Organism: Actinomyces sp. HMSC035G02; assembly: GCA_001838165.1. Classification (GTDB taxonomy): domain Bacteria; phylum Actinomycetota; class Actinomycetes; order Actinomycetales; family Actinomycetaceae; genus Pauljensenia. Next base: position 24,621 of record KV835902.1, on the reverse strand, counting down.
CGCTCGAACTCCTCGATGTTGCGGATCGTGGCGCCTCGGAAGGCGTAAATCGACTGGTCGGAGTCGCCCACGACCGTCAGCTCGGCCGGCGTCACCCCATCAGATCCGTCGCCCACGAGGGCGCGCACGAGGACGTACTGCGCGTGGTTCGTGTCCTGGTACTCGTCGACAAGAATGTGACGGAAGCGGCGGTGGTAGTGCTCGGCGATCAGCGGGTTCTCGCGCAGCAGGTCGACCGTGCGCATGATGAGGTCGTCAAAGTCCAGCGCGTTCGAGGCGCGCATGCGCTTGTCGTACTCGACGTAGGCGTCCGCGACGATGCGCGAGACCGGGTCCTTGCCCGCCGTCTCCGCGTAGCGCGCCGGGCCGATCAGCTCGTTCTTCGCGTCCGAAATGCGCGCCGCCACCATCTTTGGGGTGAAGCGCTTGATGTCCACGTCCATGGCCTTGAGGACCATCTGGATGAGGCGCTGGGAATCCTGGGCGTCGTAGATCGTGAAGGACGAGGACAGCCCCGCCGCCTCGTGTTCGTAGCGCAGCAGGCGCACGCACGCCGAGTGGAAGGTCGACACCCACATGCGACGCGCGTCGTCACCCACGAGGGTACCCGCGCGCTCGCGCATTTCGGCCGCCGCCTTGTTCGTGAAGGTGATCGCCAGGATTTCGCCAGCCCGCGCGCGGCCCGTGGCCAGCAGGTAGGCGATGCGGTGCGTAAGGACGCGTGTCTTACCGGAGCCCGCACCCGCCAGGATCAGCAGCGGCGAGCCCGCGTGAGTGACGGCCTCGCGCTGACGATCGTTGAGGCCGCGCGTCAGCGACTCGGGGTCCACGCCCGGGCGCGAGGGACGCTCCCAGCCGGACGAAAAACCACCCGAGGACGCGGGAGGCTCCCACGCCGACGGCGCACCCGATGCCCCACCCGGCACGGCGATCTCCGGCCACGCGTCGGAACCCAAGGCGTCCTCCACGTCAAAGGCGGGCACCTCCGGCGGCACGTAGTCGTCCTGGAAACCCCCGTCGGGGCCGATCAGGAAACCAAGGTCAGGCAAAGAAGTCGAGTCACTCATCGCCTCCAAGGGTAAACCGCCCCACCCTCACCTGCGACCCCCGCCCCGGGTGGCACCAACCACGAAAGGCGGCACACAACGAGGCCGGGGCCTCCCCGCGCCCATACGCGAAGGAAACCCCGGCCTCGTCGAAGCGATTACTTCTTGCGGTACAGCGACTTCGTCGCGTACACCGGCTCAGTCGTCACCTGGATGCCGAGCGAACGGAAGATGCCCTCGTCCACAGGGCCCAGGATGACCGACTCGTGCACGTCGCAGTCGCGCAGCGCGCTCAGCTTGTCCAGGGCGCGGCGCGCGTTGTCGTCGCCGTTGGCGCTGACCGCGAGCGCGATGAGGACCTCGTCGGTGTGCAGGCGCGGGTTGCGTGAGCCCAGGTCGCGGGTCTTGAGGCGTTGGATCGGCTCGATCGACTCCGGGGCGAGGAGCTGGACCTCGTCCGGCAGGCCGGCGAGCTTCTTGAGGGCGTTGAGGAGCATCGCCGAGGAGCAGCCCAGCAGCGCCGACGTCTTGCCCGTGACGATCTGGCCGTCGGGCAGCTCGATCGCGGCGGCCGGCTCGCCCGTGGCCTCGGCCAGCTCGAGGGCCGGACGCACGACCGGGCGGTCCATGCGGCCCACGCCCACGCGGCTCATCAGCAGGGAGATGCGCGCCGACTGCACGGGCTCGCTCATTTCCTTCTTCTCGGTCACGAGGGCCTTGTAGTAGCGGCGAATGATCTCCTGGCGCGAGGCTTCCCTGCAGGCCTCGTCGTCGACGATGCAGTGGCCCGCCATGTTGACGCCCATGTCCGTGGGGCTCTTGTACGGGGAGGATCCGAGGATCTTCTCGAAGAGGCGGTTCAGGACCGGGAAGATTTCGACGTCACGGTTGTAGTTGACCGTCTTGATCCCGTACGCCTCCAGATGGAAGGGATCAATCATGTTGACGTCGTCGAGGTCGGCGGTGGCCGCCTCGTAGGCAATGTTGACCGGGTGATCCAGCGGAATGTTCCAGATCGGGAAAGTCTCCCACTTCGCGTACCCCGACTCGATCCCGCGCTTGTGGTCGTGGTACAGCTGCGACAGGCAGGTCGCCATCTTGCCGGAGCCCGGTCCAGGAGCCGTCACAACGACGAGGTCGCGGCTGGTCTCCACGTACTCGTTGGCGCCGTAGCCCTCGTCCGAGACAATGCGCTCGACGTCCGAGGGGTAGCCGGGGATCGGGAAGTGGCGGTAGACGCGGATGCCGAGCTTCTCGAAGCGTTCCTTCACCTCGGCGGCTGCCTTGTTGTCGTCCGTCCACTGGGTGATGACGACGGAACCGACGTACAGGCCACGCTCACGGAACTCGTCGATCTGGCGCAGAACCTCATCGTCGTACGTGGTGCCCATGTCGGCGCGGACCTTTCGGCGCGCGAAGTCCTTGGCGTTGACGGCGACGATGATCTCGACCTCGTCGGCCAGTTCTCGCAGCATACGCACCTTGTTGTCGGGCGTGAAACCGGGCAGAACACGCGAGGCGTGCATGTCGTCGATCAGTTTGCCACCGAACTCCAAATACAGCTTTCCGCCGAATTCGCTTCGTCGCTGGGCGATGTGTCGAGACTGCATCTCGACGTACTGATCACTATCAAAACCGATGCGATGCATGCGTCCTCCGAGGTCGCGGAAATAAAGGGGCCGTCCGTGCGGGGCGGTGGGGCGGTCAGGCGCTGTCGCACCCTCGGGGTTCCATTGTAAGGGCGGCGGTACGCCACACTACGGATGGGGCGCGCGAAAGGGGGCCGACCTCACACGATGTGTCGCTGCATCGCCCAGCGCGTCAGCTCGTTGCGGTTGGAGAGCTGGAGCTTGCGCAGGACCGAACTCACGTGGGTTTCTACGGTCTTGATGGAGATGAACAGGTCATGGGCGACTTCCTTGTACGTGTAACCGCGGGCGATGAGGCGCATGACCTCCTGCTCGCGCGCGGACAGCAGGTCCAGCTCAGTGTCGGTCGTGGACACCTCGCCGGTCCCGAAGGCGTCGAGCACGAAGCCAGCCAGGCGCGGGCTGAAGGCGGCGTCCCCGGCGGCGACGCGGCCGATGGCCTCGACGAGGTCGGGGGTGGAGATCGACTTGGTGACGTATCCGCGGGCGCCCGCGCGGATGACCTGGACGACGTCCTCGGCGGCGTCCGAGACGGACAGCGCCAGGAAGTGCAAGCCCTCGATGTCGCGGCACGTGCTGGCCACTTCGGCCCCACCACCGCCGTTTCCGCCGGGCAGGTGCACGTCGAGGAGGGCCACGTCCGGGGTGAGCGCACGGCAGGCCGCGATGGCGCCCTCGACGTCGGAGGCGTCGCCGACGACCTCCAGGTCAGCCCCGGAGTTTTCGAGCTCGGCGCGCACGCCTGCGCGAACCATGGGGTGGTCGTCGATGACGAGGATGCGGATGGTCACTGTGTCCTCCCGTTGGGCGCTGTTTCTTCCAGGATATCGGAGCGCGGCACGCTCAGAGCAACTTCGGTTCCGCGAGCGAGACGCCTGATCGTGGCGTTGCCCCCGGTCCTGCGCATGCGTCCAACGATGGAGTCGCGCACGCCGTGGCGGTCGGCCGCGATCGAGGCGGGGTCGAAGCCTTCGCCGCTGTCTTTGATGAAGGCCTCCACGGCCTGGGGGCGCACTTCGACGTAGACGGAGACGGGCGGGGCACCGTGGCGCACGGCGTTTTGGCAGGCCTCGGCGAGGGCTGCGACGAGCGCGAGTTCGCCGGGGCCCGGGCGCATGTCGCCGACGACGACCACACTGATGGGCACGCCGTAGCGACTCTCGACGCCCACGACCGCCTCGGTGACGGCAGCGTCGAGGGAGTCGGCGGCCTGCGCGTGGCCCGTGTAGAGCCAGGCGCGCAGCTCGCGCTCCTCAGTGAGGGCGATGGCGCGCACACGGGCGGGGTCCTCGGCGGATGCGCGGATAAGAGTAAGGGCCTGGAGCACGGAGTCATGCAGGTGGGCGGCGATGTCGGCGCGCTCGGATTCGCGCACGCGCTGCGCCTGGGCCTGGGACAGGTCCTTCGTCGTGCGCAGCCACATGGGGACGAGAGCGAAGAGCACGCCCGCGACCAGGGCAGCACCGATGAGGCCACCGCGCAGCAGAATGATGGGCGGGTTGTCGCGCGAGGCCACCATGACGACGCCGAGGCTGAGCAGCACGATACCGCCGAAGACAGCCCCGATGAAGCGCAACGACCGCCAGGAACTCACGTTTCGACTCTGGCTCCACACGAGCGAGATACCGGAAACGATCGTGATGATCGACCCCATGTCTCGCCAGTCCAGCGTGTTCGTCGCGTTCAGGATCGTGCCAATGATCGCGCCGACGATCAGGGCCACGCCGACGACGAGCAAGCGGTTACGCGACACCTGGGCAGCACGTTCCTCGCGCAGTCGGACGAGGCCGGGGCTGAGCGTGCCCTCCCCGCTTCGCTCCGGGGAATCTTCGGGGACCGTCACCCACAGCCACAGGTAAACGCCGAAGCCGAGACCCACAAAGGTCATGCAGATCATGATGATGCGTACGAGAGCGACCGACACTCCCAGGTGCACGGCCAATCCGGCGCAGACGCCTGCCATCCAGGGGGCCGGCATGTCCGGGCTCGCGGCGGTTGCGCGCACGAGCGGTGGCCTGGCGGGGGGCGCCGGAATGGGTGGAGTCCACCCCGGGTGGGGGGAGTTCACGGGTCTGCTCACGTTCCCATTGTGGCATGCCACGGGAGCTACCCCCGGGGTACCCCCACCACAATCAGGGGCCGTTCAGGGGGTCCCCTACTATCGGGGCACCCCGTCTCTTTGGTTGAGTAGTGGTATCGATCCACGCCGTGTGGATCCCATCGAGAGGAAGTGCATGATGAGTTGGCCGAACGGTACAACAGACCCCGGTGCCCAGTACCAGCAGCGCCCGCCCCGCAACAGCTTCTTTGACGCGGTCCGAGGCTCGGGCTGGTACCGCGCTCAGGAGCGAGCAATCGGAGGCGTGTGCTCGGGCATCGCTGCTCACCAGGGCTGGGATCTGTCGCTCGTGCGCGTCCTCATGGTGGTCGCCACGTTCTGTATGCCCGTCGTGGCGATCGCTTACGGACTCGCGTGGCTCCTCCTGCCCGAGGCCGCCGACGGCCGCATCCACTTGGAAGAGACCCTGGAGGGCCGCTTCGACATTGCAGTGATCGGCGGCGTCTTCATGATCCTTGCGGGCCTGTCCTCGTCACTGTCCGCGGTAGGCATCATCGGGGGCTTGGGACTCGGGTGGATTCAGCTCCTGGCACTCGCCGCGGGCATCACAGCCGTCGTCGTGGTACTCGTCAGCGTCACCCGTTCAGCTTCGGGCGGGCCCCAGACGGGCGCGAACCGCACCACCCCTCAGTACGGAAATCCGCAGTACGGCAATCCGCAGTATGGTGCGCCCCAGTACGGCAACCCGCAGTACGGTACGCCCCAGCAGCAGGCATCGGCGGCGGGAGCCTCCGACCCTTTTGGGCACAGCGCCCCGGGCGCTGAGGACACGGGCACCACCATGCCGCAGCAGCAGAACACTCAGGCCCCCGAGGGTTTCCCCGCCTACGGCGTCCCCGCAGGAAGCGCAGGTAGCGCGGGCGCCCCACGCCCCACTGGCGCCACCTCCGCCGCTCAGGGCACGAACGCCGGGCCGCGCCCGGCCGCCGCTCGCCCCGGCCAGCCCCACCCCGGCTGGACGACTCCGCCTACCGCTCCCCGGCCTCGTCAGTGGACCCCGCGTCCCATGCCGACGCATCGCCCGCGCACCGTCTCCAGTCGCGTGAACCTGGCGATCACGGGCCTGCTGATCCTGGTGGTGGCCGCCGTTTTCGCTGGCATTTACATGGTCGATAAAGGCCCCGCCATCCCCTTCATCACCGGGGAGACCGAGGGGCAAACGATCGCCCGCATCATCACCGTTGGTGGCGGCGTGTGCCTGCTCATCGTCGGGTTCTCCCTGGCGATCGCCGCCCTGCGCGATCGCAGCGCCGGCTGGCTCACTACCCTGTCGGTCATCGGCATGGTGATGGCACTCCCCACAGGCCTCGTTGGCTCCCAGGCATCTCACCCAACCGATTTCCTCATCAACACTCACGTGGGTGCCATCGGCAACCAGACGACGCTCGACTGGACGGTCGACGAGGTTAGCGGAGGCAACCCGACCAGCGCGACCACGCTCGACCTGACCGGCGCGCCCGTCGGCACGACCAAGACGATTACGGTCGACTGGCGGGCCTGGAGCCGACTCACCATTCAGATGGCTGAGGGCCAGCCCGTGCAGATCATCTGCCAGTCCAGCATCGACGACCTCACCACGAACATGGACGGCAACGGATGGGCCGAGCCGTTGAACAACTGCTCCGGCGTGACCGTTTCCTCCCCTGCCTGGGGAAAGCCCTCGCTCGGCGGTATCACGATCCTCATCACCGACGACGCGGACATCGACACGCTGACGATCGTGCAGTCCCCCGATACCTCGGGCACCTGGGGTTCCACGCCGGCCCCCGCTGCCACGCCCAGCGCGACCCCGAGCGCAACGCCCACCCCGTCCCCTACCCCCACCGGCTCCCAGTCGGGTAACTGAGGAAGGACCACGACCATGACTACCTCGAACGACGATCAGACCACCCAGCTGCCCGAATTCGACGTGACGACGCCGCTGCCGACGACTCCCGCCCCCTCCGTCGGCCAGGATGCGACCGTCGAGATGCCGACCTCGTCGCCGGACCTCTCCTCGGACCCGCTCGCGATCTTCCGCGAGGCCCCAACCACGCAGATGCCTGCCGATCCCTTTCGGGCAGACGCTGGCGCTGAGAGCCAGGCGGGCGCACCGGGCGCTCAGGGTTCACAGGCGCAGGCTGGCACTCCCGCTGGCTCTGTAGGCACGAGCGGACGCACCGCCTTCGATCCGGCCTCCACGGGTGAGTCGGCTCCTCGGGGGCACGAGGCCGGGGCTGCCCCCGGCGCTCAGGCGAGGGCGGGCGCGTCACCCGCCCCGGGTACCCAGACGTGGAGCGCACAAAGTGGCCTCGGCGCCACCTACCCGCTGCCCGAGGCCCCCCGTAGGGGCGTGCGCGTCGGTTCTTTCGTGTGGGCTCTCCTGGTGTGCATGGTGGGCGCGTTCCTCATCACCGAGGCCTACATCACGAACCTCAATCTGCCGGTCATTGGGATCAGCGCGATCGCAATCCTCGGCGTCATCCTGATCCTCACGGCTCTCTTCTCGGGCCGCTCCAAGAAGACTCCGAAGCAGGGCGCGGGCACACCGGCCGCCCCCAACCCGGCCGACGCAATCCGCAGGGACTGACGCGGCCACGCAACGCGCACACAAACGGGGTGGGCCCGGGAACCGATTGGTTCCCGGGCCCACCCGTTGCTTGTCAGAAGCGCCTGATCAGAGCAGATCCAGCATCGCCGGAGCCACCAGCTTCACGACGTTCTCACGGCCTTCCTTCGCGCTGGGGGCATCCACCGCGAAGGCGGCCATCTGCTGGCAGGTCGCCAGGTCGTGCATGCGCAGGGCGGCGCGCACAGCGTTGACCTTCGACGGAGCCATCGACAGGGAGGCGACACCCAGGCCCGTGAGGACCAGGGCCAGCAGCGGATCGCCGCCGGCCTCGCCACACACGCCGATCGGCTTGCCCGTCGCACGACCGCCATTGCAGGCGTGGCGGATCATCTCGAGGACCGCGGGCTGCCACGGATCCAGGAGGGGTGCCAGGTTGCCGTCCAGGCGGTCGGCAGCCATCGTGTACTGCGTCAGGTCGTTCGTGCCGATGGACGCGAAGTCGACGATCGACAGGAGCTGCTCGGCGCGCAGGGCGGCCGCGGGCACCTCGATCATGATGCCGACCTTGGGCAGGCCGTATCCACGCGCCTTGTCGGCGAACCACTTAGCTTCATCAGCAGTCGAGACCATGGGGGCCATGACCCACAGCTCCGCGCCCGTCGCCTTGTGGGCGGCGGCCAGAGCCTGCAGCTGCGTGTCGATGAGGTCCTCGCGCACCTGGCACAGGCGCAGGCCGCGCACGCCCAGGGCGGGGTTCTCCTCGGCACCCAGGTCCGCGAAGCTCAGCGGCTTGTCGGCGCCCGCGTCGAGGGTACGAACGACCACGCGACGCGACCCGAAGGACTGCAGGACCTTCGTGTAGGTGTCGGTCTGCTCCTCCAGCGTCGGGGCCTCCGAACGCTCCAGGAACAGGAACTCCGTGCGGAACAGGCCCGATCCTTCGAGGTCAAACTTCGAGGCCTTCATCGCGTCGTCAACCGTGCCGATGTTGGCCAGGAGCTTGACGGGGTAGCCGTCGTAGGTCGCGCCCTTGCCGGTCGAGCCTGCCAGGGCGAGCGCGCGGCGACGCGAGCGTTCCTTGAGCAGGTCCACCTCCGCCTCGGTGGGGGCGACGATGACCTCGCCGACGCCACCGTCGAGGGCCAGCATCGTGCCTTCCTCGACAGCCATGATGCCCTCGGCCTTGACGATCGCCGGGATGCCCAGCTGGGCGGCCAGGATCGCCGTGTGCGAGGTGGGACCGCCGACCTCGGTAATGATGCCGAGGACGGTCTCCGGGTTCAGGGTCGCGGTCTCGGCAGGAGCCAGGTCGCGCGCCACGAGGACGACGGGGCCATCGAACGCCGGCACGCCGGGCTCGGGCAGGCCACGCAGCTCGCAGATCGCGCGGTCACGCACGTCGTACAGGTCGGTCGCACGCTCGGCCATGTAGCCGCCCAGACTGCGCAGCATCTGCGCGTAGTCCTCGACGGCGTCATGGACGGCCTGGGTGACGCCGAGGCCCTTCTTCAGCTTCTTATCAACGGCCTTAGCCAGGCCGCGGTCACCCGCGAGCTGGGCGGTGGCCTTGAGGATCGCCTTCGTCTCCTCCGGCGCGTTCGCAGCGCGGTCGCTCAGACGAGCGGAAACGGCTGCGAGCGCCTCACGGACACGCGCGCCGTCAGCGGCAGCGTCGACGCTGCCCGGCTCCGTCGTGTCGACGCCGGGGGCAGGCTGGACGATCGCGGCGGGAGCTGCAGCGGTACCGGCAGAGACGCCGATGCCGTGCAGGACGTCGTGCGTCGCCATCAGCTCACTCCTGGTCGAGGTCGCGCGAGAGCAGCTCGACGAGCGAGTCGAGGACCGCGCCCGCGGAATCATCCTCGGTGGACAGGGTGACGACGTCGCCGTGCTTGGCACCCAGGGTCATGATTTCGAGGAGCGACGCGGCGTCGGCCTCCTCGCCATCGAAAGCGATGGTGACCTCGACGCCGGAGTCATCAACGGCCTCGGCGAGGACGGAAGCGGGACGTGCGTGGAGGCCAACGGAGGAACCAATTGCAACGGTGCGGGAAATCATGGTCGTTCCTTTCAAATGCGGGTATGTCCATCGTGAGACACAGGTGCCCGTACGGCCCATGGTATCGGGCTGAGATACCCACGCAAAACCCGATATCACGGACGGTGACATGGGATACATCACCCTCATAAATGCCGAAAAACCATGCAACAACGGACTCGTCCGCTAACCGAGACGATGCCACTGCGCAGTGCCAGCTCCGGCCTCGCCGACGTGACGCGAGACTCCCCTCCGCCTCACCAATTACACTAGAGAAATACCGAGGGAAGGAAAGGAAACGCGCATGAGTTCCCGCGAACCCACGCTGGCCGACGTCGCCGAGCTGGCCGGAGTGAGCCTGACGACCGTGTCGCGCGTTCTCAACAACCGCGGGTACCTGTCGGAGAAGACAAAGAAGAACGTTGCCGACGCGATCGAGACGCTCGGCTACCGCCCAAACTCGCTGGCTCGCGCCCTGCATGGCAAGCGCACGCAGACGGTCGGCCTCATCGTTCCCGCGGTCTCCCTCCCCTTCTTCGGCGAGCTGGCCGTCGAGGTCGAAAACGCCCTCGCCGACGCCGGTTACCGAATCCTCATCTGTAATTCCATGGGCCGCGCGGACCGCGAGCGCGAGTACCTGTCGCTGCTCGTCGGAAACCGCGTGGACGGCATCATTTCGGGCGCCCACAACGAGGGCCTGGGTGAGTACGACACGATCCGCATGCCCCTGGTGACGATCGACCGCGAGCTGAGCCCGTCCATCCCGAACGTGCGCTGCGCGAACGAGGAGGCGGGTGCCATGGCGACGCGCGCGCTCATCGAGGGCGGGTGCCACCACCCCCTGCTGCTCACGTCCCGTTCGGGCCCGCGCAATCTGCGTGAGGCCGGTTACCGCGCCGAGGTCGAGCGGGCGGGCCTGACCCCGCGCGTGGTCACCGTGCCCTTCGATACGCCGACGCCGCAGCGTTTCGCGATGGTGCGCGACGCCCTGGACGAGGCTCGCGCTACCGCTCCCGTCGACGGTGTTTTCGCGACCGATGATCTGGCGGCCGCCGAGGTCCTTGAGTGGGCGCGCACGCGCAATCTGACGGTCCCCGCTGACCTGTCCATCATCGGTTTTGACGGCACGGAGACGATGCGCCGCGCCCTCCCCCACTTGGCGACGATCTGCCAGCCCATCGAGGACATCGCCCGGGCTGCGGTGTCGATTCTCCTCGACCAGATCGAGGGCAAGGCTCCGCGTTCCTCGTCCGACGAGGCCGGGGCACCCCCCGCTCAGACGGTTGAGTTCTCGGGCACGCTGATTCCGGGGCGTTCGATCAACGCCTGAGCGCGTCACGCGCCGCGAGGCTGTCACCGTTTACCGCTGCCCCGGGTTATTGGGGCGCCCGATACCACCGGCACGACAGACGGGTGGGCGGCACCAGCACTTCGCTGATGCCGCCCACCCGCTATGTCGAGGCTGGCTCCCGGGAAGCTCAGGCTTCCTTGGGGGCCACGTCGAGCAGCGCGTCGCCGCGCTGGATCTGACCGCTCGCGACCGGGGTGACGGCACCGAACTTCTTCTTGTTCGTCACGACGACGGGCGTGATGGTCTCGTAGCCGGCCTCTCGGATCACATCGAGGTCGACCTCGGCGAGCACGTCGCCGCGGCGCACGACGTCGCCCTTGGCGACGCGGGGCGTGAAGCCCTTGCCATCAAGCTTGACGGTGTCCATGCCGACGTGGATGAGGACCTGGACGCCGGAGGCGGACTTGAGGCCGTAGGCGTGGCCGGTCGGGAAGGCGACGGTCACGGTGCCATCGAAGGGGGCGACGACGAGGCCGTCGGCGGGCTCGATGCCGATGCCGGGGCCGAGCATGCCCTTGGCGAAGGACTCGTCCTTAACCTGCTCGAGCGGAACCACGGTGCCCGCGAGGGGCGAGGCGACGGAGAGGTCAGCCTTGGCCTCGTCAGAGAAGGACGGGGCCGGGGCGGCCGCGGGAGCGGCGGCAGGAGCGGCGGCGGGAGCAGCGGCGGGGGTCGCCACGGCGGCGGCCACGGGAGCGGCAGCCTTGGCGGCGGGCGCGCGGCCCTCCATGTCGGCCTTGCCACGCGTCATGGCGTAGCCGAAGGTGAGGCCGAAGGAGATAACGAAGACGAGGACCTCGAGGGCCAGGTAGGCGGGGATCGACTTGGGGATGATCGACACGAAGCCGACGAAGCCGGCGGCACCGAGGGCCTGACCGCGCACGTCCAGCAGGGCAACGCCCGCGGAGCCGATGGCGGACGCGACCATGGCGCAGTAGAAGGGCCAGCGCAGGCGCAGGTTGACGCCGAAGATGGCGGGCTCGGTGATTCCGAAGACTGCGGAGACGCCACCGGCGCCGGCCAGACCCTTGAGCTTGGCGTCGCGGGTCTTGAAGAAGACGGCCAGGGCAGCCGCGCCCTGCGCGACGTTCGCCATGGAGGCAATCGGGAAGATGAAGTCGCCCGCGCCACCGTTGGAGGGAAGCAGCGGGATCTCGATGGCGGGGAAGGACTGGTGCAGGCCGGTGACGACGATGGCGCTGTAGAAGAAGCCGAAGATCAGGCCGCCGAAGACACCGAGCGTCGTGTACGCCCAGTTAATGCCGTAGGTCAGGTAGTTGGAGAGCTCGCGGGTGACGGGGCCGACAACGACGAAGGCCAGGAAGCCGGTGATCAGCAGGGTGATGAGCGGGGTCAGCAGGAAGTCCGCGGTGCCCTTGAGGACCTTGTGCAGGTTCTTCTCGATGAGGCACATGATCCAGGTGACGACCAGGGTGGGGATGACCATCGCCTGGTAGCCGACCTTGGTGACCTCGAGGCCGAAGAGGTTCCACACGGAGGACTGGTCCGTGTATGCCCAGAACTTGGCGGCGGCCGCCGCGTCCGTCATGGAGTAGGCGGACAGCAGCGACGGGGAGACCATGGCTGCGCCCATCGCGGCACCCAGGTAAGTGTTACCGCCGAAGCGCTTCGCAGCGGAGAAGCCGACGAGCACGGGCAGGAACGCGAAGGCCGCAGAGGAGACGAGGTTGATGAGCGCGTCGTAGTCGGTCATCGCCGGGTACATCTCGATGACGGACTTCTCGCCGAAGAGGCCCTGGGCCGTCAGGACCGAGTGGAGGGCCATGAGGAGACCACCGGCGATCAGTGCCGGGAGGACCGGGACGAAGATGTCCGCGATCATCTTGACGAAGCGGGAGAAGATGTTGCCACCGGCCTCCGCTTCTTCCTTGGCCTCGTCCTTGGAGACCTCACGCACGCCATGGTTCGCGACCATGTTGGCGTAGACCTGGTCGACGTCGCCGGGACCGACGATGATCTGGAACATGCCGCCGGCGGCGAATGTACCCTTCAGATCTTCGTTGTCATCGAGGGCCTGCTGGTTGATCTTGGACTCGTCCGCGATCACCAGGCGGAGACGGGTTGCGCAGTGCGCTGCTGCGCTGATGTTGGATGCGCCGCCGACTGCTTCGACGACCTCTCCTGCCACCTTGGCGTGATCCATTGCCGACCACATTCCTTTCTCAAAACCCCACGCGCAACGCCATTGTTACGCCGCGCTGGGCGGTGTGTAGCAATCGATTGACATACTACGGGTGACAGAGTCCTCAACGCAAGGCGCGTCATACATCGTCTCAGGTCAGAGCATGAGAGACCAAACACATATGACGAGGTCGTGGCCACTGTGAGCAGCCACGACCTCGTCCGCCGGTTCTCAGTCGGCGCGCGCCGCGCTCACGTTCGTCACGGAGGCGGCGCCCACGAGCGTCACTCCTGCACCCTCACCGTTCAGGAAGCTGCGGGTCGTGAAGACGCGCGAGCCGTCGCCCAGGTAGATCTCGGTGATGGAGCGGTCATGGAGGATCTCGACGCGCGAGGCCTCCCCCGCATCCAGGGTGACGACGCGTCGGCCACCGTGGGGGTAGCGCGTATCCGTCAGGTCGACGGTGAGACGGCTTTCCTCAAGAGTGACCGACAGGCCAGACTCCTCGCCGATGCGCACGGACAGGGGCCCTTCGTAGGAGGCGTCGAAGGCCAGGCGCCACGAGCGCGAGCCCGCGAGCTCCAAAACGCGCGCCCCGGCCTCGTCCCCGGGAGCGCCCTCAAGCGTGGCGGGTGCGAGGGGCAGGCCCGGCAGGTACGGGCGGGCGATGACGCGGCCGCCGCGCAGGGTCAGGGCGCGCGGGGCGGTGAAGCAGTGCACCCAGCCGCCCGTCTCGATCGAGGGCTGGTCGTCCTCGCCCGCGTTGCCCGCCCACCCGAAGAGGAGGGTCGGCGCCCCCGGGTCCGACGACGCGGAGCGCGCCATGATCTGGGGCGCGTAGAACTCGGTGCCGCGGTCGAGCTCCTCGAAGGAGCCGTCCGCGCCCCGGAACTCGGTGCCCACGAGCTCGCCGACGATGGCGACGCACGGGAAGACGTTCTCGAAGCCCTCGCGCTCGGGTGAAATTCCCTGCGGGCAGAAAATCAACACGTCGTGGGCCTCACCGGTCTCCTCATCGACGAGGCGCACGAGGTTCGGGCACTCCCACATGTAGCCGAACGCGTCGAAGGCACCGCCGGCGTCGGGGAATGTCATCTCCCCCTCGCACTCCCAGGCGCGCAGATCGGTCGAGCGGTACAGCAGGGCCGCGCCGGTGAGGTTTTCTCGCTGGACGCCCAGCAGCATCCGGTAGGAGCCGTCCGCGTCGCGCCACACCTGCGGGTCACGGAAGTGAGCTGTGTACCCCTCGGGCTGGCGTTCGATGATCGGGGGCACCTGCTTGTCGAAGTGGACCATGTCGGTCGTGGTGACGACGCACTGGGTGGCCTCGCGCTCCCCCGTCTCGGGGTCCTTGTAGTTGCCGGTGTACCACAGCTCGACATGGTCGCCGACCTCGATGGCCGTGCCCGAGTAGGCGCCGTTGGCGTCCTGGTGGGTGTCGGGCAGGATCGCGGGGGCGTGGTAGGCCCAGCGGGTCAGGTCGCGCGAGGTGGCGTGGCCCCAGTAGACGAGGCGGCGCGGGTGCTCGGGCGTGTACTGGAAGAACGCGTGGTACGTCCCACCGACCTCGATGAGGCCGTTCGGGTCATTCAGTCGGCCCACCGGGGGTGCGACGTGAAAGAGCGGGTAGTCGGGATCTTGCGGGGCGCGCGACGAGGCCTCGGCTGCGAGGGCGGACGCGAGAAAATCTTCGGCCATGTCCTCACGGTAACACCCCGGAACGAACGAGCGCGCGGGCGGGACTCTTCCGTCCCACCCGCGCGCTGTCAAACGTGCGTCACACCTGTCACAAAACGCAACAGGTCAACGAAAAACACAGATCAGGCGCCCGTCACATCGTCGGGGTGAGCGTCCGCGTAGCGGGCAAGCTCCTCCTCGACGATGGACTCGTCCAGCTTCACGAACACCGGCGTGGGCTTGGCGATCGGCGTGCCGACCGTGATCGGGTGGCGCTCCCAGGTCGGAACCTTCGTGTAGTCACCCGTGATGATCGGGTAGCCGTCGCGGCCCTCGAAGTCGGCAGGCAGGACCTGCGGGTCGAGCTCGGCAACCTCCTCGATGTAGGGCATGGGCGCGATCTCGCCGGTGCCACCCATGACACGGTCGATGTCGTTGGCCGCGTGGGGCAGGAACGGGGAGAGCATGAGGTTGAGGTCCGTGACCGCCTGAGCCAGGGTCCACAGAACCGTCGCGAGGCGCTCTTGCTGCTCCGGGGCCTTGAGCTTGAAGGGCTCGGTGTCGGTCACGTACTTGTTGGCCTCGCCGACCAGGCGCATGGCCTCGGACAGCGCCGCCTTCTGGCGGTGGTGGCGGATCAGGTTTCCGACGGTCTCGAAACCGGCCTCGACGGCGTCCAGGAGCGCGCGGTCGATGTCCTCGAGCTCACCGGGGGCGGGGATCTCGCCGAACTTCTTGGCGATCATGGAGGCGGTGCGGTTAACCAGGTTGCCCCAGCCGGCGACGAGCTCGCCGTTGGTGCGACGCACAAACTCGGCCCACGTGAAGTCGGAGTCCGAGGTCTCGGGGCCCGCCGCGCTGATGAAGTAGCGCAGGGCGTCGGCCTGGTAGCGCGATAGGAAGTCGCGCACGTAGATGACGATGCCGTGCGAGGAGGAGAACTTCTTGCCCTCCATCGTGAGGAACTCAGAGGAGACGACCTCGGTGGGCAGGTTGAGGACACCCAGGTCACCGGGGGTACCGCCCTTCGCCCCCTGACCGTTGTAGGCGAGCATCTCGGCGGGCCAGATCTGGGAGTGGAAGACGATGTTGTCCTTGCCCATGAAGTAGTAGGACAGGGCCTCGGGGTCGTTCCACCACTTGCGCCACGCCTCGGGGTCGCCGGTGCGGCGCGCCCACTCGATGGAGGCGCTCAGGTAACCGATCACGGCGTCGAACCACACGTAGAGGCGCTTGGTGGGCTGGTCCTCCCAGCCGGGGACCGGGATACCCCAGTCGATGTCGCGCGTCATGGCGCGGGGACGGATGTCCTCGAGGAAGTTCTGGGAGAACTTGATGACGTTGGGGCGCCAGGTGCCGGACTTCTCGCGATCGTCGAGCCAGGCGGACAGGGCATCAGCCAGGGCGGGCAGGTCGAGGAAGTAGTGGGTGGACTCCACGAACTTGGGGGTCTCACCATTGATGCGCGAGTGCGGGTTAATGAGCTCGGTCGGGTCCATCTGGTTACCGCAATTGTCGCACTGGTCGCCGCGCGCTCCTTCGGCGCCACAGATCGGGCAGGTGCCCTCGATGTAGCGGTCGGGCAGGGTGCGGCCGGTGGACGGGGAGATGGCGGCGCGCGTGACCTGCTCGATCATGTAGCCGTTGTCGCGCACGGTGGCGAACATGTCCTGGACGACGCGGTAGTGGTTGCCGGCGGTCGTGCGGGTGAAGAGGTCGTAGGACAGGCCCAGGGCCACGAGGTCCTCGACGATGAGGCGGTTGTTCTGGTCTGCGAGTTCGCGGGCGCTCACGCCGGCACCGTCGGCGGCCACCAGGATGGGGGTTCCGTGTTCATCGGTGCCGGACACCATGAGAACGTCGTGGCCGGCCATTCGCATGTACCGGGAGAAAACGTCGGAGGGGACACCGAATCCCGCAACGTGGCCAATATGACGGGGGCCGTTGGCGTAGGGCCATGCGACGGCGGACAGAATACGACTCATAGCCCCTAACAATACTGCGTTGCTGTCATAAACGGGCAACCGGCCGCATATCGAGGAATTGAAACAGCCCTTGGGCGAGTGTGACCCGGGTGATACGCTTGGGGAAATTACTGATTTATCAGGGAGGTTTCATGCCCCGCGCACTCATTATCGTCGACGTTCAGCCCACGTTCTGCGAAGGTGGTGCTCTCCCGGTGACGGGCGGTAACGCCGTCGCCGAGGCCGTGGCCGCCTACGTGGACGCGCATCGCGACGAGTACCAGCTGATCGTCACCACGCAGGATTGGCACATCGATCCGGGCGCTCACTTCTCCGAGACGCCGGATTTCGTGGACACCTGGCCCCCGCACGGCGTCGCGGGCACGGCCGAGGCCGAGCTGCACCCGGCGCTCGCCCACGTGAACGCGGACGTGACGATTAAGAAGGGCCAGTACGAGGCCGCCTACTCGGGCTTCGAAGGAACCACCGAGGACGGGAAGACGCTGGAGGAGGCGCTGCGCGCTGCCGGCATCACGGATGTGGACGTCGTGGGCCTGGCCGAGTCGCACTGCGTCGCGTGCACGGCGGTCGACGCCGCTCGCGCGGACTTCAAGACGCGTGTCCTGCGCGAGCTGACCGCGCCCGTGACCGAGGAACTGGGCGCGTCGGCCCGTCAGTGGATGACATCGGAGCACGTCGAGATCGTCTGAGGCTCCCCGGCCTCGTTTTTATCGCGCGGCGAGGGCGGCCTTGTAGAGGTCGTTCTTGCGCGCGCCCGTCGCCGCGGCCACTTCGGCTGCGGCGTCCTTGAGGCGCATGCCTTCCGCCGCGAGCGCGAGGACAGCACCGACGTGATCTTCGGCGCGTGCGCTTCGCGCGTATCCGGCGACGACGATCGTCACCTCGCCGAGGACGTCGTCGGCACCCTCCGCGAGCTGCCCGAGCGTGCCGCGGCGCACCTCCTCGTAGTCTTTCGTGAGCTCGCGGCACAGCGCGGCGGCGCGGTCGGCACCAAACACCTCGGCCATGCGCGTCAGCGTGGCGGCCGCGCGCCGGGGCGACTCGAAGAAGATGAGCGTGTGCGGGTCGGTGGCCAGGCCTTCCAGGTAGCGCGTGGCCTCCCCGTCCTTGCGCGGCAGGAACCCCTCGAAGGCGAAGCGGTCCGAGGGCAGGCCAGACAGGGCGAGCGCCACGAGCGGCGCGGAGGGCCCGGGCAGGACAGACAGGGGAACGCCCGCGTCGATGGCGGCGCGCGCCAGCCGGAAACCGGGGTCGGAGACCGTGGGCATACCCGCGTCGGACACGAAGACGACGCGCGCCCCTCCCCTGGCGGCCTCGACGACGCCCGCGGCCTTCTCGGCCTCGTTGTGGTCGTGCAGGGCGACAAGGCGGCCACCCAGCTTGATGCCCAGGCGCGAGGCCAGGGCGAGCGCGCGGCGCGTGTCTTCGGCGGCGACGATGTCCGCCCCTTCAAGCGCGGCGACGACGCGGGGCGAGGCGTCACGCACGTCCCCGATCGGGGTGGCTGCCAGCAGGATGGTCCCCGCCTCCTGGCGGTATGGTTCCTGCACGCGAGCATCCTTGGACGTCGAGGCAGCCTCGGGGGCGTTGGTCGTGTCGGTCGCTGCTTCCATGCCCGTATCGTCTCACTGGTTCCCTGCGTGCGCACGGCGCGTCCGCCTTTCACCCGCCCACCATTGGGGGATGCGCGAGGCCAGGACACACGCGGCGCACAGGAGCGCGATGGTTCCGCCTGCGCTGAGGCGCGCGGGTACGGCAATGGCGAGTCCGGAGATCCCCAGGAGCGCGCCCAGCAGCGGGCAGCCGATGAGGAAGGCACGCGAGCTGCGCACGAGGGGCGCGAGGGCAGCGGCCGGCGCGGCAATGAGGGCGATCGACAGGATCGTGCCGACCGCGGGTATCGCCACGGTCACCGACGCGAGGATGAGGCCGAGGATGACGAGTTCGTGACGCCCCGCCCGCGAGGCTGCGGCTGGGTTGACGGGGTCGAAGCAGTGGGCGATCAGCTGGCGCCCGCCCAGCATCACGACCAGCAGCGCGACCGCGAAGACACCACCCGCCCAGGCGACGTCGGAGGGCGAGACCGTCATGACGGAGCCTGTCAGGAAGGAGTTGACCGCGAGGGGCAGGGGCTTGAACCAGGTCGCCAGGAAGTAACCGGAAGCAAAACCCGCAGTCAGCACGATTCCGGCTGCTCCTTGGCTGGAGATGCCGGGGATCGTGGCGAGCCAGCGCATGAGGGCGACGAGCGGGATGGTGCCGAGGAACGCACCGACGTAGAGCGCGGCAGACATTCCGGAGTGCCCGAGGCCGAGAGCGGCGGCGATGACGACGCCGAGGACCGCGCCCGGGAATGTCCCGTGCGTGACGGATTCGGCGAAGAAGATGCGTCGGTCCAAGTAGGCGAAGGCGCCGACGAGGCCACCCAGGGCCCCGATGATCGTCACGTGCAGCGCCGGGTACAGCAGGAGGCTGGCGATCACGAGGCATCCCCTCCCCCGGCACTCGCGGTCGTTTCACGCGACGTTTCACGCCCGGTGGTGACCGCGCGCGCACGGCGGGCGCGGATCTCGCGGACGGCGCAGGCAGCCGCGAAGCAGACGAGGACCCCCATGGCGACGCACGCCTGCGGGGAAAGCGGTCGCGGCGCACGCAGGAGGGAGACGCCGAAGCCCGCCCATCCTCCGACGAGCGCGCAGGCGCCGGCCAGGAGCACCATCGAGCGAGGCCCGGCGGCCAAGAGACGGCCGAAGGCACCGGGAACGACGAGGTAACCGACGACGAGGAGGACCCCGACGGCCGTCGACGCCGCGACCACGATCGCGCCGAGGGCCGCGTTGAAGGCGATGTCGATCCACGTGACGGGGACGCCGCTCACCCGCGCGGCCTCGCGATCGAAAGCGACGGCAACCTGCGCGCGCCAGGTGAGCGCAAGCATCACGGCCGCGACTACGAGGACGAGGGCGCTCGTTGCCATGCGCGACGGCGTGATATCCAGGAGACGGCCGAACATGAGGGATTCGAGCTGCCCGGACATGTCGCCGATGCGCAAGGAGATCACGATGCCGAGGGAGAAGAAGGCGGTGAGCAGGACCGCGGTCGTCGCCTCGGAGTGGCGCTGTTTGCGCGAGGCCGCCGTCAGTGCCGCCGCGATGAGGGCCGCGCACACTGCGCCGCCCGGGATGATCGCTTCGCGCCCGCCAACCGCCATGCCGACGACAATGCCGGGAAAGACGCCGTGGACCATCGTCTCCGCGCTGAACTCGGCGCGGCGCAGATTGACCAGCGTAGAGGCCGGTCCCACTGCGAGCGCGAGCACACCGAGAACGATGAGGGGGCGCAGCAGGTAGGGGGCGATCATGACAGGGCCGCAATCGCCTCGTCGGCGCTCGATCCGTAGGCGCGCGCCAAGACCTCGGGCGCGAGGGCCTCATCGACAGGACCGAGGGCGACGAGGCGGGAGGCGAGCACGCACGCCTGGGAGCACACGTCGCGCGCAAGCGACAGGTCGTGCGTGGACACGATGACGCCGACACCGTCCGCGGTCAGGTCGGCGATGAGGCCCGTGATGATGTCGCGGCTGGGTGCGTCCAGGCCGTTGAAGGGTTCGTCCATCATGACCAGCTCGGGACGTGCAACGAGGGCGCGTGCGACGAGGACACGCTGGCGCTGCCCGCCGCTGAGCGTCCCGAAGCGGTGGGAGGCCCGGTCGCTCAGGTTGACGCGCTCGAGGGCGGCGCTCACCCGCTCTCGCATGTCGGCGTTGATGCGCCTACCCCACCCGGCCTCGGCGATGAGGCCCATGGTGACGACCTCGGTGGCGCTCACGGGGAAGGTAAGGTCCAGGTCGGCGCTTTGCGGCACGAGGCCAATGCGCGTTGCTTCCACCTCGACGGTCCCGGACAGGACCTGGCAGCCGCCGACGATACCTCGCATGAGAGTCGTCTTGCCGCCGCCGTTGGGGCCGACAAGGGCGAGGGCCTGGCCCCCGAACACGTCGAGGGTCAGGCCGGTCAGCGCCGGGGTATTCCCATACCCCAGCGCCGCGTCGTGAAAGGAGACGAGTCTGCCCATCACTGATCCTTCAGGCGCTCGGGCAGGTCCGGGACGGTGCCGCCCCACGCCTGCGTCACGGCGCGCACGTTGTGGATGATCGAGCCGACGTAGGTGGCTCCCTCGGATCCGTCGGGGCCCAGCGAGTCGCCGTACATGGCATCCTCGCCCACGATGGGGGTCACGCCGGCCTCGCGAGCAATCGCCTCGATGGACTTGGAGTTGTTGGAGTTTTCAGCGAAAAGCGCGACCGCGCCGGATTCCTTGACGGCCGCGACGGCCTTGGCGATGTGGTCGGCGGTGGCGTCCTGCTGCTCGTTGAAGTCGGACAGGGCCGCGCCAATGAAGCGGATGCCGTAGTCCCTCGAGAAGTAGCCGAAGGCGTCGTGAGAGGTGAAGAGCACGCGCTGCCCCTCGGGCACGGTCTTGATGGCCTCGGCGGTCCACTGATCGAGGGCGTCGATGTCCTCCAGGTACGAGGCCGTGGCCGCGTTGATCGACGAGGCAGCGTCGGGTGCCGCGGCCGCGAGGCCAGCACCGAGGTTGGCGACCTGGACGCGGGCGCCCTTCGGCGAGGTCCACACGTGGGGATCGAAGCGGAATTCGGGCTCCTCCCCCGCTTCCTCCGGCGGGAACGGCCACGGGGCGACGTCCACGCGCTCACTTCCGCGATCGATCGTGTAGGCGCCCTCGGGGTCCGGGGTACCCGGGTTGTCGATGTCGGCGGCTGTCAGTACGCCTGAGGTGACAACCATGCGTCCCTTGAAGCCGGAGGAGACGACCGCGTCGTCGAGGAAGTGCTCGAGGTCCACGCCGGAGACCGCCATGACGTCGGCCTGCGCGAGTGCCGAGGTCTGCGCGGGTGTCATCTCATGCTCGTGCGCGGATGCGTTGGGGGCGAGCAGGCAGGTCAGGCTCATGGTGAGAGCGGCGCCGTCGTTCTGCGCGCCGACGTGACTGCTCTTTCCGGCAGCGTCGGTCTTGTCAAGGGAAATGTCGGCAGAACGAGCCGCGATCTGGGTGACATAGTCGCAGATCTGCGTGGTCGTGGCAACGACCGCGAGGCCGTGGTCCGAGGAGGAGGGCGAGCAGGCAGCCAGCGAGGCGGTCGCCAGGGCCAGCCCAGCGGCGGCTGCTACGCCGCGCGTCGTCGAGGAAAACATTATTGCTCCTGTGCAATTTTCGGGTACACGAAATTATAGGCACAGGCGAGAACAATTCTCAAGAGGCTTGAGCTGAACATTCTCTCCCAGTGCGAGAGCGGATGTGCGCCGCGCTCCTTTCAGCGCGAGAGGGCCGCTAGACTCGGATGCGATGGATACTGCGAACGCACACAACGACACGATCGACGGGGCCAGCGACCTCCTCGAGCACGCGCCGACAGCCGACGACGAGACCAGCGCTCCCCTTGAGCGGGAGCCGGCAACCGCCAACGAGGCCCCCGCGCAGAGCGCCGAGGCCTCGTCCACTCCCCCGGTCGCCGGATGGGCACAGCGGCTATCGACGCCGGCAGCAGGATGGGTAGCGACAGCGATTGCGACACTCGTCGCCGCGCTCATTCGACTGCCCGGACTGGGCAATGTCCGCACGCTCATCTTCGACGAGACCTACTACGTGAAGGACGCCTGGTCACTCCTCGCCCTCGGGTACGAGGGAACGTGGGCGAAAGACGTCGACACGGCGTTCGCCAACGGCGACACCTCCGGCTTGTCCGCGGTGGGCGGCTATCCCGTTCATCCGCCGACGGGCAAGTGGCTGATCGCGATGGGCATGAAGTTCTTCGGCCAGGCCAACCCCGTGGGATGGCGCATCGCGGCGGCCATCTGCGGCATCATCACCGTATTCCTTTTGTGCCGACTCGCTCAGAACCTGTTCCGATCCCCCGCCATCACACTCCTCGCAGGCCTGTTCCTGGCGACGGACGGCATGGCGATCGTCATGAGCCGTACATCCATCCTCGACGGATTTCTTGCCATGTTTGCGCTGGCCGCATTCCTGTGCGTCGTGAAGGATCAGCACATGGCCCAGCCCGCACTCATCGCCAAGCTGGCCGTGTGGGATGGACTCGGCGAGCCGAGGCAGGGGTGGCGCTCTGCCTGGACCCACCTCGCCCTGCGTGATCGACGCCCCTTTGCGATCGGCCCCAATGCGGGAAACCGCCCGTGGCTTTTCGCGGCTGGAATCTGCGCGGGTCTCGCCTGCTCCGTCAAGTGGTCCGGCATTTACGTGCTCGCCTTCCTTGGATTGTTCGTCGCACTGCGCGAGGTCACGTGCCGCTGGCGCGCCGGACATCCGACACCGATCCGAGGCGCACTCCTGGCGGACGTGTGGTGGGCGTTCGTCCTCATGGTTCCGACCGCGATTCTCACGTACGTGGCGTCCTGGTTCGGATGGTTCACGCACCCCGCCGCTCACGGACACGGCCGTTCCGGAATTGCCGGATTCGCCGGACAGCTGGCAGACCTGTGGCTCTACCACAAGGAGATGTGGACCTTCCACAACGGACTGAACACGCCCCACAAGTACCAGTCCAGCCCGTACACGTGGCTCGCGCAGGTACGCGCAACCTCCTTCTACTGGAACAACGGCGAGGCCGTCATGGGCTGCCCATCGGGCAAGTGTGCGAGCGACGTCGTCGCCCTCGGCAATCCCCTCCTGTGGTGGGTAGGCATCGGTGCGCTCTTACTCGTCATCCTCGCCACGTTCTACTACCGCAATTGGCGCGTGGGCATCATTGCCCTCGGCTATATCGCCCTATACGTTCCGTGGCTCGCATATGCGCATCGCACGATCTTTGTTTTCTACACCGTCGCATTTGCGCCTTACGTTGCCCTGGCGGTCGCATGGATGATTGGACTCCTCGCAGGGTGGGTGACGATTGACGGATCACCCGAAGCAGCACCCGCCAGTCGCCAGACTCAGATCACCGGATGGGTGTTTGCGGGGCTTGTGACGGCCACAATCCTCGGCTGCGCCCTCTACTTCACGCCACTGTGGCGCGGGGACGTTATCGACTACGACTTCTGGCGCGCCCACATGTGGCTGCAGAGCTGGATCTGACGATCCGCGAAGCCCCCAACAGATAAGGGTGTGGCCCGGCAATGTTCTGCCGGGCCACACCCTTACTATGAACGGCCCCTTCGAAGAGCCCCCAAGCGCTCAACAACGGTCACATGACGACTCACGCCGAGCGCCATCACACACCGGTGCCACGATCATGGGAAACCGCTCAGAATCGATTCTCACACCAGCGACGCGAGAAGTTCACGGATCTGAGCGCCGAGCTCCTCGGAGGGCGTGAAAACGCCATCCTGGAAGTCAGAGCCGAGGTTGATGCCAACCTGCTGCTCACGCACGTCAGCACCGAAGGTCGACATGATCTCGCGCAGGTGCTCGAGCGGCTTGACCGCGCCATACCAGGAGTAGCCGACCAGACCGACAGCCTTCTCCTTCAGCGTGGCCGGGGGCAGGTAGTCGATCGCGTTCTTCAGCGCGCCAGGCACGGAGTGGTTGTACTCAGGCGTCACGAATAGGACGGCGTCGTTTGCCTCAATGTTAGCGCGGAGACGAACGGCCTCGGGAAGCTCGGGAGCCTGCATCGAGGGAGGCATTTCCTCCGCGAAGAGAGGAAGGTTGTAGTCACGCAGATCAACGAACACGGTCTGCACGCCCTCGACCTGACGAGCCTGGTCCTCGATCCAGCGAACAACCTGCTCGCCGGCGCGACCGGGACGAACGGAGCCAAGAATAACGGCAACGGAAGCCATGACGTTTCCTTTCAAAAGCTTATTGAAACATCAACTACTATAGATCGCAGAAAAGGTAGGCACAAGGACAATCTCTATCGTTTAGGACACAAGTCCCATGGTGTCGCAGCGTAGCGATCACACTGGTGAGGGCGCAAAAGCCACGGGCAACAGACTTTGCAGATAATACGCGAAGGGCCTCATCCGTTTGGATGAGGCCCTCCGTCTTAAGTGTGTTGTGGCGGTGTCCTACTCTCCCACAA
>KV835901.1 GCA_001838165.1 Actinomyces sp. HMSC035G02 | reverse complement strand
ACCCACGGTTACACCACTATGCGGGACGCTACTTACTATGATATACTGCTATTATCCTGATTTGAGGAGTCTACCAAATATGCGGCAAGGTATTCTTAAATAAAATTTGATAATGGGCGCAAAAATGATTGCCCCTTGCAGGGGCTTAGTTTTTGTACCCAATTTAAGAATACTTTTGCCTTTTTAGTAAATATCGTGACGGACAGCGGCTCATGTAAGCCGTCATACTTCTGTTTGTCCGAAGTCATGATCCCCAGCGGTAAAAGTATTAGCCGCTGGGGATTTTTGCGCCCATTTGGGCCTTGTATGGAGGATAGACATGAACATTATCAATATCGGGATTCTTGCCCATGTAGACGCTGGAAAGACAACCTTGACGGAGAGCCTGCTATATGCCAGCGGAGCCATTTCAGAACCGGGGAGCGTCGAAAAAGGGACAACGAGGACGGACACCATGCTTTTGGAGCGGCAGCGTGGGATTACCGGCTCTTCCGAGTTGAGTGTGGGTGACCGGG
>KV835900.1 GCA_001838165.1 Actinomyces sp. HMSC035G02 | reverse complement strand
CAGGGCTACGGTCAGCAGGCTCAGCAGGGCTACTACGCTCAGGGTCAGTTCCAGGGCAACCCGGGAGGCGGGCAGCCCGCAAAGAAGAAGACGGGCCTCATCATCGGCATCATCGTGGCCGCCCTGGTCGTGCTCATTGGCGCCGGCGTCGCCATCTGGTGGTTCATGTCCAACGACGATTCTTCCGACGACGCAGCTGCCCAGAGCGCTCCGAGTGCCGCAGCCCCTTCCGCAGGTGCAAACCCGTCGCAGCCTCCGGTGGGCACCAACCCCTCGCAGC
>KV835899.1 GCA_001838165.1 Actinomyces sp. HMSC035G02 | reverse complement strand
AGACCCCAACTACACCCCCAATTATGAAGAGCCGCTAAAGGTGGGGCTTTGCGTGGAAATCCGGTATATGACAATATACGGTTCGGTGCACAAATTACACTTTCACAAGCCGGCCTATACACAGTAGATGATTTTAAAACAATTACTAAACAAGAAGTATTGATGCTACCGGGCATTGGTAAAAAAACAGTGGAACAACTAGAGCATAATGGTGTTATATTTAAAGCCTAAGATGTGACTTGAATTTAATAGCGATCCTAGGATAACGAAGGGCTATTTGTCTTTTTCATAATTAATATAATCCCTTTGATGAGTATCTTGGTACTGATCAAGGGGATTTTAAATTACTACAGGGTTGTACTAATTTTTGTCCTATAACCCCATTATTACGCTAATGTTAGAGCGTTGGGCTAGTTGCTAAATAAAAGAGCTAGAAAAGCGTCTAACCACTTGCAAATGTAGTAGGCGAATACATTTACCATGACGGCTAGCCAAAACAAATAAAATAGCTGCCACAAATACGAAATAGACATCGTAATTTATGGCAGCTATTTGGCAGTACATGGTCGATCTTATAGTGTAATTATTTAGTTATATTCTATTTTACAAAAGCCTCACTGATGGAATAAATTCCGTCAAATAAGAAACCGAAAGCGATAAAGTAGATAAATACCTTACCGGAAGCAATCGGCTGGAATATGAGTAATAGGCCTAATAGTAAAAGAATTAGTGCAAGCCATTTTGCATTACGTCCCATGAGTGATACCATGCTGTCGGACTTTCTTGATGTAATGAAAATAAAGACGGCTTCAATTACCATCCAGATGCCGATTGTGATTGGGAGTACTAATGGTAGGAATGCAAATCCGCCGAATATTAAATAGATACCGAATAGAGCATCGATAATGCCGCTGATAAGATACCAGCCGCTACGTAATTCAGACGGTAATGTAAAATAATTTATAATAGAGCTGACCGCACTGACGAAAAAGATAATAGAAAAAAGCCAGGCATAAGCTATGAGACTAATAGCGGGATTTAAGAGTAAGAATATCCCCAGGATAATGCTTACAATACCCGATAAAATAAAGAAGAATTTGCTTGAACCACTCATAATAGTTCCTCCTATCATGTGTACTGCTTATTCACAGTATACGTGAGATCATGGGGGATGTCAAATTGTAACGATAAAACTGTGTTTTCACAAAACTCACATGTCCATCCTGTTGATACAGTTCTATAGAATACCGTATAATACCGGCTCTTCGCATTTGAGGGTGTAGGTGTTGTGGG
>KV835898.1:98299-121786 GCA_001838165.1 Actinomyces sp. HMSC035G02 | reverse complement strand
CAATTTCGATGTCCAAGAAACGGGAGGCAGTTCACGGGAACGTGTCGGGGGTCTTCGCCGAGGGGTTGACCTCGCCGTCCAGGATGCGGCCCAGCGCGTTGAAGCCCACCTGGCCGCCGGGGATCGCCCACACGATCGCGTCGATCTCCGGGTCGTCCTGGAGGTCGCCCAGCTGGAAGGCGTTGGCGGCGTTGATGACGACGATCGTCTTCGTCGAGGTCTTCTTCGCCAGCTCGATCATGTCCTTCTCGGGACGCGTCAGCTCGAGGTAGCCCTGACCATCCTCGAAGTCCGTGTACTCCTCGGAGTTGTTCGTGTAGCTGAAGTACGGGTTGGCAGCCATTTCCTGGTTGACGTCGCGGGGCAGGTCGAAGCCCTCGCCACCCGAGCGGGCTATCGTCACGACCGCGGTGTCACCGAAGGCAGTGGCGTTGGAGAGCAGGTCGTCAGAGTACTTGTCCTGCGTGGGCTCGGGCAGCGACCAGTCGGCCTTGAACATGCCGACCTCGGGGCGCTCACCGCGGTAGGCGGTGTACAGGTTCGTCAGCTCATCGTTCGTGGTGAAGCCAGCATTGTGGAGGCCATCGAGGAGGGTCGTCGTCGGGTTGTCCTTCGACAGCGAACCGGAGCCGGTGCCGCCGTAGATCGGGTTCGTCGAGCCCCAGCCCCACACGTTGATCGCGGAGCCCTTGGCGAGAGGCAGGGCACCGTTCTGATTCTTCAGGAGGACCATGCCCTCGTCAGAAATATCGTTGCCCAGATCTTCCACCTGTGCCTTCGACGCGTCCGTGAGAGCGCCGGTGCCGGCCGCCAAGTCGAGCACCGTCTTGAAGCCGCCGTACATCATCGACACGACGGCCACGACGACGGCGATGAACGCCGCGACCCAGGCCGTCGAGCGCGTGAGCTTACGGGCAGGCTTGCCCATCTTGAAAACAGCGAGGGAGACGATGATGGCGAGCGCCAGCGCCACGCCAATAACGATCAAGGGGACCTTGATCGACTCAACCATCTTCCACACATCAGACCAGTTGATGGAAAGCATTGTTGATGTCCTCTTTCAGTTCCGAAACCCTGCATCCCAGAGCCAGACCAGCTCCCTTTCCATCCCCGTTTGTGTCTCCATAGACATGGGTCGCCGCAGACCAGAGGGCAGATGGGAACCGCCACCACCTATTCAACCGCACGGTCGGCCCCGCGAGGTGGGACCTCGTCCGTTCTGTCGGATTGGGCGCACAATCTGTCAGGGTGGGCACGCTGGCATCCGCGGGCTTCGCCACCAACGAAGGCGATCACAGGGGATGCGCGAGGGCCCGGCCCCCTCGCGGGGACCGGGCCCTGTACCGTTATCGACCGGATCTCCGATCAGCGTGCGCGGCGCCTCGCCACGACGAGGCCGACGCCGGCGACGCCGAGCAGGCCAACGAGCGCGATGGCAACGCCGGTGTTCGCGCCGGTGCTGGCCAGCTTGTTACCTTCAGTGCTCTTGCCGCCCGCGGGCTGCGACTGCTCGGGAGTGGGCTGCGGCTGCTCCGCAGTGGGCTGGGGCTGCTCGGGAGTCGGCTGGGGCTGCTCGGGGGTCGGCTGGGGCTGCTCGGGCTTCGGAAGCTCGGGGAAATCGCACGTCGAAGACGCCGAGGTATCGGACTCGACGATGGCCGCGCCGCTCGTCGTTGTCCCCGAGATCTTCACGAGCGGAGTAACCTCAGCGCTGCCGGAGATAAGGAACGAGAACTTCACCGACCCGTTGGCGGGAAGCTCGAGATTCTTGAAGGTAAGAACCTTGCCCTCGACCGTCGGCTCGGGTGCACCGCTGGCCGACCGGGGAACGTAGCTGGCGTCATCCGACAGGGTCGCGATGACCGTCTGGACTGACTTGACGTCCGGGTTCGGGTTCGTGATCGTCACGCCGATGGTGCGCGTCGCGGTGGAGTCGGCACCCGGCTGGGCGACGGCGCATGTCGCGGAGGACAGCGCGACCTGGCCCTTCGGCGAGAAGGATGTGATGAGGGAGTAGTCGGCCGTCGTATTCGGCTCGAGGGTACGAGTCCAGCTCAGAGCCATGCCGTTGTCCTGGTTGACATCGGCGTACTCGATCTTGTTGGGCAGCGGCGCACGACCCCTGACCTTATCCCAGACCTCGTCATAGGAACTGTAGTAGTAGTTCGAACCGGCGGTCGTCGGGATGAACTGCTCGACACGGCCACGATCCGTATGCGCGCCGCTTTCAGGATCCTTCGCTCGACAGATGACCGTCCCCGTGTTTGCGTCGTACTCGCCGAAGCCGTAGTCGTTGTCCTGGAGGTAGCAATCTGCCGCGTGGTAGAGAGTAAAGTCCTGAGCTGCATCTGAGACGTTCTTCACCGAGGTTGTCGTCGCGTAGAAGTCATTGCCCGTTGAGTAGGTATCCGTCTGCGTGATCTCGAATCCGCCGCCGCGAACGACAGTCGTGAGGACCCACGGATCGGCTTGGGTACCCATGCCGGACTTCGTTTGCGAGACCGGCGTCCAGGCGATCGTCCCCATGGATGCCGCCGCACGAGATTTCAGCTCACCCGGACCGAAGATCTCAGATCCCACAGCGAGGAACGTTCCACAGTCGGCTGGATTCGTCGCGGATCGAGAGTTATAGAACTCGTTATAACTATCGCCCTTGTAGTTGATCGAGCAGTTGAGCGTGTCGGAGATGGCGATCCGAACGAGCGGGCCGTCCGCATCCTCAATCGTGGGACCAGCGGCGAGGGCCGCCAACGGGTTGAGAACGAGGGTCGCGGAGCCGAGCGCAGCAATGACCATTTTCTTGGACAGGCGCATGAGGAGACATCCTTAAGCGTTGATGGATATGGTGCGGCCAATCTAGCATTCGCATGTCAGCTTTCCAAATGGTTAACTCGTCATCTTCGCCTGTCTCAACTGGCGCTCGATATGCTCCGCCGTTTGACATACCCGGCACGCTCAGGGCAAGCAAGCAGATACGACAAGGGACCCCGGCCTTGTCACGTTCTCACGGACAAGGCCGGGGCCCCAAGCGGTCACGAACCGGATTACTCGCGGAAGTTCATGCCAAAGTCGATGGCGCCCAGCGCGTCGAGGAAGTCCTCGGACACGGAGCCGTCACCGAAGTCGGCCTCGGAGTAGTTCGAGTTCGCCATGGCCTCAGCCGTCGGCTCGACGATGACGTCGTTGTAGCGCGACAGGCCGGTGCCAGCCGGGATGAGCTTACCGAGGATGACGTTCTCCTTGAGGCCCACCAGGGAGTCCGACTTGCCGTTCATGGCGGCCTCGGTCAGGACCTTGGTGGTCTCCTGGAAGGACGCGGCACTCAGCCACGAATCCGTGGCCAGCGACGCCTTCGTGATGCCCATCAGCATCTGGCGGCCGGAGGCGGGCTGGCCGCCCTCGGCTGCGACGCGACGGTTCTGCGTCAGGTACGCCATGCGGTCGACGAGCTCGCCGGGCATGAACGTCGTGTCGCCGGGCTCCAGGATGGTGACACGGCGCAGCATCTGACGGACGATGACCTCGATGTGCTTGGCGTGAATGCCCACGCCCTGGTCGCGGTACACCTTCTGGACCTCGTCCACGAGCATCTTCTGAGCCACATTGCGGCCCATGATGCGCAGGATTTCCTTGGGATCCAGCTGGCCCTCGGTCAGCGGCGTGCCCGCCTCGACATGCTGACCCTCGGAGACGAGGAGCTTCTGGCGACGCGAGACCTCAATGACCAGGTCTTCCTTGCCGTCGTCACGGGTGATGACGACCTTACGCGCGCTCGGGTCTTCGTCGTCGATGTGGACGCGGCCGGCGGCCTCGTTCATCTTCGCCTCAACCTTCGGGCTACGGGCCTCGAAGAGCTCCTGGACACGGGGCAGACCCTGCGTAATATCCGCAGCGGAGGCAGCGCCACCGGTGTGGAACGTACGCATCGTGAGCTGCGTGCCGGGCTCGCCAATCGACTGGGCGGCGATGATGCCGACGGCCTCGCCGATGTCGACCTGCTTGCCGGTGGCCAGCGAGCGACCGTAGCAGGCCGCACAGGTGCCGACCTGCGACTCACAGGTGAGGACGGAACGGCAGACGATCTGCTCGACACCAGCGGCAACAAGCTCGGCGAGCTGGTCGTCACCCAGGTCGGTGCCCGCGGGCATGACGACCTCTCCGGCCTCGTTCACCGCGTCACGGGCGAGGTTACGGGCGTAGGCGGTCGTCTCGATCGTATCGGACGCCTCCCACTCGCCGAACTCGTTCTTGTGAGCGATATCGATCTTCAGGCCGGCGCGGGTGCCACAGTCGCCCTCGCGGACGATGACGTCCTGCGAGACGTCGACCAGACGACGGGTCAGGTAGCCCGACTCGGCGGTACGCAGAGCCGTATCGACCAGGCCCTTACGGGCGCCGTGCGTGGCGATGAAGTACTCGAGAACCGTCAGGCCCTCACGGTAGTTCGCCTTAATGGGCTGCTCGATCAGCTTCTGCTTCGGGTCGGACACGAGGCCACGCATACCCGCAATCTGCTGAACCTGCGACCAGTTACCACGGGCGCCCGAGTTCACCATGCGGTACACGGTGTTGCGCTCGGAGAAGTTCGCACGCATGTCCTCAGCGACCTCTTCGGTGCACTGCAGCCACAGCTTCACGAGCTCCTCGTATCGGGTCTCCTCGAGGATGATACCCGTCTCGAACTGCTCGACGATCTCGGCGGCCTTGGCCTCGTAGCGGGCCAGGATCTCGCGCTTACGCGGCGAGGCCTGAATGTCGGAGAACGCAATCGTGATACCCGACCAGGTCGACCAGTGGAAGCCTGCCGACTTCAGTGCGTCGAGGCAGTCCGCGACGAGCACGTTCGGGTAACGCTGGGTCAGCGTGTTCACGATGTTGCCGAGCTGCTTCTTGCCGACGACCTCGTTGACGAACGGGTAGTCGGTGGGCAGCTGCTCGTTGAAGATCGCGCGGCCGAGGCTGGTCTCGAGGATCAGCTCGTCGCCGGGCTCCCAACCCTCGGGGGCTTCCCAGCCCTCGGGCGGCACGGTGCCGTCGGCGAAGCGGATGCGCGCGGTTGCGTTCAGGTCCAGGTTGCCAGCGTCGAACGCCATCTGGGCTTCCGCCTGGCTGGAGAAGTACGGAATCACGGGGTTTCCGTCTTCGTCCTTCTCGACGGGCACCGACGGGTCGGGCGTCGAGGTCAGGTGGAACAGACCGATGATCATGTCCTGCGACGGCATGGCCACGGGGCGGCCGTCAGAGGGCTTGAGGATGTTGTTCGTCGACAGCATGAGGATGCGGGCCTCGGCCTGCGCCTCAGCGCCCAGCGGCAGGTGGACAGCCATCTGGTCGCCGTCGAAGTCGGCGTTGAAGGCGCCACAGGCGAGGGGGTGCAGCTGGATCGCCTTACCCTCAATCAGCTGGGGCTCGAACGCCTGGATGCCGAGGCGGTGCAGCGTAGGTGCACGGTTCAGCAGCACGGGGTGCTCGCGGATGACGTCGTCGAGGACGTCCCACACCTCGGGGCGCTGACGCTCGACCTTGCGCTTGGCGGCCTTGACGTTCTGCGCGTAGTTCTTCTCAACCAGGCGCTTCATGACGAAGGGCTTGAACAGCTCCAGAGCCATCTGCTTGGGCAGACCGCACTGGTGCAGCTGCAGCTGCGGGCCGACGACGATAACGGAACGACCCGAGTAGTCGACGCGCTTACCGAGCAGGTTCTGACGGAAACGACCCTGCTTACCCTTGAGCATGTCCGAGATCGACTTCAGCGGACGGTTGCCCGGGCCCGCGACGGGGCGGCCACGGCGGCCGTTGTCGAAGAGTGCGTCAACGGACTCCTGAAGCATGCGCTTCTCGTTGTTGACGATGATCTCGGGGGCGCCCAGCTCGAGCAGTCGCTTGAGTCGGGTGTTGCGGTTGATGACGCGACGGTACAGGTCGTTGAGGTCGGAGGTCGCGAAGCGGCCGCCGTCCAGCTGAACCATCGGGCGCAGGTCCGGCGGGATCACGGGGATCTTGGTGAGGACCATCGAGGCCGGCGAGTTGCCGGTCGCGACGAAGGCGTTGATGACCTTCAGGCGCTTGATGGCGCGAGCCTTGCGCGGGCCGGAGTCGGAGGCGATGGTCTGACGCAGCGCGGCGACCTCGGCCTCCAGGTCGAAGGTCTCCAGGCGCTTCTGGATGGCGGCAGCGCCCATGTCACCCTTGAAGTAGGTGCCGTAGCGGGCCACCATCGCACGGTAGAGGCGCTCGTCGCCCTCGAGGTCGCCGACCTTGAGGTCCTTGAAGCGCTCCCACACGGCCTCGAGGCCTTCAATGTCGCCGTCGAAGCGGCGGCGGATCTTGGCCATCTCGCGTTCGCCCTGCTTGCGAGCACGCTCGCGCTCAGCCTGCGAGGCGCCGTCCTTTTCCAGGGCGGCCATGTCGGACTCGAGCTGCTCCGCGAAGTCGTTGATCGTCGCGTCGCGGTTGTTCTCCATCTGCTTCTTCTGCACCTCGAGCTCGGCGCGCAGTTCAGCCAGATCCTCGTGGCGACCCTTTTCGTCGACCTCGGTGATCATGTAGGCAGCGAAGTAGATGACCTTCTCGAGGTCCTTGGGCGCGAGGTTGAGCACGTAGCCCAGGCGCGAGGGAACACCCTTGAAGTACCAGATGTGCGTGACGGGGGCAGCCAGGTCGATGTGACCCATGCGCTCACGACGAACGCGCGAGCGAGTGACCTCGACACCGCACTTTTCGCACACGATGCCCTTGTAGCGCACGCGCTTGTACTTGCCACACGCGCACTCCCAGTCGCGGGTGGGGCCGAAGATCTGCTCACCAAACAGGCCGTCGCGCTCGGGCTTGAGCGTACGGTAGTTGATGGTCTCCGGCTTCTTAACCTCACCGTGGCTCCACTCGGCGATGTCGTCGCCGGTGGCCAGGGTGATCTTCAGGCTGTCGAACGTTTTGGCGTCCAGCAAAGTTATCTCTCCCTATCAGATCGCATCGATGGTCGCCGCAGCGTTCGGACGGGCATCAAGGGTGATGCCCAGATCCTCACGCGCATTGAAGTCTTCGTCCTGCTCACGCAAGTCAATGACGTTGCCGGCCGCGTCGAGAGCTTCGACGTTCAGGCACAGCGAGCGCATTTCCTGGATGAGGACTCGGAAGGACTCGGGGATGCCGGGCTCGGGGATGTCCTCGCCCTTAACGATGGCCTCGTACACCTTGACGCGGCCGGTGGTGTCGTCCGACTTGATGGTCAGCAGCTCCTGGAGGGCGTAGGCGGCGCCGTAAGCTTCCAGGGCCCACACCTCCATCTCGCCGAAGCGCTGGCCGCCGAACTGGGCTTTACCGCCCAGCGGCTGCTGCGTGATCATCGAGTACGGGCCCGTGGAGCGGGCGTGGATCTTGTCGTCGACCAGGTGGTGGAGCTTGAGCATGTAGGTGTAGCCCACCGAGATCGGGTACGGGAACGGCTCGCCGGAGCGGC
This sequence comes from Actinomyces sp. HMSC035G02, assembly GCA_001838165.1. Taxonomy (GTDB): domain Bacteria; phylum Actinomycetota; class Actinomycetes; order Actinomycetales; family Actinomycetaceae; genus Pauljensenia. The sequence continues at coordinate 114,327 of KV835898.1, read as the reverse complement.
CGTCGAACAGGCGCGCCTTGCCCTCGTAGTTGGTGAGGACGTCGCCATCGCGGTTCGGGTTCACGTTGCGCAGCAGGCCCGCGAGCTCGTCGGCCTCGAGGCCGTCGAACACGGGGGTAGCAACGGGCGTGCCGGGCTCGGTCTTGATGCCGTCGGCGGGCAGGTGCGCTGCCCACTCTTCGCCGGCCTCGACAGCGGCCGAGGCATCCCAGCCCTGGTGGGCGAGCCAACCGAGGTGGTACTCGAGCACCTGGCCGACGTTCATTCGGCCGGGGACACCCAGCGGGTTGAGGATGATGTCGACGGGCGTGCCGTCGGCGAGGAAGGGCATGTCTTCGACCGGGAGGATCTTGGACACGACGCCCTTGTTACCGTGGCGGCCGGCCATCTTGTCGCCGATCGTGATCTTGCGTCGCTGGGCGACGTAGACGCGCACGGTCTGGCGGACGCCGGGGTTGAGGTCGTCTTCGTCGTCGTTGAATTCGCGGACGCCGATGACGATGCCCTCTTCACCGTGGGGGACGCGCAGGGAGGTGTCGCGCACCTCGCGGGCCTTCTCACCGAAGATGGCGCGCAGGAGGCGCTCTTCGGAGGTCAGCTCGGTCTCGCCCTTCGGGGTGACCTTACCGACGAGGATGTCGCCGGCGGTGACCTCGGCGCCGATGCGGATGATGCCGCGCTCGTCCAGGTCAGCGAGGGATTCCTCGGAGACGTTGGGGATGTCGCGGGTGATCTCTTCCTCACCGAGCTTGGTCTCGCGGGCGTCGACCTCGTACTCCTCGATGTGGATCGAGGTGAGGATGTCCTCTTCGACGACGCGACGGCTCAGGATGATGGCGTCCTCGTAGTTGAGGCCTTCCCACGACATGTAGGCGACGAGGAGGTTCTTGCCGAGCGCGACCTCACCGTTGGAGGTGGCGGGGCCGTCGGCCAGGACGTCGCCGACCTCGACGCGGTCGCCCTCGTCCACGATAACGCGCTGGTTGGTGCAGTTACCGGGGTTGGAGCGCTCGAACTTCTCGAGGCGGTAGGAGTCGCGGCCGCCCTCGTCCGTGGAGACGACGATCAGGTCCGCGGAGACCTCGGAGACGACGCCGGAGTGCGCGGCGAGGATCATTTCGCCGGAGTCGTGCGCGGCGCGCATCTCCATGCCGGTGCCGACCAGCGGGGCTTCCGTGGTGAGCAGCGGCACGGCCTGACGCTGCATGTTCGCGCCCATGAGGGCTCGGTTAGCGTCGTCGTGCTCGAGGAAGGGAATGAACGCCGCGGCGACGGACACCATCTGACGTGCGGAGACGTCCATGTAGTCGACGCGATCGCGGGCGATCAGGGTCGGGTCGTCGCCGGCGACACGGCACAGGACGTCGTGCTCGGCGAAGGAACCGTCGGCCTCGAGGGGCGACGAGGCCTGGGCGATGAAGTGGCCCTTCTCGTCGTCTGCGGTGAGGTAGCGGATTTCGTCGGTGACCTTGCCGTCCTTGACGACGCGGTAGGGCGTCTCAATGAAGCCGAAGGGGTTGATGCGTGCGAAGGTCGCGAGCGAGCCGATGAGGCCGATGTTCGGGCCTTCAGGGGACTCGATCGGGCACATACGACCGTAGTGCGAGGGGTGGACGTCTCGAACTTCCATGCCCGCACGGTCACGGGACAGACCGCCGGGGCCCAGGGCCGACAGACGACGCTTGTGGGTCAGGCCGGCGAGGGGGTTGTTCTGGTCCATGAACTGCGAGAGCTGGGAGGTTCCGAAGAACTCCTTGATCGCGGCCACGACGGGGCGGATGTTGATCAGCGTCTGGGGCGTGATCGAGTCCGTCTCCTGGGTGGTCATGCGCTCGCGCACGGTGCGCTCCATGCGGGCGAGGCCGGTGCGGACCTGGCCCTGGATGAGCTCGCCGACGGCGCGGATGCGACGGTTGGCGAAGTTGTCGATGTCGTCGACCTCAACGCGGACCTCGACCGGCTCGCCGTGACGGGTGCCGGCGAAGGTCTTGTCGCCCTGGTGCAGGGCGAGGAGGTACTTGACGGTCGCGACGATGTCCTCGAGGGACAGGGTCGAGGCCTTGGGGTCGGCTTCAATCGCCAGCTTCTTGTTGATCTTGTAGCGGCCGACCTTGGCGAGGTCGTAGCGACGAGAGTCGAAGTAGAAGTTATTGAGCAGCGTCTGGGCGGCGTCGACGTTCGCGGGCTCGCCGGGGCGCAGCTTGCGGTAGATGTCGAGCAGGGCCTCTTCCTGCGTGGCGACCGTGTCCTTCTCGAGGGTCTCGAGGAGGACGGGGTAGTCGGCGAAGGTGTCGCGAATCTCGGATTCGGTCATACCGATGGCCTTGAGGAAGTGGGTCACCGACTGCTTACGCTTGCGGTCGATGCGCACGCCCACGGCGTCGCGCTTGTCGATCTCGAACTCGAGCCATGCGCCGCGGGAGGGGATGATCTTCGCGCCGAAGGTTTCCTTATCCGACGAGCGGTCCGAGAGCTTCTCGAAGTACACGCCGGGGGAACGCACGAGCTGGGAGACGACGACACGCTCGGTGCCGTTGATGATGAAGGTACCGCGGGGGGTCATGAGCGGGAAGTCGCCCATGAACACGGTCTGGGACTTGATTTCGCCGGTCTCGTAGTTCATGAACTCGGCGGTCACGTACATCGGTGCGGAGTACGTGTAGTCCTTCGCCTTGGCTTCCTCCATGGAGTACTTGGGGGATTCGAGGCGGTGGTCGTGGAACGACAGGCTCATGGTGCCTGCGACGTCCTCAATGGGGGAAATCTCATGGAAGATTTCTTCGAGGCCGGAGACGTCGGGGACGTCGCCTTGGCCAGATGCCTGAGCGGCTTCGACGCGGGCCTTCCACGCGTCGTTGCCCAGCAGCCAGTCGAAGCTTTCGACCTGCAGGCCCAGCAGATTGGGGGCCTGGAGGGGTTCATGAAGCTTAGCGAACGAGATGCGGTGCTTGGGCTGTTTGGCGGTGCTGTTGGCAGCCAAAGGGGATCCTTCCCTGCATTAACGGTGCGCACGCTGCCTTATCACCCATTATCTGACGCGTCCTGGTCCGTCAAGCGCCTGTTACGACGGCTGGATACGGGTCACCTCGGGCATGATAAGGCGCAAATACTCAGGCTACCGTGAGTCGCATCGCGAGTCAAGGCAGCGTGTGATATGTGCAGGGTTTCACGGGACGAGGCCGTGGCCAGCTCGTTCGTCAGGCGCGACGCGCGGCGGAACCCAGGCTTGGGTGACGGTGCCGATACGAGTTGGCACTGTCGAACCATACAGGAATTCATGCCCATGACTCATGAGTCATCGCCATGTGAATATGCACTACAACGTTGCGCGCTCGCCCCTCGGATCCCGAGTGCGGGCACATCCGGATAGGTAACGCACATCCGGATAGGTAACGCACATCCGGATAGCTTATTAACCTATCCGGATGCTCATAACCTATCCGGGAAGGAACAACCTATCCGCATCGACACCACGCCTCACCCGATCTCGAGCATTGCTGGAACTCCACGGCACCGCCGCAGCCCATCTGGGTGATGACACCCGTATCGAGTGCTCTTACGCCGCAGTAATACGAGCCCGGAAACCCCGAAACCCGGACACTACAACAGTCCAGCAGATGACGTTGCCAACCCCGTTGAGGATGCGTCAGTCGCACAGGCATGCGGAAAGGAACACTGTGAGGCTCCACAGTGACAAGCTATGACATCGTGACCGATTCGCATGCCTGAGCGAGATGGACGCAGATGTATACGCAACGGGGCAATATTGGGGTATGAGCATCGACGACGAATCTCACCGCGAACCAAGCCCGCCCACCCCCTCACGGGTTGGCGGTGACCAAGCAGCACCTCGCGCCTTGTCGATTGATGAGGAGTGGGCGGTGATCATGGCCCTCGAGGAGGAACGGGGCCGCGCACATGCAGCTGAGCCAACACCCGTCGCGTCACCAGCACCTACACACGAGGATCTGAGCTACCTCGAACCGATCGTTTACCCGAATACGCACGCCCCGGTGAATCCATGGCGCACCCATGGCGTCATCGCCATGCCGGAGGACAACGGGTGGCGTTGGAGGTGGTGGCGCTTGTGGGCGTTGCCGAGTCTGGCGTTTCTTACGGTCGCTACTGTCGTCATTGTGCGGCTCTATGGGCAGGCAGTCGACCATGGCGACCCCAAGTCTCTGATCATGCCGTTCCTGTTTCTGGGGACTCTGTGGTGGAATTGCTTGATCCATGCCCTCTACGTCATGTGCGTCAGACGCATGAATCCGTCCGTCGGCTTTCATATCGGTGCGGCGATAGCCGCTTTCGTGGTGTCCTCAGTAGCGGCGTTCGTGTGCGTGTGGGTGTTCGTGACAGCCGTGAATGTCGGCGCGCTGCCAGGTTCGTAACGTCAGACACACTCACCGACGGACTAACGCCCCGTACGCGGTCAGGGTATTACTGGGCACATCAAGACAGTTTGATGCGCCCACAAAACGGATAAACACACATCTCTCACAGCCGAGAGGAGAAACTATGAGTCTTGGTTATACAACCGCCATCCATCAATCTTTCGAGTCCCAGATGAGAGGATCCCAGAAATGAGCAATGGACCCATCACGACACGTTTCGAGGAGCGAGTTAATAAGGGACTAGCACGCCTTGGAAATGACGGCGATGTTCAGGCCTTCTTAGCATGGCTCGTTCGCGCATTCGTCGACACTATCGGCGAGCTGGAAGCACGCCGAGAACTATCTCCTACAGTCGAGGCGCTTCGCGAAACGATTGAGATTATCGACGATATCGATAATACGAACACCGCCATTGATAACGGCGACGACGGTGCACTTGATGCCAGCTACGCGCGGTACGTGAACGCGCTCGATATCCCAAATTGCTGGATATCCGGTGTCGAGACCACCCAACACGCGCTCATCAATGTTGCTGATCGACTTGGTGCCACCGGCGGCTCCCGACACAGACTCCGGGTAGTCATCACACCCGATCTTTCTATCTATCACGATGATGTGATGATCGGCTACATAACCGGTAGAATCGCCGAGGCTTTCGCAGATCTTACTGCTGACGGCCCCATCGAAACGCTCGCCACTCTCATCTACGCGCGCAGCAAAGACCTGTGGTGCGTCAAACTTGGAGAGACCAGCTAGGGAACCAACGCGTACGAGCGACTACTACTGGCAGCTCACGTTGGCATCGAGCCCGCTGATCTCATGCCCACCCTCGACGGGAACGGCGGCTGGATTCCGGCGCCTTTCAAACCCGCCAGGCGGCGGCGAGACGCCGATGCATTGGTGCCCCAAGTCGGGCTTGAACCGACGACCCACGGATTATGAGTCCGCTGCTCTGACCGACTGAGCTATTGGGGCGATGCCATCCTATCGGAGGAACGCGGGCCTCTTCCACCGACACTTCGCCTTGATCCGTCGATCACGCCGAAGCGACATAGGACCTTGGTCATGCCTATGGTTATTTGAGCAGTTCACAGCCAAAGAAATGAAGGAGATGGCATGAACGTCGCAGAACAGATCGTCGGGCAGCTCGTCGACGCGGGCGTCCACCGCATCTACGGAATCGTCGGCGATTCCCTCAACCCCATCGTCGACGCCGTGCGCAAGACCGGCGGCTCGAAGAAGGGCGGCATCGACTGGATCCACGTGCGCCACGAGGAGGCGGCGGCGTTCGCAGCGTCGGCGGAAGCACAGCTGACGGGCAAGCTGGCTGTATGCGCGGGTTCGTGCGGCCCGGGCAACCTGCACCTCATCAACGGCCTGTACGACGCAAACCGCACGGGCGCGCCCGTCCTGGCCATCGCCTCGCACATCCCGAGCGTGCAGATCGGCACGATGTATTTCCAGGAGACCCACCCGGACCGCATTTTCGAGGAGTGCTCGGTCTACAACGAGCTCATTTCCTCCGCGGCACAGTCGCCGCGCACGGTGAACTCGGCGATCCGTCACGCGGTCGGCTTGGGCGGCGTCTCGGTCATTACCCTGCCCGGCGACGTCTCCGACCTCAAGGCCGTCGAGCACGTTCCCACCTACGCGCCCGCGCGCCCCGCGACGCTCGCTCCCAATGCCACCGACATTGAAGAGGCCGCAGCCCTCCTCAACAAGGCTGACAAGGTCGCCATCTTCGCAGGCGCGGGCGTCGAGGGTGCCCACGACGAGGTCATCGCCCTGGCGGATGCACTCAAGGCACCGATCGGCCACACGCTGCGCGGCAAGCACTTCATCCAGTACGACAACCCCTTCGACGTAGGCATGACGGGCCTGCTGGGCTACGGCGCAGCCGCCGAGGGCATGAACGACGCCGACGTGCTGATCCTGCTGGGCACCGACTTCCCCTACGACCAATTCCTGCCGTCCACACCGACCATCCAGGTGGACACACATGCCGAGAAGCTGGGCCGCCGCACGGACGTCGGCCTCGCGATCCACGCGCAGGTCAAGCCCTTCATCGAGGCCCTCCTCCCCCACCTGCGTGAGAATCGCTCCGACTCGTTCCTGAAGTCGAAGATCAAGAAGCACTCGGAGATCATGCACGCTCCCGTCGGCGCCTACACGCGCAACGTGGAGAAGATGCGTCCGATCCACCCCGAGTACGCCGCACACCTGCTCAACGAGACGGCCGCGAAGGACGCGATTTTCACCGCGGACACGGGCATGTGCAACGTGTGGACCGCCCGCTACATCGATCCGCTCGGCACGCGCCGCCTCATCGGCTCACTGCTGCACGGGTCGATGGCAAACGCCCTGCCGATGGCACTGGGCGCTCAGGTCGCCTACCCCGATCGCCAGGTCGTGTCCGTCTCGGGCGACGGCGGCCTTTCGATGCTGCTTGGCGAGCTCATCACCGCAAAGATGTACGACCTGCCGGTCAAGGTGGTCGTCTTCAACAACTCGACGCTGGGCATGGTGAAGCTGGAGATGCTGGTCAACGGCCTTCCCGATTTCCAGACGGATGTCCCGGACACGAATTACGCGGAGATTGCCCGTGCAATTGGTTTCCACGCGGAGCGCGTCGAGGACGCATCTCGCCTGGAGGACGCCTATCGCGAGGCGTTCGCGGCGCCCGGTCCCGCCCTGGTTGAGGTCATCACAGATCCGAACGCCCTCTCGCTTCCGCCGGCCATCACGGGCGGCCAGGTCGTCGGTTTCGCGACCGCGATGAGCAAGATTGTCCTCAACCGCGGCATCGCTGAGGCCTTCTCGATGGCCACTTCCAACATGCGCAACATCCCGCGCCTGTAGGTCATTCACATCTCCGGAGACGAGGCCGGGGCTGGGTCACCGCATGACCTGGCCCCGGCCTCGTTTTATATGGCTTAATCCCGCATTTTAACAACATTCTTTTTTCTAAAAGGATGGTTTTTGCCCTCTCAAAGAGAGCTTGACAAGCTCATAACTTGTACCTCATTGCAACACTTTGTGTTTTGACAGCTATTTTTGCGCGCATTTCCCCTCTAATCTACGAAGCATTCTATCGCTCACGTCACACAGGAGGAACCGCCATGCACGCGCTCGCAGCAATGGCTAGCGCGGCCGGTGCCGTCGACCTCGACACTTTTCCCGCTTGGCTGAGGATCACCCACTTCATCAACTTCATCATGATGGGCTTCCTCATCCGTTCCGGCTGGGAGGTCCTCGCATCGCACCCGCGTCTGTACTGGAACAATCACTGCACACCCGGATCCGAGTGGCTCAAGTTCACCAAGGACAAGGTGTCGACCGTCCCCGGCGAGTTCACGGCGCGCGACGACCAGCGCAACCTGCACCCGCTGATCTCCCTGCCCGGACGCGGACAGATCGGCCTGGGCCGCGCGTGGCACGCGCTCGTCACGGCCATCTGGCTCGTTAACGGCCTCGTGTACGTCACCCTCCTCTTCGGGACGGGCCAGTGGCGACGCATCGTCCCCACCTCATGGTCCATCTTCCCCGAGGCCTGGGAGAGCGCCAAGATCTACATGGGTCTGCAGATCCCCTCCATCGAGCACTTCCAGCCCTATGACGCCCTCCAGAAGCTCATGTACTTCACGGTCGTCTTCATCGTCGCGCCCCTCATGATCGCGACCGGCCCCATCATGTCCCCCACCTTCGCGGGACGCTTCCCCGGGTATGTCAAGATCTTCCGCAACCGCCAGACGGCTCGCTCCATCCACTTCCTGGGCATGGCGTTCTACTGCTTCTTCGTGGTCATGCACGTCGCCCTCGTGTTCATCGTCCACCCGAAGTACAACATCGCGCACATGATGCTTGGCGAAAACTACAACGACATCACGGCGGCACAATTCGCTCAGGCCGTCACCATGCTGATCATCGGCATCGTCGTCGCCATCGCCCTGTGGATCGGCGCCTCCTACTGGTCTCTGTCGAATCTGCGCCGCACCCAGCGCTGGATCTGGGGTGCCACGCAGCCCATTCGCGCGCTCACGATCGACCGCTTGAAGTCGCGCCAGGTCGCGAAGAAGACCTTCACCGAAGCCGATATTTCCCCGTTCCACTGGGTCAACACGCGCCCGCCGACAAAGGAACAGTCCGAGGAGTACATCACCCTTCGCGAAGACGACTTCAAGGACTTCCGCCTCGAGATCGGCGGCCTGGTCGAGGAGGAGAAGTCCTTCTCCATCGACGAGCTGAAGGCCCTGGGTAAGGTCACGAACATTACGATGCACACCTGCATGCAAGGATGGACGGGCATCGCGAAGTGGGAGGGCATCCGCCTCAAAGACCTCCTCGAGCAGGTCACTCCCACGGAGGGCGCGCACTACCTGATGGCCACCTCCTTCGGACACGTCGGACACACCTACGACGGGCGCCCGACCGAGCCCTACTACGAGTGCATCGACCCGTCGATGATCGACGACGACGAGTGCATCCTCGCCTGGGGCATGAACGACGAGCCTCTGCCCGAGGTCTACGGCGGCCCTCTACGCCTACGCGCCGATTCCCAGCACGGCTACAAGATGGTCAAGTGGGTGCGCCGCCTCGAGTGGATTCACGACTACCACGACGTGGGCGACGGCCAGGGCGGCTCGCGAGAGGATTCGGGTCTGCAGCACTACGACGCTCGCGCCTGAGAATCTCCGCCTTCGAGCGGTACCACGCCTCCCTCCTCGTCTCCACGCATGCGCGTGCGGGCGCACGGTGGGAGGCGTGGTCTATGCGTACCTGCGGGCGATCGCCGCGGCCTCGGGCACGTAGGAGCGCCCGAAGACGGCGCAGTGGATCATGATGATGTGCATTTGATGCAGGGCGACGCGCTCGCGCCAGCCATCCTCCAGGGGTGAGGCCTCGTGATAGGCGGCGAGGATCCGCTCGTAGTGCGGGCAGCCGAAGACCGCGAGGGCCGCGAGGTCCTCCTCGGCGTGGCCGCCCTGCGCGGCGGGGTCAATGAGGACGGCACCGCCCGGGGTCCACATGACGTTGCCGCTCCACAGGTCGCCGTGGGTGCGGGCGGCGCCAATGTTGTTGTGGTGTGTCTTCACGTCTTCGACGAGGCGCGGCTGGCCGTGGTCCAGCGCCCCCGATTCGAGGCGCTCGCAGAGTTTCTCGATGAGCGCGCGTTCTGCGGCCGTGAAGGTGCGGTCATCGGCGTAGGGGGCAATGCGCTCTCGCGCGTAGAAAGCGCCCCAGGATTCTTCCGACGACGAGGCTGGGGCCGGGCTCGGGTGGTCGGGTAGCGAAAGGTGGGCCTCCCCCATCCAGCCATCCCCCTCGAAGCCGGGCGGCGGCGCACCCAGGTGGCTGGCCCCGGCGGCGTGCGTGCGGGCAAGGGCGCGGCCAAAGTCTTCAGCGGCTCGCGGGCTTGGCGCGGCAGAGACCAGGCGGGGTTCCTCGAGCCACGTCGCGCCGTGATCGAGCACAGGAACGACGGCAGCGCCGGGGCCCGAGGCCTCGGCGAGCCACGCGAGCCCAGCGACCTCGTAGGTGATCCGCCCGCGGCGGCTGTCCGCTTTCCTGATGGTGTCCATCGGTGTGGCCTCCTGTCTGCGAGGAAGCTCCAGCGCTCCCCTGCCGTCGACGCCCCTGCGCGACAAGTCAACGATATCAAGGGCTATGCGGGGCGTAGGTAACTCCTCCAACACTCAGCAGTGCTGCGGGTCGACCAGTCGCCAGCGCAGGTGAGCGCACGGACTAGCGGACTCACATGCGAACAACACGCCATGCCTGGTGCCGCTGCGCCCAAAGTGCAGACGACTTCGCCAATACTCATGTATTTCCAGCATTTTTCAGCTAAGTGGTCTGCATTTTGGGCGCCCCACGCGAGTCATGGCTTGCACGCGGTTGATCGGGGGAATTGCACTACATGGGGGTCCGACACACCGATAACACGCCCCCGAACGGCTTCATGTAGTGCAAAAGCCCCACGACCGACGGTGTGGCGAGCGCGCGAGGAACACACCTGGGCCTATGTGGATAGGTTGTCATGATGCGGATAGGTTATCGGCATGCGGATAGGTTAATAAGCTATCCGCATGCTCATAACCTATCCATATCGCAATAACCTATCCGCGTACGCGGCCGGTTTCGTCGGCATGGAGGGCAGGCATGCACGGAACGGCCTGGCCGCGGTGCCGATGGAGGGCTTCGGGACCTGATTAGGGTGCCGGTGAGCGCCAAAATTCGCCCAACAGACACCCACCCGACCACACTCGCGACAGAACTCGCCCAGCACGCTATAAAACCTCCATTTTGGGACATTTTTCCTGCGCTGGGCGAACTGTCTCGCGCCCATGCCGCGGCCTCGGCTCCCGACGACCCGACCAGGTGGCCGGTCAGCGAGGTGACCCGACCCGGCGGGCTGTTTTGCAAGCGTTGTTCCGCATTGGGGTAGGAAACAGGTCATTCGGGCAGGTTAGTAACCTGCCCCAATGAGGGCTAACCTGCCCCAATGCTTGGTTTCCTGCCCCAGTGTCGTCCGCTGGGCACTGGAGGGCGCGGCCGTGGTGCGGCGGCACGGCTGCGCCTGGCCCAAGGGCGCCTGGGTCCGGGTGCGCGCCCGCGTCTGCGCCACTTGGGCATTGCCCGCACCACTTAGGCCCCCGACACGCCGGGAGAACCAGGGCCCATTTGGGCCTAAGTGGCGCAGTGGAGCCCTAAGTGGTGTAGCGGTGCGCTAAGTGGTGCAACGGCGGGCTAAGTGGTGAAGCGGCGCACGAAGCCGCGCAACCGCGAGCGAATCCCGCAGCACAGCGTACGAAGCCGCCCAAAGCATCGACAACGAGCCGCACACGCAGCCCCTCCCCACAACCACGCACACAAAAGGACCGGAATCAGACAACACGGCCTAGTCGGGCACGCACGTAAGGGGACTGATTTCCGAAACACACTGCGCATACAACGGCTTGATTCCGCCCTTGTACGCGGTCGCATGTTGCGTAATTCCGATCCTTGTGTGCGTAAAACGGGGCTGCGCGGCGCCGTCTACACTGCGCCCGATTGCCCGTCAGATGATCGTCCCCCGTCCCAGGTGAGCGCGGTTGAGGGGGAGGGCGCCCCTCCCGGGGCCGGTCCGCTGTCCGGTGTGGGCGCCCCTCCCGGGGTGGGGGCCGGGTCCGGGGCCCCGACGCGCAGGACCACCAGGGGCTCGCCCGTCGGCTGGGCGGACCCGCCCTGGGGCTCGAAGGTCAAGAAGATCTCACTGCCCGGCTGGGGCATGATGTCCACGAAGGAGTAGTCCCCGCCCCGCCGCTCGTAAACGCCCAAGGATTCGACGGTGTTTCCGTGGCGCGCCCACACCTGCATCACCTGTCCCTCGGGTGCCCGCAGCGCCGAGGGCGTGGTGATCGCGGTCATCCCCATTTCCGGCGACCAGGTGAGGGTGACAACGTGCCCGTCGGGCATGGTGTCGGTGGAGCGCCGTACGTCTTGCGCCTGGTTGAGGGCGGCGTAGTGACTGGTGGACTCCATTGAGGTCATCGTGGTCCACCGGCCCACGCCGATCCCCGCTGCGAAGAGCGCGACCGCCGCAGCCGCCGCGGCGAAGACGCGCGCAAACATGGGGATGGCCCTGCGGTCGCGCGCGGGGGCCTTCCCGTGGGCACCTCCGCGGCTTCCGGATCCGGAGTCCGCCCCGGTCTCGGCCGCCAACCCTGAGCCGGAGCCCGCCTCTGATCCTGCCCCCGCCGCAGTGGGCGCCGCCATGCGGACGAGGCGCGGGCCGGCGCCGGGGCCGTCCTCCGCTGCGGCCTCCTCAGGGGCCCCCGTCCGCCGCTCCTGCTCGACCTCCTCGATCGCGGCCAGGAGGGCGTCGCGCACGCGCGCCGACGGCTCGACGGGGGCGAGGGAGGCGCCGAGGCGGGCAGCGGTCTCGTCGTCGTCGAAGATGTGGTCGCTCATCGTTCCTCCAAGATGGTGCGCAGGCGGGCGAGGGCCTGGCGGATCGTGCTTTTCACGGTGCCGAGCGGCAGTCCCGTCGCGTCGGCGATCCTCGAATGGCTCAGTCCCCCGAAGTACGACAGGAGGATGACGGTCTTGTGCGGCTCCCCCAGGGAGCCGAGCGCGCGGCGGACCTCTCCGCCCGCGATGCGGGACTCCGCCTCCTCCGCCGTCTGGTCCCAGTCCACGTCCGGGGGCGAGGCGAGTTCGCGGTCGCGCGCCGCCTGGGCCGAGCGCACCCGGTCGATGGCCCGCCTGCGGGCGATGGTGGTGAGCCAGGCGCGGACGCTGCCGCGGCCGGGGTCGTAGGAGGGGGCGCGCCTCCACACGTGGAGGAACGTGTCCTGCAGGACCTCTTCTGCTTGGGCACGGTCCTTGAGGACGCAGCTGATGAGCGCGAAGAGCGTGGGCGCCCAGGCATCGTAGAGCCTCGCAAACGCCCGTTTGTCCCCTTCGGCGACCAACTGCAGGTCTTCGCGGCCCAGGTCGCGTGCAGCGGTGTCATTCACGGTGCTCATGATAGAACGCCGTGGCGCCCGGTGTCGGGGGACGCCCGGCGCCGGGCGGGGTCTCCGCCGGGGCGGCGCCGCGAAGGCCACCTGTTCCTCCGCGGCCAAGCCGTCACCCGAAGGTGAAGGAGTAGAGCGCCAAACCCTTGCTGGCCCTGACGGTGAGCAGCCCTGAGGAATCGGTGTCCCCGCTCACCAGCGTCATCGAGTTCGGGGTGCCGCTCACATGCTGGGTGTGGGACTGGCCGTCCATCTCCCAGGTGAGGTCGCCCTCGCCCGAGACCACCAGGTCCACGCGGCGTCCGCGCCACATGAGGCGCACTTCCGCCTCGTCGTCGGCGGGGCTGATCGACTGGGCGCCGATGGTCCACCGTCCCTGCAGGGCGAAGCGGTCCGCGCCTAACGAGGCCGGGGCCGCGTAGTCGCGCGTCCCGGCGGAGTAGGCCTCCGTCCCCGCGAAGCTTGCTGCACGTTCGTGGCCCAAGTAGGTCTCGGGCGTGCGGTGAAAGGCCACTCCTTCGACGCCGTCGTCGGTGAAGAGCGGGTCGGGCAGCGCGTTGCCCTGGTCGGCCAGGAGCCGGCGGATCAGTGACTCCAGGGTCGCCTCGCCGCCCTCTCCGAAGTGCGTGTAGCGCAGTTGCCCGTGCGCGTCCGCCAGGTACTGGGCGGGCCAGTAGTGGTTGTCGAAATCCGTCCAGGTCTCCAGGTCGGAGTCGACGGCGATCGGGTAGGTGATGCCCAGCTTGTCGCCCCCGGATTGGACGTTCGCGGTCTCCTTCTCGAAGGCGTACTCGGGGGAGTGGACGCCGATGACTTGGAGCCCGTAGGGGCGGTACGCCTCGTAAAGCCTTTCGATCCCGGGAATGGAGCGCTGGCAGTTGATGCACGAGTACGCCCAGAAGTCGACCAGGGTCGCTCCACTGCCCTGGGGGGCCGCCCCGCCGTCCGTGTTGAGCCACGCGGTGGGTTTCAAGGAGGGGAGCGCGCCGCAGTCCGCCAGGGTCGTCGCGCCGTCGACGCAGGCTGAGCGCTGGCCTTCGCCCCTGCTCAGACCCGGATCGGCGCTGCGCTGCAGCGCTGACGTGTAGTCGGGCAGCGCCCTTTGGAGAACGGCGGGCAAGTCGGTGACGATCCCGGCGGCCAACGCCAGGACGGTGGCGCCCGCGGCGATGCGCACGCGCCGCTGGTGGCGGCTGAACGCGGAGACGCGCTCGGTGACGCGGCGCCCCGCTAGGGCGAAGGCCAGGAGGGGGATCGCTGTGCCCGCGGCGAAGGAGAGCGCCAGGGCCACGGTGTCGGCCCCGATGCGGCCGGTGGAGCCGGCGACGATCACCGCCGCCAGTACGGGTCCCGCGCAGGGCACGTAGGCGGCGCCGAGGACGATGCCCAGGCCGAAGCCGTTGGTCCCCGTGCGCCTACCGGCCTTGGAGAACACGGCGAAGGGCTTCTCCAGGACGTGCATGAACCGTGGGACGATCATGCCCACACCGATGAGGACCAGCAGGACCACCCCGGTCCACCGGATGAAGTCCTGGGGCAGGTGGAGCGCCTTGAGCAGTGTCGAGCCGAGCAGCGTGAATGCTGTGAAGCTGAGGACCAGTCCCGCGACGACCTGGTAGGGCCGCCATTTCGAGGGGGCGCGGGGCACTGGCCGTGTCGCGCGGTGGTCTTCCTGTGCGCCGGAAGTCCCCCCGAGGGAGATGCCGGTGCCCGGAGCAACAGCGAAGGAAGGGGAGGGGCGCGCCGAAGCGGCGCCACCCGCCATGAAGATGACGGGGAGGACGGGGAGGATGCACGGGGAGATGCCCGTGATGAGGCCACCGAGGAATCCGATGAGGACCAGGGTTGTCATGATGCTCCTTTCGTGTGGTGCTACTCCTGATTCGTCGCAGTCGCAGTCGTGGATCAGCGGATGCCGTGTGTTGCATGTCACTGATGGCTGGGTGATCCGTGGCGCTGTTCGCGCCGAATAGGAGGGTGAAGGCGCTAACGGAGCGCCCGTCAACAGAAGGAATCACGCAATGAGTATTCGCCGCGCGGCTCTGGCAGCCGCCCTGTCCGTCGTCTTCGCCGCTGGTTTGGCGGCCTGTGGGAACTCCGCCAACGACAAGATGGAGAACCCGTCGTCGCCGTCGATGACGCAGGACACGAAGATGGAGAACTCGATGTCGGGCGATGGCATGAAGGGGGGGATGGACGACGGCAAGATGGACGACGGCAAGATGGACGACGGCAAGGAGGGGTAGCAGTAGGCCGCGGCTCGGGGCGTCCCAGAATCCCAAGGGCGGCGGGCTGATCCATGTGATGTCCCGCCGCCCAGGGCCTATCGATGGGCGCTGGCGGCGCAGTGGGGCGAGCGGGTGCTGTTGCGTGAGTCAGCGCTGTGGGCACCGGGTGCGAAACTGCCTCACGCCGCCACTTACTCTGGCCGCACTGTGGCGTCTGCTCACACGTGCCCCTGGATCTGCGCGAAGACGCGGCCGATGGGCTCGCGGATGATCAGGTCGGCGCGCCCGTCGTAGGGGGTGGGCGTCGCGTTCATGAGGACGAGGCGCCCGCCCTGGTAGTAGTCGATGAGCCCGGCCGCCGGGTAGACCGCCAACGACGTGCCGCCCACGATCAGCATGTCCGCCCCCGCTATGGCCAGGACGGCCCCCTCCAGCGTCGCCGGGTCCAGAGCCTCGCCGTAGAACACGATGTCCGGGCGCACCACGGCGGAGCACGACGGGCAGTGGGGCACGCGCCCGGCCCGGGCCTCGTCGAAGTCGTCGATGGTGGAGCGCGCGCCGCACGCCGGACATTTGAGGGTATTCATACCCCCACGATGAAACAACCAACTTCAATGTGGATTTTCCCGCACCAGCAAGCCAAAAAGTCGCTACAAAACCAACACGTTTAGTCCATCCTTCAAGTCGGCTCCCACCAACTTCAATACCGATTTTTCCGCACCAAAAAGCCGAAAAGTCACCATAAAACCAACACGTTTTGTCCTATAACCCAAAGCGTCGCCGGTGTGGAGGACGCCGGAGGGCGCAAGAGGGCATGGCCGCAGTGCCGTTGGGCGGCGGCGGGGCCTGGCCGGACAACGAGCCGACGCACCGAGTCACACATCAGCGACCAGGCGCCGCCGGTGTGGAGG
>KV835898.1:91960-98199 GCA_001838165.1 Actinomyces sp. HMSC035G02 | reverse complement strand
GGGGCCTGGCCGGGCTTCGAGACGACGCACCGAGTCACACATCAGTGACCAGGTGCCGCCGGTGTGGAGGGCGCCGGAGGGCCCGGAGGGCCTGGCTGCGGTGCCCGTGGGCGGTGGCGGGGCCTGGCCGGGCTTCGAGACGACGCGCCGAGCGCAGCTCGCGGCGCGGACGGCTCGCGGGCGGGCCGCCGCCCACGGGCACACCAAGCAGCCCGGCCCAACAAAGCACTCGCGGCGCCCGGAACACCAGCGGCGCCAAAGCAACACAGCAACAAGCACCGCAACAACGCCCAGGCATACAAAAAAACCGACATCCGGATCGGATGTCGGCCTGTGGTGGAGCTAGGGGGATTCGAACCCCCGACCTTCTCATTGCGAACGAGACGCGCTACCAACTGCGCCATAGCCCCAAGGACTCGAACAGCTTAGCACCATCACAATCGGCCGTGCAAGCCGACCACCGCCGCGTGCGGCATGACATGGAGCCCACACATGCGACCGCGCCGCGAGCCCGAAGGCCCGCGGCGCGGCATCACAACGATTTGTTAACTACTGGGCGCGTCGCGCGTCCAGGACGGCATCCAGGTCGAGGGCGACGGCCTGATCGGCGACGACCTCGGCGGTGGAGCGGGCGCCCACCTGGGCGGTCTGTGCGATCGGGCGGGCCGGGACTGCGGCGGCGATGCGCGGGATGCCGCGCAGGTCGGTGTCGGCATGGACGATGCGGCCGCGCACGCGCTCGCGCGAGGCGTAGGTCGGCGCGGGGATCGGCGCGACGGTCCAGGCGCGGGCCGGGGTGTCAGCGACCTCGACGACCTCGGGCACCTCGACGTTGAAGACGAGGGAGGCGACGGAGCCGGTCTGGGGTTCGGAAACCTCGACAGCGGCCTCGACGGCCTCCTCGGCCACCGACGCCTGAGGCTCCGCAGGGGCGGCAGCAGTCGCGCGTCCAGCGCCGCGTACGTCGCCGCGAAGCTTGGTCAGCAGCTCGAGTTCGCGTTCGGAAGCGCGCTGGGAGCGCACGGCGGCGACGCGGGAGGTAGCCAGGGAGGCGACGAGCGCGGCGGCCGGGATGGCGATCCACGCCCACGCGATGGAGGTAGCCGCGATGACAATGCCGAGCGCGACGGTTGCGAGCGCGCACACGCCGGTGACGACCATGCGGCGGCGGCCGGCGGCGCTTTCGGCGGCGAGACGGGCGGCGCGGCGGGCGCGCAGCTTCGCGATCTCACGGACCGCCTTGTTGTTGCGACGGTCGATAACGGGACGCGTGCGCCCCGTGGTGCCCTGGTGCATGCTGCCTCCGCTCGTCAACGCGCCCCGCGCCAGGATGGTTCCGCTGGCGTGGTCGCATGTGTCTAATTCTGGCTCATTCGTGTGGATCATGCGCAGCCTCGGAGAGAAACGGTCAATTTCTCGAGACTGAACGATTGCTGTCCTGCGTGCAACGAGCGACGGTACCGTCGCGATGAGCGCGACGAATATCGCTGCAATGACGAGTCCACCAATCTCCACCCTCACAAAGTACGGGCGTTTGTGCCACTGGGCTTTGTGCGATGGGCGCGTGTCGGGGTCTCAAACCTTTCGGTAAAAAGATGAGTAACCACAGGTGTCACACTTGTAACATTTGCCCCACGAGCACCGCCCGGCGGCCACAGAAAGCCGCCGACTCAGTCGATCGCCGAACTCCCCCAGCGGCGCCGCACGAGGCCACCCTCAGGCAGGGACTCAGTATCAATAAAGAACGCAACATGGTCCGCCCACTGCCCACCGATGTGCATGAAGCGCGGACGCAGCCCTTCCTCCACGAGGCCGAGGCCTCGGCACACTCCCAGGGAGCGCTCGTTCTCGGGGCGCACACACACCTCGACGCGGTGCAGGCCGAGCTCGCCGACGACGAGGTCGAGAACGAGTGCCGCGACCAGGGACCCCAGGCCTCGGCCCGACCATTCGGAGACGATCCAGTAGCCGAGCATGCCCGTCGACATCGCACCCCAGTGCACGTTTGAGATGGAGAACTGGCCGACGAAACGCCCGTCGATCTGCACGCCAAAGATCAGACCGGTGCCCTCGCGATGATCGCGATCCGCGCGACGCATGTACTGCGAAAACGTCGGGATATGTTCGAGCGTGTCCGGAGGCAGGGTCGCCTCCCACGGGCGCAGCCAGTGCCCATCGGTGCGACGCACGGCGTCGAGCGTGCGGTGCTCCTCGCCGCGCACGGGGCGCACGACGAGCTCGCGCGGGCGCGGATTCGACTCGGTGCCACTGCGCAGGAAGCCGCGACCGACAGGATCGACGACCCGCAGCGTGAGCATCTCAATGTCGCGCCCCCACACGCACCGGGGACGACGGAGGAAGCATTTCATTCGAGGACCAGGCACTGCAGGCGGTCACCCGCGCGCACCGTCGTCACATCCTCGGGCACGACCGCGAGCGCGTTGGAGTCCGCGAGCGCGGACAGCAGCAACGAGGCCGGGGTGCCCATGACGGCGGCGTTGTAGCCGGAGCGGGGGGAGCCGGTGAGGCGCACGCGCACGAACTCGCGGCGGCCGCGCGGGGAGTACCAGGAGCGGTCGATGGCGGCGCGCACGACGGGACGGTTGACGGCGGTCCAGCCCTGCATGTGGCGCAGCGCGGGGCGGACGAACACCTCGAAGCAGACCTGGGCGGAGACGGGGTCGCCGGGAAGGCAGACGATGGGTGTGCCGGGCTGGCCGTCCTCGGCTCCGACGGTGCCCACACCCATGATGTGCCCAGGCCAGGCGGCGACGTTGTCGAAGCGGACGGTTCCGAGCGCACCGAGGACCTCGCGCACGGTGTCGCCGCTGCCGTAGGAGATGCCGCCGGTCGTCAGGATCAGGTCCGCGCGCACCAGCTGGTCCTCGATGGTCTCGCGCAGGCGAGCGCGCTCATCCGGGACGGCGGCAACACGGAAGGTCTGTGCGCCGGCGTCAGCAACGGCAGTCGACAGGGCATGACCGTTCGCGTCGAAGACGGTGCCGGGGCGGGCCTCGCCGCCGGGCTCGACGATCTCGTCGCCGATCGAGATGATGACGACGCGCGGGCGCGGGTGAACCAGCACGCGGTCGCGGCCCACGCCCGCGAGGAGCGCCATCTGGCGGGCACCGATACGCGTGCCGGAGCGCAGCACCGTGTCACCCTGCGCAACGTCCTCCGCGCGGCGGCGAATGTTCTCGCCATTGGCGGGGGCGGTACGCAGGGCGACCTGGGCGATGCCGTGATCCGTGAACTCGAGGGAAACCACGGCCTCGGCGCCGGAGGGCATGGGCGCGCCAGACGCGATGCGGATCGCGGTGCCGGGCACGAGGGCCGCCGGGTCGACGGCGCCAGCGCGGATCTCCTCGGTGACGGGAAGCGTCACCGGCGACTCCAGGGTGGCTCCCTCACAGTCACGGACACGAACGGCGTATCCGTCGCACGCCGACAGGTCGGCGACCGGGAGGTTGAAGGGGGCCTGCACATCCTCTGCGAGCACGCAGCTGACCGCGTCAGCGAGCTGAACGTCGAGCGGCGGCAGCGCGTGGGCAACGGCCATGCAGTCCTGGTAGAAGTCGGCAACGCTTCGCATAGTTGTTAGTCCTCGAGCTTGGAGCGCAGGAACTCCTTGAGTTCCGCTCCAAGCGCCGGGTCCTCAAGGGCGAGCGTGACGTTAGCTTCGAGGTAGCCGAGTTTGTCCCCGGTATCGAAGCGTCGCTCGTCGATGACTACACCGTACAACCCTCCACCCTCTTCTTCGGGGAGGTCGATCATGCGCGCGTACCCATCTGTGAGCTGATACTCACCGCCGGCGCCCGGTTCGATGTTCTCGAGGGCCGTGAACACGGCCGGGTCGAGCAGGTAGCGGCCGACGACCGCGTACTCGGACTTGACCTCTTCGAGCGGGGGCTTCTCGGTGACGTCGGTGATGCGCATAAGCTGGCCCTCTTCGAGGTCGACTCCCTCGGGGATCGGCAGCACCTCGACGGCGGTCGAGGCGTAGGCGGTGGCCTGCTCGGGCGTGACCTTCAGCAGGGCGACGACGGTGCCGCCCAGGGCGCCTCGCACCTGGATCATCTTGCGCAGCAGCTGCGAGCCGGGCTCCATGAGGTCGTCGGGCAGCAGGACCGCGCAGGGGGCGTCGCCCACGTGCGACTTGGCCTGGAGGATCGCGTGGCCGAGGCCGAGGGGGTGGCCCTGGCGCACGGAGTGGACGCGCGCGTACTTCTTGTACTCGTTGACGTACTCGAGGGCCTTCTCCTTGCCGGCCTTCTCCAGGTCGGCCTCGAGGCCGGGTTCGGCGTCGAAGTAGTCTTCGATCGACTGCTTGCCGGCGCGGGTCACGAAGAGGATGTCTTCGATGCCGGCATCCGTGGCCTCACGCACGATGTACTCGATCGAGGGACGGTCGACGACGGGCAACATTTCCTTGGGCACGGACTTCGTGATGGGCAGGAAGCGGGTTCCGCGACCGGCCGAGGGAACGACGGCGTGCACTACTGGCTGGTTTTTATCTGACATACTTCACAGAGTAGCGAAGAAAACGCCCGAGAGGGAGACGATGGCCACAAAAACAACTCTCCGCGCGGAGGTGCGTAGCAGGCGCCGCGCCCGGCGCACGGGCACGTCCACGATCGAGGCCCCGTTAGCCCCGGAATTCAACCAGTCCCCCATCCCGGTGCGCGACCGCGCCGAAGCGGAAGGGCTCGCTCACCAGATTCGCGCCCTGGCCTCGTCGATGGGTGGAGTCACCCTGCCCGCACTGTTCGCACCCACCCCCCTCGAACCCGACATGTCCCTCG
This sequence comes from Actinomyces sp. HMSC035G02, assembly GCA_001838165.1. Classification (GTDB taxonomy): domain Bacteria; phylum Actinomycetota; class Actinomycetes; order Actinomycetales; family Actinomycetaceae; genus Pauljensenia. The sequence continues at coordinate 93,397 of KV835898.1, read as the reverse complement.
CGCTTGGGCTATTTGAACGTGCGCTCCTCCCAATCCTCCGCGACGAGGCCGGGGCTCCCCTCGGCGAACCGCGCTGGGGATTGTGGGAGGCGGGCCGGGCGTTGGTGACGCTCGAACGGCCTCCCGCTCAGCCGGACGGTGAGGTGCTCGGCGCGGAGTCGCTCAAGGATGCGGATCTGATTGTCATTCCGGCGCTCGCCGCATCCGCGGACGGGACTCGCCTCGGACAGGGCGGAGGCTGGTACGACCGCGCGCTCACGCACCGCTCCCCCGGCACCCCCGTCGTTGCGGCGATTTTCGACGACGAGGTGCTGCAGGCCGGGATAATTCCTGCGGAGCCTCACGACATCCCCATTGACGTGATCGTGACGCCGACACGCACGATCACAGCACATGCCCGATAGGCCTTTTTCCAGCTTTTTTCCTGTTATCCACAACGCCAACGGCCGTTTGTCACATACCTCTCACAGCGGACTTTTCGGCCTAAATCCGCACCTCACTGACCGAATTACAAAAAGTGCGACGAACATTACTCCCTAAGCACTGTCCATATGACGAAAGTCCCCACTAGTGTTTTCAACGGTAAACGAGCGCCGACGCGGCGCGCGCTCCCCGGCAGCACAGAGCCGCCACGCCGAGACACTTCGGCGATTCAGACTTGCCGGCTAGGCCGGCCCCATTCATTACAGGAGTACCCATGCTCAAGGGATTCAAGGAATTCATCTCTCGCGGTAACGTCGTCGAGCTCGCCGTCGGTGTCATCATCGGTGCGGCCTTCAAGAACATCGTCGACGCCCTGGTCGACGGCATCATCAACCCCCTGATCGCGGCCGTCATCGGCAAGCCCGATTTCTCGGACGCCTTCATCCTCACCCTGAACGGTACCGACATGAAGTTCGGCCTGCTGATCACCGCCGTCATCAACTTCATCCTCATGGCCTTCGCGATCTACTTCTGCATCGTGGTGCCCATGAACGCCCTCAACGCACGCCGCAAGAAGGCCGAGGAGCTCGCCGAGGAAGAGGCCTCCGACGAGGTCAAGCTCCTCACGGAGATCCGCGACGCCCTCGCCCAGGGCACGCCGCGCCACTGAGCATTTGATCCCTCTTTGTGAGGGACGCGGGGCCGATGCGATTGCATCGGCCCCGCCTTTTTGTATCAGCACAACACGAGAGCGCCGCTCCAGACTCACGCCCCACGGGGCGGGTTCTCTCACCTCGCTGACGTACCCCATCACCCACACTTCCCCACAAATGTCGCACATAATTCAAGCCGGTCACTTTTGAACACCCCGAGAAAACGTTGGAATTGCAACGACGTGATTTCAATATCTGAAATAGTCCGCGAGGAATTACGTGCGAGATTGGTGGGGACGACGTGATCGAGCGAGGAGCCACTCCACAGCCCCCCCCCCCCCCCCCCCCCCCCCCCCCCCCC
>KV835898.1:24692-91860 GCA_001838165.1 Actinomyces sp. HMSC035G02 | reverse complement strand
CCTATCCGGATAGGTAAACAACATCCGGATAGGTAACGAAGATCCGGATAGCTTAATAACCTATCCAGATGTGCACAACCTATCCGGATGCGCACAACCTATCCAGATGTGCACAACCTATCCGGACACCCGCGCCTAGGCCACCCCTACACCCGCGCCTGCGCGTGCGGCGGCACATTCTCGAGCAGCCGCGCGTCGTTGGCGCCATCCCCGCGGTCGGGGGCGTCGGCCATGGAGCCGGGGCGCGTGTCCTCGGGGCGCACCCGATCCTCCCAGGAAGGCGGCAGGCCCTCCTCGATGAGGCGGCGGTCCACGTCGGACACGTAGCGGGCGACGCGGCGACGCTTGCGCGGCGTCGGCTCACTCATCGGTGGAGTCCCCGGGCGCCGCGTCCTCGTCCGACGGCTCATCCGCATCCTGCACGCTCACCGCGGGCTTCGTGCGACGCACGACGTTGCCCAAGACCGCGTCGGACTGGAAGCCGCGACGCGTGATGCCCAGGGCCTCGCGCAGCTCTTCAGCGGTCTCCAGGTCCGTGCGCTCGACGCCGTCAGAGCGCACCCAGGCGGCCATCTCGTCGAGCTGGTCGTCGGAGTAGGCGGCCAGCGGCAGCCCCTTGGCAATCGCGGGGCGCGGACCACGGTTTTCTTCGGAGGCACGCTCCTTGCGCTTGATGGCGAGCAGCATGCCGGTGGTGTCCTCGTCGGCCTTCTTGCGGCGCTTAGACTCCTCGTCGAGGCCGTCGTCCAGCATCGGCATGCGCGGGGCCGAGTCGTCCGAGGAGTCCTCAGCCTCGCCCGCGCCCTCGTCGCCGTCACCATCACCAGAGGAAGCCTCTTCCGAGCGCTCTTCCACGCGCTCGTCCGCGACCTCGTCATCGGCGATGCGTTCGGGTACCTCGACGGCGGGCTCGTCGTCGGTGGCGCGCAGCTTCTCGAGCGCATCCAGGACGGCGTCGACGACGAGGGACGCTTCCTTGTCGGGGTCGATGAACAGGGGCATCGACAGCGCGGTGTAGACCGCCCAGCCCTGCGCCTCAAGCCAGCGGGGACGGGCGCGGTCGCGCACGCGCTGGCTGGGTTCCGCCAGGTACTCCTCGTCGTCCGTGAGCACCGCGAGGAGCAGGCGCCCCGGGGACTCCGGGTGACCGATCGCGAGCGGGATCCGCATGCCGCCGGGGATACCGACGTTCGCGACGACCTCGAGGCCTCGCGAGTACAGGTGCTCGGCGAGGTCGACGAGCAGGCGATCCGGTTCGCCGGCCAGGACAGGCCAGGCGTCCATCCCCTCGCCCGCGTGCCCCTCGGCGATCTCCAGGAGGTCGACGAGCATACGCGCACCCTCGTGGCCGAGGCGATCACGGTCGATCTCCGCGCTGTGCAGGGCAGAGACGAGCGTCAGGTCGCCGCGCACGACGCGCAGGACCTCGGCGAGCGCGTCCGCGCCCTCCTCGCTCGACAGGACGCCGAAGTCATGAATGACGCGCCCGTGCGGGGTCTTCGCGAACCCGACCGACAGGATGAGCGATTCGCGGGTCAGGCCGGCCACCTGGTCGGGGCCGACGACGACGAAGGGTTCCGGCGTCGCGGGATCAAAGAACGAGGCCAGGCCAGGCTCGTCGGCCTTCACGCTCTCCAGGGCTTCGCGGATGCGCTGCGCGTGTCGCTCGGACAGGGCGACGACCGCGAGTGAACGCTCCGGGGCCTCGACCGCGTGTTCGATGACGGCGTCGACGACTGCGCGCACCTCGGCGGCGGTCGATTCGATCGCATGTGCACCGGGGGCGGGCATGCCCGTCGCCTCCACCCAGCGGGCGGACACGGGCGCGTTCGAGGCAGTCCACGGGACAGGGATACCGGCGTGCTCGTAGCCGTACCGGGCGAGCAGCAGGGCCACCTGATCGTTGAGGCGGCGCGGACCGGGCTCGACACGCACGACCGGCAGGACACCCGCCAGCTCGCGGGTCGCGCCGCCTTCCGAGGCACCCGTCAGATCGTCGATCACGACCAGCTGGTGGCCGCGTGCGATGATCGGCGCCAGCTCGGCGAGCGGCAGGCCGTCAGCGCCGTCCAGGACGACGACGTCGACGGTGCGCCCCGTCGGCGCGAGGGCCGGAACCATCGAGGGCACCGTCATGAGGACGGGCAGCAGGTGGCGCACGAGCGGGTACGACGCGAGCAGGTCCAGGTCGGAGGGAGCCGCGCCGTCCGCGAGCAGGTCTCGCAGCTCCTCGTACTGGCTGGGGCGGGCCGCCAGGGCGTTGGTGCGGATTCGGCGCACGCCCGTGATGGCCTGCGGGATGAGCGAGGCAACCTGGGCCTCGTCGAGCTCGCACCCCTCGCGCGCCAGCTCCTCGAGGGAGGCGGGGTCCACCCCGCCGAGCGCGGGCTGGGAGGCGAGCATGGCGCGCAGCAGCGAGGCCCACCACGCGAGGTCGAGCTCGGTGTCGATAGCGGCGTCCTCGACCTCGCGATCGGCGAGGTCCTGGGCGAGCTTGTCGAGGCCGTGGGCGGCCAGGCGCTCGCGCATCTGCAGGCGCGCGGGCACCTCGCGGGCGGCGGAGGTGTCGCCGGCCCAGCGTTCGATGAGGGTCGTCAGGCGCTGCAGGTGGGTACCCACCAGGTCCGGTTCCTCGGCCACGAACACGGGGGCGATGGCATCAAGGTCGTCACGCACGGCGTCCGTAAGGGCCGAAATCTCGCCGATCTTCGCGGGCAGGATGGGCCACGAGTCGTCGCCGCAGACCGCGCACCACGCGTCGCGGCGCTCCTGAACGCGAATGAGGGCACGATGCAGGTCGGGCACATGGACGCCCGGGCGCACGAGGTCCTGGGCTTGCTTGACGAGGCGGTTGCGCTCGGAGCGGCCCATCGAAATATCGTGGTCCTTGCGCCACTGCTTGGGCGCGGTCGCAATCACCATGTCGGCGGCGCTGCGCTCGAACACGCGGGGCAGGAAGACGTCGAGGACGTCGGCGATGCCATCGAACATGGCGAGCTGACGGTCCCACTGGGCGAGCGTGCCGGCGGGCTTGATGCCGGCCTCGCCAGCAACGGCCGCGATGTGCACGCGCAGCTCGGGCAGGGTCTTGGAGAGGCGGTCGACGCGCAGCAGCACGTCGGAGGCCTGCTCGTCGGAGGTCAGGACAGCGTTGCCCCACGCGGAGGAGCCGGAGCCGCTGAGGGCTCCAGATGCCAGGGCCTCGCGCAGCAGGGCGCGGGCACTCTCACCCTGATCGACCGCGATGTCGTAAAGGGTCTTTTCATCCAGGCGCACGCGGGTCGTGGGCGGGTTCTCCCCGCTCGTGAGGTCGGTGAGGGCACGCAGCGCGTCGGCCGCGCACACGCCGAAGCGGCCGTAGGGCTGGTGGAGCGCAGACGCATACGAGGCCAGTGCGGCGCGCACCTGACGCAGGCGGGCGCGCATCTCGTCAACGCTTGCCTGGTCGACGACGGGCGAGGTGTCCTCCATCGCGGCGTTCACGCGCCCTGCCAGGGTCTTACGCGCGTCGGAATAGCCGTCGATATTCGCCACGATGTCGGCAAGGCCCAGATCGGCCAGACGCGTGTAGGCGGCGATTGAACGCGACGGGGAGGTCGACACGTGCAGGACCGACCGACCGGTGGCGGCCGCGTCCGCGAGGATCGCCGCGACGACCGACGCGTCGTCGCTGTGCGCGGGGATGTCGATGAAGACGCTGCGCCCATCGGAGGCGGCCTCGACCGCGTCCTGCTGGGAGGGAATCAGGTCGCCGACGCCCTTTTCCGCCCACGGGTCTCGGTCAGCGGGGTTGGGAACCGGAGCCTCGGAACGCAAGTCATTGCGCGCGTCCTGGTCGCCCGCGAGCGCGCGGATCACCTGAGAGTCTTCGAGGGCGGTGACGTCCTCGGTCAGGCTGGCGGCGAGGGCGCCGGCCGGGTGGCAGAACAGGCCGATCACGAGGTCGTCACGGACCTCGAAGCGCGGCAGGGCGGCGCAGGCCTCGCGCAAAGCTGCCATCGCCTGTGAGGAGGAGAACCCGTGGGCTCCGCTGGCCTGGGCGAGGATCGTGTCCCCGTCCACGTCGAGGCCGTGGCTGCGCAGGGCCTCGGACAGCTCGGGGGCGAGCAGGCCGCCGCGTCCGAGCGCAATGAGCACGTCGTCGTCGCGGCGCACGAGGCGCACGGGGCGCAGCAGGGCGGGGACGGTGACGGCGTCGGTTCCGTTGCGCCACGAGGCGGTCCCGATTCCCAGGTGGATGGGCCCTGTGCCGTGCGCGGAGGCGCGCTGCTCGGAGCGCGCGATGATGGAACGGGCGCGCTCGAGGGCGCGGCCGAGAGCAATGGGTTCGCGAATGAGGAGGCTCAGGCGGACGGGGTGTTCCGTGTAGAGCTGAGCGAGGCCTCCGGGGTGCGCGCCGGACAGGGACAGCGTCGGCAGGGACGTGGAGTCTGCGGCGATGTCCTGGTCGAGGCGTGAGCGCCACTTCTCGCGCGCAGAGCCGACGAGGGTGGTCGGGTGCGTCGAGGTGGACGAGGCCTCGGGAGCCTCGGGCTCAGGGGCGGAACGGCGCGAAAAGATACTAGGAACCACGATTTAACCCTACGGCAGCACCGCCCTATTGTGTGACGCGGCGCGCCCGGAGGAGGTCGACAACGGAAATGGTCACAACGGCGCCGACGATAAGTACCATGCCAACGATGTCGATGCCCGTTTAGGAGCTTCCCATGATGAGAGCGGAAAAGGCGGCCACGACGGTCACGAGATACGCAAGAGCGTTCCGCATGGCGTCCTTCTACTGTGCCCCCGAGACGATTCGAACGTCCGACACCCGCTTTAGGAGAGCGGTGCTCTATCCCCTGAGCTACGAGGGCGTGACAAGTTGTCCGCGCCCACTGTAGCAAAGTGCGCGCACCGCTGCCCCGTCACCCGCTGTGCGAACGCGCTCATCTCACGGCTGGTAGCACCGCGGGCAGGGACGAGGCCGGGGCATCCACGCAGGCACCCCGGCCTCGTGACCGTCTGTGCTTAGCGGCGCTCCCATTCGGTATGCACGGCCTGGCCCGCGTCCCCGAGGTGAGCGGAAGGAACGATCATGACGGGGCAGGTTGAGTGTCCGAGCACCGTCTGCGATGTCGACCCGAGGAGCACGCCTGCCAGCCCCCCGCGCCCGCGGGTGCCCACGACGATCAGGTCAACCGCGGTGGAGAACTCGATGAGTAGCGATGCGGCAGAGCCGTCGAGGGCGTGGCGAGAGACGTGCATGTCGTCCCCGTCCAGGGCGGCGGCGATCGCGGCGTCCATTCCCTCACGGACCTGAGCGAGCAGGGCCGAGTGATCGACGCCCGTGGGCGTCCACGTCATGACGGAGGGGCCCACCGCGATCGGCACGGCGGACACCGCGGTCAGGCGCGCATCCCACAGGCGCGCCTCGCCGATCGCGCGCTTGAGAGCGCACGACGGCTGATCGGTGCCGTCAATGCCGACGACGACGCGCTCGATAGGCGTGAACTTCTTACCCGAGGTGTGGCGGGGTACGACGACAACGGGACATTTCGAGTGGGCGGGCAGTGCGGAGGAGACCGTCCCCAGGAGGCGATCGGCGAATCCGCCGCCGCCGCGAGAACCCACGACGATCATGTCCACTTCGGCGGAGAAGTCGATGAGCACCCCCGCCGGGTCTCCGGGCTCAGTCGAACCGGAGACATGCGTCGCTCCCCGTTCGCGAGCCAGGGCCTTCGCCTCCTCGACGACCTGTTCGGCACCCGCCTTCAGGGCCTCATCGTCGAGAACGGCGTATCCGCCGTCCAAGGCGGCAGCAGAGTACGAGGCCAGCGCGTAGGTACACAGGCAATGGATGCGCGCTCCGGTGCGCGCGCCGCGATCAGCGGCCCATTTGACGGCGGCAAGGCTCTCCGTCGAGCCATCGACACCGACCAGAATGACTTCGGTAGAACTCATGATGTCCTCCTCGTGGTGGCAGTCACTTATATTGTGCCGTATTTTAACGATCCGCGAAAGCCCAACCCGAGTAGAAACTAACGATCCCCGCAGCCCGTGGGGGCTGCGGGGATCGTTAGCTGTCTATCGCAGGCTCAGTAGCGCACGTAGGTGGCGCCAGCGCGGACCGGCGAGATCTGGGAGAGACGGCCGGGCACCGTGGCCTCGACCATCTGGCCGCCGCCGATGTAGATGGCGACGTGGCCGGGGTAGGACACGATGTCGCCGGGCTGCGGGTCGGACACGATGGTGCCGCCAGCGGCCTGAGCGGACGAGGAGTGCGGCAGGTTGATGCCAGCAGCCGCGTACGCGTACTTGACCAGGCCGGAGCAGTCGAGGCCACCGAGGCTCTCGCCACCGTAGACGTAGGGGATACCGGTCAGACCGAGGGCGACGGAGACGATGTCGCCGCCAGCTGCGTTCACGGCGGCCTGACGGGCGGAGGTCTCAGAGGTCGCGTCGGCGCGGGTCTCCGAGCGAGAGGCGGCCGAGTCGGACTGATCTGCGGCGGGGGTCGCGGCGACGGGAGCCGGCGCGGGAGCCTCGGCGGTCGCGGAAGCGGTGACATCCTCTTCGGCGGTCCACTCGATGTCCGGAACCTCAACGGTGGTCACGTCATCGACGGCGACGGTCGTCGTGTTGAGGTCAGCGCTCTGCGGCTCAGACTGGGGGGTCGCCGGGGCGGCGTTCGCAACGCCGGCGGCAATCGCGGTCAGCGCAACACCGGCGGCCGACGCGAAAGCGATCGGACGAGCAGCGCCGGAAACGTTCATGCCCTCGACCACGGAATCGGTCAGCGGGCGACGTGCCATGCGGTGACGCGGAGCAGGCTTAATAGTCTTCACTCATGTTCTCCCTGTTTCCCTGCGAGGTTAGCTGTCGGGTTCGGACGGGAGGTCCGGCTCGGCGTGCGAGCTTCACCCCAAGGCTCAAGGAGCCACATCTGGGTTCCCCGCGTGAGACGGTATTTCCGCTCCATTCGTCGTCTCACTTCGGGTTCCGAATGGGCGGGTGGTCTGATGACCGATATGAACTATACCTTGACCACCCGGCCAATGTCACGTTCTGGTAACAGTGACCCTCCTCATCGTTACCATTCCGTGACATTTGCTTCCCGTGATCTCAGGAAAAACCCCGCCCCCTCACACGTTTCGCGATTCGAGACACACCCCGTAGACGACAAAAGCCGGGGCTTATCGCCCCGGCCTCGTCGTTTCTCAGCCTTCACTCACCCCGCACGAAAAGGTGCGCGGCCAGCGCCATCGGGATCGTCAGGTAACCGCGAACCTCGCCGGCCTCATCGAGAGCAGCGACGCGCACGACGTCACCGTGCGCCGAGAGCCCCACGCGAGCGCCCGGACGCAGGCCCAGCTCATCGAAGGAAGCCAGCAGCTCCGCGTCCGCCTGAATCGGCTCGCCGATGCGCGCCAGCGTGAGGGCGCCCGCCTCGAGCGAACGCACCGCGAGCTCGGCAGAATAAGCGCCCTCGATCGGCTCACAGCCGGGCATGGGATTGCCGTAGGGGTCCACACACGTATTGCTGAGCAGCTCCTCCAGGCGAGCCTCGACGGCGTCGCTCATCACGTGCTCCCAGCGGCACGCCTCGTCGTGCACCTGCGCCCATTCCATACCGATCACGTCGAGGAGGAGGCGCTCTGCCAGGCGATGCTTACGCAGCACCTCGGTCGCGTGCGCACGGCCGGCCTCAGTCAGCTCAAGGCGGCGATCCCCCATCACGTGCAGCAGACCGTCGCGCTCCATGCGTGCGACCGTCTGCGAAACCGTCGGGCCGGAGTGCCCCAGGCGGTCGACGATGCGCGCACGCAGGGGGGTGACCCCGTCCTCCTCGAGCTCGAGGATGGTCTTGAGGTACATCTCGGTGGTGTCGATCAGGTCTGCCACGTCGGCCTCCTTCATCAGGCAGGTAATAAACACAGAATAGGGTCACCTTCCTTTTCGCAAGCGCAACGGCGCGTTGATGCGGAAAATTAGGCGTGTCGACGTGTGCACCCTCACGATAATTCGATTAATGAACGTGATGGAAATACCCATCCCGAGGAGACTAGGCTGTTGCCATGGTGGCTTTCCCCGACATCCCCCAGGCCCTCCTTCCCTCAGACGGACGCTTCGGCTGCGGCCCCTCCAAGGTGCGCGCCGCACAGATCGAGGCGCTCTCCGCCCCTCTCCTCATGGGCACCTCCCACCGCGCCGCGCCCGTGCGAGGCGTGGTCGCCTCGCTGAAGGACGGACTGCGCACCCTTCTGTCGGTCCCCAGCGACTACGAGGTCGTCCTGGGCAACGGCGGTGCCTCCGCATTCTGGGACGTGGCCTGCGCGTGCCTCATCTCTTCGCGCGCGGCGTTCGGCTCCTGGGGCGCGTTCGGCGCGAAATTCGCCTCCGAAGCGGCACACGCCCCACACCTGGCAACCCCCCTCATTGACGAGGCCGCACATGGCTGCCTCGTCACTGTCTCCCCACGCGGGGCTTCAGAAGGCGTCGATGTCTACGCCTACCCCCACAACGAAACCTCCACCGGCGTGACCTCGCCCGTCTACCGGGTCGAGGCTCCCGGCGCACTCACCCTCGTGGATGGCACGTCGATCGCGGGGGCTGCACCCGTGGACCTGACCCAGGTCGATGCCTACTACTTCTCCCTGCAAAAGGCCCTCGGGTCGGACGGCGGCCTGTGGGTCGCGGTCCTCTCCCCCGCCGCCGTCGAGCGCGCCCGCCACATCGAGGACAGCGCCGACGGGCGATGGGTCCCGCAATTCTTGTCCCTGTCCGCAGCCATCGACAACTCGCGCAAGGACCAAACGCTCAACACTCCTGCGCTCGCAACGATCGTGATGGCGGAGCGGCAGGTCCGCTGGCTCCTCGAGCGCGGCGGGATGGACACGGTGAGCGCCCACTGTGCCCAGGCCTCGTCCCTCATCTACGACTGGGCCGAGGCGAACCTGGCCGCACGCCCCTTCGTGGACAACCCGGCGTGGCGCTCCCCCGTGACCGCCACGATCGAGATCGACGAGGCCGCGAACGCCTCCGAGCTGGCCGCTCACCTGCGCGCGAGGGGGATCGTCGACATCGGCGCCTACCGCGGTGTGGGCGCCAACCAGCTACGCATCGGAACGTGGCCGAGCGTGGAGGTCGAGGACGTGGAGGCCCTCCTCGCCTGCATCGACTACTGCCTGGAGCGCGTGCTCTAAGCCCCTCGCCCGGCGCCGATCAGAGCGGGTCGACCGAGCGGCGCGGCGCGTCCACGGAGGAATCCGCCTCGATGCCCACCCACGGGAACGAGCGGCGGCGCACGACGCGCCCCTTCCAGTGGATCATCGCCCACGCTCCGCAGATGAGCGCGATGCCGAGGGAGGCGATACCGCCGACCAGGATCGACCAGCGCGCGCCGAACGTCGTGCCCACCCATCCGATAAGCGGCGATCCGATCGGCGTAGCCCCCAGGAATACGAGGGAGTACAGAGCCATGACGCGCCCGCGCTTGTCGGGATCGGTGCGCGTCTGCACGAGGGCGTTCGCACTCGTGTTCATCGTCAGCATGCCAAAGCCCGTGGGAATCGACAGGAGGGCAAACCACCAGTACGAGGGCGATAGACCCAGCAGGATCTCGGCGGTCCCGTAGAAGGCGGCGCCCATGAGAATCGTGCGCAGGCGAGGAGCGCGGCGCGCCGCTCCCGTGGATCCGAGAATCGAACCGAAGGCCATGAAAGTCGAGAGAATGCCGAAGGAACCCGCCGCCTTGCCGAACACCGTCGTGGCCATGAGGGCGCTCGTCATCTGGAAGTTCATGCCAAGCGCGCTCACAACGAAGATCAGCGCGAGAATAATGCGGATATCGGTGCGGCTGTGCACGTAGATCACGGACTCGCGCAGCTGGCCGCGGGCGCGCGGCACGAGCGTGCGCGGATACAGTCGGTCACCGCGCATGAGGGCCAGAGCGATGACGGGGGCCATGAACATGACCGCGTCGATCAGAAAGACCGGGCCGATCCCCCACCAGTCGATGAAGAAGCCCGCGGAGGCCGGGCCGATGAGGCGCGCGGTATGGAAGGCCGTGGCGTTCAGGGCCACGGCGTTCGCCATCTTCTCGTGGGGCACGAGCTCGCCCACGAAGGCCTGGCGCGCCGGGGTATCGACAGCGGAGATAGTCCCCGAGATGAACGCCAGGATGTACTGGTGCCAGAGCTCGCCCGTCCCCGTCAGGACCACGATGCCGATGATGAGGGAGACGAGACCGACCCCCGTCTGCGTGCACTGCAGGAGGCGGCGCCCCGGGATGCGATCCGCGAGGACCCCCGCCCACGCCGAAAACAGGATGATCGGCAGGAACTGCAGAGCGGTGACCACGCCAACCTGCGAGGCATCGTGATCGGTGAGAACCGTCAGCACATACCAGTCCTGGGCGACGCGCTGAAGCCACACGCCCGTGGACGCGATCAGGGAGGCGACGAACCAGTACCGGTAGTTCACGTAGCGCATGGACGCAAACGTTGCCGACATGCTGATCCTCCCTCTCTCACTCCACGCACCGAACGAGGCCGGGGCTGGCGGTGCCGACCGCCCCCATCGGTGCATCTTCCCAGGATACGACCGCCCCGCCGGAGAAAGACTCCGGCGGGGCGGGAAGGGCGTGAAGCGTGACGAATCAGCCGACACCAAGGAGGCGCTGGAGCGGGCCCATCAGGAAGTAGATGACGAACAGGCCGGCGACGACCCACATGAGCGGGTGGACCTTGGAGGCCTTGCCCTTGACGAGCTGGATGACCGCGTAGGTCACGAAGCCCACGCCGATGCCGACGGACACGGAGTAACCGAAGGGCATGAACGCAATCGTCATGAAGGCGGGGATCGCAACTTCCTCGGAATCCCAGTCGATGCCAGTCACCTGGGTCATCATGAGGAAGCCGACGAACACGAGAGCCGTGGAGGCGGCCTCGGTCGGGACCAGCTCGACGAGGGGTGCCAGGAAGGTCGACAGCAGGAACAGGACACCGGTGACCACGGAGGCCAGGCCGGTGCGAGCACCCTCGGCGACGCCCGATGCGGACTCGACGTAGGAGGTGTTCGAGGAGACGCCGCCGACGCCGCCGGCCACCGCGGCCAGGGAGTCGATGATCAGGATCTGGCGGGTCTTGGGCGGGTTGCCGTCCTTGTCGAGCAGGTTACCCTCGGCGCCGACGGCCACCATGGTGCCCATCGTGTCGAAGAAGTCGGCGAGCATGAGCGAGAAGACCAGCAGGATCACGGAGACGACGCCGAGCTTGCCGAAGCCACCGAAGAGATCCACCTTGCCCAGCGTGTCGAACACGGGAACCGCGATCGGGGAACCCTTGAGCTCGGGGACGGTCTGGCCCCAGCCGGTCGGGTTCGTGTCGGAGATGCGATCGATGTGGGCGAAGGCCTGAACGATGACGGCGAGGATCGTGGAGGCGATGATCGAGATCAGGACCGCGCCCTTCACCTTGCGCACGTAGAGGATCATCATGAGGAACAGGCCAAACACGAAGACGAGGGCCGGCCAGCCGTCGAGCGAGCCCGAGATGCCGAACTGGACCGGGGTCGCGCCGGTGCGCACGATGCCCGCGTTCACGAGGCCGATGAGGGCGACGAAGAGGCCCAGGCCCACCGTGATGGCGGTCTTGAGGGCGGCGGGAACCGCACGGAAAACGGCCTCACGGAAGCCGGTGAGAACCAGCAGGAAGATGAGGATACCTTCCCAGGCAATGATGCCCATGGCCTCGCCGTAGCTCAGGCCGGCGCCGAGGACGAGCGTGAAGGCGACGACCGCGTTGAGGCCGAGGCCTGCGGCGAGCGCCAGCGGATAGTTCGCGACAACGCCCATGAGGATCGTCATGACGCCCGCGACGAGCGCGGTGCCGGCGGCGATGCCCTGGGTCGTGATGGAGCCGTCTTTGGGAACGGCGTTGCCCAGGATCGCCGGGTTGACGACAAGGATGTAAGCCATCGCGAAGAAGGTGACAAATCCACCGCGGATTTCGTGACTGATAGTCGAGCCGCGCTTGGAGATCTGGAAGAACGAATCAAGTGACTGTGCGAAGCCGCCGCGGGATGGGGCGGTTTTTTCTTGTGTGCTCACCGGATAATCGTGCCTGCTCAGCCGCCCGCACGCAAACAAACTCACCATTTGCCCACTTGCTGAGAAAGCACTCGGGACTCAGTCCCGAGTGCTTTCTCTCAGTTCATAGCGGAAGGAAACGTCAGTCTTCCTGTTCCTCGCCTGTCGGAGCATCGGCCTCGTCGGTCTTTGTTTCGTCGACCGTGGCCTCGTCCTTGTTCGCCTCGTTCGATGCGCGCGGCATCGGCTCGGCGTCAAGAGCACCCTCGTTCACGCGCGAGGGACGCACGGGCCACGCGGTGCCGTTCTTGGGGACGTCAGTCTCCGAGTGGGAACCACATGTGTGATCCAGAGAGACCACAGCGCCGTCGTCGGTCGCCCACTCGTTCGCACACACGCCAAACATCGTGCGCATGTCCCCGCCCATCTTCACGAGGAAGCCGCACGTCGAGCAGGTGTTACGCGGGCGACGCCCGGACTTCGGGCCGCGCTCCGACTCGTACCAGCGCTTTGCAGCCTGGCTGTGCCCTTCCGGCGAGAGGACGCGCACTCTCCCTAAGCCGAGCTCTCGCACGACCGGCAGGTCCGGGTCCGCACTCGTGTCCTCAAAGCTCTGCACGAGACGTTCATCGTCCGCCTTGTAGGGCAGAACGTCGTCGCGGGAAATATCCGAGGGGCGCAGGCGATCCTCCCACGGCACCCATTCGGGAGCGAGAAGCGCGCCCTCACGAGGGGTCATGTCTACTTCACACACCGTGGCGACGCGCCCGCGCGGCACACGGGCGACGGTCACAGCCCAGCACCAGCCCACGTAACCCGCGTCGGTCGACGCAAAGTAGTGGGTCGCCAGGCGCTCCGACACCATCTCAAATCCGACGTGCTCGCCGACGGGACGAGGGTGTGCAACGGCCTCGGCACCGGCGCGCGCAACGTCGACGGCCCCCTCGAGGACGGCGTCCTTCTTCACTGCCCGCAGGCGGGCACTAGTCTTAGGCATCAAATTCCTCTGCGACGGCGCGCAGCACCTTCGCGATCTTGGTCGCGTTGTCCGGGTAGGAACCGCGGCGCAGCGCGGCGCTCGAGGAGTCGAGGAGCTTAATCAGGTCCTCGACGACGGGCACCATCGCCTGCGGCTTGCGGCGCTTGGCTCGGGCAACGGAAGCTGTCTCCTTCAGGAAACGCACGCTCAGAGCCTGCGGTCCCTTTCGTCCGTCGGCCACCGAATACTCCACGCGAGCACCCACTCGCGGGTTAGCGTGGTCGGCTGGCAGCGCGGACGAGTGGAGGAAGACATCAGCGCCGTCATCTCCCGCAATGAAGCCAAAACCGCGATCTGCGTCGAAGAACCTCACTTTTCCGGTGGGCATGGTCCCCTCCTTCTCTCAATAGTCTGAAAACCCCTATGGGCTCTCCCTATCATAGGGTGCTCTTCCTCCGCGCGCGGGAAAGCGGCCGACGCCTGTAGCGAACAGCACCGCCGCCCGCATTTCTCCGTCCCTGTCGCGTAGACTGACCCCACGGAAACAATCACCGAGGCCGCGGTGCGTCACACGCTAGACGCATACGGCACACATGGTGTATGTTGACCTGTTCGCCACATCGCAGGAGGACCCCGTGACACGAATCCGCCGTTTCAGCCTCATCGCTGTTCTGACAGCGATACTGCTTGCGCTGGGCCTTCCCGCGCTCGCAGCGTCGCCCATGACCATCAGCGATTCGGTCACCGATCCCGACGGCTGGCTTTCCAGCGCCGACCGTTCCACGATCGAGTCCGCGACGAGCAGGGCCGCCTCCTCGGGCAAACCCGTCAAGGTCGTCGTGGTCGCCAACTTCTCGGGCACGGACGCAAACTCCTGGTGCCAGCAGACCGTCGAGCGCTCCTCCCTCACCAACGGCACCGTCGTCTACGTCATCGCGTACGACCAGCGCCGCGACGCGGCCTGCTCCTACAACGGGCCATCTGGCACCTCCCTTCAGAGCGCCGTGCGCGCCTCCGAGGCCCAGCTGACGCCCAATCCCCTGACCTCCTCCGCCGTCGCCAACGGGGTCAACGCATTCGTCAACACCCTCGTGAGCGGCACGTCCAACTCGGGTTCTAGTTCCACGAACTCGAGTTACTCGAGCAACCCCGGCGCGACCGATGACGACGGCAGCTCACTTATCAGCCTGTCCGTCATGTTCCTGCTCCTCGTAGGCGGCGTCATTGCCATCGCCATCGCAGTTGCACGCTCGTCGCGTCGCAACAGGCTCGCCGCCCAGCAGGCCGCACAGGTCGACGCCGAGAGCGCGGCGCGCGCCGCCCAGGAAGCGAACCGACAGCTCCTGTCGGCGGACGAGCAGGTGCGCACCGCGACGGATGAACTCAACTACGCACGCGCGCAGTTCGGCCTGAACTCCACGGACGAATTCGCCCGCGCCATCGAAGCCGGCAAGGCGGCCGTCTCGCGCGGCTTCAGCGCCCAGGCGCAGATGAACTCCGCGACCGCCCCGGCCGAGCAGCTCCGCCTGGCCACCGCGATCATGCAGGATCTGGGCGCCAACATGAACCCGCTCAGTACCATCCAGGCCTCGTTCGCGACCAAGCGCGCTGAGCAGGCATCGCTCCCCGAGCGAATCGCCGAAGCCCGCGAACGCCTCGCCGAGGAGCTGACGGATCTGGAGCGCGCGAAGTCCGAGCTGGCCAGCATTTCGACGCTCTACCCTGCGCAGATGCTCGCCTCCCTCCAGGACAACCCGGAACAGGCCGCGGCGCTCCTCACCTCGGCGCGCACCGCGCTCGATACCGCGGAGGCCTCCGCCCCCACCGACCGTGCGCACGCCGCGAGCGCCCTCGACACCGCCCTGCGCGCCCTGACGATGGCCAACCACCAGACCGACGCGATCTTCTCGGCAAAGTCCGACCTGGATGCGATCCGCGATCGCCTCGTTTCAGCGATCAGCTCGATTTCCTCGGACATCACCGACGTCAACGAACTGAACACGGATCCGGCGGTGTTTAACCCGCTGGTGGCCGACGCTCATGCGGCCATTGCCGAGGCCCAGGCTGCCCTGGCGAACACGGGCGATCCGCTCGCAGCCCTCGAACACCTGCGCATGTCCGAGGCCACCCTCGACGCGGCACTCGAGCCGCTGCGCACCAAGGAGGAGGCCTACGAAAAGGCTCGCACGGCCGCCGAGGCGCAGATTTCGCTGGCCGAGTCCGCCGTCTCCCAGGCCGAGCGCTACGTGCAGGGCCGACGCGGGGCCATCGACCTGGATCTGCGTTCGACCCTCAACAACGCCGAAACCGCCCTGAGCACCGCCCGCCGGTCGCTCGAGGATGATCCCGAAGCCGCGTCGACGCACGCAATGAACGCACGCGCCCTCGCCGACAGCGTCATGGCAACACCCATCCAGAACTTCGGCGGGTCGTGGGGACAGCCCACCACGGGCAACGGGTCCTACACGGGCTCATCCCTGGGCGACTTCCTCCTGTGGTCGACGCTCTTCTCGAATTCCGGTTCGCGCCACCACGACGACTTCGATCCCTTCCACAGCGGTTCCAGCTCATCCGGGTCCGGATGGTCCTTCGCTTCCGGCGGCGGCTCCGACTGGGGTTCGAGCTCGAGCAGCTCCGACTGGGGCTCAGGCGGCTGGTCCTCCGCCTCCGGTAGTTTCTGAGTTATCGAGCCGCATAGCAGAGGTTTATCGCTTCATCGACGAGCAGGAGGCACCGTGTCACGGATCCGACGCCTGGGCTTCGCAGCCATCATGATGGTTACGATGCTGGTCGGCGGCGCACCCGCGTTCGCGACCGAGCCGCTCACCACGAGCGGACACGTCACCGACCCCGACGGCTTTCTGAGCGACGAGCAACGCGAAACTATTGAGACCCCAGCGAAATCGTTTTATTCCACATACACCACGTACATCGACGTCGCCGTCATTCCCAACTTCTCCGGCCAGAAGCCATTAGCGTGGTGCGAGGCCACCCTCGAGCAATCGCGCAGCGCACAAAAGGGCATCCTCTACGTTGTCGCCTATGAGGATGGTACGAACGTCTCCTGCGCGGGTTCGGAGCTAGCGAAAGATTCGATGACCAGGCTGATGCTGGACGGCGCGCTAAGCGCCGCCCGTTACAAGCATAAAACCACCCCACTGACCCCCGAAGAGGCAGTGGCGGGCTCTCGCGCGTTCATCGACGCTCTACGCAGCGATTACGACTTCAGGGCAAAAAACGCTGCCGAGAACAGCAAGAGACGGCAAGAGGAGGAGAAAAGGCGCGAGGAGCGAAAGAAGGAAGAACAAAAGGGGAATCTCGTCGTTAACATCTTCATATTCGTGCTCATTGTGATCGTCGTTGGCTCCAACGTGTGGGTTTGGGTGCGCAAAGAGAGAGAATACGAATACGCCGAACCCCCAACTGAGGATACGGAACCCACACCGATCGTGGACACCGTACGGCGCGACGCTCTGAGGGCCGCCGCGGAAGCACGGCGACGCCTATCGGAGGCCGAGGAACAGGTGCGCGCCGCCGAAGAAGACTGGAACTTTGCTCGCGCCCAGTTCGGCAGCGCCGCGGCTGAAGAGTACGGACGCCGCCTCGAGGCGGCGAAAGAGGCTATTTCACGCGGCTTCGACACCCTCAAACAGATCGAGCAAACACCTGATTCTCACGCCAAGCGTCGTCTCGCCACATCAATCACAGAGGACCTCGACAAGAACCTGCCACCCCTGCAGGACGCGCGCAAGGAGTTTGCTGCACAGCGCGAGAAGCGCTCATCGCTTCCCACGCAGCTTGCCGACGCTCGCGAACGTCTCGTCGAGGAGCTCGCCGATCTGGAGCGCTCGAAGGAAGAACTCTCCAGCATTGCGGGCCTCTACACCGAATCCATGCTCGCTTCCCTCCAGGACAATCCGCAGCGCGCGGCACAACTGCTGGAGTCCGCTCGCGCAGCGTTGGAGACGGCCAGCGCGCATATCGACACCGACGCCACCCGCGCAGCCTCCGCGCTGGATACCGCCCAGCGCGCACTGACCATGGCCAATGCGCAGACGGATGCGATCTTCTCCGCGAAGACCGATCTTGACGCGTTCCTCGAGCGGCTCACTTCTTCCATCGGATCCGTGTCCACCGCCCTGACGGACGCGAAGCGGCTCGATTCCTCCGGTGCTTTCTCTCCCCTTCTGGACGAGGCCGAGGCCGCCATCGCCAGGGGACAGCGCGCACTGGTCAGCAACGAGGACCCCCTCGGCGCGCTCGAAAACCTTCGCGACGTGGAGCTCAGACTGGAAGCGGTCCTCGCTCCACTCATGACCCAGGAAGAAGCTACGCGCAAGGCAAAAGAGACCGCTCAGCGCCATATTCGCGACGCTGACGCCGCCCTCGCCTGGGCTCGCAAGTATCTGAAGGACCACGAGGGTTCGGCTCTTCTCGACGTGAACAAGCTAATGAGCGAAGCTGACGAGGCAATGACCGAGGCACGCGAGGCCCTTGACGAAGATCCCCTACGAGCGAGCGCAGCCGCTTCGAGGGCCACCACGCTCACCAACCGAGCGCTCGCGGCGCCAAGTCGACGATAGAGGGGGTTGACGCGAACTTATTTCCACCCGCATACGACCGTCACGTACACTGGTCTTACACCACCAGAGTGTGACGCAAGATACACGATATTGGAGACGCTGCGCTTCACAATGGTGTATCTTGATCTGTTCGCCACTCACCAAGGAGGATCACATGCGACGGATTCGACGCCTGAGCATCGTAGCCGCCATGACGGCCACGATGTTGATCGGCGGCGTACCCGCATTCGCAGCCGATCCACTCACGCCAAGCACATATGTCACCGATTCGGATAACTTCCTGAGCGACGAACAGCGCGCAAAATTAGAGACTGACGCAGAATCCTTCTCCTCCAAATACCACCCCATCTACGCCGTCATCGTCCCCAACTTTTCCGACGAAGAGCCGGACGCGTGGTGCCGAGCTACCCTCGCCAACACCCGGAACAACAACAAGGCTCTCCTTTACGTCGTTGGTTATGAGGACGGCAAGGACGCCTACTGCGTTGGCCCGGAGTTGGAACGGACGATGAACATCAGTTCACATGCCAATGAGTACGTGAGGAGCGCACTATCTCAAGCCCGTCAGAAGTACACATCAACCCCACTGACCCCTGACGAGGCAGCAGCAGGCCTCACTACCTTCATCAGCAGCCTGCGGAGCTCCTTCGCGACATACGATCGTCAATCCTACGCTCCACACGGCCAAACCAATGCCAACTACGAAGCTGAACGCCAGCAGCGGGAGGCCTCAGGAAGGCTAGAATCGATCAAGACCATCGTTTTATTTTTCTTCTTAGGCATACTTGTTATCGGCTCCATCATCTTTGGAGAGTGGTCAAAAGCCCGCGAGGAAGACGAACGCGCCGCAGAAATCGAAGAGGCAGCATGGCGCATCTCGCGCCGCAGGGACGAGCGTGAAGACAAGGCCGCACAGCGAAACGCCGATAGGTTGGTCGAGCAGGCGAAGGATCGTCTGTCCAAGGCCGATCAGGAGGTACGCGACGCCGAGAAGGAGTGGGACTACGCCCGCGCGCAGTTCGGCATCGCCGCGACCGAACAGTTCCGCAACCGCATCAAGGAGGCGAAGGAGGCCCTGTCCCGCGGGGATGCCCTCTACAAGCAGTGCCGCACGGCGTACGACCCGGCGAAAAAAGAGAGCCTTGCGTCGCAGATCATCAACGAACTCGACACGCAGTTGGGTTTGCTGCGCGACGCACAGGCCCCCTTTAGCACGAAGCGTTCCGAGCGCACCGCGCTGCCGACCCGCCTGGCCGAGGCTCAGGAGCGCCTCGCGGAAGAGCTGGCGGACGTGGAGCGTTCGAGGGAGGAGCTGGCGACAATTGCCAGCATCTACCCCGGCACGGTACTGGCTGCACTCGAGGACAACCCCGACAAGGCCACGTCGCTGCTTACCTCGGCACACAACGCCATTGAGTCGGCCCAGGCAATCATCGACACGGACGCCGACCTGGCCACCTCCGCGGTCGACACTGCCGAGCGCGCGCTCCTCATGGCCTACCACGAGATGAACGCTATCTTCACGGCGAAACAAGACCTGGACCACATTGAGGATCGGCTCGGCGCCGCTATCGCAGCCCTCTCCTCAGACATCGAGGAGGCTGACCGCCTGCAGACCGACCGGACCCTGCTCGCTCCCCTCATCACTGATGCTCGTGAGGCGATCACACGGGCTCAGGAGGCCCTTATTCACAACGATAATCCGCTCGATGCACTCGAGCACGCTCGCTCTGTTGAAGCCAAGCTGGACGCCACGCTTGATCCGCTTCGCAGCCCCGGGCGCTAGTTGGGAGGAACACACACCGTGACAACAAACCCCTCCCCCGCTACAGGCTCACTGTAGCCCTCTCATCCTGCGGGGCCACGCCCTCGCTCACAACCCGCGCGCACGCGCACCACACCAAACCGCGCAGATGCGCACCACCACCAAAGGAGAACATCATGGCCGAAAAGCAGACGATCCTGGGCCGCATTGCTCAGCTCGCCAAGGCAAACATCAACGCGCTCCTCGACAAGGCCGAGGACCCGCAGAAGATGATCGACCAGCTCATCCGTGACTACACGAACTCGATCATCGAGGCCGAGAACGCGATCGCTCAGACCCTGGGCAACCTGCGCATGGCCGAGAAGGACTACGAGGAAGACGTCAAGGCTGCCGCCGACTGGGGCCAGAAGGCCGCCGCCGCTTCCGCGAAGGCTGACTCGCTGCGCGCAGCCGGAGACGAGGCCGGAGCCGACAAGTGGGACAACCTGGCCAAGGTTGCCCTCGGCAAGCAGATCCAGTTCGAGAACGAGGTCAAGACCGAGGAGCCCGCTCTCGCTTCTCAGCGCGACGTCGCCGAGCGCCTGAAGACCGGCCTCGCTCAGATGAAGGACAAGCTCTCCGAGCTCAAGAGCCGCCGCGACCAGCTGATCGCCCGCGAGAAGACCGCCAAGGCTCAGGCCCAGGTCACGGAGGCCCTCGGCTCGATCAACATCCTGGACCCCACGAGCGAGCTCGGCCGCTTCGAGGACCGCGTGCGCCAGCAGGAGGCCCTCGCCCAGGGCAAGATGGAACTGGCCGCCTCCTCGCTGGACGCCCAGTTCGCTGAGCTGCAGACCGACTCCTCGCAGGTGGAGATCGAGGCTCGCCTGGCTGCTCTGAAGGGCAACAACACGCAGGCGTGAACAAACGCGGCCCAGCCGCACGCATAGACAGGCCGGGCGGCCCCTCGCGGGGCCGCCCGGTTCGTCATCTTGGCGGCAACGCGCCCGCTCGCGGACGCGCGGCCAGGGTTTACAGGAAGGACATCGGGTCGAAGTCGTCGATGTCGATGATGTGGAGCCTGGGCAGGCGCACCTGGAAGGCGTGCACGTCGTATTCGAGGTCGATGATCTCGAGGCCTCGTTCCTCCAGCTCGTGGAGCTGGGAGGAGAGGAACTCCTTGAAGCACATGACCGCGACGCGGCGGCCCTGGTCGAGGAGGGTCTCGATTTGGGGCAGGAAGTCCGCGTCGTGGCTGGCCAGGATGACGTCGCCCGAGCCGAGCTGCGCGATCGCATCCATCGTGCGCTGGAGGCCGACGTCGACGACCTTCATGTCGGCCGGGCCCGACAGGGGGATGACCGAGTAATCCATGGCCGTAAGCGCCTGCACGAAGCCCATCGGGAGGAAGCCGGAGGAACCGTTCAGGAAGAACAGGCCCTTGGCCTTGTGCCCCCAGCGGCCGTGCGCGCTCTCGAGGACACGATCCCAGCGTGGGCGTTCCTCGGGATTCGGGCGGCGGTCAAGGACAGAAAGGCCCAGTGTCGCGTCAATATTCTCGCCATCTACGACGAGGTATGTCGTTTGATTATTAGGATTTTCCATGGAATCAGAGTAACCGATGATTGTTTGGACCGATGCGGCCTTGGGTCCTAGACATTCCTCCCCATCTCAACAAAGCCCGTTATGCTCCCGTCACTCCATCGATAAAGAAGGGGGATTCGATGGACTGGCGAGCGAAGCACTGCGCGTCCTGTCCGCTGCCGAGGGCGGGCGGCCCATCAAGGACGAGGGTAGCAAGGCCGTGAATGTATGCCCACAGGGTCACTTCCGCGTGGGGATCGTCGGTTCCGTAGGCGGTGTGCGCCAACGAACGTAGCTGGGAGCGCGCAGCCAGGCTGGCCTGCCTCAGCCCCGGGTGCGCGTCGGCGTCGTACATGTCTGATCGGAACATGATCCGAAAGACGCCGGGATTTGCCAGCGCGCACGACAGGTAGGCATGTCCGGCGGCCCGCGTCACGTCCTGCGGCGACGCCCCATCACTACGCTCCCTGGCCTCACGCAGTGCCCGTTCGAGGGAGCGGTAGCCCTCCTCGACAAGCGCCACGAGGATCCCTTCGCGCCCCCGGAAGTGATGGTAGGGAGCTTGGTGCGTGCAGCCCGCACGACGAGCAACTTCGCGCATGGAGAGCGAAGATGGCCCACCCTCATTGAGGAGATCACGACTAATTGCGAGGATTGCCTCGCGCAGTCCCTCGGATGCCGTAGAGCGCGTCATGCCCCTAGTCTAGCCGATGCAACGACCGAACTTGACAGTGTCTAGCACACGTGTTGTCATAAATAGACACTGTCTAGTTTTGGGAGTTTCCATGTATGACGCGATCGTTATCGGCTCGGGCATCGGTGCACTCACGACGGCCGGCCTCCTTGCCGGAGTCGCGGGAGCGCGCGTGCTTGTCCTCGAAAAACACAGCACCCCAGGCGGCCTCACCCACTCATTCCGTCGGATGGGCGCTTCCTGGGATGTCGGGCTGCACTACGTCGGCGACATGCACCCCAGGTCTCGTCCACGCCAGCTCTTCGACTACCTCACCGGCGGCGCGCTCACATGGAATCGAATGCCGTCGGGCTACGACCGTTTCGTGCTGCCCGGCCACGGCCTCGACGTTACTATCCCTTCCAGTCTCGAGGAATACCAGCGACTTCTCATCTCCTTGTTTCCACATGAGAAAAGAGCGATTCGCCGCTACCGCGCAGACGTTCAACGAGCCTATTCCTACATGTCACTCGGCTACGTCCGGGAGATGGTTCCCGAGCGGGTAGCACCCGCCGTTCGCCTCGCTCAGCGAGCACTCGCCGGCCACGCGCTCGAGCTGACGCAACACTACATGGAGCGCCGCTTCCGCGACCCGGCACTGCGCGCCCTACTCACCACGCATTGGGGCGACTACGGGGTGGAGCCAACGCGCAGCGCGTTCGTCGCCCACGCGATGATCGTGTACCACTACATGGACGGCGCATGGTTCCCACGTGGGGGAAGCGGGCAGATCGCGCGCATGATCGAGGAACGGATCCGCGCAACCGGAGGTGAGATTCGCCTGTGCCAGGACGTCGACGACATCCTCATCGACAACGGGCGAGCAGTGGGCGTTCGCGTCACTGATCGCAGGTCCGCGCCCGTCTCCTACGAGGAGCGGGCTCCCATCGTGATTTCCGGCGTCGGCGCACGCGAAACGTACACCCGGCTACTACCAACGACCGGTCCGGTCGGCGCGCTCACTGCACGCGTCCGCGAACACGTCGCCCGCCTCGGGCAGGGAGGCTCCGCGGTGACCGTCTACCTCACGCTCGAC
This sequence comes from Actinomyces sp. HMSC035G02, assembly GCA_001838165.1. Classification (GTDB taxonomy): domain Bacteria; phylum Actinomycetota; class Actinomycetes; order Actinomycetales; family Actinomycetaceae; genus Pauljensenia. Next base: position 69,134 of record KV835898.1, on the reverse strand, counting down.
CACTACCCCGCCGGCGTGGACGGGTCGAACGTCTGGGTGAATACATCCCAGGGACCCGACGACCTGGAGCAGATGACCGAGGACCTGTGCCAGGGACGCCCTCAATCAGCCTTCATCTCGTTCCCGGGAATCAAAGCCGGAGACCGCCACGCAACAGTGGAGATCGCGTCCTTCGCCCAGCCACAGGCCTTCGACCGATGGTCGGGAACGAGGCCGGGGATGCGCGGGGAGGACTACGAACGCCTGACGTCGGCGATGGCACGCGGACTCATTGACCTCGCGGACACGGCCATACCCGGATTGAAAGACGCCGTCCGATACGTCGAGGTGGGCACGCCGCTCACCGTCGAACACTTCACGTCACACGAGGGCGGATGCTTCTACGGACTGCCCCTGACACCCGAGCGCTTCGCTGCCGACCTCGCCTCTCCCTCGACCCCCATCGACGGCCTCTACCTGACCGGACAGGACGCGGGAATGCCCGGCATCGTGGGCGCCGCCCTGGCCGGCATGTCCACGGCCTGCAAGGTACTCGGGCCCGCGGGATACCCCCGCATCAGGCGCGCACTGCGCGATCAGGTCCCCACCCAGGATCACGCCGTTTCCTCCCACGACATGACATCCGAACGCACCGCCGGGGCGAGGCGCCATCGGGCGACAGTACAACGCGCTCGTTGGATGAGCCCCACCACCCGCGACATCACACTCGAGCTACCGGAATGCGCAACGTGGGAGGCAGGACAGTACGCGCTCGTTCGGGTCGCGCCATTCGAATGGCGACCGTACTCGCTCGCATCAGCCCCTGGGCGCACCGTCAGGCTCCTCGTTGACGTGCGCACGAAGGGCATGGGCGCCTCCTGGGCGAGCACCATCGCACCCGGCGACGACGTCGACCTCGAGCTGCCCTACGGCCACTGGCTCGTCACGCCAGACCGGGGCACGACCGACGCCGAGGCACCGCACCGGCGCATTTTCATCGCAACAGGGACGGGCATCGCCCCATTCCTCGCAGCGTTCGAGGCTGGCAGGCGCGACGACGACATACTCATCGTCGGATGCTCACGGACGGACGACGACCTGACAGGCCGAGCGGGAACACCGCTGCCCCGGCTCATTCGATGCGTCAGCCGCGAGGCGGTGCCCGGCACGTTTCACGGGCGTATCACCGACTACCTGAACGCCGAGGGCATCGATCCCCAGGCCACGTACTACGTGTGCGGCTCCGCCCACATAGTACGCGACATTTCGCGCATCATCCAGGCCGGCGGCGCACGCGTCTCCTACGAGACGTTCTAACGCGCCGCTCCCACGCGCGGCGAGGCCGGGACCGCTTCACGCAGCCCCGGCCTCGTCAATATCAAGGGATGACAATCACTTCACGTCGTCGTCAACCCAGTCGAGCGTACGCGTGACGGCCTTCTTCCACAGGCGGTACGTGCGGTCGCGCTCGGCCGGCTCCATGGACGGCGTCCAGCGCTTGCCTTCCTGCCAGTTGGCCACAACGTCCTCGGTGCCCGACCAGTAGCCCACCGCCATGCCGGCGGCGTATGCGGCACCCAGGGCGGTCGTCTCGATGACCTTCGGGCGAACGACGTCGACGCCGCACAGGTCGGCCTGGAACTGCATGACCAGGTCGTCGTGCGTCATGCCGCCGTCAACCTTGAGTTCCTTGAGCGGCACGCCGGAGTCTGCGTTCATCGCGTCGAGAACCTCGGCGCTCTGGAACGCGGTCGACTCCTCGACGGCGCGGGCGATGTGGCCCTTGTTGACGTAGCGGGTCAGGCCCACGATCGCGCCGCGAGCATCCGAACGCCAGTAGGGGGCGAACAGGCCGGAGAAGGCGGGGACGAAGTAGACGCCGCCGTTGTCCTCGACCGTCCTGGCCAGATCGCCGATGTCCGAGGACTTGACGATCATGCCCAGGTTGTCGCGCAGCCACTGGACCAGCGAACCGGCGACGGCGATCGAACCCTCGAGGGCGTAGACGGCCGGCTGGTCGCCGATCTTGTAGGCCACCGTGGTGAGCAGGCCGTTGTCGGAGAAGACGGGCTCGGTGCCCGTGTTCATGAGCATGAAGCAGCCGGTGCCGTAGGTGTTCTTCGCCATGCCCTTCTCGAAGCAGGCCTGGCCGAAGGTGGCCGCCTGCTGATCGCCGAGGATGCCGGCGATCGGGGTGTCGATGAGCAGACCGTTCTTGCGGCCGTAGCCGTAGATCTCGGAGGAGGACTTGATCTCGGGGAGCATCGACATCGGGATGCCGAAGATCTCGCAGACGTCCTCACGCCACTGCAGCGTGCGGATGTCCATGAGCATGGTGCGCGAGGCGTTGGTGACGTCGGTGCAGTGCACACCGCCGTTGATGCCACCCGTCAGGTTCCACAGGACCCAGCAGTCGGTGTTGCCGAAGAGCAGGTCGCCGGCCTCGGCGCGCTCACGAGCGCCCTCGACGTTGTCGAGGATCCACTTGATCTTGGAGCCGGAGAAGTAGGGGGACAGACCGAGGCCACAGATCTGACGGAAGCGGTCCGGGCCCTCGTCGCCCTCGAGTTCCTTGACGATGTCGGAGGTACGCATGTCCTGCCAGACGATCGCGTTGTAGACGGGCTCGCCGGTGTTCTTGTCCCACACGACGGTGGTCTCACGCTGGTTGGTGATGCCGACGGCGGCGAGGTTGTGGCGGTTGATCTCCGCCTTCTGCAGAGCCTCGGCGACGACGGTGCGAGTGGTCTCCCAGATTTCGATGGGGTTGTGCTCCACCCAGCCCGGGTTCGGGAAGATCTGGGTGAATTCCTTCTGTCCGACGGAGACGATCTCGCCGGAGTGGTTGAAGATGATCGCACGGGTCGAGGTGGTGCCCTGATCGATGGCGAGAACGAACTTTTCGGTGGTCATGAGTGTCCTTTCGGAGGCGTTATCACGTCGTTGTGTGTGCCGCGTCGATCCACCTGCGCGGCGGGCGGGACTTCGCAGTCCCACAAAATGTCACCCCGGCGGCGGGGTATGACGCGGGCGAGGCCGCGGTGGCCTCGCCCGCGCACTCACTCTCAGGCGAGGGTGAGGAAGTAGAGAACGGTGCCGACGATGGCGCCGACGATCGGGCCGACGACGGGGACCCAGGAGTAGCCCCAGTCGGAGCCGCCCTTGCCCTTGATTGGCAGGATCGCGTGGGCGATACGGGGGGCGAGGTCACGGGCCGGGTTGATGGCGTATCCGGTGGGGCCACCGAGCGAGTTACCGATGACGACGATGATGAGCGCGACGCCGAGCGGACCGACCGCAGTCTCGGTGTGACCGGATACGAAGACCCACAGGACGAGCACGGCAGTGCCGATGGCCTCAGTGAGGCAGTTCCAACCGTAGGAGCGGATCTCGGGGCCGGTGGAGAAGACGCCGAGCTTGAGGGCGGGGTCGCAGTCCTCGTCGAAGTGCTTCTTGAAGGTCAGCCAGCACAGAACGGCGCCGACGAAGGCACCGAGGAACTGAGCAACGATGTAGACGAGGATGTTGGTCGCGTTGACCGCGACGCCGGGGGCGAGCTCAACAGAGGAGTCGAAGGCGTGGCCGACAGCCTTGGCGATCGTCACGGCGGGGTTCAGGTGACCGCCGGAGCGGAACGCGACGTAGACGCCGGCGAAGACCGCGAGGCCCCATCCCCAGTTGATGACCAGCCAGCCGCCACCCTTGCCCTTGGACTTGGGCAGCAGGTTCGTGGCGACGACGCCGCCACCGAGGAGCAGCAGCACGGCCGTGCCGAGGAACTCAGACCAGAAAAGCTGGCCCGTGGTAGGGACAGCCGCATCGGCGGCTGCCGGGAGCAGTGTTGTGAGCATGTTTCCCTATCTTTCTCCGACGCGTCTTCGCGCCGGGTCACCGGTGTTCTTTCACCGCCAACTGTGTACCGTCGAACAATATCCGCTCGGATAAGCTTCGCGGGTCACATCACAGTATGTCACTTGTTGCACGTTAGCCCAAACTGAGTGCACATCCGTGCAGCACTCCACATGTGACCCTGACCATATGACACGCTTTCCGCATGCCAACCCTCCAGACTCCTTAATCTCCAAAGTCACACATCTGCACGCTTGTGCATGGCACACTAGAAAACGTGACAATACGTGACGAACAGGCGCATGAGGCCGCCTCGATGTACTACCTCCAGGGGCAGACGATGGAGACAATCGCCCGCCACCTGCAGATATCACGCTCCTCGGTCTCGCGACTTCTCGCCCACGCGCGGGAAGTCGGCCTGGTGCGCATCTCGGTGTCCGCCTCCCCCGGCCTCAAAGGCACCCTCGCGGGACAAATTGCCGACCTATTCGGCGTCCAGGTTTCTGTCGTTCCCGTCCACGACGTCCACACCGAGGTCAACCGCCTGCACAACGTTGCACTCGTCGCCGCCGAACACCTCATCGACATGCTCTTCCCCGGCGTCACCCTCGGCATCGCCTGGGGAAATACCACCGCGGAAGTGACGCGTGCCATGCCCCACGTATCTTTTGCGGGTTCCACCGTCGTCCAGCTCAACGGAGCGGCCACCGCCACTGAATCGGGTATGCCCTACGCCGAGGCCATCATCGCTCGCGCTGCGAAGGCCATCGGCGGGCGCATCGTCAACTTCCCCGTGCCCGCATTCTTCGACTACGCGGACACCAAAGAGGCACTCTGGCGCGAACGCTCCGTCCAGTCGGTCCTCAACACGATCGACAGCGCGGACGTCGCCCTCTTCGGCGTCGGCTCCATGTCGGCCCGCCTCCCCTCCCACGTCTACTCGGGGGGTTTCCTCGACCCCAACGAGATTGCGGCGGCCCAGAACGACGGGGTCGTCGGCGACGTGTGCACCGTCCTCATCCGCGAGGACGGCTCCACAAACATGCACCTCAACGAGCGCGCCTCGGGCCCGATCCCGGCCACGCTGAAGAAGATCCCGCGCCGCCTCTGCGTCGTCTCCGGCGCCTCGAAGGCGCTGCCACTCCTCGGGGCGCTGCGCGCGGGGGTCGCCACCGACCTCGTTCTCGACGACGGGGCCGCGCACGAGCTCCTCGACCTCGTTCACACGCGCATGTCGTCCCGACGCTCCTACGTCTGAACGAGGGGGCGCCCACGCACGAGAAATGGCCCTGGCCTCGTCCATGATGGGAACGAGGCCAGGGCCCTTTACTCGGCTCAGATCAGCCCAGGCGCTTGACCAGCGGGAACGGAATCGTCTCGCGGATGCCCTGGCCCGTGAGGACCATGAGCAGACGGTCGATGCCCATGCCCATGCCACCGCACGGCGGGAAGCCCTGCTCCATGGCGATGAGGAAGTCCTCGTCCATGACCATGGCCTCGGGGTCGCCGTTGGCCGCCGCGAGGGCCTGCGCCTCGAAGCGCTCGCGCTGGACGACCGGGTCGGCCAGCTCGGAGTAGGCGGTGCCCGTCTCGAAGCCGCGCACGTACAGGTCCCACTTTTCGGTGAGGCCGGGGCGCGAGCGGTGGTAGCGGGTCAGCGGAGAGGTGTCCTCCGGGAAGTCGTAGACGAAGGTCGGCGCCCACAGCTTGGAGGCGACGAGCTCCTCGAAGATATCCTCGACGATCTTGCCAGCGACGGCGTAGTCGTCGACCTCAAGGCCGACGCGCTCGGCGTACTTGACGAGGGTCTCGCGCGGCGTCTCCACAGTGATCTCCTCGCCCAGAGCCTCGGAGGTGGAGCCGTACAGGTCGATGCGATCCCACTCGCCCGACAGGTCATACTCGGTGCCGTCGGCCAGACGCACGATTTCCTCGCCCTCGGACAGGTCGAAGGCGTCGCGCGCGGCCTGCTGGATGAGGTCGCGGGTCAGCTCAGCCATGCCGTTGTAGTCCGAGTAGGCCTCGTAGGCCTCCAGGGACGTGAACTCGGGGCTGTGCGAGGAGTCCATGCCCTCGTTGCGGAAGTTGCGGTTCATCTCGAAGACGCGATCCACGCCGCCGACAACCGCGCGCTTGAGGTAGATCTCCGTCGCGATGCGCAGGTAGAGATCGGTGTCGAGCGCGTTCATGTGCGTCGTGAAGGGGCGGGCAGCCGCGCCACCGTGGATCATCTGCAGCATCGGCGTCTCGAGCTCGATGTAGTCGCGGCGGAAGAAGTTCTCGCGGATCGAGCGGTTGACGGCCGCGCGGATGCGGACCATGTCACGCGCGGCGGGGCGCGTGATCAGGTCGAGCTCGCGACGGCGGATGCGCTGGTCCTCGGACAGGGTGATCTCTTCGCCGTCCTCGGTGGTCCAGGTCTTGGGCAGGGGGCGCAGCGCCTTGGAGGCGATGGCCCAGGAGGCGTCGGGGGCGGGCAGCGCGGTGGGCGCGGCGTCGTAGGCGGCCTGCGCCTCGGGCGTGACCTCGGCGGGGGTCGCGAAGATCGACAGCTCGCCGCGGCGCGAGGAGATCACGCGGCCGTGGACGAAGAGGTGATCGCCCAGGTCAACGTCGTTCTTGTAGGCGGCCAGGGACTCGGCGCCCACGGAGGCGGCGGAGAGCATGACCTGGATCTTGTTGCCCTCACCGTCCATGAGGGTCGCGAAGCAGAGCTTGCCGCCGTTGCGCGCGAGGATGACGCGGCCCGCCAGGCCCACGTAGTCCTCGGTCTCTTCGCCGGCCTCGAGGTGAGCGTACTTCTCGCGCACCGCCTTGATGGTGGTCGTGATCGGCAGGCGCACGGGGTAGGCGGGAATGCCGGCCTCCATGAGGCGGGCGCGCTTGGCCGCGCGAACCTTGACCTGCTCCGGGGTGTCGTCTGCGGGTGCTTGCGTGGGCGTGGAAGAAGAATCGGTCATGCGCCTATCGTACCGGGATTTGGCCCCGTGACGAGGCAGGGGCCCGGTTGGGCTCCTCACGCACCCGGGAGGTCGGCCGCGTAGGGGGCCGATGCGGATCCGCCGATCCCCTGCGTGGAGTGGGCGGCAGCCGCGCAGGCGAGGGCGAGCGCCTCGGGCCACGGCATGCGGCGGGCTCGGAGCGCCCAGGCCAGGGCCGCCGAAAAAACATCCCCCGCGCCCGTTGTATCCACCGCCCTCACCGCGGGCGCCGGCACGCGCAGGATCTGCCCGTCAACGCACGCAACTACGCCGTTCTTGCCGCAGGTGACCACGCAGTCACACCCGAACGACGCGAACCAACGAGCCGCGTCCTCCACGCTGTCGGTGCGCGCGTAGGCGAGCGCCTCCTCCTCGTTGGGCGTGCATACGTCAGCCACGCGCAAGGCCTCCAGGTCGGCCGTGTCCCAGGCCCCGGCCTCGTCCCATGCCGTGTCCGCCAGCACCCACGTCCCGCGCTCACGCCAAGAGGACACGACCTCACTGTTCGCGCTGATTCCCCGCACGTCTGCGAGCAGGCACGCCGACGCGTCGCCTCCCAAGCGGGGCAGCGCGGTCGTCCCGCGCGTGGTCATCGCCCGGTCGCCGTCGAAGGACAGGGAGACGGTGACGTTTTGATCGCCCACGCGCTCGCACGAGGAGGTGTCCACGCCCTCTCGCGCGAGCATCTCATCGACGAACACGCCCATCTGATCGACGCCCACGCGAGAGTGCAGGCACACGGACGCACCAAGACGAGCCAGCGCAATCGCCTGATTGGCCGCGCCGCCCGCGCACATGAGCGCTCCCTCCGCCCAGGCCTCGCGGCCGGGAACCGGCGGACCATCGAGGGGACCCATGACCACGTCAAGGAAGGTCGGACCGTAGACCGCGAACTGAGATGCGGCGGGTACTCGAGATGCCACGGGTCCTCCTAGACGTGAGCGCGACTACAATATGTCACTGAGCCACCACTATACGTATCCAGAGAGGATGCCCGCCATGCAGCTCACCATCGTCGGAGGAGGGGGCTTCCGGGTCCCCGCGATGATCGACGTCTTGGCCCGTTCACGCTCGGGTCGCGGCGACTACGCCTCCCTCGACGTCGACCGCGTCGTCCTGTACGACACCGACGCGCGCAGGCTCGACGCGATGATGGCCGTGCTGTCCTCGCTGGACTTCCCGAACTCCCCGGCCGTGCGCGCAACGACGGACATCGACGAGGCGCTTCCCGGAGCCGACTTCGTGTTTTCCGCGATGCGCGTGGGCGGGACCTGCGGAAGGGTCCTCGACGAGCACTGCGGCCTCGACAACGGCTTGTTGGGGCAGGAGACCGTCGGCGTGGGCGGCTACTGCTACGCGTTCCGTTCGCTCGGGCCGGCACTCGAGCTGGCCCGCGCCGCGGCGCGCCTGTGCCCAAACGCCTGGCTCATCAACTTCACGAACCCGGCCGGGATCATCACCCAGGCGATGCGTTCCGTGCTCGGCGAGCGCGTCATCGGCATCTGCGACACCCCCATCGGCCTCGTCAACCGCACGCTGAACGCCCTGAATATTCCCGAGGAGGAGCGCGCCGACGTGTCCTTCGACTACGCGGGCCTCAACCACCTCGGCTGGCTACGCTCGCTGTCGGTCGGCGGCCGCGACATCCTCCCGCGGCTCTTCGCCGACGAGGCGGCCCTGGGATCCATGGAAGAATCCCGCGCCATCGGCACGGACTGGATTCGCGCGTTGGGCGCCCTCCCCAACGAATACCTCTTCTACTACTACTGCCATCGCGAAGCCATGGCCCGCATCCACCAGGACCAAACCCGCGGCGAGTACCTGCGCGATCAGCAGGAAGCCTTCTACAACGCCGTCCTGTCCCACCCCGAGCAGGCGGGACGGACGTGGATCGATGCGCTCGCCGACCGGGAGGCGACCTACATGGCCGAGGCCCGCGACGTCGACGAGCGTTCCGGCAGGCGCGCCGAAGACATCGCTGGCGGCGGCTACCAGAAGGTGGCTCTCGATCTCATGAACGCGCTCGCGACAGACACTCCGGCGCGCATGATCCTCAACGTCGGGAACGCAGACGGCGGATTCTCCTCGATTCCGACGCTGCGCGACACGGACGTCGTCGAGGTTCCCTGCGACGTCGACGCCTCCGGCGTGCATCCGATTCCGGTCGCTCCTTTGAGCGGCGCGGCCCTCGGCCTCGTCCAGTCCGTGAAGGCCTGCGAGAATCTCGTCATCGACGCCGCCCGCGAGCGCGACCGCAGCCTCGCGTGGCAGGCGCTGGCGCTGCACCCCCTCGTCGACTCGGTGAACGTCGCGCGCGAGGTGCTCGACCAGGCGATCCGCACAAACCCGCTGGTCGCCGCTGCCTTCGACTGAGGAGAAAGGGCCGGCTACCGGGCCCTCATCCGCGCGTGTCCCAGCGGAAAAACTCTTCTCCCCCCGCGTAGCCGTGGGGCTGCCCCAAGTCGCGGGCGCCCTGTCGGATCCATGACTCCATCCGGTCGAGGTCGTCGAATTGGGTAACGTGCTCGCGAACCGCCCTGACCTTGGCCTCGATGTCTGCCTGGTCCAGCTCGACGACGTGGTTCGTCGACGGTCCCCCCTGGAACCACACTTCTTCGACCACGTGGGGGTCAAGGCCCTCGTCGAGCAGCTCGGGGAACGCGAAGGGGTTGCGCGCGGCCGGGTAGACGGCGTCCGTGACCGCGGCGCCCACGGCCCGATGGTCCGGGTGATTGGCGTAGATGGACGACCAGTTGTATTCGGGCGACAGCGTGAGGATCAGGTTCGGCTTCACGCGCCGAATGAGGGCGACGATATCACGCACGAGGGCGTGGGAGGGCGTCACCATACCGTCGGGGTAGCCGTCGAAGAAGACAAGCTCCGTGACGCCCAGCTGCTCGCACGCGCGGCGCTGTTCGCCGCGACGCAACTCCCCCATCCGCTGATGCAGATCCTGGTCGGAGCCCCCCGCATCGCCGTCCGTGACGACTGCGACGACGACCCTCGCCCCTTCGCGCGCGAAGCGAGTGAGAGTCCCGCCCGCGTCGACGTCCGCATCATCGGGGTGGGCGTAAATTCCGAGCACGGTATCCATTCGTGTACTCCTTATTGAGGCGCCGGCGAGAACATGTCCCGCCGGCGCCTGTCCCGAGTCAGTGACGACTACTGATCAATCGCCGCGTTGGCGGCGTCCTGAGCAGCCTGGACGCCCTCATGCACGCCGGTGCGTCCCAGGAAGACCTCCTTGAGCACGCCGTTGTACGCGTCCATTGCCGCGCCCAGCTTCGGACCGAAGGGAGCCATGATCGTGCCCGAAGGAGTCTTCGCCATCACCGAAGTGTCGACGCCCTTGTCCGACCAGTAGGCGGTCCACGTCGCCTGGGCCTTCTCGTTCGCGGGGAAGCCGGCGCCGGTCTTACCCAGTGCGGCGCCGCCGTCCTTGCCACCCAGCCACGCCAGCAGCTTGTGCTGAGCCTCGGGGTTCGCGCTCGCCGTCGAACCGGCGGCGACGACGGAGTTACCAACCGTCACGGCACCTGCGGGACCCTTCGGCTGGGGAGCCAGGCCCCACTCGAAGGACGCACCCTCGGCCACGTTCGCCAGGTTGTAGGCACCGGACTGGAACAGAGCGATCTTGCCCTGCAGGAACTGATCACGGCTGAAGTCGCCGTTGTCGTTCGTATCGGCCGCCGAGGGGGCCACGTGCTCCTTGTTGATGAGGTCCACCAGGTAGCCGACCGCGGCGTCACCCTCGGGGCTCGCGAACGTGAAGTGCCCGCTCGCGTCCTGCAGGGTGGCACCGGCCGAACCCAAGTACGGAATGAACATGGCCTGGCCATCCAGTGCGGCGTTGTATCCGTACTGGACGATATGGTCCGCGTCGAAGGCGGGGTCGGCCGCGTTGCGGCCCGACGAGTCCAGCGTCAGCTTGCGGGTGATCTCCCGCAGAGAGTCGGTGGAGGCGCTCGGGTCCCACGACAGGTTCTGCAGGTCATCGATGCTCACGCCGGCCGCGTCCAGCAGCGACTTGTTGTAGTACACCGCGATCGACGGATCGGTGAGGACCGGGACGCCGTAGAGCTTTCCGTCAACCGTGTACTGATCGATGGCACCCTGAAGCCAGCCGTCGCGCTCGGAGGCGGGGAACTCCTCGTCAATGTTGACGATCTTGCCGCCGCGGGCGTACTCCGTGTAGTTGTTCGTGTTGGACCAGAAGACGTCCGGTCCGGTACCCGCGGCGAGCTCGGAACGCAGGCCCGTGAAGTAGTCCGACCACGGGACGACCTCGACGTTGACCGTGATCCCCGTTTCCTCGGTGAACGCGGGGAGCGCCGCCTCGTACGCCTGGGCAGCCTGATCATCCCACAGACGCAGGGTCAAGGACGTGCCCGCCTCGCTCGACGCGCTGCCACCCTGCGAGCAGGCGGCCATCAGCATCGACGCGGCACCAATCAGAGCGGTAGCGGTAACAAAACGCCTTTTCATGAAGACCTCCAGTTGTGATGGGTTGTGTTGTTACTTGATGCCCGTCAGGGCAATCGATTCAACGATGTGTCGTTGAAAGACAATGAACAGGGCGATCAGGGGCACGAGAGCGATGGTCGTCGCCGCCATGACGTACGTCCAATTCGCGTTGTACTGACTCTGTAGCGCGGCCGTCGCAACCGTGAGGACGCGTGGCCTGGTCGCGGCAATGATCCGCGGCCACATGAACGAGTTCCACTGGCTCACAACCGTGATGAGCACGAGCGTCGAAATGATCGGCTTCGACACGGGAACGACAATGGAGAAGAGGATGCGCATCTGCCCGGCGCCGTCCATGGTCGCCGCGTCGATGATTTCCTGGGGGATCTGACGGAACGACTGACGGAGCAGGAACACCGCGTAGGGCGAGGCGAACACGAAGGGGAGGACGATGCCCCAGAAGGTGTTGTTGAGCCCCATCTTCGCCATCATGAGGTACAGCGGGATGACGAGGACCGACGCCGGAATCATCATGGTGCCCAGGAAGAGCCAGAAGATGACCTCGCGCCCCGGGAACTCGATGCGGGCGAACGCGTAGGCGGCCAGCACGGAGGACACCAGCTGCCCGACGACCATCACCACGACCATGAGGAGCGTCGTGATGATCGCGTCGCCGAAGTTGACCCGTCCCGTGAGGATCGCCTGGAACGAGGCCAGGGAGGGCGGGGAGGGCAGCGCGAAGGGCGAGTGCGAGGCGAAGTCCTGCGGCGACTTAAAGGCCGTGACAAAGCTGAAGAGGAGCGGGACGACCATGATGAACGCGGCCAGCGACAGCCCGGCGTAGATCCCCAGGGTCGACCACCAGGGCCGACGCGCGTGCGACTTAGACGAGCTCATACGTGGTCCTCTTGCGGAAGTACAGGTTCTGGGCCAGCGTCAATCCCATGAGGAGCAGCATCATCACGCACGCCATGACGGCGGCGCGGCCGACGTTTCCGGTTTCGAAGGCCTCCTTGTAGATCAGGTAGGCGAGGACCTCGGTGGAGCCGGACGGCCCGCCCTTGGTCAGGGCGTAGATCTGATCGAAGACATTGAAGACCGAGATCACGGAGGTGACCGAGACAAAGAAAAAGGTCGGGCGCAGGAGGGGCATCTTGATATGCCAGAACACCTGCGAGGAGGAGGCACCGTCCACGGTCGCGGCCTCGGTGAGCTCGCGCGGGATTGCGAGCAACCCGGCGATAAAGAAGAGCGCCGTGTATCCCACGTTCGACCAGACGACGACGAAAGCCGCCGCGGGCAGCGCCCAGGTGGGCGACACGAGGATCTCGAGCCGAGTTCCCGCAAGCGCCGAGAGGAGGCCGCCGGTGGGGGCGAAGATCCACGACCATACGACGCCGAGGGCCAGCGGAGGCGCAATCCATGGGATGACGATGAGCGTGCGATAGACGACGGTTCCTCGCACGCCCTTCGTCAGCAGGTTCGCGAGGAGGAGGCCCAGGATGATCTGAATGGGGACCACGAGGAGGACGAAGAGGATCGTCGTACGCAGGGACGACAGGAAGGCCGGGTCGCTCAGCACGTTCGTGACGTTGGCCAGGCCCACGTAACGCGTATCCCCGATGAGGTCCCACCGGTACAGGCTCACCCACATGATGACGCCGATGGGCACAACCATGAAGATGAGGACGCCGATGAGGGCGGGCGACAGGAACGCGTATCCGACGAGTGCGTGGCGCGTGCGAGACGCTCGCTTGCTCATGCCCCACCTTCCTTTCGTTCGGTTCTTCGAGGATAGGTGTGACGGGCGTATCAGCGCCGGGCGAAGACAAGGTATGGACAATTGTGAACGGTGCTTGTCACCAAACGAGCAAAGGTGCACGAAACGATACGAAAACGAGGGAGCGCCCACTCTGCTGAGTGGACGCTCCTGCCGGCGTGTCGATCAGACGCCGGAGCTCTTCAGCCCCAGCTCGCGGGCACGCGCGGAGTCCTCGGGGACGGAACCCGCGTGATCGCCGGCGCTCACGATTTTGTTGGCCTCGTCGACGAAGACAACGGAGGGCTTAATCGTACGTACCAGGGATTCGGGTACCTGGGCGTAGGCCATGATGATGACGAGGTCACCGACGGTCACCTTGTGGGCGGCCGCGCCGTTTAGCTGAATCGTGCCGCTACCTCGCTCGCCCGCGATCGTGTAGGTCGACAGGCGCTCGCCGTTGTTGACGTCGACGATGTCGACCTTCTGCCCGGGAACGATGTTCGCGGCGTCCAGCAGGTCCTCGTCCACCGTGATCGAGCCGACGTAGTGCAGGTCGGCGCCGGTGACGACGGCGCGGTGGATCTTTCCGATCGCCATCTCGCGCGTCATTTCCATCATGCGAGGTCCCCCGCGTGCTCGGCGAGACGGCCGGCAGGGGCACAGGCGTCGCGCAGCGGCACCTCCATGTTGTCGATGAGGCGGGTCGTGCCCACCTTGGCGGCGATGAGGATGCGTCCCTCACGCGAGCCGTCGGACAGGATCGTGGGCGCGGCAGTGCCCTCGCCGACGGGCACGGACTCGGTGCCCGCGAGGATCTCGAAGGTCCCCGCGTCCACGAGCGCGATGTAGTCCAGGTCGATGCCGCCCTCGGCCTCGATGACCGAGCGGCACTGCGCGACGATCTGCGCCGGCTCGGCCCCGGCCTCGGCGGCCTCGGCGCCGCGACGAAGCGCGCGCGAGAGGGCGCGTGCCCGGATGCGCTCATCGTCGCTCAGGTACTGGTTGCGGCTGGACAGGGCGACCCCGTCCTCGGCACGCACGATCGGCACGGGGTGGACGCGTACGGGGATGTCCAGCTGGGCGAAGACGGTGCGCAGGACGGCCAGCTGCTGGGCGTCCTTCTGTCCGTACAGGGCAACGTCGGGGCGCACGAGGTTGACGACCTTGGTGCACACGAGCGCGACGCCCGCGAAGTGCGTGGGGCGTGTCTTACCCTCGAGAACGCGCGCGATGGGGCCCGGGTCGATCGTCACGGTCGCGGGCGTGGGGTACACGTCCTGGGGCGCGGGTGCCCACACGAGGTCCGCCCCCACCGTCTCGAGCGCGTCCATGTCCGCGTCCAGGGTGCGCGGGTAGGCGTCGAAGTCCTCGCCTGGCGCGAACTGCGTCGGGTTGACGAAGATCGTGACGATCACGTGATCGGCCAGTTCGCGGGCTTCGCGCACGAGCTGCAGGTGCCCGGAGTGGAGGGCACCCATGGTCATCACGAGAGCCTTCGTGCCGGGCAGGCGCGACAGCGCATCGGCCAACTCGGCACGCGTGTGGGTGAGGACAGGACGGTGAGTCATAGTTCTATTCTTGCAACTTCGGCCCGCCGGTGCGCAATCGAGTCGCTTTCCTCACGCCCCGCGTTTTCGCGACGCGGCGGGGGTGGCGTGCGCGCTCGATCGCGCGTTTTGGGCTCGTTGGGTGTGTGGGTATCAGGCGCCCGGGTCGAGGAGGGCGGCCTCGACGCTGGTGGCGGCCCGTTCGTCGAGGAGACGCGCGTCGCGCAGCAGGCGGGTCAGGGCGCGGGTCATGTCCGCGTAGGTGTCGCGTTCGCCGGCGAGGCCCTCCCGGGCCCCCAGGCAGCGCGCGTGCGCGGCGATCGTCCCCGCGTCCCCGCGGGCGGCGGGGCCGGAGATGCCCGCCACCCCCTCGGTGAGGGCTCGGTCAAGCGCGGCCTCGAGAAGCGGGCGCACGTACAGGGCAGGGTTCTCGATGCCGGCCTGCGCGAGAATCCGCGTCGTCTGCACGGTGATGCCGGCGATGAAGTTGGCGCCGTGAGCGAGACCCGCGTGGTAGAGGGGTCGGTCCTCCTCGGCGACGACGACGGGTTCGCCGCCCATTTCGACGACGAGAGCCTGGGCGATCGGCAGGAAGGGAGCCGACGCCGTCACCGCGAAGGGCGTGCCCACGAGGCGCGCCACGTCGACGCTGGTGCCGGTGAACGTCATCGCCGGGTGGATGGCGAGCGGGATCGCCCCCGCGGCCGCGGCGGCGCCGAGCAGCCCGACTCCGGAGGCGCCCGACAGGTGAATGACGATGTGCCCGCTCTGCCAGGCCCCCAGGTCGGCCAGGCCACTCACGAGGGGGCCAATCTGGTCGTCAGGAACGGCCACGATGACCACCTCGGAGCGTCGCACGACCTCCTCGGGCGTGGCGATCGGCACGCCGGGAAGCATCGCGTCGGCGCGCTCGCGCGAGGCCTCCGACGACGCGGAGACGGCAACGATCTGGTGGCCGACCGCGCGCAGCGCAGAGCCGATGACGGGCCCGACATGGCCCATGCCGATGATGCCGATTCCGAGGCGTCCGGGGGTACTCATGGCTCCATTGTCGCCGATCATCGGGCTACTTGTCGCCCTCCGCACGCCGCGAGGTCGCCTCGACGATCTCGGTGACGCGCGAGAGCCAGCGCTCGGGAACCTCGGCCTCGCGGCGGACCTTCGAGGCCTGAGACAGCTGCGCCCACAGTTCCAGCGAGCGGCCCGCCTCGACATGCTCGGCCAGGGATGCCACCGGTCCGGGGACCAGCGCGGCGCGCACGGAGGCGACGCGGCGCCAGCGCTGAATGGGTCCCTGATGCAGCGACACCGACTGGATGCGCGTCAGCGGGATGATCGAGAAGCGCAGGTTGAAGAAGCCGTCGCGGATCGCGAACACGGCCTCGGTCAGGCCGAAGGCGCGGCGCTTGTGCACCAGAGGATCCAGGATCTTCGCGCTTGGCGGGATCGGAGTCATCCAGCGGTCCTCGCCCGTGCCGGCGCGGAGAGACTCGAGGAAGCCGTCGGGGTCCTCGACCCCGAGGTCCGGGATCGCCATCGCGATCGCCTGGATGACCTCCGTGCGGCTGCCGACGGGAAGCAGCACGTCGGAGGCCACATCCACCTGCATGCCCTTGTTCTTCTCGTCCGACGTGTGCGCCGCGTTGCCAGCCTGCGTGATCTCCACGCGATACCACCCAAACAGACGCCAGATCAGCGGCTGGCTCACCTCAATGGCGTGGATGCGCCCCGGAGGGATCGTCACGTGACGGCGAGCAGTCAGGCCACGGTCGATGCGCACGCCGTCGGCGCCGATCGCCGCGCTAAATCCGAACTCTCGATCGAAACGCGCCCAGACGCCCGCCAGGAGGCTGAACGCGCCCGCCAGGATGCCCAGAAAACTCATGATCGACGTCACCCCAACGACCCCCACGAGGAAACCGTTGAGGCCCAGGAGGAAGACGCCGAAGAACAGGGCAATCGCATTGTCGATGGTCGCCAGCATGGACACCAGGAGCTTGACGAAGCCGACCTTGAAAACAGGGCGCTCCGGGGCTTCCAGCGGGGTCTTTGCCGTCGCCACGCGGGTCGAGGCACCGGTCAGGCCGGCGGGATCCACGACCTCGTCGATCGCACCCGAAGCGAGCGCGAGGAGGAGGGCACGCAGTTCCTCGAGGCGCTGCGCGGGCAACAGACCCAGCTTGATGCTCGAGTCGCCTCCACCGGCGACCTCGATGTCCAGATACCCCAGGCGCAGAAGGCGACCGACGAGCGAGTAGGACACGTTGATCGTCTGGATGCGCGTGAGGCGCGCGTGACGCTGCGTGCGCTTGAGGATGCCGGCGCGGTACCAGATCGCTGTATTGCTCACCGCGTAGCGAGTCTTCGTCCACGACAGGTAGCAGTACGCGCCCGCAATGGCGAGGATGATGCCCGCAATAATCACAAGACCGAGGAAGACGCCGGTGGTGGCAAGCCACGCGGGCGTCTCACCGTTGAGCATGCGCTCGATCGCGGAGGCATTGCTCAGGGACACCGCGCCAACGACACCCGTGACGCTTCCCACCACGCGGGGAACGTAGGTGAGCGGATGAAGCGGCTTCCAGTCCTCGGGGGCGATACCGTCAGAGGAGAGGTCCGCGCTCATAGGCCCATCAGCTCCGCCGAACCACGCTCCGCCAGAACATCACGCAGGCGGGCCGCGTCCGCGACGGGCACACCGCTCAGCGTCGCATCGGTCTTCGCGCTCGCGGTTGAGAGCTTGATCGTGGAGATGCCAAGCAGGCGCAGCACGGGCCCCTGGTAGATATCGACGTATTGGATGCGACCGTAGGGCACGAGGGTCAGCGAGCGATTCAAGACGCCGCGGCGGATGACGAAGTCCGTGTCGGCCAGCGCGTAACGCAGGGCGCGCACCTGGGCGGGCACGAGCCACAGACAGAAGAGGGCGATGGCGGCAGGCACGAGCATGAGCCACCACAGCGCCGGGATGTCGACGATGAGGACAAGCACGGAAATCGCACCGCACAGGGCTCCGCAGGCCGCGAGGGCGTTACCGAGGCGCAGGGCCGCGAGTTTGGGGGACACGTGCTGGAATTCGACGCCGTCGGGAGACATGACGTCCGCTGCGTTCTGGGATGACATGCTTCAATTCTTGCACATCTGTTCCGCGCCTTTTCTTGTCCCCTATTCCCGCATGACTAACCAAGGTGACGAAGCAAACAAAAGCGACGCCATTGCTCCCACCTACCTCACAGGAAACATTCAGACACATGGGCGACACTAGGTACATGAGCACCCCGGGAACTGAAGCAAAGCTACTCGTCGTCGACGACGAACCCAACATCCGCGACCTCCTCGCCTCCTCCCTGCGCTTCGCCGGCTTCGATGTCGTCACCGCCGAGGACGGCAGCGGCGCATTTCACGAAGCCCAGGCCTCGCGCCCCGACCTCATCGTCCTCGACGTCATGCTGCCCGACATGGACGGCTTCACCGTCACCAGGCGCCTGCGCGACGCCGGCATCACCACCCCGGTCCTCTTCCTCACCGCGCGCGACGACATGCGCGACAAGATCCAGGGCCTAACCGTCGGCGGCGACGACTACGTCACCAAGCCCTTCGGCCTCGAAGAGGTCGTCGCCCGCATCCGCGCCATCCTGCGCCGCACCATGGGCTCCGATGAAGACGACGCGTTCCTGCGCGTCGGAGACCTCGTCATTGACGAGGACGCCCACGAAGTCACGCGCGCCGGAATCCCCATCGACCTGTCCCCCACCGAGTTCAAGCTCCTGCGCTACCTCGTCATCAACGCAGGGCGCGTCGTCTCCAAGATGCAGATCCTCGACCACGTCTGGGAATACGACTGGGACGGCGAGGTCGCCATCGTCGAGTCCTACATCTCCTACCTGCGGCGCAAGCTCGCCGTCGAGGGGGCCTCCGGGGAGCTGATCCACACCAAGCGCGGGGTCGGCTACATCCTGCGCGCCGAGGACTGACGTGCACCGCAGCCTGGCCCAACGCATCGAGGAATGGTGGGACTCCAAGCCACTATCCGCGCAGCTCGTGACGCTCATCACCCTGCTCCTGGCCGTTGGACTGTCCCTGTCCGGCACTGTCATGATCGGCCTCCTCCAGCGCCACCTCACCTCTCAGATCGACGACCAGCTCGTCGCCACAGCGCACACCATGCAGATCTCAGGATCGGCGGCGACATTCTCCGCCGACGGACAGGGCGGCATCCCAACCCTCTACTACATCCACATCCATGGCACCGACGGGGGCGACCGCTACTTCTACTCCGAGGACACCCTCAAGGCCTCGGGCAAGCCCCAGCTGCCCGAACTCGTCGACACGAACTCCGCGCCCGTGTCCTCCTTCCACACCCTCCCGGTCACCGTCTCGTCCTCCAAGGCCGGCCTCAGCTGGCGCGCCCTCGTCGTCCCCGTGTACGAGCAGAGTTCCGGGCTGTTCTCCGGATACATGACGATCGCCCTGCCCCTGTCGGATATGCAGCACACCCTGCGCACCACGGCCTCGTACTTCGCGGTCGCCGGCATCATCATCGTCCTCATCGGAGGCTGGACCGGGCGTGTCCTCGTGCGCCGCGCCCTCCTCCCCCTGCGCTCCATCGAATCCACCGCGGGAAAGATCGCCGCCGGCGACCTGACCAAGCGCGTCACCCCGCACCCTCCCACCACCGAGGTCGGCTCGCTCTCGCTCTCCCTCAACGCCATGCTCACTCAGGTCGAGCAATCCTTCGAGGCCCGCCAGGCCTCGGAACAAAAGATCAAGCGATTCGTCTCCGACGCCTCCCACGAGCTGCGCACCCCACTCGCGGCCATCTCCGGCTACTGCGAGCTCTACGCCATGGGCGGCGTGCCCGCCGAGCGCATCGAGGAAGTCATGGGGCGCATCGCCTCCGAATCCTCACGCATGGCCACGCTCGTCGAGGACCTCCTCACCCTCGCTCGCCTCGACGAAGGACGACCCCTCGAGATCACCGAGATCGACCTCGTCAAGCTCGCGGACAACGCCGTCTTCGATCTCCAAGCCCTCGACCCCACGCGCACAGTCGGGCTCACCGGCATCAGCAGCCGCACTCCCCCGATGACCCTCATCGTCCCCGGCGACCGCGACCGCATCTCGCAGGTGTTCACCAACCTCATCGGCAACATCGTGCGCTACACCCCCGAAGGCTCCCCCGTCGAAATCGCGCTCGGACGCAGCGGCGACACCGCCATCGTCGAACTACGCGACCACGGGCCCGGCATCGACGAAACTGACCGCGGACGCGTCTTCGAACGTTTCTACCGCGCGGACACATCGCGCAACCGCAAGTCCGGCGGCTCCGGCCTCGGCCTCGCGATCGTCTCCGGCATCCTCGCAGCTCACAAGGGAAACGCATCACTCACCAAAACAAAAGGCGGCGGCCTCACCGTTCGCATCGAACTCCCCACAGCGTGAAAGACGTAACGTACCGACCAACACACGCGGCTTTTTCGCTCAGTTTTCGCCATTTTTCACCTAACAGTTTCACGAAATCCATCGGGATTTTCCCCGATTTTTTACCAACGAACGTGACCTTCGCTCAAAAGCGCACTAGCATGGCTCGGGTATTCCTCAACAAGGAGAGTGGCCCATGGGTGCTCAAGCACCTCAGTGGCTGCTGACGTCTTTCGTTGACGCCATGCAGCAAATCGGCGCAACCGCGACCGACACAGACCTCGAGCATGAGGGCACGGACCTCATGCAGCGGTGGAGCGCGCCCAACCGGCAGTTGCACAACCTGCGTCGGCTCATGAACACGCTCACCCATATCGATGAAATCTCGTCGTCAGCGCACGACCCCGACATCCTGCGCGTCGCTGCGTGGTACCACGGCGCCTTCCTCAACAAGGCGCTCGAGATCAAGCTCGGTGGATTCCAAGCGAACTTCGCCGCTACCCGATGCATCGATCACGCGCACAACCGCCTCACCAACCTCGGCGTGCCCGAGGAGGTCGTCGCACGCATCGACGAGCTGATCGCGTTCCTCACGCGCCACCGCGCGCCCCGCACCGACTTCGACGCGCAGGTGCTCGTCGACGCGGACCTGGCGTGCCTGGCCTGCAGCCCGCAGGACTACAAGAAGCTCCGCACGTCGCTGCGCGCCGAACTCAGCGAGCTCGACGACCTGCAGTTCACCAAGGCTCGTATGGCACTCGTCAAGAAGCTCCTGAGCTACGAGACGATCTACCAGTCCCCCCTCGGCTCGGCGTGGGAGGACACCGCCCGCGCAAACCTCGAGGTCGAGCTGACCCGCCTCGAGCGCGAGAAGGCCCAGCTGTGCCAGGCTGCCCAGGCCGAGGACACGAATGACACCGAGGATACGGACGATGCCGACGAGGTCGTGGAGGACTCCACGACGACGACCGGCACGCTGATCATCAAGCGCCGCTCGATCAAGAAGCGCATCCCCGTCGCTTCACCGGACGACGAGGCCACGTCCACCGGCGTCCTGCCTCGCAAGATCGAGGAAAACACCGACTCGGACGAGGACGAGGAGGCGACCTCCTCCCTCGAGTCCGCCGTCGAATCCCTGGATCTGCCGACCTCCGACTGACGAGGCCGCGACACGCGGCTTGGTCTTGCCAGGCCGCTCAATGCGCCCGTGGGCGGCGGCCCAGCATGATCTCGCATGTTGTTCTTGGCTCCACGGGTTTTCCAGGCGCCGGAGGCCCCGGCCGCCCGCGAGACTAGGCGACCTCGCTTCGCTCGGTGCCGCGTCTCGAAGCCCGCCCGTGCCCTCCGGTCCCTCCGGCGCCCTCCAAACCTGTGGTGCCTGGCCGCTGTGCGTACCGGTGGGCGGCGGCCCGCCCTGGCCCTGCCGCCACCCACCGGCACCGCAGCCAGGCCCTCCAGTAGCTTGCCCGTCAGCAGCACGGGTATACCCTGGCCCATCCACAGGCATTTTTCGGTGCGGGTGGTTATCCACAGGGCTTCGTTTCCACCTGGATCACGCGTCGTCACGCGCGTAGCGTCTTTGTCGACGGACCCACCCGGGGTCCCACAAAGGAGTGACATCATGACCGCATACGCCGTCGACGCCGAACAAATTGCTGCCGCCTCCGCGCAGGCCTGCACGACCGCATCCACCATCCGTACCGAGGTGGACACGATGATGGCCCAGCTCCTCGCCCTTCAAGACACATGGACCGGCGGGGCGCAGGTGAACTTCCAGGCGACTATCACCCAGTGGCAGAGCATCCAGGCCCAGACACACGACGCCCTGGACGCGATCTCCTCGCAGATGCAGGTCGCGGCCTCCACCTACGCCGACGCAGAGACTCATTCCGCGTCCCTGTTCGCGGGGGTCTGACAGCCGCACCAGACGCCCCTGTCCCCCGAGGAGATCACCGGCCTCGTATCAAGCCTGCGTAGACAGAAAGAAACGCCTGGGGGCGGGACCCTGAAGAGTCCCGCCCCCAGGCGGATCAGCTTAACGCCGAGCGGATCAGTACATGCCGCCCATGCCAGCGCCAGCGTCGTCGCCACCGGCGGCCGGAGCCTCGGGCTTGTCGGCGACAACGGCCTCGGTCGTCAGGAACATGCCTGCGATCGACGCAGCGTTCTGCAGCGCGGAACGGGTGACCTTGACCGGGTCGGAGATGCCGGCGGCCATGAGGTCGGTGTACTCACCGGTCGCGGCGTTCAGGCCGTGGCCGGGCTCCATGTGCGCGACGCGGTCAGCAACCACGCCACCCTCGACGCCCGCGTTCTCAGCGATCTGCTTCAGCGGGGCGGAGATGGCCAGGCGCACGATGTTGACGCCGGTCGCCTCGTCGCCGGTGAGGGCGTCGAGCTTGGGCAGCGCCACGGTGGCGGCCTGGATCAGGGCGACGCCGCCGCCGGCGACCAGGCCCTCTTCGGAAGCCGCGCGAGCGTTACGAACGGCATCCTCGATGCGGTGCTTGCGCTCCTTGAGCTCGACCTCGGTGGCCGCGCCGGACTTGATGACGGCGACGCCACCGGCCAGCTTGGCGAGGCGCTCCTGCAGCTTCTCGCGGTCGTAGTCGGAGTCGGTGTTCTCGATCTCCTGGCGGATCTGGCGCACGCGGGCATCCAGCATGTCCTTGTCGCCAGCGCCCTCGACGATGGTGGTCTCGTCCTTGGAGACGACGATCTTGCGGGCGCGGCCCAGCAGCTCCAGGTCAGCGTTCTCGAGGGAGAGGCCGACGGTCTCGGAGATGACCTGGCCGCCCGTCAGGATGGCCATGTCCTGCAGCATCGCCTTGCGGCGCTCGCCGAAGCCGGGTGCCTTGACGGCCACGGACTTGAAGGTACCGCGGATCTTGTTGACGACCAGCGTGGCGAGGGCTTCACCCTCGACGTCCTCGGCGATGATCGCGAGGGGCTTGCCGGTCTGCATGACCTTCTCCAGGACGGGGACGATGTCCTTGACGCTGGAGATCTTGGAGTCCATAAGGAGCACGTAGGCGTCCTCGAGGACGGCTTCCTGGCGCTCCTGGTCGGTCACGAAGTAGGCCGACAGGTAGCCCTTGTCGAAGCGCATACCCTCGGTGGTCTCCAGGGTGGTGTCGAAGGAGTTGGTCTCCTCGACGGTAACGACGCCCTCGGCGCCGACCTTCTCGAAGGCCTCGGCGATGAGCTTGCCGATGGCGGGATCGTTGGCGGAGATGGAGGCCGTGGCAGCGATCTGCTCGGTGGTCTCGACCGGCTTGGCGTCGGCGTGCAGCTGCTCAACAATGGCCTCGACGGCCTGGTCAATGCCGCGCTTGAGGGCGATCGGGTTGGAGCCGGCGGCGACGTTACGCAGGCCCTCGTGAACCAGCGCCTGGGCCAGAACGGTCGCGGTGGTGGTGCCGTCACCCGCGACGTCGTCGGTCTTCTTGGCAACTTCCTTCACCAGCTCGGCGCCGATGCGCTCGAACGGATCGTCGAGGTCGATTTCCTTAGCGACGGAGACGCCATCCTTGGTGATCGTGGGGGCGCCCCACTTCTTGTCGAGCACAACGTTGCGACCCTTGGGGCCAAGCGTCACCTTGACGGTGTCGGCCAGCAGGTTGAGGCCATTCTCCATGCCACGACGGGCATCCTCATCAAACTTGATGATCTTGCTCATTGGAAATGTGTCCTTCCGCGATGCGGATCGGGTTCGATGCCCGCGACGGACGGCCACGCTTTTGAGGTGACCTCATCGAACCGATGGTCTTATCACTCTCCATGTCGGAGTGCTAACTAAGATTTTGGCACTCACCACCACAGAGTGCAAGGCGAGGTCACGGGCCTTGAGTCCGCTGCGCTCAGGGCGTAATAGCCGACGCCGAGGCCGGGGCGGGCCAACTGAGCGTGCCTGCACACCAAGCGCGGCCAACGTAGGCGTCGGAGGAGACGTCGGAGGGCCTGGCGGTGCCGGTGGGCGGTTCCCCGCCTAGCGGCATGTGGGCCCTACAGGTGGCTGCGCTAACCCACCTACGCGCACGTTAACCCGATGGGTGGTGGCCTGGGCGGGCTGCCCACCATGCCACCCATAGGGTTTAGCTGCGCATTGAAGGGTTAACACTGCCAGTGGACGGGACCGGCCAGGACCGCGGCGCGACAACATGGCGACGTTGAAACCAACAACACCACTGCTCACCCCTAACAAGGGACCGCTGAAACCGGCATCACCTCTGCA
Source organism: Actinomyces sp. HMSC035G02 (assembly GCA_001838165.1). GTDB lineage: Bacteria > Actinomycetota > Actinomycetes > Actinomycetales > Actinomycetaceae > Pauljensenia. The sequence continues at coordinate 44,897 of KV835898.1, read as the reverse complement.
CCCGAAAAATGCACCAAAAACACCCATTTCTCACCCGCAAAGGCGACGCTGGTTTCAACTGGCCCACCTCACCGGCCCGCAAAGGCGACGCTGGTTTCAGACAACCAGGCCGCCTGGCCGACAGGGCCAGGCTGCGGTGCCCGTGGGCGGAGACAGAGCCTGGCCAAACAACAAGCCAACGCACCGAGCATCATCAGCACACCGGGCCCCACTGGTGTGGAGGGCGCCGGAGGGACCGGAGGGCCAGGGCGGGCTTCGAGGCGCGGCGCCGAGCGAAGCGAGGTTGCCTAGCCTCGCGGGCGGCCGGGCCCTCCGGCGCCCGAAACACCCGAGGGCACACAAAACCGCCCGGCCCCACAGGGGCCGGGCGGCTCAGCAAGTATCAGAGGCTCATCGCAGGATCACGACGATGTCGGGGTCTCCAAGACCGCTCTCCTGGCGAACGTTGGAAATACCCAGCTTGGCGGCAATATCCTTCGCGGTTCCCTCCATGCGGGGATCCTCGTAGAAGACGGTGGAGGTCTGCGTGGCCCAGCCGTCGGCGTTCGCGGCGGAGGTGCCCGCGTAGCCGGCCTGGTTCAGGATCTGAGCCTGCTGGCCGGCGAATCCCTGGGTACCGGTGCCGTTGAGCACCTGGATGACAGCTCCGTGATCGGGCTCGGAAGAGGCAGACGGGGAGGAGGAGCTGGCGGAAGGCGTGGGCTCAGCGGAAGCGGTGGCCTCGGCTGTGGGCGACGCTGAGGGAGCGGCAGCGCTCGGGGCGGTCGCGGCAGGGCTTGGCGCGTTGCTGACAGTGGCCTGCTGGCGCGACAGGGCGGTCGCCGCTGCCCATCCGAGGGCAGGAACGATCACGAGGATGGCCAGGAACGGCCAGACGTTCTTCCACTTGGACGGCTTGGGGCGGTGCATGCCGACGGGCATATCTTCGCCGGCGCGGTCAAATTCATCCCTGGGGTACTGAGAACTCACGCGTTCAGACTATCGGAAAAGAAGGAGTGGGGCGCGGGTGGCGCGCGGGAAATGTGGCGTGGCCTGTGCGGCATTAGGCTGGTGCCATGAGTGAACACAATCCGCGCCCGTTGGCCGAGTTGATTGATCCGGGCTGGGCTAGGGCTCTGACTCCGGTGGAGGGTCGCATCCACGAGTTGGGCACAATGTTGGCCGCCGAAGTCGAGGCGGGGCACGGCTACCTGCCTGCGGGCACGGACGTTCTCCGCGCCTTCACGTACCCGTTCGACAAGGTGAAGGTTCTCATCGTCGGGCAGGACCCGTATCCGACACCGGAGCATGCAATGGGGCTGTCGTTTTCGGTGCACCCGGGCGTGGCGTTGCCCAAGTCACTCATCAACATTTTCCGCGAGCTGAGCGAGGACATGGGCGTTCCCGCTCCGACGTCGGGCGACCTGACGCCGTGGAGCGAGCAGGGCGTGTGCCTGCTGAACCGCGTGTTGACGGTGCGCCCGGGTGCTCCCGCATCGCATCGAGGCCGGGGCTGGGAGGAAGTGACGCAGTGCGCAATTGACGCCCTGGTGTCCCGGAAGCGCGAGGATGGCTCGCGCGCTCCCCTCGTGGCGATTCTGTGGGGTAAGGACGCGCAGTCGCTCACCCCGCGCCTGGGTGACACGCCGATCATTGCGTCCGCCCATCCGTCGCCGCTCTCTGCGTATCGAGGGTTTTTTGGGTCGAAACCGTTCTCGCGCGCAAATGAACTGTTGGAGGCGCAGGGCGCGTCGGGCGTGGATTGGTCGCTGGGCGCTTCTCATTGACGAGGCCGGGTCACCTCTCCGGACCGGGTGACGGTTACGGGCGGCTGCGGTGCCGCGGTGAGGGACTCCGTGGAGCCGGCTATCGGACTCGAACCGATGACCTGCTGTTTACAAGACAGCTGCTCTACCAACTGAGCTAAGCCGGCGGCGGACACTAGTGTGCCACAGGTGGGGGCTGGTGCGCGCGGGCGGGCTATGTGGTTTTGTGCGCCATGGGCACCGTGGCGTCAGGCTCGGGCGGGCGGGAAGACTGGCGAAAAAGTCGGGTTGACGTGTGCGTCGCCCACTCGGAATAAAAGACTGTGGGGTGGGGCCGCTTGGCGGTCCCACCCCACAGTGTGTGAAGGCTCAGTTGGAGCTGTCGGTCGTCTCAGAGCTCTGGGCGTCGTCGGTGCCGCTCTGGGAGGGCTCGGTGGCCTCGGGGGCCGGGGTATCGGTGATGCCCTGGCTCGCGGAATCGGTGATACCGAATGCTCCTGCAACCGTCTGACGCCACTGGCTGGCTTCCGCGGGGAGTCGGATGACGCTCGAGTGGTCCTTGATCAGCTCGGGGGTGCCAAGGGTCTCGCCGCGACCGCTGTAGTTGGCGCTGCCCCACGCGTTGGTAGCGCTCTGGAGGTAGCTCTCTGCGGCGTTGAGGGGGAAGGTCGCGATGACGTCCTCGGGAACACCGACTCCAGCGGCGATCTGCTTGATCTGCTTCCAGGAGGCGTCAAGGTTCTGCACAACGGTGCCGTTGGAGGCCTGGAACTGCGTGCGGAAGTAGGCGAGCAGCGCATGGTGGAAGTCCACCCACTTGTCGGGCGCCTTCTGTGCGACGACGAGGGAGGCACCTGTTGCGGCCTTCTGATAGTCCATGCCGACGGTGATGACCGGCTGAAGCTCAATGTTGTAGTGACCTTCAGCGGCCCACGTGGTGAGGTCCTCCCCCATGATAGCGTCGAGGTCGGCGCAGACGTGGCAGGAGTAGTCGAAGTATTCGGTGAGGGTGGGCAGGTTCGGGTCCGCTTCGCTAACAATGCCGTTCGAGTTGAGGATGATCGGGCGTCCGTCTGCGTAGTCACCAAAGATCGCGGAGGGGTCGACGTTGCGGGCGGCGTTGACCTGCGCCTGCTGCTTCCAGATCACGCCGCCGACGGCTGCGACGACCGCGAGGACGATGGCAGCGACGGCGGAAATGACGATGATGCGGGTGCGGCGGTCAGCACGCTCCTGCGCCTGGCGCATCTGGGCGGCTTTCGTGCGCACGGGATCGACGGCCGGCTGTTTTTTCTGAGCCATGGACTCACCTTCCGAAAGTAGTTGAATGTTGTAAGAATATCGGGCGCAGCGTGGCCGCGCTCAGTGCGACAGCCCACCCGTGACAATGAACCACGCACCCGCTAGGAACCCCACACAGCCTACCGCGAGGAGGCCTCGCCCCCAGGCAGGACGCACGATCGCGCGCAGCGTTGTGGATATGCCGACCCTCAGATCTGCGGTAAACGGCATGAGCCAGGCAGTCAGCATCATCACCGCGGCGAGTGCCCACACGATGATCGCGCCGCGCGGGTCGCTCAGCCAGTAGTCCGTGCGATCAACACCGGTGGATGCGACGACGTCGGCGGGCCATGACCACAGGACGCGTCCCTCGCGCGAGTAGGACACGAAGGCCCAGATCCCGTACGGAACGAGGCCTCCGACGACGAGGCCAAGCACGGTCGATAGGATCGAGCGCACCAGCAGGATCGGCGACATGGCGATGACGGCGGCCGAATCACTGGCCTTTGCGCCTCGCAGGATCCGACGGCGCTCCAACCACCGCGACATCGCGCCGATCAGGCCGAAAGCGGTGAGCGCGATCCCCACGATCATGGAACCGGTGAGGCCGAAGAGGATGGGCAGGGAGGCCAGGAGGGCCAGCAGCGCCGCGCCGGAGATCCACGTCCCCTTCGCGGTGGACGAGGCCCCATCCGCCGAAGCGGCGCCCGCCCCCATCGCCGGGTTGGGGTTCCACTGGGGACCTGTTGCCATCTGCTGCGGGGCGACACCGGCCTGCGGATAGGGCTGTTGCCCGTAGCCGGGGGCGAAACCGGGACCATACGCGCCCTGCGGACCCGGGTACTGAGGCTGAGCGTAGGGGGCCATGACCTCTGTGGGATCCGAGTCGTCGACACTCTGCCAGACGTCGGTGGCATCGTCGTGCCAGGCGACTTCCCCGGTGTCATCGGACCAGTCGCCATACCCCTGGGCCACCGACGCGGTGTCCACGACGTCGGTGTGATCGTTCGCCGCTGTGAATTCCGAGGCGTCGCGGCGCGGATGCTGCGGATAGGAGACGGCACGCGCACCGGAGGCGTCCGGGCGTTGCCCGGCGTCCTCCCACTCGGGAGGCGCGGCGATCTCCTGGGGGTCGGAGTTCACCATCTGCGTGCGCATGCCCGTGTCGAGCAGCTGCGCCCAGTTCACCGTCACGTAGTCGAGCTCACCGGGCGCCCACCCGACGGCGCTCATGAGATCGGCGACAATCAGGGAGGGCGACGGACGATCGTCGGGATCTGGGGCAAGTCCGCCCGCGAGCGCGTCTGCAACCATGGGGTGCAGTCCGGCCAGGTCGGGGTCCCCTTCCAGGACGCGCAGCATCGTGGCGGACACGTCGCCCTTGCCGAACGGCGGGCGCCCGGTGGCGCAGGACAGCAGGGTGGCGCACCACGCCCACCAGTCCGACTCCTTCGTGGCACCGTGTCCCTGGAGCAGTTCGGGCGCGGTATATCCGGCCGTCCCCGACACGAGGCCGGTGCTGGTCAGGTGCTGATCGGAGGTCGCCATCGCGATACCGAAGTCGATGAGGACCGGGCCGCGCGGCGAACAGATGATGTTGGAAGGCTTAATGTCGCGGTGGATGATGTTGGCGTGATGAACGGCCGCGATCGTGGACGCCAGGTGATAGGACAGGGCGGCGACGCCACGCAGAGGAACCGGCCCGGACACGAGGATTTCCGCGAGCGTGGGGCCCTCCACGTACTCTGAGACAACGAACGGCTGGGAGGCTTCGGTTTCCGCATCGACGATGTGGGCGACGAAGGGCGAGCGCACGGAGTTCACGGTGCGCGTCTCGCGTTCCAGGCGCTGGCGCGACTCCTCCGAGGCGGCCATCGCCGGGTGCATGGCTTTGAGGGCGACACGCGTGCCGCCCCCGTCTTCGGCGAGCCAGACCGTCCCCGCTCCGCCCGTACCGAGCCGACGGATCAGCCTGTAGCCGCCCAGTTCCTCGCCTTCTTCCACGCCCTCAGCCTACCTGGCCCCTCCCCCATCTGCGGCCACCCGCGCGGGGCGGCCCCGGCCTCGTCCCTGAAAGTAACGGGCGAACAGACTCTGTCAATCCACCATGTGGCCCGAACTGTACACTGCCGAACGAGCGTGCTAACTTCGCTATTAGTCGCGCGCGCGGAACGATCCGCGTTCGCACTCCGTGGGCGAAGACGCTCCACGGTCAGCCCACTACGGATCGTCCGGCACGTACCTGCCGGTGGGAAGGAAAACTCCATGGCAACCGTTACCTTTGACAAGGCCACCCGCGTCTACCCGGGCTCCGACAAGCCCGCCGTCGACCAGCTCGACCTCGAGATCCAGGACGGCGAATTCCTCGTTCTCGTCGGCCCCTCCGGCTGTGGCAAGTCGACCTCGCTGCGCATGCTCGCCGGCCTGGAGGACGTCAACTCCGGCCGCATCCTCATCGGCGACAAGGACGTCACGGACGTTCCGCCGAAGAACCGCGACATCGCGATGGTCTTCCAGAACTACGCCCTCTACCCCCACATGTCGGTGCGCGAGAACATGGGCTTCGCCCTGAAGATCGCTGGCACCCCCAAGGAAGAGATCAACAAGCGCGTCGAAGAGGCCGCTAAGATCCTCGACCTGGAGCCCTACCTGGACCGCAAGCCCAAGGCTCTGTCCGGCGGCCAGCGTCAGCGTGTCGCCATGGGCCGCGCGATCGTCCGTAAGCCCCAGGTGTTCCTCATGGACGAGCCCCTGTCGAACCTGGACGCGAAGCTGCGTGTCCAGACCCGTACGCAGATCGCCTCCCTGCAGCGTGAGCTCGGCGTCACCACCGTGTACGTCACCCACGACCAGACCGAGGCTCTGACGATGGGCGACCGCATCGCGGTCCTCGCCGGCGGTCTCCTCCAGCAGTGCGGCACCCCGCAGGAGATGTACGAGCGTCCCGCCAACGAGTTCGTCGCTGGCTTCATCGGCTCCCCCGCCATGAACCTGGGCACCTTCACGGTCGAGGGCGAGTGGGCCAAGCTCGGCCCCGCGCGCGTGCGCGTCTCCGAGGCCGCCCGCGCCGCGATGACCGATGAGGACGGCGGAAAGATCAAGATCGGCTTCCGTCCCGAGGGCCTGGACGTCGTCGCCGACGGCTCCGAGGGCTCCATCCCCGTCGAGGTCGACTTCGTCGAGGAGCTCGGCTCGGACGCCTACGTGTACGGCCACCTGGCCGGCGCCGCCGAGGGCGAGACCCTGGGCTCCGGCTCCGAGGGCACCGGCAAGCAGCTGATCGTGCGCGTTCCCCCGCGTACCGCCCCCGCGCGCGGCGGCGTCCTGCACGTGCGCATCCGCGAGGGTCAGCAGCACAACTTCTCCGCTGCAACGGGCGTTCGCCTGCCCGAGTGACGCGTAGCGCTCACGCACAGCGATAATCGGCCCCGGCCTCGTCCACTCGTACCTCCAGGACGAGGCCGGGGTTTCGCTATGCCCACATGTGTTCTTGGCCGCGACTAGCGCACATGCCGCGTCGGGGCTATACGCACGGCGCTCGAGATGCGATAATCGTTCTCATGGCTTTGGACATTACGGCGGCCGCAGTCGACCCCGCCCTTTTGGACCTCCCGTGGGATGTTCCCCTCGAGGAGTGGCCGTCCAACCTACTCGCGGCACTCCCCCGCGGCATTTCCCGCCACATCGTGCGCTTCGTGAATCTGTCTGGCCGCGTGCTCGCGGTCAAGGAGATCGGTCCAACGGTCGCCCATCATGAGTACGACCGCCTGCGCGACCTGAAGCGTCTGGACGCCCCGTCCGTCCAGCCGGTCGCCGTTATCACGGGACGCGAAAGCCCCGAGGGCGAGGAGCTCAACGCGGCCCTCATCACCGAGCACCTGCAGTTCTCGCTCCCCTACCGCGCGCTGTTCTCCCTGTCGATGCGTGAGGACACCGCGACCCGCCTCATCGACGCGCTCGCCCTCCTCCTCGTGCGCCTCCACCTCCTCGGCTTCTACTGGGGCGACGTCTCCCTGTCGAACACGCTGTTCCGCCGCGACGCGGGCGAGTTCGCCGCCTACCTGGTCGACGCCGAAACCGGCGAACTACACCCCAAGCTCACCCCCGGCCAGCGCGAGTACGACGTCGACCTAGCCCGCACGAACATCATCGGCGAACTCATGGACCTCCAGGCCGGCGGTTTCTTCCCCGAAGACGCCGACCCGATCGACGTCGGCGACCGCATACGCACCCAGTACGACCTGCTGTGGACCGAAGTCACCGCCGAGGAATCCATTCCCAACGAGCAGCGCCAGTACCTCGTCAGTGAGCGCATCCGCCGGCTCAACGACCTCGGTTTCGACGTCGCCGAGCTACACATGTCCACCGATTCCTCCGGCGAGCACCTCGTCATTCAGCCCAAGGTGGTCGACGCCGGTCACCACAACCGCAAGTTCATGCGCCTGACCGGCATGGACGTCGGCGAGCATCAGGCGGCGCGCCTCCTCGCTGACATCGACGTGTGGCGCGCAACGAACGGCTTCCAAGATCTTCCCCTCGAGGAGGCCGCCCACGAGTGGCTCACCGACGTGTTCGCCCCCGTCGTGCGTGCGATTCCGCGCGAGCTGGCGGGCAAGCTGGAGCCCGCGCAGCTCTACCACGAGTTTCTCGAGCACCGCTGGTACATGGCCCAGCAGGCCGGCCACGACGTATCACGAGACGATGCCTTGACCTCGTACGTGGAGACGATCCTGCCCTCCAAGCGCGACGAGGCCGTCCTCATCGAGCCCGCCCCAGGTCGCGCGTCCATGCTCAGCGCCGAGGCGAACCCCGACCTATGGTGAGGGGGCACAACGCCCCGTCCCGTTCACGTTAGGAGCACCTATGTCTGAATTCCCCCGCATCTTTGCCCACAGGGGCGCATCCTCGCTGGCTCCCGAGAACACGATCGCCGCGTTCGCTAAGGCCATGGAGGTCGGCGCGCGCTGGTTCGAGTTCGACGTGGACATCACGGGCGACGGCTCGCTGATCGTCATTCACGACGACACCCTGGACCGCACGACGACGGGGTCCGGCTCGTACTACCAGCTCGGGTTCTCGGACATCCGCCGACTCGACGCCGGCCGCTGGTTCTCTGACACGTACCGCTTCGAGCGCATTCCCGAGGCCGCGGATGCCCTCGCATTCGCGCATGCCCAGCAGATGGGCGCGAACCTGGAGATCAAGCCCTGCGCGGGCGGGGATCGCCTGCGCGAGCGCCTGATCGAGGCCCTGGCCGTCACGCTGGCCGGAGACAAGGTTCCGTCCCGACTCATCGTCTCCTCCTTCGACCACGACCTCCTCGCGGCCTTCCACGAGGCGTGCCCGACGGTTGCGCTCGGCTGGTTGATCGAGCGCGCCTCCGAGGAGTGGCGCGAGGGCGCGGCCGCCCTGGGTGCGACAGCGATTCACCCGGGCGTTGAGGGCCTCACCGAGTCCGACGTGCGCGCGATGCGCGACGCGGGCTTCGAGGTCAACGTGTGGACCGTCAACGACGTCGAGCAGGCTCGCGAGCTGGCCTCGTGGGGCGTCACCGGCATCTTCACGGATCGTCCACAGGACTTCCCCGCCGAGGCCCTGAAGGCCTGACGAGTGCGGGCGCTTCCGCGCCACCACCGACCTGATTTCCTACGAATACGCGCGCGGCCCATGCCCGCGCCAGCGTCGACAGACAAAGCAGCCGGGGTCGCTCACGCGACCCCGGCTGCCTCATACTTATGCGGCGGAAGGCTCCTTACGCCTCGCCCGCGCGGCGCGCGAAGCGCTTGGAGACGTGCTTGGCCAGGGACAGCTCGGCGATCGAGTCGACGACCATCAGGCCGCCCACGATGCCCGCGAAGCGCATCCAGCCCGAGCGCGGCGACGAGGCGCGCACCGCGGCCACAAGCATGCCGGTGCCGACGATGGCCTCGGCGGCGACGGCGGCGTGGATGATCCACGGGCGCTCGACGGCCACGGACTCGTAGGAGTTCCACAGGGGCTTCACGACCGACTGCGGCTGTCCCATCATGATGTCGACGCTACGACCAATCGCGTTGGAGATACCGCGAGCCAGGTGCACAGAGACACCCTCGACGTCCTCGAGGTCAGTGGTGCCCAGGAGGAATCCGGCGACGGAGCCGGGCAGGCCGAGGGCGCGCACGACCTTCCACACCGATTCCTCGCCGGTCGTGGCCACGGAGGCCCACAGGGCGTCGGCGTCGGAGCCCGGGACGGCCTCGGCAATCTCCAGGAGATCGAGACGGTCACCCACGAGATCAATGACCTCGCCGGGCAGCTCCGAGGTGCGGTCGTGTCCGCCGGGGACGATCGCTGCATCCATACCCCAGTTGTGGGAGATGATGTGCTCGAGGTGATCGTCGGTGACCAGGAATACCTGGAATTCACCGTCCGTCACGGAGAGAGTCACGAGCGGCAGATCACCAAAGTTCCACCCCTCCTTCTCAGCGGGCAGCTCAGCGAGAAGCGCGCGGTGATCATCGGCGAGCTCGAGGTCACCGAGATCCACGCCCTCAAGGGCCGCGAGGAGCGGCACGGACGAGGCAGGGGTGCGACCGATCTCGACGATACGAGTCGGGGTGGGTTCGACGGCGGTAGCCTCCTCCTCATCGGAAGGCCAGACCTTGCCCAGCGGGGAGTCGCCCTCGGGCAGGTGATCAGCGGTTGCGTTGCCGATGCGCACCTCAGCGTCGAACAGAATGGCGAGCTCGTCGGCCAGTTCCGCGGGGGTGGGGCCGGGAACAACCTCGGTCGAGCCGGCGGGGACAGTGGCGACGCGCTCCTTGTCGACCGCGACGTTCAGGCCAAGCAGCTGGGGCGAGGAGGGGAACCACTCAAGCTGGGCAAGGATCGAACGCTCCTTCAGCTCGCCGGCGACCACGCTGGGATCCAGATCGTGGCCGATGATCATGCCTTCAATGCGAGTCCATTCCTGGGCCATGTCGCTACCTTCCTGTCCGTGGTGACATCGTCTCACCACTCTATAGTTCCATTGTGTCGCGTAGGTCGCTATTTCGCTCGCCCGCGCGGTCAGTTACGAGATTTTGTGTTGCTGCGCCTGCCACGATCATCACGGTCCACGCGGCCTGGGTCCACAGCACATCATTCTTTCAGTATCCGACGCCCGTCATTGGGTGGTCCTCGCTGCGGTTCATTCCGCAGTTACCTCATCATACGGCGCGCAAACAGCCGGTTTCAAGAGGCATTGTGCCCTGAACGGCCGAGACGAGGGAGGCACGAGGCGTCACACATCGACAGGTTTGAGTCCTTCGTCATACGCTGCTATCCTGACCCGTTACGCGGCTCTACGGACAAGGGGGCCGCATCCCTCACGTGAAAGCAGCTATCATGCCTCTCCTCAGCACCGCAGCAATCGCCGTCGCCGCCACTGTCTTTTTCCTCCTTTTCCTGTGGGCGAGCTTCGTCTCCGCGTCGCCGGGCGAAATTAAGGTGATCTCCGGCCCCCGAGGCCAGCGCGTCCTCCACGGCAAGACGGGCTGGAAGGTCCCCCTGCTGGAGCGCGTGGACACCATGACCGCCTCGATGATTTCCGTCGACGCTCAGACCACGGACTTCGTCCCCACGAACGACTACATCAACGTGCGTGTCGACGCCGCCGTCAAGGTCCGTATCGCGACCGACGACCCGACGCTGTTCCGTGCGGCGACACGTAACTTCCTGTACAAGACGACCGTCGAGATCTCTGAGGAGGTACGTGACACTCTCGAGGGCCACCTGCGCGCCATCATCGGCCAGATGCGACTGACCGACATCATCACCGACCGCGCTGCCTTCTCCGAGCGCGTCCAGGAGAACGCGAAGCAGGACCTGGAGGAGATGGGCCTCGAGATCGTCGCGTTCAACATCCAGAACGTCACCGACCAGAACGGCGTCATCGACAACCTCGGTATCGACAACACCGAGCAGATCCGTAAGGCCGCGGCCATCGCGAAGGCGAACGCCCAGAAGGAGGTCGCGCAGGCGACCGCCGTCGCCCAGAAGGAAGCGAACGACGCGCAGGTCGCCTCCCAGCTTGAGATCGCCCAGAAGCAGACGGACCTCGCCAAGCGCCAGGCCGCCCTGAAGGTCGAGGCCGACACCGAGAAGGCGAAGGCCGACGCCGCCTACGAGATCCAGTCGCAGATTCAGCGCCGCGACATCGAGCGCGAGACCGCGCAGGCCGACATCGTCAAGCAGGAGCAGCAGGCGGTCATCAAGGAGAAGGAAGTCGTCGTCACCAAGCAGGCCCTGCAGGCCGAGGTGAACGCGAAGGCCGACGCCGACCGCTACGCCGCCGAGAAGAAGGCCGACGCGGCCCTGTACGCGCGTCAGCGCCAGGCCGAGGCCGAGGCCTTCGAGCGCACAAAGAAGGCGGACGCCGACAAGCAGGCCATGCTCGCCGAGGCTCAGGGTATCGAGGCTCGAGGCCGCGCCGAGGCCTCCGCGATCGGCGCGAAGCTGACGGCCGAGGCCGAGGGCCTCGAAAAGAAGGCCGAGGCCATGACCAAGATGAACCAGGCGGCCGTTCTGGAGATGTACTTCCGTGCGCTGCCCGAGGTGGCGCGCGCCGTGGCCGAGCCCCTCTCCAAGGTCGACACGATCACCATGTACGGCGAGGGCAACAACGCCCAGATGGTCGGCGATATTACGAAGTCGATCAGCCAGATCAACGCAGGCCTGGGCGATTCGCTGGGCCTGGACCTGCAGCAGCTATTCTCGGCTCTCGTGGGCGCCAAGGTCGTCTCCCCGACGATCTCCGACGCGGTTGCGGAGGGCGTGCGCGACGCCTCCGTCCCGAATCCTCCGCAGGAGTGAGCGAGGCTCGCGCACAACGCGGGTGCCGCGGGCGCGGCGCGACCGCTTGTGAAGCGGGCCGCTCGTGATACGGGGCGGGATCCTACGGGGTCCCGCCCCGCTGCTGTGTCTTCCTGGTTGTCGACGTCCAGCCGTCGGAGCCCCACCCCACTGTCGGACCCGCATCCCCCACAAAAGTCGCACGTAATTTAATTCAGTCACTTTTTAAGATAGCTAGAAAACGTTGCAATTCCAACGATGCTATTTCATACCTTTAAGTAGCCGCGGAGGGAATTACGTGCGACGTTGGTGGGAAACCATCATGCCTCGTATCCTGGTGTCCCCCGTTGCAGCCGCCACGAGAACCTATAACGAGAACCTAGAATTCAAGACCACTGGAACGCCCGCAACACCTAGCAGCTCAAGCAGGTCCAGGGACCCCGCTAGCGAGCACCTGCTCGAATGGGCCCTCCGCACGCGGATAGGTTGCGACGATACGGAGAGCAGAGAAGGTCCGGAGAGCCGCGCCGCGGTGCCGGTGGGCGGTGGCAGGGCCTGGAGGGCATCGAGCCACACGTCAGCACACCAGGCTCCGCTGGTGTGGAGGGCGCCGGAGGGACCGGAGGGCACGGGCGGGCTTCGAGGCGCGGCGCCGAACGAAGTGAGGTCGCCTAGCCTCGCGGGCGGCCGGGCCCTCCGGCGCCCGAAACACCCGCGGGGCAGCAGGCCACGCGGCGGGTCGCCGCCCACCGGCACATACAGCAGCCCGGCCCGCAGGACAGCACACGCGGCCCCCGGAACACCCATGGGGCAACAAGCAACACGAAGCCGCCCGGCCCCACAGGGGGCCGGGCGGCTCACGCATCAGGCCGCTAGGCAGCCATCAGCGAAGGTTTCAGCGCATCTGGGTGCCGTCGGAGCCCAGACGCTGGCAGGCCTCGACAACGCGAGCGGCCATGCCGGCCTCGGCCGACTTGCCCCACGTACGCGGGTCGTACTGCTTCTTCACGCCGACCTCGCCGTCGATCTTGAGGACGCCGTCGTAGTTGCGCATCATGTGGTCAACGACCGGGCGGGTGAACGCGTACTGCGTGTCGGTGTCGACGTTCATCTTGATGACGCCGTTGGCGACAGCGGTGGCGATCTCCTCGGCGGTGGAGCCGGAGCCGCCGTGCATGACCAGGTCGAAGGGACGGTGGTCGAGGCCGAAGTGCTCAGCGACCTCCTTCTGGATGGTGCCGAGCAGCTCGGGACGCAGCTTCACGTGGCCGGGCTTGTAGGCGCCGTGCACGTTGCCGAAGGTCAGAGCGGTGATGTAGCGGCCGTTCTCGCCCAGGCCCAGGGCCTCGACGGTCTTGATGCCATCGGCCGTGGAGGTGTAGAGCTTCTCGTTGATCTCGCCAACGACGCCGTCTTCCTCGCCACCGACAGCGCCAACCTCGATCTCGAGGATGGTGTTGGCCTTGACGGACATGGCGAGCAGTTCCTTCGCGATCTCGAGGTTCTCGTCGAGCGGAATCGCGGAACCATCCCACATGTGGGACTGGAAGGTGGGCAGCTTGCCTTCGGCAACCTGGCCGGCCTCGATCTCGAGGAGGGGGCGGACCCAGGAGTCGATGTTCTGCTTGGCGCAGTGGTCGGTGTGCAGAGCCACGGTGATGCCGTAGTTCTTGGCAACCTCGTAGGCGTAGGCGGCGAGGGCCAGCGAGCCGGTGACGCGGTTCTTGATGGTGGAGCCGGAGCCGTACTCGGCGCCGCCAACGGACACCTGGATGATGCCGTCGGACTCGGCCTCGGCGAAGCCCTGGAGGGCAGCGGTGATGGTCTGGGACGAGGTCACGTTGATCGCGGGGTAGGCGAACTTGCCGTCCCGTGCGCGATTCAGCATCTCTGCGTAGACCTCAGGGGTTGCGATAGGCACTTGGAGCCTCCTAATCGAGTGACAGTTTTGTCGTGATCGATTCTCTCACATTTTGCACGAGCGGGGAGGGGAAGGAAGTCCCGTTTGGACGGTTTTCTTCCAACCCCTCCCCGACTGCTATGCGTCAGTTGGAGCGGCCGATGCGGACTCCAAGTTCGGCGACGGACATGACGTCCGTGAGGTCCTTAGCAACGTCGGCCTGGGCCGAGGTGCCGCGGAATCGGAGGTAGGAGCCGTTGCCCGCAACCGGGATGTCCACGGTGCCGGGGACATTCGCCAGGGAGGTCACGAGGACGGGGTTGCCCTGTGCACTCGGGTTGCCCTTGTTGTCACCCTGCCCCTTGAGGGCATCTTGCGAGTCGGCGAGGTAGATCTGGACGTCCTTGGCGCGGCCCGAGGCCTTGGGGCCGTTGCCGGCGCGCGGCGTGTAGGAGACGGCGCAGACGTCGTATCCGCTTGTGCCATCCCCGATCTTCAGGTCGATCCAGTGGGGCCACTTGCGGGCGTTGTCGGTGCCGGGCAGCTTGGCCTTGTTGGCATCGATGTACTGGGAGTGCCAGTAGGTCGCGGGGTCACCGTCGGTGGCCATGGATTCCTTGCCGCGCTCCCAGCGGGTTTCGACGGAGTCGGCTGCCACGGCCGCGACCTCGACGCGCGGGCCGCACACGCCGATCAGGCCTGCGCTGGCCACGGTCTTCTCACCGGCGTGCGAGACGGTGACCGTGAAGGTTGCTTCACCGAACTCGGTGGTGGGGCGCGCCCAGAACTTCACGACGCGGGTCTCGCCGGGGGCGAGGCGGTCGATCGGCTGGGGTCCGTTGGCGAGCTTCCACGAGTTGGAGACAGCGGGGGTCAGCTGGATCTTGGTGGCGTCCGTGGTGCCCTTGTTGGTGACGGAGACCTTGAGGACGGTTTCGCCCCAGTTCTCGTCGCCGATGATGGGCAGGGAGGCGCGATTCATGCCGGACAGGGCGGTCTTCGGGTAGGCCTCGTCACCAACGCGTTCGATGCTGACGTCGAGGGCCGAGGAGGCCTGGGAGGTGAGGGTGAAGACCGAGTGGCTGTCGACGGTGACGTCGAGCGGCAGCTGGGCGACGGTACCTTCGGCGGTCTTCTCGCCACCGTTGGGGCGGCGCGACAGGTAGCCGGAGTCGATGACGCTCAGGTACTGGTTGGTCATGGCGTTGCGCAGGCGGAAGCCGTCGCCGGCGGGCTCAGCGACCCACTTCTGGGGGTTACGCGTGGCGTAGTCGCCCTGGAACGTGGGGGTGAATTCCTGGCTCATGTCAGCGCACGCGTAGGCGACCGCGGGGTGTCCGGGGGTCGTCGACACGTGGGTCTCGGAGTTAGGCGTTTCCTCGGAGTAGACGGCGAGGCAGCGGTTCGCGTTGACCGAGCGGATCTGGTAGTAGCCGTCGGGGGTGGCGGCCAGCTCCCAGTTGTCGGAGGCAGTGCCCGCGGTCGGGGTAGCGCCAGACACGCTCAGGGCTCGTCCGTCGGACAGTGCGATGGTGTACTGGCCGGGGGCGAGGGTGTCGCGCGTGGGGTCGACGTAGGTGGAGGGCTCACCCAGGGCCTTGATGCGCGCCTTGAAAGCCTCAACGTTGCCGTCGGCCTTGGGGGTCTTTGCGTTCCAGAACATCTGGGCACCGTAGCGCAGGCCTTCGGTGACCCAGGCTTCGGTCTCGTGGTCGGTGACCTTGCCGTGGCCGCCCTGCCAGATGGAGACCTTGCCGCCGCGGATGGAGGCGTCGGGCACCGTGTAGCCGTCGTTCTGGTAGAACGAGTTCATCGTCCACTTTCCATAGACGCCTTCCAGGCCCTGCACCTGCATGACGTAGGAGGACGGCTGATCACGGTAGTAGTACAGGGCGGAGGAGGCGTTGACGACGGTGTAACCGGCATCGACGAGGTCCTTGACGGGCAGGCCGCGGTTGGCGTCCTTCTTGCTGGACTCGCCCTTGCCCCAGTATTCGATGATGACGTCCTTGTCGACCGGGATGCGCGAGATGTCGGCGATGCCATCGTTCCACACGCGCAGCGTGCCGCCGCGAGACTTGACGTGCGCGTTGACCTTGTTGATGAAGTCATTGAACGCGGCGTCGAAGGTCATCGACTGGTCGCCGTAGTGGCTGCGAATCTGTGCGAGGTACTTCTTGAACTCGCCGGGGCCCTGCTTGAAGAAGAACTCGTCGGCGCCCATGTGCCATTCGGTGGAGCCGAAGGTGTCCATGTACTCGTCGATGAGGTCGAAGTAGAACTGCTGGGCGGCGGGGTCGATGAAGTTGAGGTGGTTGGGGCTCTTCTTGCCGGAGTCGTCAGCGACCTGGTACTGCGGGAAGTTGCCGAGGATGGTGCCGGTGTGGCCGGGAGCGTTGAGGAGCGGGACGACGCGAACGCCGACCTCGCGACCGTGCTCGACGATGGCCTTGACCTCATCCTTCGTGTAGTACGAGAAGGAGGTGGTGGCGGGGTACTTGTCGGACTTGATGCGCAGCTCGAGGGACAGGTAGTTCATCTTCAGGTCGGACATGCGGTCGATCTGTCGGATGATCCAGTCCGGGGTGATGTGGGTGCCGCAGGCGCACAGGGTGGCGCCGCGGTCGGCGAAGCGCGGAATGTCGGTGATGCTTCCGGCGGGCACGGTGCCCTGGCCGGCGCGCACAGCCTGCTCGATGGTGCGGGCGCCCCACAGGAGGCCGGCGCGGGTGGCGGCCACAACCTGGGCGCCGTTTGCGTTGACGGTCAGCTGATAACCCTCATCACCGAGGTCGGTGCGGGACGCATTGATCGTGAGGGTGACGGCGTTGGAGGCGGGGGCCGCGCCGGTGCCCTCGGTGATGCCGGTGATGCCGGCGTCGGTGAGAGCGCGGCTCAGCAGAGCACTGACGCCGGCAGCGTCGGCGGAGTCAGTGCGGACGATCTGAAGGCCGCTTGCGGGAGTCCAGGAGCCCGAGGCCGGGGCCCATCCTTCGAGGGAGGGGATCGTTCCGGGGACCTGGCTGGCCGCCTGAGCGTTCAGGTGGGAGGTCAGGGGGACGAGGACCGCGGCAACGAGCGCGCACACGGACGTGAGGATGAGTGCGACTTTCGCTCGGGTGCGCGCGAGCCGCGGCGCCCGCGCATGGCTTGGCGATGACTGAGGCATTAATTCTCCTGTTCAACGGTTTGCTTCCACGCAAACTGTCCAAAGCACGAATTAAAACGGATGCTCCGTATCCATTCCGACTACTTTTTAGCTTGCAAATGCTATCAAAGATCGGAGGATAAAAACAATAGAAACGGTAAAAGATCAGTTGGTCAGTGAGAATGCCGAAAAACCGGGTTAATTCATGCAAATTAGTTTGACAGTTTGCTCACAAGTCAGGAGTTTTCCGCACCCTCCAGACGCGACGCGTGCGCCCACATAACGATCGCGGCGGCGTGACCAACGTTCATGGACCGAGTCGAACCACGCTGAGTAATGGCGACGACAATTTCGCACGCCCGGATCATCTCCTCGCTCAATCCGGAGGCCTCGGATCCAAAAACGAGGCACGCGCGCTCGGGCAGCACCGCACCTTCGAGCGCGACGGACCCCTCGACATTGTCGACGCCGACGAGTGTCAAGCCTTCCTTCGAGCAATGCTCAACAAGTTCACGCACTTCGGGACGGTGATCCACCGGCAGGTAACGGTCGGTGACCATCGCGCCGCGACGGTTCCAGCGCTTGCGCCCCACGACGTGCACGCGGCGCGCACCCATGGCATTCGCCGTGCGCACGATCGACCCGATATTGAAGTCGTGATCGAGGTTCTCCACCGCCACCTCGAAGGGCAGCGAGCGGGCAGCAATGTCCGCTCGAATCGCGTCCATCGTCCAGTAGCGGTAGCGGTCTTCGACGTTGCGCCGATCCCCCACCTTCAGGAGTTCCCGGTCGTAGTGCTCGCCGACCGGCCAGGCGGCCTCCCCGCCCGGCCACGGACCGACCCCGACCTGCCCGGACTGCGCGGCCCCGGCCTCGTCGTTCCCGCACGCGCCATCACGCGCGATGTCACACCCGTTTTCGAACTCGTTCACGGATCCCACCCTAGCGGCACCGTAGAATGGAGGCATGACTGCCCTGACGCACGAACCCACACCACTGACCGAGCTGCCTCCCGTCACCGCATGGCTCTCCGATATGGACGGCGTCCTGGTCAAGGAGAATCGGGCGCTTCCGGGCGCGAACGAGTTCCTTGCCGCTCTGCGCGAGAAGAACATCCCCTTCCTGGTCCTCACCAATAATTCGGTGTTCACGAACCGCGACCTGTCCGCGCGCCTGGCGAACTCCGGCCTGGACATCCCCGAGGACAACATCTGGACCTCCGCCAATGCGACGGCCGCGTTCCTGCACCAGCAGTCGCCCGGCTCGACCGCCTACGTCATCGGCGAGGCCGGCCTGACCACCGCGATCCACTCCGCGGGATACGTGATGACGGAGATCGACCCCGAGTTCGTGGTGCTCGGCGAGGTGCGCTCCTACGACTTCCACGCGCTGACCCACGCGATCCGCCTCATCGAGGGCGGCGCGAAGTTCATCGCGACCAACCCCGACGTGTCGGGCCCCTCCGACGAGGGCACCCTGCCCGCGTGCGGCGCGATCGCGGCGATGATCACGGCGGCGACCGGGCAGAAGCCCTACTTCGTGGGCAAGCCGAACCCCGTCATGATCCGCGCTGGCCTGAACAAGATCGGCGCGCACTCCGAGAGCGCCGCCATGGTCGGCGACCGCATGGACACGGACGTGCGCGCGGGCGTCGAGGCCGGCCTGCGCACCCACCTGGTCCTGTCGGGTTCCACGGCCCGCGAGGACATCAAGAATTTTCCGTTCCGCCCCTTCGGCATCCACGAGGGCATCGGCGATCTCATCGAGCTCGTCGAGGCGGCGCACTGACCCACACCGATCCGGAAGGAACACCCATGACCAACGATTCCCACAAGGCGCGCCTGGCTGCCCTCGTCCAGGAACTCTCCGTCATCCACGAGAAGGTGACCCTGGCGTCGGGGCGCGAGTCCGACTTCTACGTCGACATGCGCCGCTCGACCCTGCACCACGAGGCGGCTCCCCTCATCGGCCACGTCATGCTGGACCTCCTGGAGGAGTCCGGTTTCTCAGTGGGCGAGGAGTACGTGGCCGTCGGCGGCCTGACGATGGGCGCTGATCCCGTCGCGACCGCGATGATGCACGCCGCCGCGTCGCGCGGCCTGGACCTGGACGCGTTCGTCGTGCGTAAGGCCGCGAAGGATCACGGCATGAAGCGCCGCATCGAGGGCCCGGATGTCGTGGGCAAGAACGTCGTCGTTCTCGAAGACACCTCGACGACCGGCGGCTCGCCGCTGGAGGCCGCGCTCGCGCTGCGCGAGGCCGGTGCGAACGTCGTCGCCGTCGCGGTGATCGTCGACCGCGCGACGGGCGCGAAGGAGCGCATTGAGGCAGAGGGCTTCCCGTACTTCTACGCGCTGGGCCTGGAGGACATCGGCCTGGCCTGATTCACCGCTTGCATTGACGAGGCCGGGGCCGGGTTCTGCGTGAACCTGGCCCCGGCCTCGTTTCAGTGCGCACGCCCTCACATGTGGGGGACGGAGCGCATGGCGCGCGCGGTCACCCAGCGGGGGGCCAGCTTCATGGCGCCCAT
Organism: Actinomyces sp. HMSC035G02; assembly: GCA_001838165.1. Lineage (GTDB taxonomy): Bacteria > Actinomycetota > Actinomycetes > Actinomycetales > Actinomycetaceae > Pauljensenia. The sequence goes on along the minus strand of KV835898.1, from coordinate 25,482 downwards.
GGCGACCTTGTAGGGGATAGTGGGGGTGACCTGGACGCGGCCCGCACGCACGGCGTCGAGGGCCTCTGCGACGACCTGTTCGGGGCTGGCCATGAGCCAGGAGGGGGTCGAACGCATGTCCACGCCCGCGCGCTCGAAGAAGGGGGTGTCGACGGGGCCGGGGCACACGACCGTGGCGGTGATGCCCGAGCCCCTGAGCTCGGCGGCGAGGCCCTCGGTGAAGGCGACGACCCAGGCCTTGTGGGCAGAATAGGTGCCCGCACCCGTGCGCGAGGCGACGGAGCCAACGTTGAGGATGGCACCGCGTCCGCGAGAGCGCATGGAGATGCCGGCGTGGTGGGCCAGGGTCATGACGGCACGGACCATGACGTTCAGGCCGTTGATTTCGTTCTCGAGACTGTTGTCCAGGAATTCGGTTCCCAGTCCGAAGCCGGCGTTGTTAACGAGGAGGTCCACGGGAGCCAGGTCAGGCTTGTCGCGGTCTGCGGGTCCTCCCACGTCGAGGCGGGCGGCGACGCGCGCGCAGCCGGAGTCGGTGGACAGGTCCGCGGCGATCACCTCAGCGCGCACGCCGGCGACGTTCGCGAGCGAGTCCGCGAGCGCGCGCAGGGCGTCTTCGCTGCGCGCAACGAGCACCAGGTCGTGGCCCGCGGCGGCCAGTTGCCAACAGAATTCTTCACCAATGCCGGAGGTCGCTCCGGTGACCAGCGCTGTTCCCATGGGGGAAGTCTAACGCCGCATGGGGCGCGCAGCACGAAGCCGGGGCGGGACGCGCGCGCGTCCCGCCCCG
>KV835898.1:0-24592 GCA_001838165.1 Actinomyces sp. HMSC035G02 | reverse complement strand
CGGGGCGGGACGCGCGCGCGTCCCGCCCCGGCTTGCCGTGTCATCGGGTCCGGATCAGGTATCCGGCTCCGCCACCGGCGAGGGCCGCCGGGATGACGAGGAGGACCAGCCAGTAGGGGCTCCATCCGCCCGTGCGACCGCCTTCAACAGCCGCGGCGATCGGCATGGCGCCCGCCGCATTGGCCGTCCCGTTCTCGGGTGCGGTCACGCTACCGCTCTGCGCGACCTCTCCGCTCTGCGCACCGCTCTGGGGAGCGGCCGAGGGGCTCGCGGACGGGGTGGCCGCGGGGGCGGCCTTCGGGGCGGTCACGGGTGCCGAGCTGGTCGCACCGCTCGTTCCACTTGTTGCGCCATTGCTGCGAGCAGCCGGAGCGCCGCTCGCGCTCCCACCGTTCGCCGCAGGGGCTGCGGTGCGAGTCGCGCCGGACGAGGCCGGGGTGCCCGCGTTGGTCGCGGGTGCTGCGGGCACTCGAACCGGGCCACCACTGGGCGCGGGAGCCGGGAAGGGCCGCGGCATAGGTGCCGGGTCAGCGCTCGGAGCCGGGGCGGGTGCGGGATCAGAACTCGGCGCGGGAGCCGGAACCGGATCCGCGGTCGGCGCGGGCACCGGAGCGGGATCCTCGCTCGGAGCCGGGGCAGGTGCCGGATCCACAGAAGGCGCGGGAGCCGGGTCAGTCGTGGGCGCGGGCGTCGGATCCGGGGTGGGGACCGGCTCCGGCACCGGGGACGGGCCGGGCGACGGCGTCGGCACGGGCTCTTCCTCAACCGGCGCGGGCTGCTCATTGTGGTGTCCGGATCGGACGACCACGGTGAAGGACTGGGGCTCGACGAGGCTGCGTTCGCCGCTGCGAGCGCCTACCTCGATGCGGTAGGTACCGGGCGCGCTGAAGACCCAGTTGCCGTGCATGTGCGTCGCCTCGGTCGTGTGGACGAGGCCGTCGCCCTTGGTCGAGTCGAAGTGGACCTTCGCGCCCGCACCGAAGGTACCGCCCTGGAAGAAGGCGACGCGCGCACCTTCGGGGGCCTGCGCGAGGTGCAGGGTCAGGTCGGCACCATCAGGCAGTGCCGCGTAATCGATGCCCTCGGTGGACAGGCCGGGCCAGACAATGTCGCTGTTTTGCGTCTCCGGCAGCACGTAGGTGGCCGTGCCCACCGGGCCGAGCACGTCGTAGCTCGGGTCGGAGAGGGAGGCGGGGCGCACGAATCGCGCGTTGGGTGCGACCGCGAGGGTCGTGGAGCCGACGGTGCGCAGCACGGAGGTGCGCGCATTGGTGAGGGAATCGTCCTTGACGGCCAGGCCATAGGTGAGGCCGCCCTCGCCGCTGGCCTGGGTGAGGCGCACATCCAGGTGTCCGCGCGCGATCTCGACGGGGTCGCTCAGCAGGGACGAGGCCGGGGCCGGGGTTGCGTCGTTTCCGCCGTTATCGGGGGCGGGAGCAGGCGTGGGGGTCGGGTTCGGAGCGGGTTCCGGCTCGTCCGGGGCGGCGACGCCGTCGCGCATCTTCAGCATGGCGGTGAGACCGACGTGGGAGCCGACGGTGACGTCGGAGGCGTCAGCGACGGTCATGACCGCGTCCGAGAGCGGGTGGGGGCGCAGCGTGACCCGTATATACATGGGGTCGGACTGGCACACGCCGAGGTCCTGCGTCTTCGTGTCCATGCCGCCCGCGCCCAGCGTGCCCTCCATGGAGCACCAGGGGCTGAAATCGTACTTGGACTCGAGGAACTCAATCTTGTACGTGGCGCGCAGGTTCGGGTCGTTGGCGCGCACCGTGGCGGTGTACTGATCGGTCGAGCCGGGGACGAGGTCGTAGGAGACCTCGACGCGGCGCGAGGAGATCGACAGGTGGTCGGGGTTCCACACCGGCGCCGGGTCCGGGTTGGAGGGGCCAAGGATCGTGTCGGTTCCGCCGACGGTGACGGGCTCGGTGTCCTTCTGGGAATACTGGACGGTCTGAGAGATCCAGCGTGCCGAGGCGGAGTCGCCGGGGATGTAGATCGCCTGGACGGCGGCGGCATCGGCGCCAAGCAGCTCGGAGACGGTCGCACGGCCGCCTTCGACGCCGACCTCGGTGAGGAAGTAGCCGTTGACGGTGATCCACGCGCGACCCGTGTCGGTGGCGACACCCGTGTCGAGCGTGATGTCGGTCAGGTGGTTGTCGCCGGGGTGTTCACGCTCGGTGTGGTGGGACAGGGTGAGCGTCGGCGTGGCTGCGTTGCCGTCGGTACGCTCCGCGCGCGCCGCGTTGTAGGCGGATTCGATGTCCTTGATGGTGCCATCGGTGGGGTTCGCACCGCCGACCTGCCAGACCAGCGGGGTGATCGGCGAGGAGTAGATAGCCGTGCCGTCGGCGCTGCGAGCGGTCATCTTGTAGTTCGCGACGTAGCGACCCGGCTGCGTGAAGGTCGTGTACAGGTGCGTGTGGCGCGGGTTGTAGACGCTTCGGTACGCAGTGTCGTGACTGGAGAGGAAGCGGTTGACGCTGTCGCCATTGTCGATGAACATCTCCATGCGGCCCGGGCCATCGACGCTGATGAGGTCGAGCGTGTAGGTCTCGCCCTCAAACTTATCGGTATCGCCGATCTCGCCGGCACCAAGTCCCGCCCAGATGGGTGTATTACCAGGGCCGGGAGTCTGGGGCGCGGCGTTGAGAACGGTGCCTTCGCCGCCCAGGAACGCCAGGTCGGGACGCTTCGCCGGAACGACGAGCTGCGACTTCGCCTCGTCCTTCTCGCCGGTGCCGGTCCATGCCTTGGGGATCCACAAAGCGGTCTTTTCCATCGGCATGTTGATGGTGTTCAGGGAGAAGCTGTTGGTGTCGTCATGCCAGACGGGGATGGGTGCATCAACGTGCTGTCCGGTAACGATCCATTCCTTGTCCTGGTCGGGACCGGCCCACGCGGCGGCGGGGGTCAGCGCCAGGAAAAGAGCGAGCGCAGCTGTGCTGATGCGTCGCAGGTGTGACATTCGAGTGCCTTTTCTAGCTATGTTGTAGGTGAGAATCATTATCACTCTAAATAAGCGCTCACACAACTCACACCGACCAAGCATGTTTCACGCGCGTTTCACGCAGCCGCCACTGCCCCCCCCCGCGGATAGGCTCGACTCCATGAGATTTGCGACCTGGAACGTCAACTCCATCCGCACGCGCGTCGACCGCGTCATTGCTTTCCTTCAGCGCTCGGACACGGACGTGCTGGCCATGCAGGAAATCAAGTGCCGCCCCGACCAGTTCCCCGTCGAACCCTTCGAGGCAGCCGGATACCACATCGCCATCCACGGACTCAACCAGTGGAACGGCGTCGCCGTCGCCTCGCGCCTGCCGATCCTGGACGTCCGGGACCACTTCCCCACCCAGCCCGCCTTTGGTGAACCGCCCGTGGTCGAAGCTCGAGCGCTCGGCGTCACCATCGACACGACCGGCACGCTTCCCTCCGAGGACGGACAGGCCTCGTCGATGACGATCTGGAGTCTGTACGTCCCCAACGGCCGAGAGCTCACGCACGCGCACTACGCCTACAAGCTGGAGTGGCTCGCGAACCTCGCCGAGCAGGGACGCGGCTGGCTCGCCGACCCCGAGGCGCGCATCGCGCTGGTCGGCGACTGGAACGTCGCGCCCCTGGACGAAGACGTGTGGGACATGAGCGCCTTCGAAGGCGCCACGCACGTGTCGGCCCCCGAGCGCGAGGCCTTCGCTGCCTTCGCCGCGGACGGCTGGGTCGAGGTCACACGAGACCGCGTCACGAACTACACCTACTGGGACTACCAGAAGCTGCGCTTCCCCAAGAACGAGGGAATGCGCATCGACTTCGCCTACTGCTCGCCGGCGCTGGCCGCGCGCGTGAGCGGCGCGCAGATCGACCGAGACGAGCGCAAGGGCAAGGGCGCGTCCGACCACGTGCCCGTCATCGTCGACGTCGACTGAGAGATCACCGAGGCCGGAACTCGGCCGTCGACACAGGTCGAGGCCTGGGCACACGCCCAGGCCTCGTTCCGTATCGCTTACACGTGCTCGCGCGCGAGGCGCAGCAACTCAGCGTTCAAGGCCGACCAATTGTCGTGATGCCATTGCCCGAAAGGCTCTGCTCCGACGAAGGCGGCGCTGGCGCGAAGGTCGCGGTCCGCCCACACGAATGAGCCGGACTGCCCGAAGTGGCCGATCGTGCGCGGGGAGGCGTCGGGCGCGGTCCAGTGCGGCGACTTCTCGCCGCGAATCTCGAGGCCGAGGCCCCACGGACAGGGATTGAAGCGCCCGTAGCCGGGCACGACACCAGCAAGCGCAGGAAACTGCGACAGTGCGGCGAGCGCAGCCAAGGGGCCGTTCACCAGGGTTGGGCGCGCGAGCTCGGCGCCGAAGAGGCTGACTTCGGATGCACTGGCAACCCCCGCGTGGGCGGGGCTACCGGGAATATCAGCCGTGGCCATGCCGAGCGGCTCAAAAATCGTCTCGCGCACCCACTGGGCAACACCGACACCGGTTGCGGTCTCGATGACCTCGCCAAGGATATCGAATCCCTCGTTCGAGTAGATCCGGCGCTTCTCGGGAGCCGCGACGGGACGACGCCCCTCGAACGGCAAGCCCGAGGCATGGGCCAGCAGGTGACGGACCGTCGCCCCCTCGGGACCCGCAGGATCGTCGAGAGACATCAGGCCTCGTTCGACCGCAACTAACGCCGACCACGCAACGATCGGCTTGGTCACCGACGCGAGCGGGAAGACACGATCGACGTCGCCGTGCGAATAGACGACGTCGCCCTCGACACGAAGGACGAGGGCGACGTCAAAGGACGGCAGTGGGCCGATCACGCGGTTGCCTCCGGAGCCGGAGCCGCACCTGCCTCGGCGGCCGCAGTGGTCTTTTCACTGATCTTACGCAGCGTGCGCGCGTAAACTTCCGCGACCTCCTCGGGGACCGAGGCCCCGAGCTGCAGCACGTAGTGCGCAGGCAGGCGCAGGAGCTGCACACACACAGCGAGGAAGTCCGCGACAAACTCACGAGCGTCGATCGGCTCATCGTTGTAGCGAGCCGAGACGACGGAGCCGTACCAGTAGCGGATGAGGATCCTCGCGAGCGTGCGAGGAGTCGTACCGATCTCGGCACCCTCCTCATCCACGAAGGCCTGGATCATCGCAGTGAGGGCTTCCTCCATCTGCTGAGTGCGGTACTTGTAGTGTGCGTGCGCAGGGTGCGTCTCAGAGGAGGACTCAGCCCACAGCACACAGTCCAGTGCGATAGCCGCGTCGGCGCCGGGCTTCATGGCGAAGCGCATTTCGCCGACCGCCCAGTCGACAAACGAGCCTGCGGTGATACCGCCCTCGTCGAACCCGCCTTCTGCCTCTTCGTTAATGGAGACGTCGAAGAGCGCGTTCATCTCCTCGTGACGCTGGATCGCGCTGCGCAGGATGGCTTCCTTCGAAGGGAAGTGATAGACCACCGCGGGGTGCGAAATGCCGACTCGACGGCCAAGGTCGCGCAGGGAAAAGCCGTTATAGCCTCGCTCTGCAATCAGAACCATCGCTGCCGAGAGGATGGATTCACGCGTCGCCTGTCCTACGGAGTAGGCGCCACGGGCCTTCCTCTGGGTTGTCATATCATCTCCTGCTGTTGCGGGCACCACATACCGAGCGCCCGAAATACACACTGGTAGTCAGTGTACCGCGCAATCTCAGGGTTTATCAACATTCATGACAAGCCCGTCAATGGAATCGTTGATGTCAACTGTCACATTCTGACCATCTTGAACGTCTCCACTGAGCAGCAGCTTGGCCAGTCGATCACCAATCTCGCGCTGAATCAAGCGGCGCAGCGGGCGCGCTCCGAAGGCCGGGTCATACCCGACTCGAGCGAGCCACCCACGGGCGGGTTCGGTTACTGTCAAACCGATGCGACGCTCGCGCAGGCGAGACTCCAGCGACGCGACGAGCAAATCGACGATCTCTCCCAGATTTTCGCGGGTAAGAGCGTCAAACATGACCGTCTCATCCAACCTATTGAGGAACTCCGGACGGAAGGCCGCCGAGACGACCGACATGACAGACTCCCGCTTTTCTTCGGGTGTCAAGTCAGGGTCCGCCAGGAACTGGGATCCGAGGTTCGAGGTGAGGATCAGAATGGTGTTGCGGAAGTCGACCGTCCGCCCCTGCCCGTCAGTAAGACGTCCATCATCCAGGACCTGCAAAAGAATGTCGAAAATCTCAGGATCGGCCTTCTCAACTTCGTCCAGCAGAACCACGGAATAGGGACGACGGCGCACCGCCTCGGTCAGCTGACCGCCCTGCTCGTAGCCCACGTACCCCGGAGGGGCACCGACAAGACGCGCCACCGAGTGCTTTTCGGAGTACTCGGACATGTCAATACGTACCATCGCGCGCTCATCGTCGAAGAGGAACTCCGCGAGCGCCTTGGCCAGCTCCGTCTTACCCACGCCCGTCGGACCGAGGAAAAGGAACGAACCGGTCGGACGGTTCGGGTCAGCTAGGCCCGCACGAGAGCGGCGAACCGCATCGGACACCGCACGCACGGCATCTTTCTGACCGATCAGGCGCTTTCCAAGCTCGTCCTCCATATGCAGGAGCTTGTCGGTCTCCGTTTGCAGGAGCTTACCCGTCGGAATTCCGGTCCACGCCTCGATCACCTCGGCGATCTCTGCGGGGCCGACCTTCTCGGCGATCATCGGCTCGTCGTCGTTACGCGCATCCTGCTCCTCGGCCTTAGCTTCCGCCTCCGCGATCTGACGCTCGACGGCCGGGATTTCACCGTTCTGCAGGCGCCCGGCTTCCTCCCAGCGCCCCTCGCGCACGGCCAGGTCCAGCTGGGTACGCAGCGAGTCGAGCTGGACGCGCAGCTCACCAACGCGGTTGTGGCCAGCCTTCTCAGCCTCCCAGCGAGCCGTCAGAGCGCGCAGGCTCTCCTCGCGGTCGGCGAGGTCGGCGCGCAGCTTGCTCAGCCGCTCCTGGGTCGCCTCATCCAGACCCTCCGGGTCGGACTCGGTCAGGTAGGACTCCTCCATGCGCAGACGGTCCACGCTGCGGCGAAGCTCGTCGATTTCGACGGGCGAGGAGTCCAGCTCCATGCGCAGGCGCGAGGCGGCCTCGTCGATCAGGTCGATCGCCTTGTCGGGCAGCTGGCGCCCCGTGATGTAACGGTTCGACAGGGTCGCCGCGGCAACGAGGGCACCGTCGGAGATGGTCACCTTGTGGTGGGCCTCGTACTTCGGCGCAATACCGCGCAGGATCGCAACCGTGTCCTCGACCGAGGGCTCGCCGACGAACACCTGCTGGAAGCGGCGCTCAAGCGCCGGATCCTTTTCGATGTTCTCGCGGTACTCGTCGAGAGTGGTGGCACCCACCATGCGCAGCTCACCGCGGGCGAGCATGGGCTTGAGCATGTTGCCCGCGTCCATCGCTCCCTCGGAGCCGCCGCCCGCACCGACAACCGTGTGCAGCTCGTCGATAAAGGTGATGATCTGCCCGTCCGAGCGAGCGATCTCAGCGAGGACGGCCTTCAGGCGCTCTTCGAACTCGCCGCGGTACTTCGCGCCGGCGACCATCGAGGAGACGTCCAGCGAGATCAGGCGCTTGTCGCGCAGGGACTCCGGAACGTCGCCCGCAACGATGCGCTGGGCGAGGCCTTCGACGACGGCCGTCTTGCCGACGCCGGGCTCACCGATCAGAACCGGGTTGTTCTTAGTACGGCGGGACAGGACCTGCACGACGCGGCGAATCTCGTTGTCACGGCCGATAACCGGATCGAGCTTGCCTTCGCGCGCAACCTCCGTGAGGTCGCGCCCATACTTGGACAGGGCCTCGAAGGAACCCTCGGGATCCGCTGAGGTGATCGGCTCGGGGCGCAGCTGAGCGAGCGCCTGCGTCAGCGCGTCGACCTCGACACCGCCCTGGGAAAGGATGCGACCCGCCTCGGTCTGCGACGCAGCCAGCGCGATCAGCAGATGCTCGGTCGAGATGTACTGGTCACCGCCAGCCTCGGCGCGCTCGCCCGCGTCACGAACGACCGCGAGCAGGGCGTTCGAGGGCTGCGCGCTACCGGCGGATGCGCCCTGCGCACTCGGGAGCGCCACAAGGGCATTGCGGGTGCGCGCGCCAATCGCACGCACGTCGGCCCCAACGGCCTCGAGCAGGGAGAACGCGATACCCTCGCGCTGTTCGATCAGCGCTTCAAGCAGGTGGATGGGCTCCACCTGCGGGTTACCGGCTGCACCGGCAGCCTGGAGCGCAGAGGAGATGGCCTCCTGCGCCTTCGTTGTCATTTCACGTGCCATGAAATACTCCTCCAAATGGTTTGTCTGGTGGCGTCGAGTCACTCAACGCCTTCTGACAGACACAACGAAGCCAGAGTTGAGTCTATTCCACTCAACTTGAATTTTGAGGAGGATGTGAGTCAGTTCTCGGGAAGCCAGGTAGGCCCATCAAACCCGCGCTGATGCCCGCCGGCAGGACCGGCCCCTTCGTCATCGTCGAGGCCATAACGCTCCTCGAGCGCACGGAAAAGCTGAAGGGTCGTCGCCAGCGCACACATCACCTGCTGCACGAGCTGCGCATCCGTCGCGCCGTACTCATAGTCAGCATTCACCTCGGCGACAACACGGTCACCCTCATCCTGGTCAGCGATGTAGGCCTTCGGCCACAGGAACTCACCGTGCCACGCCTGCAGGAAGTCGCGCAGATCCTCACCGTATTCAATCGGGACAAGGTTCTTCATGAAGGCAACGATCGACAACACCTCGCGCGAATCACCGAGGAACCGGAAGCAGAACAGATGCCCCTCCCAGAAACCGCAGAGATCCCCATCGCTATCGATACGCCACGTCCATCCCTCTGAGTCGAAAAGGAGGCCCAAGCGCTCCTGCGTGATGGGGCGAACCATATCGAAACGATTGGCTTCAAACTCCGAATTACCCGTGACAATTCCTTCCGGAGGTGCTGCGTTGCTACCTCCCCATTGTTCCATATCAGAGGCGGTATCGTCAGGCAGTTCGCGGCGGCGAGGCGTCTCCTCGCCGTCGGTTCCACCGTCGGCATCCGCCCGCCATAGCCAGCCCATGATGTACCCCTAGTCGTGCCGATGATTGGTGACGCGCAACTGCGTCGCTACCGATGGGGCGAGAGCGCGCCGATCGCCCCTGACAGCGGTCTGCACATGCATACCCATTGGCGCCTCCTCAGCTCACCTCATCGTGTTACCAGCACGTGTCTTGGTGACTTCACAGTAGCGCAGAAACCGCGAAAAACCAACGCCCCTGACAGATTCAACCTCCCGGAGCAGACACGCAATGAGACAGCATGTCACCATCGTCGCAGCTCACCCGGGTGGGTCCACACCACTTCTCAACAAATGTATGTTCGCTCACATTTTGATATAGCCCTTGCGAGCGACGCTTATTTCTATTAAATAGGAAAATTTCACTCGCTTTCGCAAGCACTCCCCTGCGCGCTCCCATTGCGCTCAGCACTCGGCTCGGCGACCGGATCCACCGCAACCAGCGAGGCCTGCGCGACTCCTGCGGGCACCTCCGCGCGAACGCCGGGAACGGGCACGAAGGCCGGCATCGGCCTCTTCCTGGCGCTCTTTGTAACCAGCCAGCGCAGCGCCCACTCAGCGGGACCGCGCGACGATCCCATAGCCTCGGCAATGGCGCAGCCCAGGCCGATCAGCGCCCACACGACGAGCGCAATCAGGCCAGACACGGCGACGCCCAGCGAGCGCACACCGAACGAGATCGACAACCCACAGATGAGGATGAAGAGCACCGTCTGGGACAGGTAGGCGGTCATCGAACGACGACCGATCGCGCTGAGGAAAGCGCACGCGCTGCCCAGCTTCTCGCGCGGACCGCCACCCACGAGAGCCAGGAGCGCCAGCCAGCCGCACGCACCCGCGACCCCCGAGGCGTGAAACAGCGGGTAGGACCAGGCGGCCGAGCCGGCGAACGCCCAATCCAGCTGCATGAGCGCAAAAGGCAGGCCTCCGAGCACTCCGATCCCCAGGCCGCACGCCGCGATGACGGACAGCAACGCCCCACGCCCACGCGGGTCCTGAAGGAGGCCCCAGCGCGCCACACTCACGCCGATCATGACGCAGGGGACCACCAGAGCCGTGAGGACAGTCATCGGCGTCGCGATGAGCCAGGAGGCAACAGACACCAGCGGATACCCCGCGTCCAGCGATACAGGATCGTGGAACTCCAACATCATCGGTTCTCGGCCCATGAACGCCGCCATCGACCAGATTCCCAGCAGGCTCAAGGCCGCGATAAACGAGCCCGTGAGAATACGCAGCCACGCACGCCTCATGACGATTACCTCGGCAAAAATCACCGCAACCAGGCCATACGCCCCGATGATGTCACCCGAGAAGAAGACAGCATGCACCAAGCCGAAGGCCAGCATCCACCAGCCGCGACGGCGAATCAGGCGCGAGGCCGTGCGGCGCGCATAACGCTCGACGTTCTCCTCGACAATCTGTCGTTGGACGGGATGCCAGCCGGCAACCTCCTCGGCAGTGAAGGTCTCCATGGCGGCCCGGCGCTCGCGCTCCATCGTGCGCGAGGCCATGATCGCCATGCCGAAACCGAACAGGATCGAGAACAGCGGGTAGGCCCTGCGGTCAACGAACAGGGTCCGCGCCAGGTACCACCACTGGTCGGCGCTGCCCATCGCCGCAAGCGCCGCATGCCCGGCGTGAGGCGCCTCCGGGAAGTACCTAAGCCAAAAGGGGACGTTTGCCAGCGCAATGAGCGCGAGCATAAAGCCCCGCGCCACGTCGGGTGCCGGGTATCGAAGCTGGCGTTCTCCCGTGAAAGACAGGGTGTGCATGGCGTCCTTCCTCGTGGTGGTGTCGGTGCGACAAAGGGGCGAGGCCGGAGAGTCTGTCCGGGCCTCGCCCCTGATCGCGTTACATGGGTCAGTACATCGCTGACATCATGGCCTGCTGCTGAAGCTCTTTGGTCTTGCTGCCGGCTCGAACCACGAGGACGATGCCCACGATCAGCAGGACGACGCCGGTGACGCCGACCACGGTGCTCCACAGGAATGCGAAGCCAACCGTGTTCGTAAAGTCATTGGGGCTTATGCTCATGCCCGTCATGGATGCCTTCTGGTCGACGCCTTCGCAGCGGACCGTGTAGGTGCCATTGTTCAGGCCGTCGATGTAGTAGAGCGACTTGTCGCTCTGGAACGGGGACATGTCGTACACGTTGTTGCCCGAGTCAATCATCTTGCACGTAGTTGCCTCGCCGCCCGAGATCTGGAGCATGTAGCTGCCGGCTCCGCCGACCTCGACGGTGCCGCCATTCGAGAAGTTGGCACCTTGAGCCAGAGCGCCAGCCATATCCGAGACGCCCTGGAACCACAGGACGAAGAAAAGGATGGGAGCGGCAACAAAAGACGCGAGGACGCCCAGGACGATGAGAATGGTGCCGGGGGCCTTGCTAGGGCCCTTCACGATCGGCATCGGGGCCGGGCCACCGTAGCCCTGGAAGTTCTGAGGCCCTCCCTGCATGGGCATCCCCTGCATGGGCATCCCCTGCATGGGCATCCCCTGCATGGGAGCGCCCGCTCCGTTGTCACCGTACTGGGGCCAGGGTGTGCCCTGATTGCCGGGAACACCGTAGGGGGGATTCGACATGTGCGTGCCTTCCTGAAGGAAATTTTACTTAAGCATAACAATGCGCAACACGGACTGAACAGTGCGCCGACGCGATTGGAACGCTCAGATACCCCTCGATCGTACGCTGTTTCCTCCCGTGGGGGAAAACGCCGCAGGGAACCGCAAAGGGGACGAGGCACGGGATAGTTCCCCAGCCTCGTCCCCTTTCACGGAGCATGAGTCAGCGCACGGCGCGCAGCATGGCTTCCTGCGTGATGCGGCGGCGCTTGCCGTTCACCTGCACCAGGAAGACGATGCCGACGATCAGGACGATCAGGCCGGCGACACCGACAACAGTTCCCCACACGAAGGGCATGACGAAGACCTTTGTCACAGCCTCAGGCGACGCGTTGAATGCGGTAATGTTCGCACTGCTGGCGATGCGTTCACACCGCAGCTTGTACTGGCCTGCAGGAATACCTGATGCATTGTAGACGCCCTTTTTATCCTTATAGGGGGTGAGTTGGTACAGCTTGCCACCCGCATCCATGAGGAAGCATCCGGGGTCAGCGCCGTCGGTGGTAACCGTGAATTCGCCATCCGCAGTCACGGTCACAATGCTGTCGTTGGGCGTCGTACCGCCCTTGACCGCGTTACCATCAGTGCCGGCCACACCGACGAAAATCGTGGCGACGAAGACGATCGGCGCGATGATGACCATGAGCACCACGCCGAGAACGAGCGTTGTAATGGCGCCGCCTCGACCGGGCAGCTTCGGCATGACCACCGGAGCGGGAGCACCGTAGCCCTGCGGAGCTGCGGCACCCGGGTAGGAAGTACCGTTCGTGGGCACCGCGCCCGGCTGGCCCGCGGGACCGTAGGAGGGGTTCGACATGTCTGTGCCTTTCTGATGAAAATTCTGCTCGACCGGGAGTGAGGCGTGCAGATTGATGAGAACGTGCCAACATAGCACACCGATGACCCCGCGTGGGATCGGCGGGGATAAATTCCGAGATCTGGTCGCGTGTCAGCTCAGCGACACTCCGCTCAGGCGCTCCTCGCGCAGCTCGGCGACACCCGGCACATCGAGCGGCTCCAGCGTCGCGCCTGTGGCGCGCTCGAGCAGCAAGTCCGCCAGCTCGGGGTTACGGGCAAGAGCGGGGCCGTGCATGTAGGTGGCGATGACGGACCCCTGAACGGCGCCGTCGTAGCGCACCTCGGGTGCTTCTTCCCCCTGGGGTGTGCCGTTTCCAACGCCGGAGATGACGCGTCCCAGCGGGGAGGCGTCAGGGCCGAGGACGGTGCCACCCCCGTGGTTTTCGAAGCCGGTGAGGGTCTGGGTGAGGCCCTCGAGGACGGGCTCGCAGACGAGCTCGCCGATCGCTCGGCGCCCCTGGGGGCGCGTCGTAATGTCGAGGACGCCCATGCCGGGAACGCGCACACCGCGCGCATCCTCGTACCAGTGGCCAAGAACCTGCAGCGAGGCGCAGATCGCGAGGAGCGGGCGTCCCGCGTCAAGGGCGCGGGCGAGACCCGAGGTGCCACGGAACTTGTCGGCCGCGAGCGCCTGGGCAGTGTCCTCGCCACCTCCGAGAGTGTAGATATCCAGGCTGTCCGGGATCTCCTCGGTCAAGCCGACATGAACGACCTCGGCGTCGATGCCGCGCCTGCGGGCGCGCTCGGCGAGGATCAGCGCGTTACCGCTGTCGCCGTAGGTACCCAGGACCTCGGGCATCAGGACGCCGATTCGCAGCGTGGAGGCGCTCATCGCGTGCCTTCCTTTCGATCGAGCAGGACCTTGAAGTCGCGCATGGCCGTGTAGTTGAGGAGCATCTCGACGCGACCGGGCTCGCACGCGGCCAGGGCGTCCATGGGCAGCGGAACGAGGTCGCAGTGGACGCCCGCATATTCGAGGCGCACGGCCAGGTCGGCGCCACGCTCACCGCAGGCGACGACGCGGCGGCCGGGCTGCTTGACGGCGGAAAAATCGACGTCCCACAGCCAGGAGAGGTCCTGACCGTCGGGCACCTGGCCGTTGACGCCGATGACAACCTGGTCGACGCGCGGGTCGATCATCGTCATGGCTTCCTGCCATCCGGCGGGATTCTTGGCGAGCATGAGGCGCGCGCTGCGTCCGTTGACGTCGTGGACGGAGTAGCGTCCCGCAACTTCGGCGACGCTGCTGACAGCCGCGGCAGCAGCCGCTGGGTCGATGCCCATCGCGACGGCGGCAGCGACGGCCTGTGCGGCATTGCCGAGGTTGGCGCGCCCGGGAAGCTTCAGCTCGAGGGGGACGCTGATGCCGTCCGGTCCGTGCAGCGTCGCGCGCGGGCCTTCGGGGGAGAGCTCAACGTCCTCGAGCCACCACTGAGGCTGAGGACGGGCGCTGAGTTCAGGCAGAGTCTCACCCTCGAATGCGGGGATCAGGTGCCAGTCGTCGCCGGAACGGACGACGCGGCCGCCACGCGGATACGCTGCAGAGTCGCCACCCCAGCCTCCACCGGCCGCGACCCACACAACATTCGGATTGTCGGCGGCGGCCGAGACGATGAGGGGGTCGTCGCAGTTGGCGACGACGATGGCATCCGGATGGGCAGATGCCCCGTCACGCAGGCGACGCTCGACAGAGCCGATCTCGCCGACGCGGTCGAGCTGATCGCGCGAGAGATTCAGGTACACGAAGACCGCCGGATTGACATCGGCGGCGACGGCGGGCACGTGCATCTCGTCGACCTCGAGGGCGGCTCGCGTCGCACCCTTGCCCTGCATGAGGGCCGTAATAACGCCCGAGGTCATGTTGTCGCCGTTGATGTTGGAGGCGACGGGACCGGCGCTTTCGAGCGCTGCGCGCACCATGCGGGTCGTCGTCGACTTTCCGTTCGTGCCGGTCACGATGACGGAGGAGTAGGGAGCTGCCAGCTCCGAGAGGAACTTCGGCGAGATGCGCATGGCTACCTCGCCGCCGATCATGCCGCCGGATCCACGTCCGAGGGCCCGGGAGGCGAAGCGGGCGGCACCGCCGGCCGCTTTGGCCACGCGTGAGCGCACCGACAGGTGATGCGAAGATTTCGTCATGCGTCCACGTTAACGCATGCGGGGCATCGGTCGCGCCGCTGACGCATCTCAACTCTTTCTATCAGGACACAAACGAGGGGCGCCGCGGGCACCGCCATCCGCGCGCGACACGCTGATACACACCTGACCTGCACAGATAGTTACGTATTGCATACCGACGTTATCCACGCCATCTCTCTGTGACAGCATCGATATATCCCACCGGTTAATAACGGCCCGTCAGACACCGAGCAGCGCCGCCCCAACATCTCACAACATGAGCAATCGCAAGGAAAACACCCACCCACCGACATAATTGCAGGTCAGAGGGTATTTCCGAAAAATAGTTGCAAATCTGACGCACGCATTTCACACACCCCCTGCACGTTTGCGCAAGCGGTCCACACCCCGTCAATCAACTATCGAAACCGGCCGTGACCTGGTAAAACTATGTTCAGCAGGCGAAAGCCTGTTGCCTGTTCCAGGCTTCGGTCGGGGATCCTGTGTGCCCCCGGATCCTCGATCGAATATGCTGCGGGACCCATCCAGTGGATGGGTCCCGCAGTCCTTTATGTCTCGATGCCCTAGCGGCCAGAGACGATCGTCCCCTCAATCACCGCGCGCGCCTTCGATCGCGGCGCAGCCGGAAGCGCGTAGCGCGCCGGGGTCTCGGAGGAGGCGAGCGCCGCGAGCGCCCTCACCGGATTCCACACGGTGAGAGATCCGCCAGAACGAGCTTCGGACTTCGAGGAACTATCCCACGGGCGCTGGCCTCGTCGCATCGGCATGACCTGACCGTCCGCAGACGCAGCGAACACGCGATTACGCTTGGCTTCGGCCGCGGCGACCGCCCCACGCAGGGCGTCCCGCTCCTCCTCCAACGCCTCGACGCGCCGCTCAAGCTCGAGGATGCGTCGGATGCCCGCCAGGTTGATGCCCTCTTCCTGGCTCATCCGCTGCACGTCGCGCAGGCGCTGCACGTCGCGCTTCGTGTAGCGGCGCCCCCGCCCCTTGGTGCGGGCGGGGATCACCAGGCCGAGGCGGTCGTACTGGCGCAGGGTCTGCGGGTGCATGCCCGCCAGCTCGGCCGCAACCGAGATGACGAACGTGATCGCGTCGTCCGTTCCAGTCGTCGCCACGGCTTACTCCTCCACGGCCTCGAACAGGGATGCGCGCACGTCGAGGTCACCCTCGGCCTCCGCCATCTCCTTCGCGAGCTTCTTGAGATCGCGGCTCGGCTTCTCAGGAACCTGGATGGCTACGCGGGCAATCAGGTCACCCGTCGCCTTGGAGGTCTTCACTCCCCCGCCGCGCACGCGAATCTCGGAGCCCGAGGAGGAGCCCGCGGGCACCTTGACCGTGGCCGTGTTGCCGTCGATCATCGGGATGTCGACGACGGCACCAAGGATGGCCTCGGACACGGTCACAGGCAGGGAGACGACCAGGTCGTCACCCTCGCGCGAGAACACGGGATGCGGCTTGACGGTCACAGCGACCTCAAGGTCGCCGGCGGGACCGCCATGCGTACCGGGCTTGCCGTGGCCCTTGACGCGGACCTTCTGGCCGTCCTTGATACCTGCGGGAATGCGGACCTTGATCGGAGAGCCGCCGACCTTGATGGTCAGGGTCGCACCGTTCAGGGCCTGACGGAAGGAGATCGCCAGCTTCGCGCGCACGGTCCCGCCCTTTTCAGGGGTGGGTGCCGCCTGCTGGGCGTGACCGGCGGCGCCGAAGGGCGAACCGTAGGGGTCGCCGCCGAAGCGCGCGCCCGCACCGCCGCCACCGCCGAAGAGGCCGGAGAGGATGTCCTCAAAACCAGCCCCACCGCCGGGCATGCCGGAGGTCTGGAAGCGCACGTTGTGGCCGCCGCCCCCAAAACCGCCGCCGCTGAATCCGCCAAAGAGGTCTTCGAAGCCACCGGCGCCGCCGGACCCGGCAGAGAATCGAGCTCCACCGCCGGCCATCGCGCGAATCGCGTCGTAGCGCTTACGATCCTCGTCATTGGACAGGACCGCGTAAGCCTCGCCAATTTCCTTGAACTTGGCTTCGGCCGCCTTGTCGCCCGGGTTCTGATCCGGGTGCCACTGACGCGCCAGCTTGCGGTAGGCCTTCGTAATGGCCTTCTTATCCGCCTTTTTGTCGACTCCCAGGACCTTGTAGAAGTCCTTCGAGAACCATTCTTGTTCACTCACGCGCGTTTCACCTCACTTTCAGTCACGAGCGTGTTGTTGCTGTTATTCAGGATTGTTCACCAGCACCTTCGCGGCGCGCACCACGCGGTCTCCGCGGCGGTAGCCACTGGTGAGGACCTGCCCGATGACGGGATGATCGACGTCCGCGCTGGTCGTCGCCATCAGGGCGTCGTGCAGGGCCGGATCGAAGTCGTCGCCCGGGGCGCCGTAGCGCTCGAGCTCGAAACGCGTCTTGAGCGTCTCCTCAAGCTTCGTAGCGATCGACGCGAAGGGACCGTCTTCCAGGTCGCCGTGCGCGCGGGCGGCGGCGATGTCGTCGAGAACGCTGATGAGCGACTCGATGACCTCGTCCTGACCCGCGGTCTTGTGACCGGGGATGGCCTCCTTGGAGCGGCGCACGTAGTTGGCGTACTCCTGGCCCTGGTTGTACAGCTCCGCGTTGGCGCGGGCCAGCTGATCCTCGACGCTCGCGATGCGCTCGAGGGCCTTGGCGAGCTCAGAGTCCTCGAGCTGCTCCTCGAAGGCGCTCATATCGTCGGACGAGGCCTGGGAGGCGGCGTCCGCGCCGGGCGCGGTCTCGTTGTTCTCCGCCGCCTGGCCGGCCGGGGCCGACTCGAAGGAGTCGGCCCCGGCGACGTTGGCGTCTTCGTTGGGCGCCGAGAAACCGTTGGTTTCTTCGGTGCTCACTTGTTGTCCTCGTCAACGATCTCGGCGTCCACGACGTCGTCCTGCGCGGGCGCGGACTGCGCGGCGGCCTCGTCGGCCTGCTGCTTGGCGTAGATCTCCTGGCCAATCTTCATGCCGGACTCGGACAGGGTCGCCATGGTGGTCTTCACGGCCTCGATGTCGTCACCCTTGAGGGCTTCCTTGACGGCGTCGACGTCCTTCTGGACGGCCTCGCGGGTCGCCTCAGAGATCTTGTCGGCCTCGTCCTTGAGCAGCTTCTCCGTCGCGTAGACGGTCTGCTCAGCCTGGTTGCGGGTGTCGGCCTCTTCGCGGCGCTTCTTGTCCTCGGCGGCGTGCTCCTCGGCCTCGCGCACCATGCGGTCGATGTCCTCCTTGGGCAGGGAGGAACCGCCGGTGATCGTCACCGACTGCTCCTTGCCGGTGCCACGGTCCTTTGCGGAGACGTGAACGATGCCGTTCGCGTCGATGTCGAAGGTAACCTCGATCTGCGGCACGCCGCGGGGAGCCGGGGCGATGCCGGAGAGCTCGAAGGTGCCGAGCAGCTTGTTGTCACGGGCGAACTCACGCTCGCCCTGGTAGACCTGGATGAGCACGGAGGGCTGGCCATCCTCGGCGGTGGAGAAGATCTCCGAGGCCTTGGTCGGGATGGCCGTGTTGCGGTCGATGAGCTTGGTCATGACGCCGCCCTTGGTCTCGATGCCGAGCGACAGCGGGGTCACGTCGATGAGGAGGACGTCCTTGCGGTCACCCTGGATGACGCCGGCCTGCAGGGCAGCGCCCACGGCGACGACCTCATCGGGGTTGACGCCCTTGTTGGGCTCGCGACCGCCGGTCAGCTCCTTGACGACCTCGGTGACGGCGGGCATACGGGTGGAGCCGCCGACGAGCACGACGTGGTCGATCTCGGAGACGGTCACGCCGGCCTCGGCCATGACATCGCGGAAGGGCTTCTTGGTGCGCTCGAGCAGGTCGGAGGTCAGCTCCTCGAACTTGGCGCGCGTCAGGGTCTCATCCAGGTGGATGGGGCCGTCGGCGGTCATGGACAGGTACTGCAGCGAGATGTTCGTGGAGGTCGCGGAGGACAGCTCCTTCTTCGCCTGCTCAGCGGCTTCCTTCAGGCGCTGGAGGGCGACCGCGTCCTTGGACAGGTCGGCGCCGGTCTTGGCCTTGACCTGGTCGATCAGCCAGTTGACGATGCGCTGATCCCAGTCGTCGCCACCAAGGTGGTTGTCGCCGGAGGTGGCGCGCACCTGAATGGTGGAGAAGCCGTCGTCATCCTTGCCCACCTCGAGGAGGGACACGTCGAAGGTGCCACCACCGAGGTCGAAGACCAGGATGAGCTCGTCTTCCTTGCCCTTTTCGAGGCCGTAGGCCAGCGCCGCGGCCGTGGGCTCGTTGACGATGCGCTCGACCTTGAGGCCGGCGATCTGACCCGCATCCTTCGTGGCCTGACGCTGAGCGTCGTTGAAGTAGGCGGGGACGGTGATGACGGCCTCGGTGACGGGCTCACCCAGGTAGGCCTCGGCGTCAGCCTTCAGCTTCATGAGGATGCGCGCGGAGATTTCCTGCGCGGTGTACTTCTTGCCGTCGATCTCCGTGGTCCAGTCGGTGCCCATGTGGCGCTTGACGGAGGAGATGGTGCGGTCAACGTTGGTGACCGCCTGACGCTTGGCGATCTCGCCAACCAGGACCTCGCCGGTCTTGGAGAAGGCGACGACCGAGGGGGTCGTGCGAGCGCCTTCAGCGTTCGGAATGATGGTGGGCTCGCCGCCTTCGAGGACGGCGATAGCGGAGTTGGTGGTGCCGAGGTCGATGCCGACTGCACGTGCCATGGTTGTTGTCCTTTCATTCGCTAGGCCGTCTCCGCTCCCGGAGCGGCTTGCGTTGGTCTGTGTGGTCTATGTGGTGCCGGGAAGCTCCCGACACATCCTTGAGTCTGATGTACTCAACTTTAGGAGCAGGGTTTTTATTCCGCAACCCGAAGCTCTCAAACCTGAGTCTGACGTACTCAACTTCTCTGGGCCGACTTTTATTCCATCGCCAGACCCCGAAAGTTTGAGTCACTCAAAACCTGAGTCTGACGTACTCAACTTTGCTTTCCTTGCTTTTATTCCACTCCACCTGGCTAGATGAAACGCGGCCGAGCGATACCAAAGTTCCACAGTGTCAAGTAGGCGTAAGCGAAGCGAAAGCCGGTCGTAAGTTTTTGCAAAATTCGAAAGTGGCGTACTACACCTCTCCTCTGGCAAACTAGTTACGCTCTCAACGATCGAGAGTCCCGTCAATCAATGGAGACTTGATGCGCATCACGAACCGACTGGCTGGCAGCCTCCTCGCCGGCCTACTGACAATTGGAATGGCAGGTCCCGCCTTGGCCGACACGCCAGCAGCCGACGGCGCCCCGTCCGGCACCCCCGCTACCCAGGCCACCTACGACGCGCGCTACGCGATCCCCGCAGCCGTCGCAGCCTCTGACCAGACAAAGGTCGCACAGTGGCAGGACATGAAGTACGCCATGTTCATCCACTGGGGCGTCTACTCGTCCTACGCAGGCTGGTACAAGGGCCAGAAGCAGGAAGTGGGCTACCCCGAGCAGATCAAGGCATGGGGCCACCAGCAGACCTGGGATTCCCGTATCCCGCTGCAGGGCATCCCGCGCGAGGAGTACCTGGCCACCGCCCAGACCTTCGAGGCCCCCAACTTCGACGCGACCGCGTGGTGTCAGCAGGCCAAGGACAGCGGCATGAAGATGCTGCTCATCACCTCCAAGCACCACGACGGCTTCGCCATGTGGGACACGGCCACGACCGACTACAACTTCACGAAGCAGTCGCCCTCGCACCGCGACCCACTCCTCGAGCTGTCGCAGGCCTGCAAGAAGGTCGGCATCAAGTTCGGCCTCTACTTCTCCAACATCGACTGGGAGAAGCAGCCCGAGAACCCGTGGCGTAACGACAACACGCTGAACGAAGAGGGCTACATGGACTACATCCATGCCCAGCTCAAGGAACTCCTCGGCGGCAAGTACGGCGAGATCGCCGAGCTCTGGTACGACATGGGCAAGCCGAACCCCGAGCAGTCCGACCAGCTGCGTGCATGGGCCCACGAGCTCCAGCCGAACATCATGATCAACTCCCGCGTGGGCAACGATCGCGCGGACTTCGAGGTCGGCTGGGATAACGAGATGCAGTCCGAGCAGACCCAGGGTCCCTGGGAGTCAGCCGTGTCGATCTTCCACAAGACCTGGGGCTACGCCAACTGGGACGACGCTGCTCCCAAGTTCAAGGACACCGGCTACCCGGACTACTCCGAGGAAGACTGGGACCACATGATCGACGTCGACAACACGACGGCGTTGCGTAAGGCCCCC
Source organism: Actinomyces sp. HMSC035G02 (assembly GCA_001838165.1). GTDB lineage: Bacteria > Actinomycetota > Actinomycetes > Actinomycetales > Actinomycetaceae > Pauljensenia. The sequence goes on along the minus strand of KV835898.1, from coordinate 3,683 downwards.
GGCGGCGCCCACACCAAGACCACCGAGATCGTGGGCAACATGTTCTCGACCGTGGCCCTGGGCGGCCAGTTCCTCTTCAACGTCGGCCCGAAGTTCGACGGCTCCTACGACCCGTGGGACGCCTCTGTCCTCAAGGGCATCGGCGACTGGAACCGCGCTCACCCCGGTATCCTTAACAACTCGCGCCCGACCCACTTCCCGATCGAGACCTGGGGCAAGACCATGGTCGATGACTCTCACATCTACCTGGGCATCGAGAAGTGGCCCGCCGACGGCACGATCACGCTGCGCGGCGCCGGTGCCAACGACATCTCCTCGGTGAAGCTGGACGGCTCCGACGCGGCTCTGACCTACAAGGTCGAGGGCAACGACCTCGTCATCACGCTGCCCGCACAGCCCGACGAGATCCTTCCCGTCGTCACGGTCACCACGAACGGCGCGCCCAACTACGTGCCCACCGGCCTGACCACCATCGGCACCGAGGCGACCACGATCCCCGCCTCCGGCCTCGAAAAGTTCAAGGCCCCCACCCCCAAGACCGGCGAGACCAGCTTCACGGCCTCCATCACCTCCGGTGACAAGGTCGCCTCGGGCGTGCGCGTCTCCTTCGACACCGAGGGCTTCACGGACGCCTACGCGAAGTACAAGGTCAGCGTCGACGGACAGGTCATCAAGGGCCTGACGGTCGCCGAGCTCAAGGAGGGCGTCGGCCCCTTCACCATCGGCTCGAACCAGACCGCTCGCGTGACCCTCGAGTACGACAACCCTGCGTACGCCCTCAAGGGCTTCGGCAAGGACACGACCGTCAAGTCGGTCACCGTCAAGGCCGACAAGCTCTCGACCCCCGCAGTGATCGTCGACCCTCCGAGCGTCGAGGCCGGCAAGACCGTCAACGTGAGGGGCACGGGCTTCGCGCCCGAGTCCGCCGTGACGATCACGCTGCACTCTGAGCCCGTCGAGGTCGGCACCGCCACCACGGATGAAAACGGCGAGTTCACCGCCGCGGTGACGATCCCCGCCGACACCGAGGCCGGCGACCACACGGTCGTCGCTGCGTCTGACACACCCACTGTGACGGCCTCCGCGCCGCTGACGGTCACCGCGCCCCCGGCACCCGCCGAGGACCCGAGCGCCGCTCCAAGCGCGCAGCCCTCCGCAGCCCCGGCGCCCGCCCCCGAGCAGGGCGGCAAGGGCGGCCTGGCACGCACCGGCACCAACGCGCTGCTCGCTGTGGCAGCCGCGCTCATCGCCGCGGGAGCAGGCACGGCGTTCATCCGCCGCTCGCGCCTGGCCAAGTCCTAAGCACGCGTGGGCTTAACCACCACAGATGGGGGCGGGGCGTACCTGACGGTGCGCCCCGCCCCCACTTACACTGGAGCAATGCGCTGCGACCACTTTGACGCCGGAACCTGCCGGTCCTGCTCCCTCCTCCCCCAGCCCTACGAGCGTCAGCTCGCCGGCAAGGTGGAGGCCGTCGCGGCAACCCTCTCCCCCGTCCCAGGAGCCGGCGAGATCGCCTGGCTGGCCCCGGCCTCGTCCCCCGAGAAGGGATTTCGCACGAGCGCGAAACTCGTCGTCGGAGGAACCCGCCGACGCCCCACCCTGGGCATCCTGGGACCCGACCGCCGCGGCATCGACCTGCCCGGCTGCCCCATCCAGCACCCCGCCATCAACCGCGCAACGCCCGGCCTCAAGCGCTTCATCCGCTCCCTCGATCTGACGCCCTACGACGTTCCCACCAAGCGCGGTGAGCTCAAGAATGTCCTCATCACCGTCGGCGAAGGCGAACGCCTCATGATCCGCTTCGTCCTGCGCACGCGCGATCGCGTCTCCGACATCCGCTCGGCGCTGCCGCTCCTGCGCGACCTCGTGCCCAGCGCCCACGTCGTCACCGCGAACATTCACCCCACGCACGAGGCCATCGTGGAGGGTCCCGACGAGATCATCCTGACGCGAGCCCGCACCCTGCCGCTCAGCGTTGAGGGCCTCGAGCTGGGGCCGCGTTCCTTCGCGCAGACGAACGCGCACGTAGCCTCCGCCCTGTACGAGCAGGCCTCACTGTGGGCCTCCCGTCCCTTCGCCGACGGGCGGCTGCCCGAGAGCCTGTGGGACCTGTACTGCGGTGTCGGCGGCTTCGCCCTCGCCGCCGCGCGCGCCGGATTCCCGCGCGTCACCGGCGTCGAGGTGTCCTCCGGGGCGATCTCCTCGGCGATCAGCGCCGCCCGCCACGCGGGCCTGTCGCGGTCAGCGGCGTCCTTCATCGCGGACGATGCGACCGCGTGGGCGCGCGCCCAGTCGCCCGAGGATGTGCCCGACGTGATCGTCGTCAACCCTCCGCGCCGAGGCATCGGGACCGACCTGGCCGCCTACCTCAACGAGTGCGACGCGCCCCGCGTCATCTACTCCTCGTGCAACCCCGCATCGCTGGCCACGGACCTGGCGGCCATGCCCACGCTGCGCCCCGTCGAGGGCCGCATCTTCGACATGTTCCCGCACACGACCCACGCCGAGGTCGCAATCCTCCTCGAGCGCGCATAAGTAGCTCCGATCGCGCGGCCCACCCCCGCCTCGGACCGTTACAATTGGACCTAACGTTAGGAGAAACATGACCGTCGAACTTATCACCGCCGCCACGCCCGAAATCCACGAGGCCATGGGGCGCCTGATCCCCCAGCTCTCCCGCTCCGCCGCGCCCATGAGCGAGGCCGACGTGGAGCGTTTCCTCTCCCAGTCCGGCGTGCACCTCTTCGTGTTCCGCCCCGACACCGCTGACGCGGAGGGCAACCACCCGATCCTCGGCATGCTGTCGCTGGCCACCTTCGAGATCCCCACGGGCGTACGCGCGTGGATCGAGGACGTCGTCGTCGACGAGGCCGCCCGCGGCCAGGGCGCCGGCCAGTCCCTCGTGGTCGCCGCGATCGAGCACGCTCAGAAGATCGGTGCCCGCACCGTCGACCTGACGTCGCGTCCCTCGCGCGAGGCCGCAAACCGCCTGTACCAGCGCGCCGGCTTCCAGCTGCGCGAGACCAACGTGTACCGAGTGACGCTCGAGAAGAAGTGAGCGTGCGGCGCTTGCGCTGCTTGCAGCCGTAGTGTCGTTTGCAGTGCTTGCCTTCCGAGCATTCTGTGTGTTGCCGCCCGCCCCCGCATGACGCGTGGGCGGGCGCTTCGCTTGGGCCTTGGACACGCCTCCGGAGCCTGACTGACGCGCACGTGGGCACAAGGGCAGACCTGGCGGCCGCCGATCCGGATAGGTTGCGACGATGCGGATAGGTTATCCGCGTCCGGATAGGTTAATAAGCTATCCGGATCCTCATAACCTATCCATATGCGCATAACCTATCCGCGTGCACGGGGGCATCTGCACTCCTGGACGCTTTCGGAAGGCAACGGACTAGATAGCGCAGCATTGCACTAGCTACGAAGCAGTGCAACTCCTCCCCAACTAGTGCAATACCCGCAAGTCACAAGCTCAACCGCGATTTCGGGCCGCGCAGGCAGCCTGGAGAACAACACAGGGGCCGGAGGATTCAACCCCATCGGTCACGTTCAACCTCATCGGGAAGATTCAACCCGATCAGAAGAGGTTGAATCTTCCCGATCGGGTGTATGCCTCGCCGCAACAAGCATTTTCGTGAATGCTGAGGCAGAGGTCAAGTCCTGTGGAGTGGTGTAATCGTTTT
>KV835897.1 GCA_001838165.1 Actinomyces sp. HMSC035G02 | reverse complement strand
GAACCAGACAACAGCGACCCAGCCCCACTGGTGTTGAGGGCGCCGGAGGGAGCTGCCGCGGTGCCGGTGGGCGGTGGCGGGGCCTGGCCGGGCTTCGAGACGACGCGCCGAGCGAAGCTCGCGGCGCGGACGGCGAGCGGGCGGGCAGGCCAGGCGGCGGCCGGAGATCAGGCGGCGGCCAGGCACGACGGCGCCCGGAACACCAGCAGCACCACGTTGTTGAGATGGGGGGAATCGAACCCTCGTCCCAAGGCATAGCAAAAGGGGCCGGCATCAGCCGGCCCCTTGCGCGAGTGCCCTCACTCATCCATGAGGGACACCTTGACGCCGCCCACCAGCGAGGCGACGACGTTGTAGAGCATGGCTCCCAGCGTCGACAGGGCGGTGAGCAGAACGACGTTGATGACCGCGACGATGGTCGCGTAGGAGATGACGCGCGGCAGGCGGGCGTAGTCGAGAAGGTCCGCGTAGCGGCCGGCGCCCATGGTCTTGAGGAATTCCTCAAGCTGGCTGAAGACGTGCATGGCGTCGACCATGAGCCACAGGACGATCGTGGCGACGACCATCGCGATGCCCAGGGCGACCGACAGGAGGAAGGAAACCTTCATGACGGTCCACGCGTCGATGCGCGCGATTGCCAGGTCAACTCGGCGGGGAGCGTCGCTGCGGGTGCTCGAGACGTGGTCGCTCATGGGTTTCCTTCCAGGTCGCACTTCCTACGTGCCAGGCTACCGCATCGCCTGGCACCGGCGCTGGTTCCACGCCGCTTTGGCAGATTGATCACGGGACGAGGCGGGGGCCTCGTCCCGTAATCGTGCGTCACTTGTCAGCGTCTGCGGTATCGTCGCCACCTGCGGGGGCCGAGGCCTCATCCGCGGGGGCGTCGGTCGTCTCAGCAACCTCCGCGCCCTCAGCGCCCTCGACAGCCTCAGTGTTCTCGCTCTCGTCGGTCTCGTCCTCGTCGCCCGAGTCGGAGTTACGGGTGATCGCGATGATGCGGTCGCCGTCGTCCGGGCGGGCGAAGATGACGCCCATGGTGTTGCGGGCGGTGGGTCGCACGTCGGAGGCGTTGACCTGGACGAGTTTGCCGGACTCGGTGATGACCATGACGTCTTCGTCGGGTCGCACGACGAGGGCACCGACGAGGCCGCCGCGTTCGTCGACGAGCTTGCCGACGCGCACGCCGAGGGTGCCGCGCGACTTGGTCGGGTATTCCTCGACGGGGGTGCGCTTGGCGTAGCCGGATTCGGTGACGATCAGCAGGTCGGTGTTCTCGCGCGGGACCTCCATGCTGAGCAGTTCGTCGTCGCCGCGGAACTTCATGCCGCGCACGCCGGACGTGGAGCGGCCCATGGAGCGCAGCTGTTCGTCGGTGGCGGTGAAGCGCACGGCCTGGCCGTCGCGGGAGACGAGGATGAGGTCCTCGTCGGCCATGATGGTCTGTGCGGAGACGAGCTCGTCGGGCTTGCCGTCCTCGTCCTCGCGCAGGTTGATGGCGATGATGCCGCCGGAGCGGGGGGAGTTGTACAGGCTCAGCGGGGTCTTCTTGACGAGGCCGCGCTTGGTGGCCAGGACCAGGAAGTCTGCGTCCTCGTAGGTGCGGATCGCGAGGACCTGTGCGATGTGCTCGTCGGGCTGGAAGGCCAGCAGGTTGGCGACGTGCTGGCCCTTGGCGTCGCGACTGCCTTCGGGGATCTCGTAGGCCTTGGCGCGGTAGACGCGGCCGAGGTTGGTGAAGAAGAGCAGCCAGTTGTGCGTGGTCGTGACGAAGAAGTGTTCGACCACGTCGTCGCCGCGCAGCTGGGTGCCGCGCACGCCCTTGCCGCCGCGCTTCTGCGAGCGGTAGTTGTCCGTGCGGGTGCGCTTGGCGAAGCCGTCGCGGGTGATGGTGACGACGACGTCCTCTTCGGGGATGAGGTCTTCCATCGACATTTCCCCGTCGAAGGGGAGGATGCGGGTGCGACGCTCGTCGCCGAACTTGTCGACGATCTCGGACAGTTCGGCGGAGATGATGGCGCGCTGGCGCTCGGGCTTGGCAAGGATGTCGTTGAGGTCATCGACGCGGGCCTTGAGTTCGGCGTGCTCGTCCATGATCTTCTGGCGCTCGAGGGCGGCCAGGCGGCGCAGCTGGAGGGCCAGGATCGCGTCGGCCTGGATGGCGTCGACGTCGAGCAGCTCGATGAGGCCGGCGCGGGCTTCGTCGACCGTGGGGGAGCGGCGAATAAGGGCGATGACCTCGTCGAGGGCGTCGAGGGCCTTCAGGTAGCCTTCGAGGATGTGCAGGCGCTCGAGGGCCTTGCGCAGGCGGAACTTCGTGCGGCGCACGATGACGTCGATCTGGTGGTTGATCCAGTGGCGGATGAAGCCGTCGATCGACAGGGTACGGGGCACGCCGTCGACGAGCGCGAGCATGTTGGCGGAGAAGTTCTCCTGCAGGCTGGTGCGCTTGTAGAGGTTGTTGAGGACGACCTTGGCGACGGCGTCGCGCTTGAGGACGATGACGAGGCGCTGGCCGGTTCGGCCGGAGGTCTCGTCGCGGATGTCTGCGATGCCGCTGATCGCTCCGTCGCGCACGAGCTGGGCGATCTTGTCGGCCAGGTTGTCGGGGTTGACCTGGTAGGGCAGTTCGGTGACGACGAGGCACTGGCGACCCTGGATTTCCTCGACGTTAACGACGGCGCGCTGCGTGATGGAGCCGCGGCCGGTGCGGTACGCGTCTTCGATGCCCTTGCGGCCCAGGATGGTGGCGCCGGTGGGGAAGTCGGGTCCGGGGATCAGCTTGATGAGCGCTTCGAGGAGCTCTTCGCGGGACGCATCGGGGTGCTCGAGGGCCCACTCGACGCCGCGCGCGAGTTCGCGCAGGTTGTGCGGCGGGATGCGGGTGGCCATGCCGACGGCGATGCCTTCGGAGCCGTTGGCCAGCAGGTTCGGGAAGCGTGCGGGCAGGATGGTGGGTTCCTGGTTGCGGCCGTCGTAGTTGTCCTGGAAATCGACGCAATCTTCGTCGATGTCGCGGACCATCTCCATGGCCAGGGGCGCCATCTTGCACTCGGTGTAACGGGGTGCGGCGGGGCCCAGGTTGCCGGGGGTACCGAAGTTACCCTGACCGGCGACGAGGGGGTAGCGCAGCGACCAGGGCTGCACGAGGCGCGCGAGGGCGTCGTAGATGGCGGCGTCGCCGTGGGGGTGGTAGTTACCCATGACCTCGCCGACGACGCGGGAGGACTTGGAGAACGAGGAGGTGGGGCGGTATCCGCCGTCATACATGGCGTACAGGACGCGGCGGTGGACGGGCTTGAGGCCGTCGCGCACGTCGGGCAGGGCGCGCCCGACGATGACGCTCATGGCGTAGTCGAGGTAGGAGCGCTGCATCTCCTTTTGCAGGTCGACCTGGCGGATGCGCTCGGTGTCCGAGATGTGCCGCGCGTCGGTAGTCTGCTCGTCGCTCACAAGTGTTCCTTACGTTGTTTCTGCTCGATCGGGCCCGCCCGGTACGAGGCCGGGGCTGGGCTGGTCGCGGTGTTGTCAGATGTCGAGGAAGCGCACGTCGGAGGCGTTGCGCTGAATGAACGTGCGGCGTCGGTCGACGTCGTCGCCCATGAGGATCGTGAAGGTCTCGTCGGCGTCTGCGGCCTCGTCGAGGGTGACCTGCTTGAGGATTCGGTGTTCCGGATCCATGGTGGTCTCCCACAGTTCGTGGTCGTTCATTTCGCCCAGACCCTTGTAGCGCTGGATGCCGCCTTCCTTGGGCAGGCGGCGGTTCGCGGCGGCGCCGGCAGCGAGCAGTTCGTCGCGCTCCTTGTCGGAGTATGCGAATTCGTGCTCGGCGTTGGTCCACTTGATGCGGTACAGCGGGGGCATGGCGATGAAGACGTGACCGTCCTCGATGAGGGGTCGCATGTAGCGGAAGAGGAGGGTCAGCAGCAGCGTGGCGATGTGCTGGCCGTCGACGTCGGCGTCCGCCATGATGACGATCTTGCCGTAGCGCAGCTTCGAGATGTCGAAGTCTTCGCCGATGCCGGTGCCGAAGGCGGTGATGAGGGAGCGGATCGTGTCCGAGGACAGGGCCCGGTCCAGGCGCGCCTTTTCGACGTTGAGGATCTTGCCGCGGATCGGCAGGATGGCCTGACGTTCGGGGTCGCGGCCGCCGACGGCGGAGCCGCCTGCGGAGTCGCCCTCGACGATGAAGATTTCGCACTCTGAGGGCGTGCGCGAGGAGCAGTCGCGCAGTTTGCCAGGCATGGAGGCGGATTCGAGGACGCCCTTGCGGCGGGTGGCCTCGCGGGCCTTGCGGGCGGCGACGCGAGCGGCCTGTGCGGCCTGGCCCTTGTTGATGATGGCCTTGGCGTCGGCGGGGTGGGCGTCGAACCAGTCGGTGAGCTTGGAGTAGACCTGCTGGGCGACGAAGGTGCGGGCCTCGGTGTTGCCGAGCTTGGTCTTCGTCTGGCCTTCGAACTGGGGCTCGGTGAGCTTGATCGAGATGACGGCGGTCAGGCCTTCGCGGACGTCGTCGCCGGTGAGGTTGTCGTCCTTGTCGCGGATGATGCCCTTTTCGCGGCCGTAGCGGTTGACGAGGGAGGTCAGCGCGGTGCGGAAGCCCTCCTCGTGCATGCCGCCTTCGGTCGTGTTGATGGTGTTGGCGAAGGTGTGGACGGACGAGGAGTAGGCGGTGGTCCACTGCATGGCGATTTCCACGCTCATGGTGCCTTCGTCGTTTTCGGCTTCGAAGTCGATGATCTCGTTGTTGATCGTGTCGGACTTCTTGGCGGAGTCGAGGTATTCGACGTAGTCGCGCAGGCCGTGCTCGTAGCAGTAGGTGACGGTGCGGTGGCCCTTGGTCTTCTTGTCCGAGGCCTCCTCGCCGCCGGCGATCTCGTCGCCTTCGTCGGTGGCGAACTCGCGCTCGTCGGTCAGGGTGATGCGCAGGCCCTTGTTGAGGAAGGCCATCTGCTGGAAGCGCTGACGCAGGGTCTCGAAGTCGAATTCGACGGTCTCAAAGATCTCCGGGTCCGGGTAGAAGACCTGGGTGGTGCCGGTCTCGTTGGTTTCTTCGCCGCGCTCGAGGGGGGTGATGGGGGTACCGCCGTTGGCGAACGACATGCGCCACACGTAGCCCTGGCGGCGGATCTCGGTGTTCACGCGGGTGGACAGGGCGTTGACGACGGAGATGCCGACGCCGTGTAGGCCGCCGGAGACGGCGTAGCCGCCGCCGCCGAACTTGCCGCCGGCGTGGAGGATCGTCATGACGACCTCGACGGTGGGCTTGTGCTCGGTGGGGTGCTCGTCGACCGGGATGCCTCGACCGTTGTCGACGACCTTGATGCCGCCGTCTTCCTGGATCGTGACCTCGATGTGGTCGGCGTAGCCGGCCAGGGCCTCGTCGACGGAGTTGTCGACGACCTCGTACACCAGGTGGTGCAGGCCGCGTTCGCCGGTGGATCCGATGTACATGCCCGGGCGCTTGCGGACGGCTTCCAGGCCCTCGAGGACGGTGATGTCCGATGCGCCGTAGGACTGCTCGCCTTCGGCGGTCTTCTCGTTGTCAGCCACGTGGCTCCCCTCGCAGTGCGCGAAAATAGATGTTTAACCTTGTAGATTCTACCAAAAGTGGCGCTTGTTCCCGGGATTGACAGGCTCGGAGGGTTACTTTACAAACTGCGTGATTGCAACGAAAACTCGACTGTGATCAGTCACATGTCGATTGTTGTTGCGGCTGAGACGAACGGGGCCGCCCTCCCGGCTGGGAGGGCGGCCCCGTTTCTCGCATGAAAACAGCGACGATTCGCGCGCCATGAGGCTCGATACGATACCAATAAAGAGCCTTGAATGAGCGCGAGGACGCCGTCTGATCAGTGGATTACTTCGGCTGCCAGGTCCACTTTTGGTAATCCTTGCCCTGGCTCTGGAGGACGGTCCAGTTCGGGTCACGGAACTCGATGGGGTCCCTCTTGTTCTCGATCACCCGGTAGACGACATATTCGACCGACTGCCCGGCCGGAACATCGACCATACCGGGCACGTATTCAAAGTCGTCGGGCTTCTGAGTCATGAAGAAGTTAGGCGTGCCGAGCTGTTCGTTGTTCTGGTACGGAAGGGGGTACATGCCACCGTATTCCGACGCATTACCCTTGTTCGTGACCTTGAAGGTGATCTTGAGCGTCTGCTCGTTGTTGTCGGCCTTGGGTCCGTAGGAGATGTCGGTGATCTCGTAGAGACAGTTAGCGCCCACCGGGGTCATGCTGAGCATGCCGTTGGCTCCCGTTCCGTTTCCCTGGGTGGGTGCTGCGGACGGGTTGGTGTTGTTCGGCGCCTGAGGGTTGCCGGGCGCGGGGTTCGCCGGGTTTGCGCTGCCATTCCCCGGGTTCGCCGGGGCGGAGGTGCCGGGCGCGGGGGCGGAGGTGTTCGAGGAGTCGTCGGAATCCGATCCCGACATCGCCCAGATGACGACACCGACGATGATCGCGATGACGACGACGCCCGCGATGATGCCGATGATGAGCGGCGTCTTGGACTTGCCGCCCTGCTGGGGCGCGCCCTGAGGGAATCCACCCTGCCCGCCGTAGCCACCCTGCGGGTTCCACTGGCCGTAGGCCTGCTGGGGAGCGGACTGCTGGTATCCGCCCTGGTACTGGCCGGGCGCGTACCCGCCCTGCTGGCCGTATCCCTGCTGGTATCCGCCCTGCTGGTATCCGCCCTGCTGGTATCCGCCCTGGGCGCCGCCGGGGTATCCGCCCTGCTGGCCAAATCCCTGGGCGCTTCCTTCGTTCCTGGCGAATGGATTGCTCATGATGTCTCCTTAACAAGCCCTCTCGCGCGGGCTAACGGAACAGCGTATCAGAGACCGCGCGGTCAGAAACATTATTTGAACGAGCGCATGTGCCCAGCTGTCACCCGTAGTCGGCGCGCGGGCCTCGTCCGCGCACGACGTAGGGTCCTTTGCGCCACGAGGGGGCGACGGGTCCTCGGATGATGACCTGCTCGACGACGCCGGATCCGACCTCTTCGGCGATGCGCCGCTCGATGGTGGGCAGGAGAAGCTGGAGCTGTTTGGCCCAGGCGGTGGAGTCGGTGCGCACGACCAAGCGGTGGCCTTCGAAGGTCTCGATGCGGGCATGTTCGGCGACCTGGGGGCCGACGATGTCACGCCATTTCGCCATGATCGACCCCATCTTGGTGGGGGTGTCCCATTCTCGGGTTTTGATCGTGCGGGCCAGGATGGCACCCAGGGAGTTGGCCCTGCGGTAGCGCGGGCGCATGGCTGCCATGCCGGGGGAGCGGCTCCACGAGGCGCCGGTTCCCTCCAGGGCCTGGCGCAGGGCCGCGAGGTCGCCCTCGGGGTCTTCTTCTGTCGACGAGGCCGGGGCTTCGATCCCGCCTCCGTGGCGGTAGGCGGCGGCTCGGGCTGCGGCGCGCGCGGCGACGCTATCGTCCTCGGCAAGACGGCCGAATCCGTCGGTTTCGATGGCGGCGTATTCGCTGGATCCGTCGAGGCTGCGGCGGGGACGTGTTTCATCGAGGCCCCACGAGGGCAGGGTGGACCTCGTGTAGCCGTGCGTGCGGGCGACGCTCTGGGCTCGTTCGAGGGCGCGGACGACGAACTCGTCGGCGTCGGCTTCTTCGCCGGGGGCCGCAGATCCGCTCAGCTCGTCGGCGGCCATGTCCTCGCGCTCACTCATCGTCGGGTCCGTCGATGACGGTGCCGCGCTCGGGGTCGAGGCGCACGTGCAGGGCGTGGTGGTCGAGCGAGGCGGGCAGGTCGCCGGCGACCGCGCAGGTGACGATGATCTGCTCCGCCTTCGAGGCCAGCGCGGCCAAGCCCTCGCGGCGCGAGGAGTCGAGCTCCGCGAACACATCGTCGAGGATGAGGATCGGGGTATCACCGTCGTCGCTGAGCAGCTCGAAGGCGCCGAGGCGCAGCGCGAGGGCGGCCGACCATGATTCGCCGTGCGAGGCGTAGCCCTTGACGGGCATCGCGCCGAGGCTGAGGGTCAGGTCGTCGCGGTGTGCGCCGACGAGGTTGACGCCGCGTTCGGTTTCCTTCTCTCGGACGCTAGCCAGGGCGGCGAGCATGCGCTCGGTCTGGGCCTCCACGTCGGTGAGGTCGGCGGTGGCAGGGTTATCGGGGTCTGTGCCGATGACGCGGTCGACCGAGGCGTCGAAGGCGAGGCGCAGATGGCGCGGAGAGTCGGCGACGTCGTCGTAGAAGCGCGCGGCCGGCTCTTCCAGGCGCGATGCGATAGATGCGCGAGTGGCCGTGATGCGCGCGGACAGGGCGGCAAACTGCTGGTCCCAGATCTCAAGGGTCGACAGGTCGGGGGAGTGGCCACGGCGGAGCGAGGCCTGAGCTGCCTTCATGAGCGCCGCACGCTGACGCGCAACCCGGTCGAAGTCGGAGCGCACGGAGGCGTGGATGGGGGACAGCTGCGTGGCTAGGTCGTCCAGGAAGAAGCGGCGCACCGACGGGTCGCCGCGCACGAGGGACAGGTCCTCGGGAGCGAACACGACCGTGCGCACGATACCCAGAATCTCGCGTGGCTTGACCTGCGCGCGGTTAATGCGTGCGCGATTGGCCTTGCCGCGCACGATCTCCAGCTCGATGACCTGCTCGCGGCCCGAGGCCACGACCCTCGCGCGGATGACGGCACCACCCGGGGCGGCCTCGTCCTCGTCGATGGGGATGCGCACGAGGGCACCCTCCGCGCCGACCCTGTGCGACGAAAACGTGGACAGGTAGGCGAGCGCCTCGACGAGGTTCGTTTTTCCCTGGCCGTTCGCGCCCACGAGGACCGTGGGGCCCTCGGGCAGCTCGACGACCCCGTGCTTCCAGGAGCGGAAGTCGTCGAGGGCCAGGTGGGAGACGCGCACGTCAGATGCCGAAGCGGATGGGCATCAGCAGGTAGCGGAACTGCGTGACCTCGCCCTCGTCGGCCTTCTTCTGGCCGGTGATGACAGCCGGCTTCGTGGGGTGGGTGAAGCCGAAGCGCACGTAGTCGGTGTCCAGGACCTGCAGGCCGTCGATGAGGAACTGCGGGTTGAACGCGGTCGAGATGTCGTCGCCGCTCAGGGTCGCCTCGATGGCTTCGGAGGCCTGAGCGTTGTCGCCCTGGCCGGCCTCGAGGACCAGCTGGCCCTCGGTGAAGGCCAGGCGCACGGAGGTCTTGCGCTCGGCGACCAGCGACATACGCTTGACGGCCTCGAGCAGCGCGTGGCGATCAACGACGGCCTGGATCGGCGTCGTGTCGGGGAAGAGGCGACGCACGGCGGGGTAGTCGCCGTCCATGAGCGTCGAGGTGGTGCGGCGGCCCTGGGCGGTGAAGCCGATGAGGGACGAGGCGCCGGGCTGGGACTCGCCGGACAGGCCGACCTCGACCTTGGCGCCCGAGGTCATCGACTTGGCGACGTCCTGGAGGATGCGGGCCTTGACCAGGGCGACCTCTTCGATCGAGGTGTCGGTGGGCTCCCAATCCAGCTCGCGCATCGCGAGGCGGTAACGGTCGGTGGCCAGCAGCGTGATCGCAGGGCCATTGATCTCGATGCGCACGCCCGTCAGCAGGGGCAGCGTGTCGTCGCGCGACGCGGCGATCGACACCTGGGACACGGCCTGCGACAGCGTCGACGAATCGATCGCGCCGATACCCGTCGGCTGCGCGGGCAGCAGGGGGTATTCGTCGAGGGGCATGACCGCGAGCGTGAAGTGCGAGGAGCCGCAGACCAGGTTCACCTTCTGGCCATCGAGCTCGACGGACACGGGCTTGGAGGGCAGCGACTTGGAGATGTCGGCCAACAGACGACCCGACACCAGGACCTCGCCGGCCTCGTCGACAGTGGCGGGGATGTGCGAGTTTGCGGAGACCTCGTAGTCGAAGGAGGACAGGGTCAGCTCGTCGCCTTCAGCCTTGATGCGCACGCCGGCCAGGATCGGCGAGGCCGGACGCACGGGGAGCGCGCGGGCGGTCCACGACACGGCTTCGGCCAGAACATCGCGGGCGACGGTGAACTTCATAGCTGCCTCCAAAACACAAAACGGATCGGACACTACTTTACCCACAAGTGTGCCCACGTGGGGCAGGAAATATGCCTCGCGCGCGCCATCGCGTAGCGTCGGCGCCGTCGTTGTTGTACGGAGGCCTGTGAAAAAATTTTTGTCATTTGACTGTCCCTCCATCATAAGGGCTGTGAGTTCTGTGGATAACTCCCTTATGCGGCGGAATCTCAGTCAAATCTCTGTGCTGTCATTATGGGACGAGGCTGTGGATTCGTCACGTCCTCCTGTGCACGAAGCAAATGACAACTTTTTGAGATCCACAGGCGAGGCCCTTTTCTCCACAGCGTGAGCGCGTTCGTCCACCAGCTGTGCACAACTCCTGTGAATCTCGCGCGGGCGCCGACTTATCTCAGCGCCCGCGCCATTTTCACGACTCCCTGGCCTTCTGCTTAATCCTGTTTGTAAGCTCCGACACGTGGTTGAAGGTCTCGCGCTTTTCTTTCATGAGCTTCGAAATCTTCTTGTTTGCGTGCATGACCGTCGTGTGGTCGCGTCCGAAGGCCTGTCCGATCTTGGGCAGCGACAGGTCGGTGAGCTCGCGGCACAGATACATGGCGATCTGTCGGGCCTCAACGACGTTGTGGCTGCGTTCCGACGAACCCATCTGCTCGATCGTCACGCCGAAGTAGACGGCGCACTGGCTCATGATGAGGCTGACGGTGATCTCATTGTCGTCCGGGTTGGACACGAAGTCCTTGAGCATCATCTGCGCGAGGTTCAGGTCGATGCGCTCCTGGTACAGTGACGCCCACGCGCCGATGCGCACGAGAGCGCCCTCCAGCTCACGGATGTTCGAGGAGATGCGCGAGGCCACGTACTCGAACACCTCAGGAGTGACCTCGAGGCCCTCGGCGTCCGCCTTCTTATGCAGGATCGCGATGCGGGTCTCCAGGTCCGGCGGCTGAACGTCCACGAGCAGGCCCGAGGAGAAGCGCGACCGCATGCGGTCCTCGAAGCCCTTGAGCTGGGCGGGGGGCAGGTCGGAGGTCAGGACGATCTGCTTGTTGGCGCTGTGCAGCGCATTAAAGGTATGGAAGAAGCCTTCGACCGTCTGTTCCTTGTCGCCGATGAACTGGATGTCGTCGATGAGGAGGATGTCGAGCTCGCGGTAGCGGCGGTGGAAGGCCTCGACCTGGGAGTTATCCGTCTTATTGAGGCGAATCGCGTTGATGAACTCGTTCGTGAACTCTTCGGAGTTGACGTAGCGGACCTTCAGGTGGGGCATCATCGACAGCGCGTTGTGGCCGATGGCCTGGAGCAGGTGCGTCTTGCCCAGACCGGAATCGCCGTAGATAAAGAGGGGATTGAAGGCGGTGCCCGGGGTTTCCGAGGCGGCCAGCGCGGCGGCGTGCGCGAAACGGTTCGACGGGCCGATAACGAAGGTGTCGAAGGTGAACTTCGGGTTGAGGTGGGTCGGGCCGGAGTCGGTGGGTGCGGTGACGAGGGCGGGGGAGTGGTGCTCCTCGTCCTCATCACTCGACGAGGCAGGGGCCGCAGGCGTGGCGGGTGCGGCGGGGGTTGGCTCCTCCTCTTCCTCTTCCTCCGTGACGACCTCGAGCGTGGGGTCGACCGTGATGGCGATGCGGACGGTGCGGCCCAGGTGCACGGACAGGGCGGTTGTCAGCTTTGACTGCGCCTTGTCTTCGATCCACTGCTTGGTGAAATCGTTGGGGACGGCGAGCAGAATCGTGCCTTCGATGTCGCCGAGGGGGCGAGCGGAGCGCAGCATCGACGTGGCGACGGGCCCCAGCTCGTCGGTGGGGACTGCGTCCAGGGCCGCAGCCCACGCGCGTGTGAGGGAATCCGACTCCACGGCAACCTCCGGTCACAAATACTGGTGAGTTCGGTCACGACTTCTCGGTGATGTGCGTGACGCTCGTACATTGTCGCAGTGTAGTCCGCGCACATGTTATGCACAGACTGGGGATGAAGCTGTGGAGAACTATCACAGAATCACAGCTTTGTAGTTACAACTTTGGGTCCGCATCAGCATGCGGAAAGCAAAAATGCGCTCAGCCTGTGGATAACTTCCGTCATCCACCATCTGTGGACGGATGAGATCCACAGTGATTTGCACAGCTGTGGATACTGTGTGTGACGCGGTGCGTAACGCCGCCGCGTTGACGTGTGGCCCCAATCCGCTTAGTCTTGGTCTTTGTTTGCGCCCATTTCGGGCGTGCGTCCCCGCTATCGCGCGTGCTTACGTGTCGATAGCCCAACCGATACCGAGTGGGAAACCACTCCCCGCCGAGGAGAATTGCCGTGACCACCAAGCGGACCTACCAGCCCAACAACCGTCGTCGTTCCAAGACGCACGGCTTCCGTCTGCGCATGTCGACCCGCGCCGGCCGCGCCATTCTGGCTGCCCGCCGCCGCAAGGGCCGCGCCAAGCTGTCCGCCTGAGACACCCCGGTGCTGCCGCGCGCGCACCGCATGGTTGACCCAGCGGACTTCACCGCCGCGATCCGACAAGGAACGCGAGCAGGGGATCCGCTGGTCGTCGTCCACGTCCGAGCCGACGAGGAACGCAACAGTCGCCTCGTCGGTTTCGTCGTACCCAAGCGGGAAATCAAGCGCGCCAACGGACGCAATCGCGTCAAGCGGCAGCTGCGCCATCTCATGCGCGAAAGGATCGCCGACCTCCCCGAAGGATCACGGGTCGTCGTGCGGGCCTCACACAAGGCCCTCGGCGTGCCCTCCAAGGAACTCGGCGAACACCTCGACCGCGTGATGGCGCGAGCATGGCGCAAGTGGGACGCGCGATGAACCTGGCGGGCCGGGCGCTACGCGCCCTCGTGTCCGCACCCATCGTCGCCTACCAGCGCTACATCTCCCCGGCCCTCGGCCCCCGGTGTCGATACGCACCCAGCTGCTCCACCTACGCTCTCCAGGCCATTCGCGTCCACGGACCCATCAAGGGACTCATCCTCGCGGCTTGGCGGTTGCTGAGATGCAACCCCTGGAGCCACGGGGGAGTGGACCACGTACCAGAGCGTGGACGCTGGAAGCCCGACCCCTGGATCCCACCCGAGGATTGGGCTGGGCACGACAACTGGGTTCGTCCCGACCCCATGGGACTCGACCCGGAGCACGACCTGACCGAGCCGGACACGGCCTCGGGACTCTAAGGAACAACGAAACAGCGGCGCTCCCGCGCCACGGCGAAAGCGAAAACTATGTTCGACGCAATCCTCCACCCCTTCGCGTGGGCGATCTCCTACGTGTGGGTCTGGATCCACGACCTCCTCGTGCTGCTCGGAATGTCCTCCGGCTCCGGCATCGCGTGGGTCCTGTCCATTGTGCTGCTCACCGTCCTGGTGCGCATCGCCATCATCCCGCTGTTCCTCAAGCAGATCCGCTCCTCGCGCGCCATGCAGGCCATTCAGCCCGAGATGCGCAAGATCCAGGAGAAGTACAAGGGCAAGAAGGACCAGGTCAGCCGTCAGAAGATGATGGAAGAGACCCAGGCCCTCCAGCGCAAGCACAAGGTCTCGCCCTTTGCCTCCTGCCTGCCCATGCTCGTGCAGATGCCCGTCCTGTTCGGCATGTACCGCGCCATCATCGCGGTTTCCTCCATCTCCGCCGGCACCTACACCTACCGCGGCGATTCCACCGACCACCTCGGCCCGCTGACCGAGTCCGTGTCCACCGAGATCGTCAACTCCACCGTCTTCGGCGTTCCGCTCTCCCACACCCTGCGCGAGTCCTGGGGGCAGTCCTCGATCGTCGCGGTCTTCATCGCCGCGATCGTCCTCATGGTCGTCCTGCAGTTCGCCTCCATGCGCCTGTCCTTCTCGCGCAACATGCCCGACATGGGCGACAACCCGATGGCCCAGTCGCAGCGCTCCATGATGTACGTGATGCCGCTGATGTTCATCTTCTCCGGCGCGTTCTTCCAGATGGGCGTCGTCATCTACACCGTGACCGCCTCTTTCTGGGCCCTCGCCCAGTCCTTCTGGACCATCAAGGTCATGCCGACCCCCGGCTCCCCGGCCTACGCCGACCTGCTCGCATCGCGCGAGTCCGCCTACCAGGAATGGGCCAAGCCCTACTTCCAGAACTACGACCGTGAGCGCGCCGCCCTCGGCAACAGTGCCACCGACCCGCGCGTCGACGAACTCAACGAGCGCACCCTCGCCGAGGTTCGCTCCAAGGCCAAGAAGCAGCACGTCGCCTCCGACTTCCCCGCCTCCATGAGCGCCGGCGAGATCGTCACCGTCTACCGCAACCTCGCCACCCAGAAGTGGACGACCCTTCCCGACGAGCAGTGGATGCACGGCCTCGCCCTCGCCGTCGAAAAGCGCATTGCCAAGCAGGAAGCCTCCGCCCAGCGCGCCGAGCTCCAGAAGCAGGTCCGCGACCGCCGCACCCTCGAGCGCGAGTCCGCCAAGGCCTCGTCGAAGGACGCGTCCGAGGCCAGCGAGTCGACCTCCGGCCACGGCTCGCTCAGCGCCGAGGAGATCGAGCGCCGTCGCATCGAGCGCCGCAAGGCCCGCCGCCGCGGCAACAAGCGCTGACCACCATAGATTCACGGTTCCAGGCCCCCAGCCGGTAACCTGGACACCAGCAAGACCCCATTCCCCACTACGGAGGACACGTCATGAGTGACGACAACGCAGACAAGCTGACCCGCCTCGAAGAAGAAGGCGAAATCGCCGCCGACTACCTGGAAGAGCTGCTTGACATCGCCGACCTCGACGGCGACATCGAGATCGACGTCGAAAACGGCCGCGCCTCGGTCGAGATCGTCGCCGACGACCCCGACGCCCTCGATCGCCTCGTGGGCGAAGACGGCGAGGTCCTGGACGCCCTTCAGGAGCTGACCCGTCTGGCCGTCCAGACCGAGACCGGCGAGCGCTCGCGTCTCATGCTCGACATCGCCGGCTTCCGCGCCGAGCGCAAGGAAGAGCTGCAGGACATCACCCGCGAGGCCATCGCCCGCGTGCGCGCCACTGGGGAGGCCGTCAAGCTCGACGCCATGAACCCGTTTGAGCGCAAGGTGTGCCACGACGTGGTCGCCGACGAGGGCCTGACCTCCGAGTCCGAGGGCGCCGAGCCCCACCGCCGCGTGGTCATCCTCCCCGAGGACACCGACGGTGAGTGAGAACCCGAACGGGACGGGAAGGGGTCGCCAGGTTGGCGACCCCTTCGTCCCAGAAGAGCCCACGCAGGCCGTCCGCGACTTCTTCGGGCCGGCCTTCGCCGAGGTTGCCGAATACGCGCGCATGCTCGAGGAGGAAGGCGAGATTCGCGGTCTCCTCGGCCCGCGCGACATGGAACGCATCTGGTCGCGCCACATCGTCAACTCCGCCGCCGTCCTGGACTTCATGCCGCGCAAGGACGGCCGTCAGGTCCTCGACGTGGGCTCTGGTTCCGGCCTGCCCGGCATCGTAATCGCCGCCTGCCGACCTGAGCTCGACGTGCACCTGGCCGAGCCCATGGCGCGCCGCGTCGAGTGGCTCATGGATGTCGTGGAGGACCTGGGCCTCGACAATGTGACGATCCACCAGGCGCGCGCCGAGGAGCTGCGCGGCAAGGGCAAGGCTGACGTGGTCACCGCCCGCGCCGTGGCCAACATGTGCAAGCTCGTGCGCATGACATCGAAGCTCATTGCCCCCGGTGGCTCGCTCGTGGCCCTCAAGGGTCGCCGCGCGCCCATCGAGGTGGACGAGGCCTCGGCGGAGCTCCGTCGTCACCACCTGCGCGCCGAGATCCACGAGGTGCCTTCCATCATGGAGGACGAGTCCACGTACGTGGTCGTCTGCACGCGCATCAAGTAACGCGTCCCCGGTGGGGGAGAGGAGCGTCGTGGCGGTTGCTGCGGCGCTCCTCTTATTGTGTGACGGAGGACACATAGGTGTGGTGTTCTGTCATTTGGATTTTCTCGAGTGACGGTTTGCCGAGTTTCGGCTCTTCGCTGGGAGAATCGATCCTACAGAACGAAATTTTCTTTGTTTTTGGGCCGTGCGCGGAGATTGTGTGCGCCTGGATGCATCCCGGGCTTTTCGTGCTGGAAGTGTGTGCGTCTGCCCGTAAACTAGGGGCAGTATCTAGGAAGGTGTCACGTGAGTACCAACAACACCCCTTTGTCGAATCAGATCGAGCGCAACATGCGCGATCTGGCGATGCTCGAGCGCGCAACGTTCCCGCGCCCTGAGCACACGCGCATCATCGCCGTTGCGAACCAGAAGGGTGGCGTCGGAAAGACGACGTCCGCCGTCAACCTCGCGGCCGGCCTCGCTATGGGAGGCCTGTCTGTCCTGGTTGTCGATGCTGACGCCCAGGGAAATGCCTCGAGCGCGCTCGGCGTTCCGCACCCCGCCGGAACCCCGTCAACCTATGACGTCATTATCGGCGGAGCTAGCGTTGCCGACGTCGTGCAGCCGTGCCCCGACATCGACGGTATTGTCGTGTGCCCGGCCACGATCGACCTGTCCGGCGCCGAGATCGAGCTCGTCGACGTCGAGCGCCGTGAGTATCGACTGCGTGAGGCGCTGCGCGAATACGTCTCCGAGCACGCTGATATTGACATCGTCCTCATCGACTGCCCGCCTTCGCTCGGCCTCGTGACGCTCAATGTCATGGTTGCTGCCGACGAAGTCATGATCCCGATCCAGGCCGAATACTACGCCCTGGAGGGCCTCAGCCAGCTGTGGAACACTGTCGAACGCATCGGCGTGGATCTTAACCCGGGCCTGCGTGTCTCGGGCATGTTGCTCACGATGGCGGACAAGCGCACGAAGCTCTCCGAGGAGGTCGAGAGCGAGGTTCGCTCGCACTTCCCGGACCACACTTTTGAGACCGTCATCCCGCGCTCTGTGCGCATTTCCGAGGCGCCGAGCTACGGTCAGACTGTCGTCACGTACGATCCCCGCAACGTGGGTGCAATCGCGTATCGGAAGGCCGCGTTGGAGCTGTGTCAGCGCGTTGCAGCCTTTGAGGAGTGATTGTTTCACGTGAAACATTCGGATTTTTCCGCATGTTTCCGCAGATCGGCACGTATTAGTCACCGTGTGTGAGCATTGGTGCAACAAAGTGATCAAAGACGCTTACTAGCTGAGCGCATGCCATTGTTTCACGTGAAACAATGAACCGACGCAATTGAAGGAGTATTGCAATGGCGGATGCAGCACCGAAGTCTGAGGGCCGTAAGGGCGCTCGCAAGCACACCGGCCTCGGCCGTGGGCTTGGCGCTCTCATTCCTCAGGCTAGCGAGCAGACGCCGCATAACGCACCCTCCGCGCCCTCCCGTCCCCTGGACGTGTTCTTCCCTGAAGGCAGCTCCGCTGGCAAGCGTGGAGGTTCTGCGAAGGAGCTTTTGCAGCCCAAGCGTGGCACGGCCTCGTCGAAGAAGAAGCGCCCGTCGATACCGTCCGTTGATGCGGCCGGTGGACGTCGCGGCGCTGGCTCTCGCAGCGCCCTTGGCGGTGGAATCAATGGCTCAGATTCCCTTAAGAGCGCGGCGCGTGTGTCCGCAACAGGCTCCTCCGTGAACGAAGCAGATAAGCGCGAAGAACAGAATGTTTCACGTGAAACATCCGTCGATCACGAGCTTCTTCCGGTGCCCGGTGCATCCTTCGCTGAAATTGCGATCGATCAGATCGTCCCAAACACGAAGCAGCCTCGAGAGGTCTTTGATGAGGACGATCTGAAGGAACTGTCGGCCTCGATCAAGGAGGTCGGTGTTCTCCAGCCCGTCGTCGTTCGTAGTATCCCCGCGAAGGGTCGGTCCGAGAAACTCAAGGAGTTCCTCGCCGAAAAGCCCGACGCACGCTACGAGCTGATTATGGGTGAGCGCCGCCTGCGAGCCTCCGAGCTCGCCGGCGAAACCACGATTCCGGCAATCATCCGAGAGACCGAGGACGGGGATCTGCTCCGTGACGCTCTCTTGGAGAACCTCCACCGGGCCCAGCTCAACCCGTTGGAAGAGGCGAGCGCATATCAGCAGCTCATGGCCGATTTCGGTGCGACTCAGGAAGAGCTCGCAAAGCGAATCGCCCGCTCGCGCCCGCAGATTGCCAATACCCTGCGCCTACTCAAGCTCCCGCCGTCCGTCCAGAAGAAGGTGGCCGCACAGGTCATCACCGCGGGCCATGCTCGCGCCCTGCTGTCGTTGTCGACTGCGGAGGAAATGGAACGGCTGGCTGAGCGTATCGTCGCCGAGGGTCTCTCCGTACGTACCACCGAAGAGATCGTTCGCCTCGGCAAGGCGAAGGCTACGCCCCGCCCGCGTGCACGCCAGCAGCGTCCTTTGTCCGCGCTGGGGGAGAGCGTCGTGTCGGCGCTGTCCGACGCGTACGATACGCGCGTGACCATCACGGAGGGGCGTAAGAAGGGTCGTATCGTCATCGAGTTCGCAGGATCCGAAGATCTCCAGCGAATTGCAGACCTTATTCTCCACTGATCTAACTTCATAGTTCTTTTCGCAGATCACGCACAGTATGTTCCATACGCGACATTTTCTGAGCTAATCTCCGGATGAATTAACGCTTAAACTACCTTTAAAGGGCCCGCCGTCGGGTCCTCGCAGTACTAGAAGGAGCGAAAGGCATGAACGCCCAAGGCAGTTCGCGCACCGTGCTTTTCGATGTCGGTGGTGTCCTCGTGGATGCTCACCCAGATCCGCGCGCTATCGCCGAATTGTTCGGCGATGGTTCGCGCGGTCTCACGACTCTCGTCGATCAGGCGATGTGGGCCCATCGCGGCGAGTATGACGCTGGAATGTCCGATCGCGAATTTTGGGACCGTATCGCTGGGGACTGCGGGCAGCCTGAGCCTTCCAGTGCTCTGTTGAAAGAGCTTGTCGCACTCGATGCTTCACGTATGACGACGGCAAACGAGCAGACTCTTGATCTGGTGCGCCGGCTCCGGCGCCAGGCTGTGCGTGTCGGAATTCTGTCCAACGCGCCGTATCCCATCGCGAAGGCGATTCGCCGTTCCGAGTGGGGAAGCCTTTTCGATTTCTTCGCTTTCTCGTGCGACTACGGCATCTGCAAGCCGTCGCGCGGTATCTATCGTGACGTCCTCGTGCGTCTCGACGTGCCGCACGAGGACGTCGTCTTTATCGATGACCGCCGCGAGAACGTTCGCGCTGCCGAGCTCCTGGGCGTTCAGGGTATCGTCTGGAAGGGTGCTGCGGACGCTGAAACGCGTTTGAAAGAGCTCGGAGTGCTTTTCTGAGAGGCTTTGTGTCGGCGATACTGGATCTCGGTTCGGATCGCGAAAACGACACAGAGGCGTACACAGAACGAATTTTTGCTCGGTTCGAGGAATGCTGTTGCCTCGTGTGCAACTTTCATCGTGTGTGACTGTCGCAAGTCGGAGTGCGCGAATTCGTAGTGGACGATGTTTCACGTGAAACATGTGGGCCCGGGAGGATCATCCTCCCGGGCCCACAATGCGTTGAATAAGCGATTACTCCGCAGTCGCCTCGTCAATAATGACAGCGACTCCCTCTTCGTCGTCAAGGATGACACCGGTGCCTTCGTCGTCGATGACGTACTCGACGCTATGCACGTCGCGGCCGCCGGCCACGAAGTCCACAATGTCAGCGCACAGCTGCGCGAAGGACGAGTCCTCAACGGCGTCTGCCGCCTGGGGGAGGAGCGACGTGTCCGTCATGCCGGGTGCGACGTTCGCGTCGATAAACCAACAGGTGCCCTCGTCGTCGACCACAAAATCCATGCGGGACAGGTCGCGCAGACCCAGCGTCGTGTGGGCCTCGACGGCCGCGGCCTGCAGGTCAGCGAGCAGCTCGTCGGAGAGGCGTGCGGGCACAAAGTACTCGGTCTCGTCGGTGGTGTAGCGAGCGTCGTAGTCGTAGCGGCCACGATCCGTGGACACCTCGACCGGGGGGAGTGCCACGGGGCCGTCCCACAGATCGACGACGGAAACGGCCACATCGCGGCCATCAATGCGCTGCTCGACCATCAGGCGCTGGCCGTAAGCGAAGGCATCCACCATCGCGCGGCGCAGTGCCTTGGCGTCCTGTGCGGTCGAAATACCGAGCGCGGAGCCACCGTCCGTCGGCTTAATGACGACGGGGAAGGACACCGAGCCCTCGAGCGCAGACAGCACGTGAGAGGCCCCCAGCTGGCGGAAAATCGCCTGCGGAAGCGTCACCCAGCCGGGCGTTGCGAGGCCCGCAGAGCCCAGCAGAGCCTTCGCAGTGGGCTTGTTCGAGGCGAGCATCGCCTGCACCGACGACGAACCAACGAAGGGGATTCCCACCGACTCCAGGAACGACTGCAGGGAGCCGTCCTCGCCGATCGAGCCGTGCACCAGCGGCCACACGACATCGGGCGAGAAGGACTCAATAGCCTTCGCGAGAGACGCGTCAACGTCGGAAATACGCACCTCGTAGCCGATCTGCGTCAAGATATTCGCGACGCGACGGCCCGAACGAACCGAGACGTCACGCTCGTGCGTCAGACCGCCAGCGATGATCAGGACTTTGGTAGCCATGGGTGTGTCTCCTCAGGTAACTCTTAGCGATCGGACCCGGCCCCGGCCTCGTTGCCCGAAGCCGTACCGAACATGTCGACGATTTCCTTCTCCGCGTTGACGACCGTCGAGAGGCGGCGCACGCCCTCGCGGATGTCCTCGGGAGTGGGGTAGCAGAAGGACAGGCGCAGGTGGTTCGAGCCTGAACCGTCGTAGTAGAACGCCGTGCCCGACACGTACGCGACCTGGGCGCGCACGGCGCGCGGCAGCATGGCCTTCGCGTCGAGGCCCTCGGGCAGCGTCACCCACGTGTAGAAGCCGCCGTCGGGGACGGTCCACGTGCACGAGGGCATGTACTCCTCGAGCGAGGTGAGCATCGCGTGGCAGCGCTCCGCGTACATCGAGCGGAAGGACTTGACCTGGCCGTACCAGTCGTAGTTGCTCAGGTAGTCGGCGATCGCCATCTGGCCCACCATCGACGGGCACAGGATCGCGGACTCGAGGGCCAGGACCAGCTTCGCACGGATCGCGTGCGGGGCGTACGCCCAGCCGATGCGGAAGCCAGGGGCAAACATCTTCGAGAAGGAACCCAGGTAGACGACACCCTCGGGGCTGTACGAGGCGATGGCCGGCAGGGGATCGTTGTGGAAGCCGAGCAGGCCGTAGGGATTGTCCTCGACGATCAGGACGTGCTCGCGCAGGCAGATCTCGGCGATGATCGGGCGGCGTTCGGCGGACAGCGTGACGCCGGCGGGGTTGTGGTAGTTCGGGATGATGTAGATGAACTTGATCGTTCGGCCCGAGGCGCGCACGTCGCGGATCGTCTCCACCAGGGCCTCGGGAATGATGCCGTGCTCGTCCATCGGCACGTGCACGATGTCCGCCTGGCGCGCGCGGAACACGCCCAGCGCGCCCACGTAGGAGGGGGCCTCGGCGAGGATGACATCGCCGGGGTTCACGAAGAGCTCGGTGACGAGGTCGAGTGCCTGCTGGCTGCCCGTCGTGACCACAACGTCATCAGGGTCGGCGCCGACGATGCCGTCGTAGCTCATCACCTCGGTGATGCGCTCGCGCAGCACCTCCCAGCCCTGGCCGCTGCCGTACTGCATGGCCTGCGCGCCGTGGTTGCGGATGAGCTTCTCCGCGGATGCCGCAAGCTTATCGAGGGGCAGGTCCTTCAGGTTCGGCATGCCGCCAGCGAGGGAGACGACCTCGGGGCGCGACACGACCGAGAACAGAGCTCGGATCTCGGATGCGCGCAGGTTGTGCGCGCGGTCCGCGTAGACGTCGTACCAGGGGTCGAGGCGGTTTCCCTGCGCGGGCGTGCGCCCGGACGAGGCGGGGGTGCCGCCGTTGGTCGAAGGCTGAGTCAAGGCATGCCATCCTTTGCATGAAGCTACATAGAACCGTATAGGTCAAGTGTGCCACTTTCCTGGCCATACGGGGTAACGGGGCCGGTGGTTGGGCAGATGTTTCACGTGAAACATTGGTTGTGGTGTCGCTGGCGCCGCGGGTGTTCCGGGCGCCGCGTGTGCTCTGTTGGGCCGGGCTGCGCCGTGGGCGGTGGCCCGCCCGCGAGCCGTCCGCTGAGCGTAGTCTGCCCGGTAGGCCTGGTCGCTGTGTCGGCCGGGCTGCTTTGTGTGCCCGTGGGCGGCGGCCCGCCCGCGAGCCGTCCGCGCCGCGAGCTTCGCTCGGCGCGTCGCCTCGAAGCCCGGCCAGGCCCCGCCACCGCCCACGGGCACCGAGTCCGGGTCCAGCCTCGAGGTGCTCTCCCAGTCCTTCCGGCACTTTGCACCCTGAACAGTGGCCGGACGATAGCTCATGTTGACTCCGTGTCCGTCCATGGCTAGGAAGTATTGAATCAGAGCCCCTATACGTCGATAGGGATCAGCATTCCGTATGGTGATCGTAACTGTGTTATCCCTTCAAACCACAGACAAAACAGCGACATATGCGGCGCAAAGTGTTAAGATTTAGTTAGCGAAGCCAGCCGTTGACCCTCCGCTGATATGGAGATGCCGATGACTGGCTTTAACTTTACTTAGGAGCGGCAGCGTGGCCATTTTTTCCGAACGTACTGCAATCCTTGTGGACGGCGGTTTCTATCGTCTACAGGCCAAGAAACTCTTCGGCAACAAGGATCCTGAAGCGCGCGCAGATGAGCTCTTTTCCTATTGCATGCGTCATCTGAACAAAGGAAGTAAGGAAGAAGCTAGCCTCTACCGAATCTTCTACTACGATTGCCCGCCATCAACGAAGGTTGTCTACAACCCTGTTACGCAGCGTGCGATCAATCTCGAGCAGAGTGATCAGTATCGTTGGATGACATCTTTTATTGAAAGGCTGGTGACGAAACGAAAAGTTGCTCTGCGCAGAGGTGAAGAACTAGCAACTGCAGGGGAATATGTCTTACGTCCGGGTGTGCTGAAAGATCTGTGTGCAGGCAAGCGATCGATTGAAAGTCTGACTGATCGTGACGTACGGCTCAACATCACCCAGAAGGGTGTTGACATGCGAATTGGCCTCGACATTGCGTCTCTCGTTGAACGCGATCTAGTTACCCAGATAATTCTCATATCCGGAGACTCTGACTTCGTACCAGCTGCAAAGTATGCGCGTAGACGCGGCGTTGACTTTGTGCTAGACCCAATGTGGCATCTCGTATCGGCGAGTCTGAATGAGCATGTTGATGGGATCAAGTCTTGCGTCAAGCGACCACCTCTTAACGAAGAAGACCCGCTGTTTAATGGAGTGTCACCCTCCACGTAGGAGTTCTAATGGGTGCGTACAGCCGAGTTCCAATCACATGGAGGCGGATGCGTGCGGTACGTGCTATCGGATGTCTTCGTCATTCACACCCAGGTAGCATCGCCGATGTCGTGAAGAGGGCTGTTGTGCTGCGGAACAGGGGAGGGGTGTCGCGTGCGCGTGGGGTTAAAGGACAAAAAGAGTTGGTGGAGGGTT